>NZ_JBIUCC010000004.1:0-756004 GCF_044593495.1 Streptomyces sp. NPDC051963 | reverse complement strand
CCCGAGCGCGGGGGGGGGGCCGGGCGGGGGCCCCCCCGGGGCCCCGCCCCACCCCCCCCGCGCCCCCGGGGGGGGGGGGCCCCCCCCCGCGCGCCGCCCCCCCTCCGCCGTCGTAGAGCTCGAAGAGGTCAGCTCGCCGTGTCCTCGCGGCGCACCGACAGCAGATCCTCCAGCTGCTCCTCGCGGGCCTGCGCGGCCACGAACAGCAGCTCGTCGCCCGCCTCCAGGGAGTCCTCCTGGGACGGGGTGAGGACGCGGTTGCCGCGGATGATGGTCACCAGGGACGTGTCCTGGGGCCACTCCACGTCGCCGACCTGGGTGCCGGCCAGGGCCGACTCCTCCGGCAGGGTCAGCTCGACGAGGTTGGCGTCGCCGTGGCTGAAGCGCAGCAGGCGGACCAGGTCGCCGACGCTGACCGCCTCCTCGACCAGGGCGGACATCAGACGCGGGGTGGAGACGGCGACGTCCACGCCCCAGGACTCGTTGAACAGCCACTCGTTCTTCGGGTTGTTCACCCGGGCGACGACGCGCGGGACGCCGTACTCCGTCTTCGCGAGCAGGGAGACGACCAGGTTCACCTTGTCGTCGCCGGTCGCCGCGATCGCGACGTTGCAGCGCTGGAGCGCGGCCTCGTCCAGGGACGTGATCTCGCAGGCGTCGGCGAGCAGCCACTCCGCCTGGGGGACGCGCTCGACCGAGATGGCGGTCGGCGCCTTGTCGATCAGCAGGACCTCGTGGCCGTTCTCCAGCAGTTCGCCCGCGATCGAGCGGCCCACCGCACCGGCACCGGCAATGGCGACCCTCATCAGTGACCGCCCTCCTCTTCGGGACCCTTGGCGAACGCCGCCTCGACCTTGTCGACCTCGTCCGTGCGCATCATCACGTGGACCAGGTCGCCCTCCTGCAGCACCGTCTGCGAGGTGGGCAGGATCGCCTCGCCGAGGCGGGTCAGGAACGCCACGCGGACGCCCGTCTCCTCCTGCAACTTGCTGATCTTGTGACCGACCCAGGCGGCCGAGGCGTGCACCTCGGCGAGCTGGACGCCGCCGGTGGGATCGCGCCACAGCGGCTCGGCACCCGAGGGGAGCAGACGGCGCAGCATCTGGTCGGCGGTCCAGCGGACCGTGGCGACGGTCGGGATGCCGAGGCGCTGGTAGACCTCGGCGCGGCGGGGGTCGTAGATACGGGCCGCGACGTTCTCGATGGCGAACATCTCGCGGGCCACCCGGGCGGCGATGATGTTCGAGTTGTCGCCGCTGGACACGGCGGCGAAGGCGCCGGCCTCCTCGATGCCGGCCTCGCGCAGGGTGTCCTGGTCGAAGCCGACTCCGGTGACCCGGCGGCCGCCGAACGAGGAACCAAGGCGTCGGAAGGCGGTGGGGTCCTGGTCGATCACGGCGACCGTGTGCCCCTGTTGCTCCAAGGTCTGGGCGAGAGCGGAACCCACTCTGCCGCAGCCCATGATGACGATGTGCACGACCGTCCTTCCGATGTCAAAAGTCGTTGACTTGGCCTGAACAGGGTCTCAGACCGTCGCCCAAGCTACACAGGCGCGGTCGGCCGGCGGGACCCCCGTGCACGGGTTGCCGCCGGTCAGCGACGGCTGATGCTGCGGACGCTGACCAGGGTCAGGATGCCGAGGCCGACGAGCGTGGCGGCGGCGCCGATCAGCTGGGCGGTGGTGTGCATGGATCCTCCGGAGGTCGGCAACGGCCGGAAAAGGGGCGGGTTTTGTCATATAGGCATAGGTGTGGGACGACCTGCGGAAACCGCCGCCGCACCCGTTCCGGGTTTCACCCGGAGAGCAGATGTGGGATGGCAGGTGGGCGACCTCGCGTTCGAACGCCTACGATCCTCTGTTGTGTCCAAACTGACCGACGTGCCCAAACGGATCCTGATCGGGCGCGCACTGCGCAGTGACCGGCTGGGCGAGACGCTCCTGCCGAAGCGCATCGCCCTACCCGTCTTCGCCTCCGACCCGCTGTCCTCCGTCGCGTACGCGCCCGGAGAAGTACTGCTGGTCCTCTCGATCGCGGGCGTGTCGGCGTACCACTTCAGCCCGTGGATCGCGCTCGCCGTCGTCGTGCTGATGTTCACGGTGGTCGCCTCCTACCGGCAGAACGTGCACGCCTACCCGAGCGGCGGCGGCGACTACGAGGTGGCCACCACCAACCTCGGCAACAAGGCGGGCCTGACCGTCGCGAGCGCGCTGCTCGTCGACTACGTCCTCACCGTCGCCGTGTCGATCGCGTCCGGCATCGAGAACCTCGGCTCCGCGATCCCCTTCGTGGTCGAGCACAAGGTGCTCTGCGCGATCGCCGTGATCGTGCTGCTGACGCTGATGAACCTGCGCGGCGTGAGGGAGTCCGGCAAGCTCTTCGCGATCCCGACCTACGTGTTCGTCGCGGGCGTCTTCATCATGATCGCCTGGGGCGCGTTCCGCGGGCTGGTGCTGGACGACACCATGCGGGCGCCGACGGCGTCGTACGAGATCAAGGCGGAACACCAGGGTCTGGCCGGCTTCGCCCTGGTCTTCCTGCTCCTGCGCGCCTTCTCCTCCGGCTGTGCCGCGCTCACCGGTGTCGAGGCGATCTCCAACGGCGTCCCGGCCTTTCGAAAGCCCAAGTCGAAGAACGCGGCGACCACGCTGGCGCTGATGGGTCTGCTCGCCGTCACCATGTTCTGCGGGATCATCGGGCTGGCCATGGCGACCAAGGTCCGGATGGCCGAGAACCCGGCCGTCGACCTGCTCAAGAACGGTGTCGCGGTCGGCGCCGACTATGTGCAGAACCCGGTGATCACCCAGGTCGCCGAGGCGGTCTTCGGCAAGGGCAGCTTCCTGTTCGTGATCCTCGCCGCGGCCACCGCGCTGGTGCTGTTCCTCGCGGCCAACACCGCGTACAACGGCTTCCCGGTGCTCGGTTCGATCCTCGCCCAGGACCGTTACCTGCCCCGTCAGCTGCACACCCGCGGCGACCGGCTCGCCTTCTCGAACGGCATCGTGCTCCTCGCCGGCGCGGCCATGCTGCTGGTGTGGATGTACGGCGCCGACTCGACGCGGCTGATCCAGCTCTACATCGTCGGCGTGTTCGTCTCCTTCACGCTCAGCCAGATCGGCATGGTCCGCCACTGGAACCGCCATCTGGCCACCGAGAAGGATCAGGCGAAGCGCCGCCACATGATCCGCTCGCGCGCGATCAACACCTTCGGCGCCTTCTTCACCGGTCTGGTGCTGGTCGTCGTCCTGGTCACCAAGTTCACGCACGGCGCCTGGGTCGCGCTGCTCGGCATGGTGATCTTCTACGTGACGATGACGGCCATCCGCCGCCACTACGACCATGTCTCCGACGAACTCGCCGCCCCCGAGGGCCCGAGCGACGACAGCGTACGGCCGTCCCGCATCCACTCCGTCGTCCTGATCTCCAAGATCCACCGACCGGCCCTGCGGGCGCTCGCCTACGCCAAGCTGCTGCGCGCGGACACGCTGGAGGCGCTCAGCGTCAACGTGGACCCGGCCGAGACCAAGGCGCTGCGCGCGGAGTGGGAGCGGCGCGGGATCGACGTACCGCTGAAGGTCCTGGACTCGCCGTACCGGGAGATCACGCGGCCGATCATCGAGTACGTGAAGAGCCTGCGCAGGGAGTCGCCGCGCGATGTCGTGTCGGTGATCATCCCCGAGTACGTGGTCGGCCACTGGTACGAGCAGCTGCTGCACAACCAGAGCGCGCTCAGGCTGAAGGGGCGGCTGCTGTTCACGCCGGGCGTCATGGTGACCTCGGTGCCCTACCAGCTGGAGTCCTCCGAGGTGGCGAAGAAGCGCGCCCGCAAGCGGCAGGAGTGGAACGCGCCGGGTTCGGTGCGGCGCGGTCCGGCGGAGCAGCGGGCGAAGGAGCCGAGCGCGAAGGACTGACGTGCTCGGCAGCACGTAGACTGATGGGCTGCTGTCCATCCTTCCCCCCCTTGACGTTGTGGAGTCACCCCGCCATGCAGGCAGAACCGAAGAAGTCGCTGGTCGGGGAGGAGTACGAGGTCGAGATCGGGCCCGTCGCACACGGCGGGCACTGCATCGCCCGTACGGACTCGGGTCAGGTGCTGTTCGTCCGGCACACGCTGCCCGGTGAGCGGGTCGTGGCACGGGTCACGGAGGGCGAGGAAGGCTCCCGCTTTCTGCGCGCGGATGCGGTGGACGTGCTTTCCGCCTCCAAGGACCGCGTCGAGGCGCCCTGTCCGTACGCCGGTCCCGGCCGCTGCGGCGGCTGCGACTGGCAGCACGCCAAGCCCGGCGCCCAGCGGCGGATGAAGGGCGAGGTCATCGCCGAGCAGTTGCAGCGGCTCGCGGGGCTGACGCCCGAGGAGGCCGGCTGGGACGGCACGGTGATGCCGGCCGAGGGCGACAAGCTGCCGGCCGGTGAGGTCCCGGCGTGGCGGACGCGGGTGCAGTACGCGGTGGACGCCGAAACGGGACGGGCGGGCCTGCGCCGGCACCGCTCGCACGACGTGGAGCCGATCGACCACTGCATGATCGCGGCGCCCGGAGTGAGCGAGCTGGGCATCGAGAAGCGTGACTGGACGGGCATGGAGTCCGTCGAGGCGATCGCGGCCACCGGGTCGCAGGACCGCCAGGTGATCCTGACACCGAGGCCGGGGGAGCGGCTGCCGCTCGTCGAGCTCGACAGGCCGGTGTCGGTGCTGCGGGTCGAGGAGAAGGACGGCGGCGTCCACCGCGTCCACGGCCGCGCCTTCGTCCGGGAGCGCGCCGACGGCCGTACGCACCGCGTCGGCAACGGCGGCTTCTGGCAGGTCCACCCGAGGTCCGCGGACACCCTGGTGACGGCGGTCATGCAGGGACTGCTGCCGCGCAAGGGCGAGATGGCCCTCGACCTCTACTGCGGCGTCGGCCTGTTCGCGGGCGCGCTCGCCGACCGGCTCGGCGAGAAGGGCGCGGTCCTCGGCATCGAGTCCGGCAAGCGCGCCGTCGAGGACGCCCGCCACAACCTCGCGGACTTCCCCCGGGTCCGCATCGAACAGGGCAAGGTCGAGTCCGTCCTGCCGCGCACCGGCATCACCGAGGTCGACCTGATCGTCCTGGACCCGCCGCGCGCGGGAGCGGGACGGAAGACGGTCGAGCACCTGGCGTCCCTGGGAGCGCGACGCATCGCCTACGTGGCGTGCGATCCGGCGGCGCTGGCTCGGGACCTGGGGTATTTCCGGGAGGGGGGGTATCGGGTGCGGATGTTGCGGGCGTTTGATCTGTTTCCGATGACCCACCACGTCGAGTGCGTCGCGATCCTTGAACCGGCCGCGAAGGGCTCCTGACCGGCAGTTTTGTGTGTGCGCGTTATGCGCGGTGTGGGCGTTACGGGCGATATCTTGACGCTGAAATGACGCTCGTGACGCTCATTTGACGCTCGTTCTGATGGGGTGTCAGGTGGCTTTTGGGCACGTCAGGCCCTAGCCATGTGGCGACTGTCGGTGGAGTGTTGAGGGCTGGTGACGCTCTCGGCGATGCAGCCGGAAGTCCCAGAGCAGCCCGAGGGGTACTCCCGCACCAGGGAGCCGCCCTTTCGGGTCTATACAGGGCGTGCCTGCGCGGTGTGGGCTGGATGTCGTGGAACGACGGCCGGCTCCGAACGAACGGCAGCGCGCGCTTCTTGAGCGGCTCGCGGCCGGTGAGGAACCCGGAGGTTGGGCGCCGGGAGATTGGCGCTCGGCGTATGCCCTGCGTGACCGTGGGCTGTTGACGGTGGACAAGGGTGACGGTGCTGCTCGTGTCGAGGTCACGGACGTCGGCCGGTTCTATCTCCGTGATGGCCGCCTTCCTGACGACGCGGTGCCTGCCGATCACGGTGGGCCGTCGGTGCCCGTCGAGTCTTCGGCATCGTACGGCGAGCGGCCCGTCGCCCGTGCGCGGCGGACGAAAGCTCGCGAGTTGGTCGAACGGCTCCTCGCTGAAGGACACGTCCGCTTCGCCGATGCCGATGTTGAGGAGATCGCGGAATGGCGGCGGGTCGTCAACTACGCGAAGCGGCATGGCATGGAGCCGGAGGGGAAGCGCATCGAGAAGGTGGGCGTGTGAGTGAATTCGGGTTCACCAATTGAACTCCGACTTCTGGGGGCAGCGCTCGAAGTCGGCGCTGTCGTCACAACTGCCTGACGGCGATCAGAGTCACCGGGCCACCGCGTAGCTGGGAAGCCGGGCCGCAACCTCGGCAACGGCGGTGCGCTGTTGTCCGGGATGCGGGGTGTGCCCGGAGCGGGTCCAGCGCTCGGATGGGGACAGGCGGATGAGGTCGGCGAAGTCGGCTTCGTCTCCGACCCGGGGGCACTCGGCGACAGCCGGCCCCTGCCGCGACAGCGTCTGCGGTCGGCGCCCGTACGCGCCACGGCCACGGTGGAAGCCTCGATGTCGACCGTGTCTCTCACGGTCGCCAACTGTGAGGCGCCCGTCGGCGACGTCAGCCCACGGTGTGCCTGGAGCGGCTCATGACGGCGATGCCGGCCGTCGCCACCAGGCTGTACAGGGCCGGTGCGAGGAACGCGTGCGGCAGTCCCAGGAGGCCCACGCCGAGGCTGCCGGTCAGCCCACCCAGGGCGCTTGCGATCGCGGTCGAGCTCATGAAGACGGCCGAGGCGGTTGCGACGGCCTCGGGCAGCAGGCGCTGGGCGACGATGATGCCCAGGCCGGCGAACACCCCCCATACCCCGCCCATGAGGACCTGGCCGACGAACATGCCGGCCGCGCTGCCAGTGAGGGCGAAGCACAGGTTCGCGCCGACGCCGAACGCGGCGCCGAGGACCATCAGGCGCATCATCCCGGTCCGGCGGGCGACGACCACCGCCACCGGCATCAGGACCAGCTCGATCAAGGGCTGGATGCCGATGACGGCGCCGCTGACCGCCGTCGGCAGGCGCAGGTCGTCGTGCATGTAGATCGTCAGGTAGCCGTACTTGATCGGCTCGCCCGCGTAGACGAGTACGTACAGTCCGGTAAAGGCGAGCAGGGGCAGCATGCCCCGCACCCCGACGCGCCGCCCGGCCGACGGCTGGGATGTGTCTGCGGCCTGCGCGCCCAGTGGGGCCGAGCGGGCGCCCGCCCGGCCCATCGGGAGGATCTGCGCCAGGGTGCACAGCCCTGTGGCCACGAGCATTGCACGCGGGCCTGCTGCCGTGGCCAGGAACGAGCCCGCGACCGGGCCCACAATCCACCCGGCCGTCAGCGCCATGCGCACGATCGAGACGACCCCGTCCCCGACCGGGCTGGCAGTGGCCTGCAGGTCGTCGTGGACCGCGGCGAACAGCTGCGACCCGGCACCGCCTGCGAACGCCAGGACCACGGCGCTGATCACGAACGGCATCCACACATGGTCTGCCAAGGCCATGACGCACCAGCCGAGGAACCCGGCCACGGCGCACAGCCGGAACAGCCCGAGCCGTCTTCCGGTGCGGTCCGAGCGGGCGCCGATGAGGTATCCGGCGACCGGGGCGGTGATGCTCGTGAGGTAGTAAAGGCCCGCTGTGGTCAGTGAGACGTGCAGGTCATCGACCAGGAACAGGGTGATCTGCGGGGCGGCGGCCGAGGCCCCGAGCCCGGACAGGAACAGCGCGAGGGTCGCCCCGCGGTACAGCGGCGAGCCCCATACCGAGCGCATCGCGGAGGGGGCGGGCGCGACGCCGGCGGCCAGTACAGGTGACAAGACGAGTCCCCCCGGAAGATCAGGCACAAGACGTCACACGCCATAGCTTCGAACATACAGAACATCATCGATGTTCGTAAGGCTGTCATTAGATCAGCGATAGTGTGCGATTCGATAGAGTGGTCAGGCGCATGTGCTCGCCCTCCAGCTCACGGACGAGGAAGTAGCAGCCGTGGAGGCTCCGTACGAAAACACCGGACCAATCTGGTTCTCACTCCATGCGGTCCTCGACGGAGGCAACGCGGATGCCAGTGCGCCAGCCGCGTAAGGGTGAACAGTGGGGCGCCCGGCCTGCATGGTGTTGGGATGGAGCCCCGTGCTGGGATCGCGCTGGCATGGGATGAGGACGCCCGTGCTGGATTTCGGACAGTGATCTGCCAGGTGCGCGGGGCGGATGCTCAGAGGCTCCGTCTGCACGCCTTCTTCACCGCTTCGTGGCCCTCTGCGGAAACAAATCTGCACCCGCCCGACGTTGTCGATCTCCTAGTCGAGGAGGGGAAGGTGTCGGGCCTGAAGCTGTTCCGCACGACGCACCACGTGGAGTGCGTGGCGATTCTTGAGCCCGCCGAAAAAGGCCGCTGACCTGCGGCTTCTTTGAGTGGTCAGGGTTCCTGGTCGGCCACCGTGGCGATCGCCGGCGCTGCGCGAGATCCCTTGTGGGACGCCGGCTGTCCCCCCCCGGGCATGCCTGTGACAGCCAGCGAGCGGTTTCAGGTGCCGCGGGTCGTGGATCTCAGGTGCGGACCATGGTCATGCCGCGGTTCGCGCCGTTCAGGACGCCGACGAGGGCGTTCGGTGCCTGCTCCAGGCCCTCGATGACGTGGTAGAAGGGCTTGATCCGGCCTTCCTCGAGCCAGGTCGAGTAGTTGCGGTCGGCTTCGCCGAAGTGCTTCGCGTAGGTCATGCCGGCGAAGCCCTTCATCGTGAGGTCCTTCAGGATCAGCGTGAGCGGCACTCCCGCGGGCCCGGTCATCGGCTTGTCGGTGTCGTACTGAGCCGTGTTGCCGCAGAGCACGATGCGGCCCCCGATCTTCATGGCGTCCAGGGCGGCTTCGAGTACGGGGCCGCCCGTGTTGTCGAAGAAGAGGTCGACGCCTTCGGGGCAGGCTTGCTGCAACTGTTCGGCCAGGTTGCCGGCCTTGTAGTCGACGGTCGCGTCGGCTCCGACCTCTTCCTCCAGCCACGCGCACTTCTCGGGCCCGCCTGCGACGCCGACCACGCGGCAGCCCGCGATCTTGCCGAGCTGGACGACTGCGGTTCCGATTCCGCCTGCCGCTGCGGACACCAGCAGTGTTTCGCCGGCGACCGGCCGGCCGACGTGGAGGAGTCCGACGTAGGCCGTGTATCCCGACTGGCCCATCAGGCCGATGTAGTGCTCCACGGACTGCGTGCCGTCCCGCTTGGCGAGGCCCTGCGCGGGCAGGGCGACGTAGTCCTGCCACGGCGCCATCGCCTGCACCACATCTCCGGGTGCGAAGGCCGGGTCGTTGGAACTGACGACCTCACCGACGGCGGTGCTCATCATCGGGTTTCCCACCTGGAGCCCGTTTCCTCCGTGAATGGGGTTGTCGTGCATGTAGGCCCGGTTGCCCGGCATGATGTTGAAGTACTGGTTGTGAACCAGGACCTCCCCGGGGCCCGGCTCAGGGACGTCGATCTTCCGCAGCTCGAAGATGTCCGTCGTGAGTTTGCCTTCCGGCGCCGACGTGTAGATCCACTGCCTGTTCAGCTGCTTGCTCATCGCTTTTCCTCCTGTGGCCTTGCGGGTGTTGCCGCCCGAGGTAAACGGAGACTGTCTCCACTCGGGATCCACCCTAACATCTATCTGGAGACGCTCTCCGGATGACTCGACGTCGCTCGGCCTCGGATGCACCGGCTTCGCGCCCCGAGCTCCTCGGGTAATATTCGGAGAATGTCTCCATTCAGCAGGTGGAGACAGTTGCCGTTTGGCTGTCCGGATCACGAGGAGGGTGCATGGCCGTCGGATCGGGTGCGCGTCCGTTGCGCGCCGACGCGGCACGCAACCGGCGCTCGGTGATCGAGGCCGCCCGCGACGCGTTCGCCCGGCACGGCGTCACCGCGTCCCTGGACGACATCGCACGCGCGGCCGGGGTCGGCCCCGGCACCCTGTACCGCCACTTCCCGAGCAGGGACGAGCTGGCCCTGGCGGTGATGGAGGACGGCCTGACCGAGTTGCACCGGCTCGGTGTCGAACTGCTCGACGAGCCCGACCGGTTGAAGGCGGTCCACCTTTGGCTGGACGCCTACATCGAACAGAGCGGCATGTACGAGGGCTTGGCCCGGACTTTGGTCAACCCGCAGGCCGCCGCTGTCGATGAGCAGAGCATCTGCTGGCGGGCGATCGAGGTCGGCATGACACTGATCCGCCGTGCGGGCGAGGCAGGCGTGCTCCGCGCCGACGCCGACGCGGAGGACGTACGGTCCATAGCCGTGGCCATTGCCTGGATGGACGGGGCACTGCCGCCCGACCCCACCCGGCGGGGCCGCCTGTTGCGGATGGTGCTCGACGGGATCCGCCCCCGCTGACGCCGGCCCTCCGCCGTATCGGGCCTTGTTCCGTAGTCAATGTGCCCGGCGGCCCACGTGCTCGGCACGGGAACCGCACACCGGGTCGTCCTGCACCGACGCGACGATCGCCGGCTGCTCCGCGCGCATGGCCGCCGCAGGGAAACCCCGCCCACGGCCGTCAACTCGGCTAGGAGGCAGCGGCGTTCTCGTGTGTGCCGTCGAGGAGCAGGAGGACCTTGGAGGCGACGTTCCGGTCGTGGGCGATGTCGAAGGCGGCGCGGGCCTCGGCGAGCGGGAAGGTGTGCGTCACGATCGCGTCGACGGGCAGGCCCTGGGCCAGGAGGTCGATCGCCTCGTCGAACTCGGAGTCGAAGCGGAAGGCGCCCCGGAGGTCGAGTTCGCGGGTGACGGCGATGTTGCCCAGCAGGGGTACCTCGCCGGGTGGCAGCAGACCGAGGAGGACGACGGTGCCGCCGCGGCGCACCCGTTCGACGCAACTTCGCAGACCCGCGGGCGCTCCGGACGCCTCGACGGCGATGTCGAAGGGCTGCGTCCAGGCGTCGTCCTCGGGGTCGTCGGCGCGAGGTGTGGCGGTGGCCCCGGATGTGGCCGCGATGCGCAAGGGGGCGTCGAGGAGGTCGCTCACGACGATCTCGGCAGCGCCGCTGTGGCGCAGAACGGCGGTGACCAGGCAGCCGATCGGACCCGCCCCGGTGACCAGGACGCGCTTGCCCTTCACGTCTCCGGCCCGGTGCACGGCGTGCAGGGCCACCGACAGGGGCTCGGCCAGGACGGCACGGTGGAGGGGGAGTTCCGGCGGCAAGGTGCGGATCTGTGCGGCGGGCACGGTGACGAGTTGGGCGAAGCCGCCCTGGACGTGGGGGGTGCGGGCGGCGCTGCCGAGGTAGCGGGTGTGGGCGCAGATGTTGCGGCGGCCGGCCGCGCAGTCGGGGCAGCGGTCGCACGGTGTGGCGGGGTGGACGGCGACCGGGGTTCCCACGGCCGGTCCCTCGCAGCCCGCTCCCAGGGCGGCGACGTGGCCGACGACCTCGTGGCCGAGCACCATCGGCTCCTGGACGGTGAAGTCGCCGACCCGGCCGTGGCGGTAGTAGTGCAGGTCCGATCCGCAGATTCCGCCGAGGGCGACGGCGACGGTCACCTGACCGGCCTCGGGCGGGGCGGGGGAGCGGTGCTCGACCCGGAGGTCTCCTGCCGCGTGGATGACGCAGGCTTGCATGGTGAAGGTTCCTTCCGTTGCGGCGCCCGTCACAGTCACAGGACCGAGAGCATGCCGCCGTCGACGTAGAGGACTTGCCCTCCCACGAAGTCGGATGCGGGGGAGACCAGGAAGAGCAGGGCGCCCACGAGGTCGTCGACGTCGCCCCAGCGGCCGGCCGGTGTGCGCCTGCGGACCCAGCCGCTGAACTCCTCGTCGGCGACCAGGGCCGAGGTGAGTTCGGTGTCGAAGTAGCCGGGACCGATGCCGTTGACCTGGATGCCCAGCGGGCCCAGGTCGGCGCACATGCCCTTGGTGAGCATCTTCAGGCCGCCCTTGGTGGCGGAGTAGGCGGCGATGCCCGGCCGGACCGCTTCGCTCTGGAGCGAGCAGATGTTGACGATCTTGCCGTGGCCGCGGGGTGCCATGCGCCGTGCGACCTCGCGTCCGACGAGAAAGGCACTGGTGAGGTTGGTGTCGAGGAGACGGTGCCAGTCGTCGTCGGTGAACTCCAGGAGGGGGCTGCGGTGTTGGACTCCCGTGTTGTTCACCAGGATGCCGATCGGTCCGATCTCCTCCTCGATACGGGCGATGCCCGCGGTGACGGCCGCCGAGTCCGTCACGTCGAAGGCGGCCGTCCGCACCCGGTCCCCGAAGCCGGCCGCGAGTTCCGCTCCCGTCGCTTCCAGGGCGGTGGCGTTGCGTCCGTTGAGGACGACCGTGCAGCCGGCTTCCAACAGGCCTTTCGCCAGCGCCTTGCCGATGCCGCGGCTGGAGCCGGTGACCAGGGCCGTCTTCCCGGTGATGTCGAACAGCGGATGGCTCATGCGCGCACCCCGGCGACGGGGGTCGTGGCCGGCGTGCCCGGTACCGCCGGGCTGCCGGGGAGGGGGGTTCGGGCGGGGCGTTCGGCGAGGACGTCGAGGATGTTGTCGATCGCGAGGTCGACCATGTCGGCCCGGGTCGCCTCGGTGGCCGACCCGATGTGGGGCAGCGTGACCACATGGGGTTCGGCGACCAGCGGCGACAACTCCGTTCCCATCGGCTCGTGTTCGAAGACGTCGAGTCCGGCGGAGTGCAGCCGTCCGTCCCGGACGGCGTGCAGCAGGGCCTCCTCGTCGACGACACCGCCGCGGGAAGTGCTCACCAGCGTGGCCGTGGGCTTCATCACCGCCAGTTCGCGCGTCGAGATCAGGTGCCGCGTCTCCTCGGTGAGCGGAACGTGCAGCGACACGATGTCCGACTCGGTGAGCAGGGTGGGCAGGTCCACCGAGGCCGACAGGTCGTCGTCGGGGGCGTACGGGTCGTGGTGGAGTACGCGCATGCCGAAACCGTGCGCCCGGCGGGCCACCGCGCGGCCGATCTGGCCGTAGCCGATCAGGCCGAGCGTGGCTCCGTGGATGTCCAGGCCGAGATAGTCGTGCATCCGGAACAGCTCCCAGGAACCGGACGCGAGGCTCGCTTCGGCGGCGCCGATCCGACGGCGGGCGGCGAGGATCAGGGCGAAGGTGAGGTCGGCGGTGGTCTCCGCGAGCACGCCGGGCGTGTGGGTGACGACGATGCCCCGCTCGGCCGCGGCGGCCCGGTCGACGTTGTCGAATCCCATGCTCGCCAGTGCGATGACGCGCAGCGAGGGGCCCGCCGCGTCCATCAGCGCGCCGTCCACCGGGTCGTTGCCGAGGGCCAGCACGCCGTTCACGCCGGGGGCGAGCGCGGCGAGGTCGGCGGGTCCGGGCTTCCCGGCACCGGGCCAGGCCACCACGTCCGCGGCCCCGGACAGCCGGTCCAGGCCGCGGCCGGGGAGGTTTTCACGGGTGGCGAGGACACGGTGTTCCATCTGTTTCTCCAGTGACGAGTCGTGCGTTGCCGACCAGGTGGACGATTCCGGAAAAGCTAGCCGGGGCGGTCACCGGAAACAAATAACGGATTTGTTTGACGCTATCGGCGATCCTTATCCTCGATCAGTTCGAGGAACAGATCGTGCACTGCCAATGCGGGTTCCGAAAGCGGCTGATTGTCGGACGTCACCAGAGACAGCTTGACCTGGATGACGGGATCCACGATGCGGCGCACGGACAGGGAGCGGACGTCGAGGATGGCGCGCGCCGCCGACCAGGGCAGGACCGTGGCGCCGAGGTCCGCTTCCACGGCGTTGACCAGCGTCAGCGCCGATTCGACCTCGCCCACCACGGTCGGCTGGAGCGACGCCTGCTGGAAGGCGGCGTCCACGACCTGCCGGATCGTGTGGATGCGGCTGGGGAGCAGCAGGGGAACGCCGGTGAGCTCGGTCAGGCTCACCTCGCCCTGTCCCGGCGGGGCCGTCGCGCCGGGTGCGCCGATCAGGAACAGGTCCTCCGTGCGTACGGGCTCGAACTGGACCCCCCGAAGCGGACCGGCCCCGTAGATGAACGCCATGTCCATCCGGCCCGTCATGATCGCCTCGCTGATCACGCCGCCGAAGTTCTCGTTGATGTGCAGCAGGATGTCCGGGTAGCGCTCGCGCACACTCTTCAGGAGCGGCAGCGCGAGCGCCGCGCCCAGGCTGTACGGGGCGAGGCCCACGGACACGCTGCCGGCGGGGGCCCGGCCGGAGACCTCGACGGCGGCGTGCGCGAGGTCCACCTGTCTCAGGATCAGCTGTGCGTGCCGGTACAGGGCCCGGCCCGCCTCGGTCGGGGCGACCCCGCGTTTGCTGCGGATCAGCAGCTGCTGCCCGAACTGCGCCTCCAGAGCGGACAGTTGCTGGCTGAGTGCGGGCTGTGCGATGTGCAGGATGTCGGCCGCGCGCGTGATGCTCCCCGCGTCGATGATCTTGATGAACGAGTACAGACGCCTGGTGTCCATGCGCTGGGCCTTCCGGATGGAGCGGAGCCTCATCGTAGGGAGGGGCCACCCCGAAGCACACCCCTGGAGAGTGCAGGGTGTGAGGGGAGTCATAGCGGTTCGCGATAACGCCAGACCGAACGGATATTGGCGATCACGTGAGCAGCGGCATAAGTTGAGCGGAACATCCGGCCCGGACCTGCTCGATGAATTCGGTTTCTACGTCCGATTCCATGTCCGCGGCGGTCGGATTCTTTTCCGGATGTCACGAAGACGTGATGACATTTCCTTCCCCGGATTTCCCCCTTTTCGGCATTCCCTCCCGGAGGACGTCATGACCCCCATGGTTGATCTCGTCGCCGATCTCGGCGAGGGATTCGGCGCCTACACGATGGGCGACGACGCGGCCCTTCTGGAGATGCTGACGTCCGCCAATGTCGCCTGCGGATTCCATGCCGGTGATCCGCGCATCATGGACGCCACCGTGCGGACCTGCGTGGAGCAGCAGGTGGCCGTGGGCGCTCACCCGAGCTTTCCCGACCTGGTGGGCTTCGGCCGCCGCGCGATGGACCTCACGCCGGAGGAGGTCCGTACGGACGTGCTGTACCAGATCGGGGCCCTCCAGGCGTTCGCCGTCGCGTACGGCACCCGGGTGCACCACGTCGCCCCGCACGGACGCCTGGGCAACCTGGTCGCCGTACGGTCCGACTACGCCCGTGCCGTCGTCGACGCCGTGGCCGCCCTGGACGAGTCGCTGATCGTCCTCGCCCAGGACGGCGAGCTCGCCGACGCCGCCCGTGCCCGCGGACTGCGCGTGGGGATCGTCGGCATCGCCGACCGGGCGTACCGCGACGACGGGACCCTCGTCCCCCGCTCCGAGCCCGGAGCGGTGATCCACGACCCGGACGAGGTCGCCCGGCGGACCCTGCGGATGGTCACCGAAGGCGTCATCCGCAGCGTCGACGGCACGGATGTCCAGGTCGCCTGCGACACCGTCCTGCTGCACGGCGACAGCCCCGGAGCCATCGCGCTGGCCGGCCGCATCCGCGCGGAACTCCTCGCCGCCGGTGTCGAGATCACCTCTCTCGACAAGGTGCTCAGCGGCAAGGGGTGTCCGACATGAACGTCTCGGACACGACCGGTCCCGACATGAACGGCAACGTCACCATCACGGACTGCGGTGACTCCGCCCTGGTCGCCAAGGCCGTGGGCCTGGACGCCGAAGCCGCCTGGCGGCTCGTCCACGCCCTGGCCGACGCCCTGGACGCCGTCCGGCTGACCGGCGTACACGACGTGGTGCCCACCTACGACGCCCTGCTCGTGGAGTTCGACTGCACCGCCACCGATCACGACACCGTACGCCGCGTCCTGGCCCGCGAAGCCGAACGCCTCGGGCCGGACCCCGCGCCGACGACACCCCCGCGCCGCTTCGTCGTCCCCGTCGTCTACGGCGGTGAGTACGGCCCCGATCTCCCGGAAGTGGCCGCCCGACTCGGCCTGTCCGAGCGCGAGGTCGTCGCCCTCCACTCCGGATCCGACCTCACCGTGCGCTGCCTCGGCGCGCCCGCGGGGGCCCCGATGACGGACGGACCGCCCTTCCCCGCACCGGTGCCCCGGCTGGCGTCGCCCCGCACCCGTGTCGATGCGGGCTCGGTCGCGGTCGCCGGCCGGCAGGCGGTCATCTGCCCGATGCCCTCGCCCGGCGGCTGGCCGCTCCTCGGCCGCACCCCCGTGCGCGTCCTCGACCTGCACAGCGACCCGATCACCGCCTACCAGCCCGGCGACACCTTCCGATTCGTGCCCATCGCGCCCCAACAGTGGGACGAGTACGCCGACTTGACCCTGGCGGATCTGGCGGACCTGGCGGAACTGGTGGACCTCCATGGCTGACACCCTCACCATCCGCACCGCGGGCATCGTCACCGTGCAGGACCTCGGCCGGGTCGGCCGCTCCCGCTACGGACTGCCCGCCAACGGAGCCGCCGACCAGCACTCGGCCCGTGTCGCCAACGTCCTCTGCGGCAACGACGAGCGCGCCCCGCTGCTGGAGATCACGGCCCTCGACTTCGCGTGCGTCCCGTCGAGCGACATCCTCATCGCGGTGACCGGCGCCCCCGCCGACATGACCGTCGAAGGAGTCGTACGACCGCAGTGGGAACCCGTTCCCGTGCGGGCCGGCGAGACCGTCAAGGTCAGCGGCATCCGGCAGGGACTGCGCGTCTACCTGGCCGTGCTCGGCTCCTTCGAGGCCGACCGCCTCCAGGGCAGCTGCGCTCCCGACACGATCCTCGGCTTCGGCCCGGCCTTGAAGGCGGGCGACGAACTCGTTCTGCGCACGGCCTGTCCGCCCCTCGACCACCCCTTCTCGCGGATCCCGCTGTTCCGCCTGAACGCCCCCGTCCCGCCGTTCCCCACTACCTGGACGATCGACGTCACCGACGGCCCCGACCGGGCCGAGTTCGGCGACACGGGACGGCGCCTGTTCGACGCCCCCTTCACCGTCACGCCGCGCAGCAACCACATCGGTCTGCGGCTGCAGGGGGAGGTGCCCCGCCGTGTCACCACGGGCGAGGTGCTCTCCCGGGGCGTCCCGATCGGCGCCGTCGAAGTACCCGCGGGGGACGAACTCCTCGTGCTGCACCGCGGCCGCGGTGTCACGGCCGGCTACCCCGTCCTCGCCGTCGTCACCGCCACCGGCCTCTCCGCCCTGGGCCAGGTCCGCCCCGGCCAGACCATCCACTTCCGCCACCGCACCCTCGACCAGGCGGTCACCGCCCACCGTTCGCAACGCAACGCCATCGACGCCCTGAGAACCCGGGTCCGCACGGCCTTCGACGCCCTGCGCATCCGCGCACCCGCGGGGGTCTGACTCCCGGCACCTCTTCAACACAGGCCCACTCCCGAAGGGGCGCGGGGAACTGCGCGACCAGCCCCCACCGGCCGGCACGAAATCCACATCCGCTCCCCCCACCCGCACATGGCCCACCCGCACACGAACCCCACCCGCACCCGCTCACCCGCTCCCCGCCAACCCGCTGGAAGCACCCCGCACGGAGCCGATACGCCCCTCATCCCACGCCTGCTGCCCAGACAGGAGACGCCATGAGTACCGTGGCCGCTCAGCCAGTCCCCAACACCGTCGATCCCAGAACAGCCCGCAAGGTCACCCTCGCGGGATGCGTCGGGATCTTCGCCGAGCTCTACGACAACGGCATCTTCGGCTTCATGGCCGGATCGCTCGCCGCGGTCTTCTTCCCCGGTTCCGACAACGCCATCCAGCTCGTCTTCCTCGGTTACGCCGTCTCCTTCTTCTTCCGCCCCCTGGGCGCCGTCATCTGCGGCCACCTCGGCGACCGCATCGGACGCCAGCGGATGCTGGTCTTCGTCATCCTGCTCATCAGCGTCGCCACCGCGGCCATCGGCATCCTGCCCACCTACGCGAGCATCGGGGTCGCGGCACCCGCCCTGCTGATCCTGCTGCGCGTCGCCCAGGGCTTCTCCGTCGGCGGTGAGGCGTCGGGCGCCATGAGCTTCCTCGCCGAGCACGCCCCGGAGGGCAAGCGCGGCCTCTACACCAGCTACGCGCAGATCGCGTCGTTCCTCGCGCTGCTCACCGGCACCCTGGTCGCCGCAGCCATGACCAGCGGACTCGGCGACGAGCGCATGCAGTCCTGGGGCTGGCGCATCCCGTTCCTGCTCGCCGTCCCGCTCGGCATCACCGGCATCTACATCCGCAAGCGCATCAGTGACACGCCCAACTTCACGCGCCTGAAGGAAGAGGACGGCCTCTCCAAGAACCCCCTCAAGGAGGCGTTCACCTCCGCCGAGCACCGCCGCGCCATGCTGCTGGCCCTGTTCATCCCCCTGATGAACGGCTCCGGCTACTACGTCCTGTTCAGCTACATGCCCACCTTCATGAGCAGCGAGCTGGACTTCGGCAAGGTCCAGGGCCTGCTCGTCACCGCCTCCAGCCTGGTCGCGATCTGTATCGCCATCCCGTACATGGGCCGTCTCTCCGACCGGATCGGGCGCAAGAAGGTCATCGCCGGCGCCGCGATCGGCATGGCCGTCGTCGGCATCCCCTGCTACCTCCTGATCGGCACCGGAAACGTCGCCCTCGCCGTCATCGGCGCCTGCATCATGGCCGTCGTGTTCGCCGGGCACACGGGCGTCATCCACATCCTGCTCGTCGAACTCTTCCCCACCCGGGTGCGCTACTCCGCCTACGGCCTGGGCTACAACGTCTCCTCCGCCCTCTTCGGCGGCACGGCACCCCTGCTGATGACCTACCTCATCGACCGCACGGGCAACGTCAACATGCCGGCCTTCTACGCCGTCATCACCGCCCTCGGCACGCTCATCGCCGTGTCCCGAGTGCAGGACCGGGCCCACCTGCCCCTGCGCGACGCCTGACCACCCACGCACCCGCACGCCCGAACACCCCCCACTCCGCACCCCGCACAGCAAGGAGCACCTCAGCATGTCCATCTCCGACTACAGGACGGCCCTCGTCACCGGAGCGTCGACCGGCATCGGAGCCGTGGTCGTCGAGCGACTCGCCAAGCGCGGCCTGGAAGTCCACGCCGTGGCCCGCAACGCCGAACGGCTCGACGCCCTCGCCGACGCCACCGGCTGCATCCCGCACGCCGTCGACATCACCGACACCGAGGCGCTCACCGCCGCCCTGGCCGGCCTGGAGATCGACGTCCTCGTCAACAACGCGGGCGTCTCGCGCACCGGCAACATCCTGACCGCCGACGAGTTCGCCGTCGACGAGCAGATCGCCGTCAACATCCAGGCCGTCCTGCACCTGGTCCGGCTGCTCATGCCCGGCATGGTCGAGCGCGACCTCGGCCATATCGTCAACATCAGCTCCATCGCCGGCGTCTACAACTTCGGCGGCAACACGATCTACCACGCCACCAAGGCGGCCGTGCACACCCTCTCCCGCCAGCTGCGGGTCGACGGCTACGGCCGCCGGATCCGCGTCAGCGAGATCTGCCCAGGGCGTGTGGAGACGGAGATCTTCGGCCGCCTCCTCGGTGACATGGAGGCCGCCCAGCGCGAGTACTACGACGGCTACGAGTCCCTCAAGCCCGAGGACATCGCCGACGCCATCGAGTTCGCCGTCGACGCGCCCCGGCACGTCAACATCGGCCACATCGAGATCCTGCCCACCTTCCAGGTGCCCGGCGGCCTCAACTTCGAGCGCAGGGAGGGCTGATCACATGCGTACGGCCGAGCGAGTACGGCGCATCAAGCCCTCGCCCAGCACGGCGGCGGCGCAGCGCGTACGCGAGCTGAAGAGCCACGGGCTCACCATCCTCGACCTGACCGTGGGCGAGCCCGACTTCGACACCCCCGCACATGTGAAGGCGGCGGCAATCGAGGCGATCGAGGCGGGGGAGACCAAGTACACGCCCGTCAACGGCACTTCGGCCCTGCGCGCCGCGATCAGCGGCAAGCTCCGCGAGCGCCACGGACTGGAGTTCACCGACGCGCACATCGCCGTCGGCGGCGGCGCCAAGCAGGTCATCTTCCTCGCCCTGATGGCCACCCTGGACGAGGGGGACGAGGTCATCGTCCCCGCCCCGTACTGGGTGTCCTACCCGGACATGGTCCGCGCCAACGACGGCACCCCGGTCATCGTCGACTGCCCGGAGGCGGAGGGCTTCAAGCTCACGCCGGAGCGGCTCGGGGCGGCGATCACCGAGCGTACGCGCTGGGTCGTCCTCAACGCCCCCGGCAATCCCACCGGATCCGCCTACACCGTCGGCGAACTCCAGGCGCTGGCCCAGGTGTTGCTGGCCCACCCCCACGTCGGCGTCCTCACCGACGAGATCTACGACGAGATCTGGTACGGCGACGAGGACGCCCCGTCCCTCGCAGCCGTCGAACCCCGCCTGGCCGACCGGGTGTTCCTCACCAACGGCGTCTCCAAGACGTATGCGATGACGGGTTGGCGCATCGGCTACGGGGTCGGTCCGACGGACCTGGTGACCGCGATCAACACGCTCCAGTCCCAGACCTCCTCCTGCCCCTCCTCCGTGAGTCAGGCCGCCGCTGCCGCCGCGCTCACCGGACCGCAGGACTTCGTCCGGGACACGGTGCGCGTCTACCGCGCACGCCGCGACGAGACCGTGAAGCTCATCAACGACGTTCCTCAGCTCAGCTGCACCGTCCCGGACGGCGGCTTCTACCTCCTCGTCAACTGCCAAGGAGCCACGGGGCAGTTGACGCCGGAGGGAAGTCGGATCGAGAACGACGAGGACTTCGCCCGCTATCTGCTCGACAGCCGGCAGGTGGCGGTGATCCACGGAGCCGCGTACGGCGCACCGGGCTACTTCCGCATCTCGTTCGCCACGTCGACGGACGTCCTCACCGAGGCGTGCGCGCGCATGGCGACGGCCTGCGCCGACCTGTCCGCCACCCCCACCGTCTGAAAGGTCGTCATGATCCGCGTCAGCACGAAGTTCGAACGGCCGGACGTCACCTTGGTCGAGCAGTTGAGCGCCTTCTCCTCGGCCACCATCCACGAGGCACAGGGCCGGCTCGGGGCGCTGGACTCGGTCATCAAGCCGGTCGACCACCGCATGTCCCTGTGCGGCCCCGCCTTCACGGTCCAGTGCGCCCCGCGCGACAACCTCATGCTCCAGACCGCCATCGCCTACGCCCGCCCGGGCGACGTCGTGGTCGTGTCCGCCGGCGCCTATGAGGAGGCGGGCTCCTTCGGCGACGTGCTCGCCAACGCCTGCCAGGCCAAGGGGATCGCCGGCCTGATCACCGACACCGGCGTCCGGGACACCGAGGACCTGCGCGCCCTGGGGTTCCCCGTCTTCTCCCGCAGTGTCTCCATCAAGGGCACCGTCAAGGAGACCGTCGGCCCGATGTGCGAGCCGGTCACCGTCGGCGGCGTACTCGTCCGCCCCGGCGACGTGATGCGGGCCGACGCCGACGGCGCGGTCGTCGTCCGCCGCGAGGACGCCGCCGAGGTGGTCACCGCCTCTCAGGAGCGGGTCGACGCCGAGGCCGGGTTCATCTCCGCCTACCGTGCGGGCCGGACCGTCATCGAGCTGTGCAACCTCGAGCCGCTGCTCGCGGCGAAGGGGCTGGTGATCGAGGAGTGACGACACCGGCGGAGCGGGGGCGGGGCACGGTTCGCCGGGCGCCCGGACTACGAGTCCTGCGCGGGCGCCTCCGCTGCCCTCTCCCCGAACGTCCGCTGCCTCAACCGGCGGACGCGCGCCACGAGGTCGGGGCTTGAGCCGTTGCTCCGGCGCCCGTGGACGCGTGGGTCGTCCGTGACGTCGTAGCGCTTCACATAGGCCCCGAGGAACGCCTGGAGTGTGGCGACCGCGGGGATGGCGATCAGGGCGCCCACGGCGCCGAGGAGGGCGGTGCCCGCGATGACGGAGCCGAAGGCGACCGCGGGGTGGATGTCGACGCTCTTGGCGGTCAGTTTGGGCTGGAGCAGGTAGTTCTCGAACTGCTGGTAGATCACGACGAAGATCAGCACCCACAGCGCGTACCAGGGATCGACGGTGAAGGCGATCAGCATCGGCAGGGCGCCGGCGAGATAGGTGCCGACCGTGGGTATGAACTGGGACACCAGGCCCACCCAGACGGCGAGTACGGGCGCGTAGGGCACGCCCAGCCCTTGCAGGAGTATGTAGTGCGCGACGGCGGAGACGAGCGCCATCAGGCCGCGCGAGTACATGTAGCCGCCGGTCTTGTTCACGGCTATCTCCCACGCCCGCAGTACCTCGGCCTGCTTGGCGGGCGGCAGTACGGAGCAGATCGTGCGGCGCAGCCGGGGGCCGTCCGCGGCGAAGTAGAACGCGAACAGCGCGATCGTCAGCAGCCGGAACAGCCCGCCGAGGACTTGGCCGGACACGTCGAGGACGCCGGTCGCGCTGTTCTGGACGTAGTCGCGCAGCCAGTCGGAGCGGAGCAGGTTCTCCTGGACGTCCAGGCGCTTCAGCTTGGTGTGGAAGTGGCCGTTGATCCAATTGATGACGGAGTCGAGGTACGCCGGGAAGTCCTCGACGATCTTGACGAGCTGTTCGGCGAGCATGGAACCGAGCAGCGTGACGAAGCCGACGGTCGCGACGACCAGGCCGAGGAAGACGAGGAAGGTGGCAAGCCCCCTGCGCATGCCCCGCGAGGCCATCCGGCTCACCGCGGGCTCGATCGCGAGGGCGAGGAAGAACGCGATGAGGATGTTGATCAGCAGACCGAGGAGCTGGTGGAAGGCCCAGCTGCCCAGCTGGAACACGGCGATGAGGGCGAGCGCGAGCATCATCGCGCGCGGCAGCCAGCGCGGCATGCGCGCACCCGACCCGGTGGCCTGTCCGGGTGAGGGCCGGGGGCTCGGCGGTGTCTCGAATGCGGATGATGCGTGCGGGGCGGCCTGACCGGCCTGGTCTGTGCTGGACACCGTGCAAGTCTCACTGATGCCGCTGGGGAGCCGGGCGCCGCCCCCAAGCCGCCCCGATGCTGTCAGGAACCTGTGAATTTGTGTGATCACCGCGTGGCTGGGAAGACGCCGCCGTTATGAGCACCCCCTATCCGAGCACGGCAGACGAGGACACGGAGCAGACCCTGAGCATGCAGGCGGCGCCGCCGCTCGTCCCATCGACGGCGGAACGGCGAAGAGGCGGCGGGCGGGGCTTCTCGTCGGCGCTGCGTGGTGGGCGGGTGGCGGGGCTGGACGGATTGCGGACGGTCGCGGTGGCGTTGGTGATCGTCTATCACGTGGAGCCGGACTGGGTGCCCGGAGGCTCGGTCGCGGTGGACGTCTTCTTCACGATCAGCGGCTTCGTCATCACCCGGCTGCTGGTCGCCGAGTACGCCCGCAGCGGTCGCATCGGACTGGGGTCGTTCTACCGGCGGCGATGGCTGCGGCTGGGGCCCGCCATGCTGGCGATGTGCGCGGTCACCGCCTTGCTGTCCGTGGCGCTCCCGCTGCCGCTGTTCGACGGGGCGTGGGCGGCGGCGGTGCTGGCCGCGGTCTCGGTGGTGAACCTCGTACGGGCGGGGGAGTCAGGACCGTACTCCGACCTCACCGCTCCGCTCAGCCACACATGGTCCCTCGGAGTGGAGGAGCAGTTCTATCTGGCCTGGCCGCTCCTGCTGCTGGTGCTGCTGCGGTACGCGACCGCGCGGACGGTGCTGGTCTGGGTCGCGGCACTCTGCGTCCTGCCGGTGCTCTGGCGGCTGGCGCTGTGGGATCCCACGGCGGCGCACCGCATCTACAACGGCCCCGACACCCGCGCCGACCAACTCCTGGTCGGCGCCCTGCTGGCCGTCGTACTGGCCCGACTGCGCACCGACGACCCTCGGCTGGCGCTGCTGCGCCGATGGGCGGGACGGCTGTGTCTGCCCGCACTCGCGTTGCTCGGGCTGATCGCGTGGCGGATCCCGATCACCGAACCGAGCGGCTGGAACCCCGTGTGGTACACGGTCGGACTGCTGGTCGCCGCCGTTCTGTCGGCCGTGGTGGTGGCCGCGCTGGACCTGTGCCCGCAGGCCGGGCCCTCCCGCCTGCTGGCGCTGCCCGCCCTGGCGTGGGTCGGACGCAATCTCAGCTACGGAATGTACCTGTGGCACTACCCCGTCATCCGGCTGCTGTCCGACCTGGGTGTGGACGGCGACTGGCTGCTCCCCGCCGGCGTTGCGGCGACGGTGGCGGCGGCCCTCGCCTCGTACGCCCTCATCGAACGGCCCTTGCTGCGACGCGAGCGGTTCAGGGTGCGTCGGTTGGAGCCGGTTGTCGCTCCGGTGCGTTGACCCCGATCAGGCGGACGCGGGGTCGGAGGCGGATTCCGACACGCTGCGCCAGGCCGAGTCGGCGTCGGCCAGGGTCTGTGCGGCGGCCTGCGCGTGCTGCATGGCGTCGCGGCCCAGGAGGAGCCGCAGCGGGGCGTCCTCGCGTCCGGCGAGATCGACGACGATCGCCGCGAGCCTGGCGGGATCGGCGGCCGACTCCGCCATGGACTCGGCGGAGTCGGCCCCGCGGATCATGTCGGTGAAGGCGCCGACGGTGGGCTGGTAGGGGGCGCTGATCGGCGGGACGGTCATGGACGAGCCGGCCCAGTCGGTGCGGATGCCGCCCGGTTCGAGGACGGTGACCTTGATGCCCAGCGGGGTGACCTCCTGGGCCAGCACGGTGGAGAACCCGCCCACGGCCCACTTCGCGCTCTGATAGGCGGCAAGTCCGGGCGTGCCGACCCGCCCGCCGATCGAGGACACCTGGAAGACGTGCCCCGATCCCTGCTCGCGCAGGAACGGCAGGACCGCCTTGGTGACCTGGACGACGCCGTAGAAGTTGGTGTCGATCTGCGCGCGGAAGTCCTCGGGGGCGACGTCCTCGATGGCGGCGATGTCGCCGTAGCCGGCGTTGTTGACCACGATGTCCAGTCGGCCGAAGGTCTTGATGGCCTCCTGAACGGCCTGCTGCACCTGGTCGTTGTCGGTGACGTCGAGAGCGAGGGGGAGGATCCGCTCTCCGTACCGGTCGGCCAGGTCGTCGAGTTGGGCGGGCTTGCGGGCGGTGGCGACGACCTGGTCACCGGCCTCCAGGGCGGCCTCGACGATGGCGCGGCCCAGACCGCGGGAGCTTCCGGTGACGAACCAGATCTTTGACATGACGGTGCTCGATTCTCTGAGTAAGGATCTGAGTAAGGAGGGGTGGGATTTTGGCGGGGCCATTACGGACCGCCGGTCTTTTGCGCGCTTCCCAACGTAAGGGACCGATGGTCTGATGTCAAAAGACCGGGAGTCTGTAAGGTGGGTGCATGACGACCTTCCAGCGTGCGCGCAGCGAGGAGCAGCGCGAGATCCGACGGCAGGCGATCCTCGACACCGCGGGCGCGATGCTCGACGAGATGCCGGTGAACGCGGTCAGCCTCAACGAGTTGAGCCGCCGGGTCGGGCTGGCCAAGTCGAACGTGCTCCGCTACTTCGAGTCCCGGGAAGCGATCCTGCTGGAGCTCCTCGACCTCGCCTGGAAGGAGTGGGACGCGGAGCTGCCGGAGCGCCTGGACGCCGCCATCGACGCCGATGCGTCGACAGCCGACCGGGGCGAGCGGTTCGCGGCCACGCTCACCCGCACCCTCGCGGACCGGCGGATGCTGTGCGACCTGCTCAGCGCCCAGGCCGGTGTGCTGGAGCACAACGTCTCACCCGAGGTCGCCGCCC
Source organism: Streptomyces sp. NPDC051963 (assembly GCF_044593495.1). Classification (NCBI taxonomy): domain Bacteria; kingdom Bacillati; phylum Actinomycetota; class Actinomycetes; order Kitasatosporales; family Streptomycetaceae; genus Streptomyces; species Streptomyces sp. NPDC051963. Next base: position 730,543 of record NZ_JBIUCC010000004.1, on the reverse strand, counting down.
GCTACAAGAAGGCCGCCCTCGGCAACGTCGCCGACCTCGCCGCACTGGCCCGCGTCCACCTGCCCGAACTCGGCGAGCACGCCGAGCAGTTGTGCGCCCAGATGATCATGGTGGCCGGGGCGGTGTGGACCCATACCCGCCCCTCGGAGGCCATGCTCACCGTCTACCGGGACGACCCCTCCCTGGCCGCACACCGGATGGACTTCGTCCCGGCCCTCCAGGAAACCCTGACCACCCTCATCGCCGGGACCCTCACCCGCGCGGGTATCTGACCCCTCAGCCCCCTCCGTAACCCTCCCCAGGAGCAGACATGCGTGTGGTCATCTTCGGCGCCTCCGGCATGGTCGGACAGGGCGTCCTGCGCGCCTGTCTGCTGGACGACGGCGTCACCGACGTCCTGCTGGTCGTACGCAGCCCCCTGAACGTGACCCATCCGAAGGTCCGTGAAGTCGTCCACGCCGACTTCACCGACTTCACGGCGATCCAGGACGAACTGACCGGCCTGGACGCCTGCTTCTACTGCCTGGGCGTGTCGTCGACCGGCCGCGGCGAAGCGGAGTACACCCGCGTCACGTTCGACTACACGCTGGCCGCGGCCCAGGTGGTCGGCGCCGGAAACCCCGACCTGACCTTCGTCTATGTCTCCGGCCAGGGCACCGACAGCACGGAGAAGGGCCGCGCGATGTGGGCCCGGGTCAAGGGGCGTACCGAGAACGCGCTGCTGGCGATGGACTTCCACGCCTACATGTTCCGCCCCGGCTTCATTCAGCCCCGTCACGGCGAGGTGTCCCGGACGGGCAGCTACCGCGTGATGTACCGGCTGATCTCCTGGGCCTTCCCCCTCCTGCGACGCCTCGCCCCACGCCACACCACGACGACCGAGCACCTCGGGTGCGCGATGCTCGCCGTCGTCGGGCAGCAGGGTGCGGGGCCGAAGGTGCTCGACAACGAGGACATCAATCGGCTCGGCGGCTCCGGGTGACCGTCGCTCTCCTCGGTCCGTCGCGTTCGCCGATCCCGAACAGCGCTGGGCCGCTCTGGTGGTGGCACTGAGTGCCACCCACTCGCGTACGCTGCTCACGACCCGGACCACGGAGGAGGCGCGGTGAGCAAGACGTATGCGGGTGCGCGGCTGCGGCGCCTGCGCGAGGAGCGCCGGATGAGCCAGGCGGAACTCGCCCGGACCCTGGGCATCTCACCGAGCTATCTGAACCAGATGGAGCACGACTCCCGGCCCCTGACCGTGCCCGTCCTGCTGCGCCTGACCGAGGCCTTCGGTGTCGACGCCGGCTTCTTCTCCGAGCGGGACACGACCCGGCTGGTGGCGGACCTGCGTGAGGCGCTGGCGGGGGAGATCACCGAGTCCAGGGTGTCGGCGTCCGACCTCGCCGAGCTGGCCTCCCGGATGCCCGCGGTGGCGCGGGTGCTGCTGGACCTGGGTCGGCGCAACGACCAGTTGTCCGAGCGGCTCGCCGGAGCCACGGACGGTCGTGACGGCGATCGCGGGACGGCGTCCTCACCCCATGAGGAGATCCGGGACTTCTTCTACCGCCGCCAGAACTACCTGCACGACACCGACCGCGCGGCCGAACGCCTCGCCGACGAGATAGGCATCCGGCCGGGCGAGGTCGTCGGTGCCCTCACGGCGAGACTGGCCGACGCCCACGGTGTCCGCGTCGCCGCCGAGGACGGCGAGGCGCTGCACCGCTACGACGTGGCGACCCGCACCCTCCATCTGTCCACCCGTCTGCGCCCCGGCCGACGCGCCTTCCGTCTGGCGACCCAGCTCGCCCTCCTCGAACACGGCGACGACCTCGACCGCCAGGCCGCCGAGGACTTCCCGCCCGGCTCACCCACCCACGCCCTTGCCCGCATCGGCGTCGCCAACTACTTCGCCGCCGCGCTGATCCTGCCGTACACCGCCTTCCACGCGGCCGCCGAGGAGTTCCGCTACGACATCGACCGCCTCACCGACCGCTACGGCCTCGGCTACGAGACCGTCTGCCACCGCCTCAGCACCCTCCAACGGCCTCGACTGCGCGGCGTGCCCTTCTCGTTCGTCCGCGTCGACCGGGCCGGCAACATGTCCAAGCGGCAGTCCGCCACGGGCTTCCACTTCTCCCGGGCCGGCGGAACCTGCCCCCTCTGGAATGTCTACGAGGCGTTCGCCGCGCCCGGCCGTATCCACGTCCAGATCGCCGAAATGCCCGACGGGCAGCGCTACTTGTGGACCGCCCGCGCGGTCACCCGGCACCGCGGCGGCTGGGGCCGGCCCGGCAAGACGTACGCCATCGGCCTGGGCTGCGAGATCCGCCACGCCCACCGGCTCGTCTACTCGGACGGCCTCGACCTCGCCAACGCCTCGGCCGCCACCCCCATCGGTATGGGCTGCCGCGTCTGCGAACGCCTCGCATGCCCCCAGCGGGCCGCGCCGCCCCTCGGGCATTCCCTGCGGATCGACCAGAACACCAGCACCTTCGTCCCGTACCCCGTCTCGGGCCACACGGTCTGAACGGCCCCGGTGTCCGCGTCGCCTGCGTGTATGCGAGGCGCAAAGGAAGGGGCGTTTTACGGTGTCTTGATGCGACTTGTTCCTTGGTGGGCCTTGCTTTCGTCGGGGTGCGCGCCGGTCCTCCTCATCGGAGGCTGGACGGTCGCGGCACGGCTCGAAGGGCCCGCCTACGACCCCGCCCACCAGACGATCAGCGTGCTGGCGGCCTACGGCTCGGCAGGGTTCTGGGTGATGAGCGGAGCGCTGTTCGCGCTGGGTATCTGCCATTTCACGACCGCCTGGGGCCTGCGGCCGGCCTCGTTCGCCGGGCGCCTGGCGCTGGGCGCAGGAGGAGTGGCGGCGGTGGTGGTGGCACTGGTGCCGCCGCCGACCAGCGGGGGGTCCCTGCGGCACGGTTCGGCTGTGGTGGTCGGCTTCACGCTCCTGGCGGTGTGGCCGGTGCTGGCCGCCGTTCGCCGCGGAGTCCCACCGTGGGGACTCAGACCGGCGCCCTCGATCGCGGCGACCGTTCTGATGGTCGTCTCCGCCCTCTGGTTCGTGATCGAGATGCAGCAGCAGAACGGTGCCATCGGGGTGGCCGAACGTCTTGTGACGTCCATGCAGGCCCTGTGGCCCTTCGTGGTCGTCGCGTCCTGCCTGCGACGGCCCCTCGACGACCGGCCTTGAACATCACCACGTGGGCCCCAGCGCCAGCAGCCGCTCCCGAACCCGGGCGACGTCAGGGTTCTCCGGTGCCCCCGGGCGCTGGACGAGATACCCGGTGTTGATCGGCGGATCGTCCGTCTCGTGGAGCAGGACCAGGGCGCCGGCGGCGAGTTCGGCCGCGCAGAGATAGCGGGGCAGGACCGTGAAGCCGGCGCCCGCCGTCGCCGCCGCCAGGACGCCCCGCAGATCGGGCATGGTGACGGCGGCACGGCAGTTCAGGCGCTGCTCGAAGACATGGCGCCAGTAGCGGCGGACGATGGGCAGGTCCTCGGCGTAGGTGAGCAGCGGGACGGAGTGCAGGACGCCGGGGCCCTCCGTGGCGAGGCGTCCGGCGAGGTGCTCGGCCCACTTCGGGGCGGCGACGAGGACGAACTCCTCGTCCAGCAGAGGCACCGCGGCCAGCGTCCGGCCGCGTGGACGAGCGGTCGCGATGACCAGGTCGTGGCGGCCGGACCGCAGTTCGTCGAGGAGCGGGTCGGTCAGGCCGGGCGTGATCCGCACCTGCACGCCGTCCGCGATGAGCGGCGCCAGCGCGGGCAGTACCCGGACACAGAGGAGTTCGGCGGGACCGGCCAGATGGACCGGGGCGGTGGCCGAGGCCTCCGCCGGGTCGTGTCCGGCCGCGGCCAGCAGCGCGTCCAGCGGGCCCGCGATCCTGGTCGCCAGGTCATGGGCGTACGGCGTCGGCGCGACCCCGCGCGGCAGCCGGGCGAACAGCTCGCGCTGCGACTGCCGTTCCAGGGCCCTGACCTGGGTGGTCACCGTGGGCTGCGAGATGCCGAGCAGCTGGGCGGCGGCGGTGAACGAACCGGAGCGGTAGACGGCGAGGAACGTACGGACGAGGTTCAGGTCCAAGGGCGGGGGCGGGGAGTGCGGCGCCCCGTCCGGGTCCCGGGGCTCGCGGGACCCGTGGGGGCCATTGGAATCCTGATGCCTCATGGCGGCGAGCCTAGCTCTTCGCTATGGCTTGCGACCCTGCTCGCTCAGGCCAGCTTCTTCAGCAGCTCGGTGGCGAGCGGGGCGGCGGAGGCCGGGTTCTGGCCGGTGACCAGATTGCGGTCGACGACCACGTGCGGCACCCAGGGCTCACCGACCTGGACGTCCACGCCCGCCTCGACGAGCCGGGTCTCCAGCAGCCACTTCGCCTTGTCGGCGAACCCGGACTGCGTCTCCTCGGTGTTGGTGAAGGCCGCGACCCGGTAGCCCGCGAAGGCGTTGCCGCCGTCGGCCCGGACGGCGGCCAGCATCGACGCCGGGCCGTGGCAGACCACGCCGAGCGGCTTGCCGGAGTCGAGGGACTCGATCAGCAGCCGGCCGGAGACGGCGTCGACGGCGAGGTCCTCCATCGGGCCGTGACCGCCCGGGTAGAAGACGGCGTCGTAGTCGTCGAGCCGGACCTCCTCCAGCTTGACGGGCTGCTGAAGCTCGGTGAGCGAGGCGAGCGCGGCCGCCACTCGGTCGGCGCCTTCCTGGCCCCCGTTGAACTCGGGCGCCAGGCTGGCCCGGTCGACCGTCGGCACGACGCCGCCGGGGGTGGCGACCACGATCTCGTGACCGGCGGCCTTGAACGCCTCGTACGGGGCGACGGCCTCCTCGGCCCAGAAGCCGGTCGGGTGGCGGGTGCCGTCGGCGAGCGTCCAGTGGTCGGTGCCGGTCAGTACGAAAAGGATTTTTGACATGGATCCACCGTAGGGCGGGCCCGCCATAGGGATCCAATGAGGAATCCAATGTCGGGTATAGGAAACCCGATGGCACCACAGCGGTACCCGATATGCTTATTCAACTTGTTGAGTAGGTAGTAAATAGTCACTGTGAGGTGATCTCGTGCACCCCTTCCGCAAGGCCGTCGAGAACCGCGACGCCGCAGCCGTGGAGTCGCTGCTGGCCGATGACGTCGTGTTCACCAGCCCCGTCGTCTTCAAGCCGTACACCGGCAAGGCGATCACCGGCGCGATCCTGCGCGCCGTCCTCCGCGTCTTCGAGGACTTCACGTACGTCCGTGAGATCGCCAACCCCGACGGCCGCGACCACGCGCTGGTGTTCACCGCCGCCGTCGGCGGCAAGCAGCTCCAGGGCTGCGACTTCCTGCACTTCGACGAGGACGGGCGGATCGACGAGTTCACCGTCATGGTCCGCCCGCTGTCCGCCGCCAACGCGCTGGCCGAGGCGATGGGGGCCCAGTTCGAGCGGATCGAGCGGGAGGCGGCCGGGCAGTGACGCGGGCCACATAACCGCCCGGGAACCCGGAGCCCACCGGACCCGACTGCTGAAGGTGATGGACGACTCCCGACGACTCCCCACCGGCGCGGGCGCGACGCCGCGCAAGCTGCTGCCCCCGCCCGCGCTCTGCGGATTCCTCCTGCTCCTGGCCCTGCTGTTCGCAGTGTCGTACGCCGTCGGCGCCACCGCCGGACCGGTGGCACCCGGCATACACGCCCCCGGAACCACATCCGACGACGACGGAGACGGTGAAGGCGACGGTACGACGCACGGGGGCGGGCACGATGGCTGACGCGACCATGGTGTCCACCGACCTCGCCGTCGGCGGCATGACCTGCGCGGCCTGTGTGAACCGCGTCGAGAAGAAGCTCGCCAGGCTCGACGGCGTCACGGCGACCGTCAATCTCGCCACCGGCCGGGCCCGGGTGAGCCACCCGGCGTCCGTGCGGCCCGAGGAGCTGGTCGCGACCGTGGAGAAGGCCGGGTACACGGCCGCGCTGCCCGAGCCCGAGAAGGAGCGCCGGAAGGAGCGCCGGGAGGAGCCGGAAGCCGGCGGACTCCCCGACGACGTACGGCAGTTGGCGGTCACCGCGCTGCTCGCGGTACCCGTGCTCGTGCTGTCGATGGTGCCGGCGCTCCAGTTCCGCAACTGGCAGTGGCTGTGCTTCGTCCTGGCCGCACCGGTCGCCGTCTGGGGTGCATGGCCGTTCCATGTCCGGGCGGTGCGCGGGCTGCGGCACTCGGCGGCGACCATGGACACGCTGGTGTCGCTCGGCGTCGTGGCGTCCTTCGCCTGGTCGGCGTACGCGCTCTTCCTCGGCGGCGCCGGCGATCCGGGGATGCGGATGCCGTTCAGTCTGCTGTCCTCCGCCTCCGACGGCGTGGCGCACATCTACCTCGAAGCGGCCGTCGGCGTACCGCTGTTCGTGCTGGCGGGTCGCTCCCTGGAGGCGCGGGCGCGGCACGGGACGGGAGCGGCGCTGCGGTCGCTGGCCGCGCTGACGGTCAAGGACGTCTCGGTGCGCGCGGACGGCCGCGAACGCCTTGTGCCCATGGGCGAGTTGCGGGTCGGCCAGGTCTTCTTGGTGCGGCCCGGGGAACGGGTGGCCACCGACGGCGAGGTAGTGGAGGGCAGTTCCGCGGTGGACCTGTCCCTGGTCACCGGGGAGAGCGAGCCGGTCGAGGTGCAGCCGGGCGCGGCGGTGGTCGGCGGGGCCGTCAACGCCGGCGGACTGCTGCTCGTGCGGGCCGAAGCGGTCGGCGCCGACACACAACTCGCCCGTATCACCCGGCTGGTGACGGAGGCTCAGGCAGGCAAGGCGCGGGCACAGCGGCTGGCCGACGCGGTCGCGGGCGTCTTCGTCCCCGTCGTGCTCGCGCTCGCCGTCACGACGCTCGGCTTCTGGCTCGGCGCCGGGGCCGATCCGCAGGCGGCGATCACCGCGTGCGTGGCCGTACTCGTCGTGGCCTGTCCGTGCGCGCTGGGCCTGGCCACGCCGACCGCACTGATGGCCGCCACCGGCCGGGGCGCTCAGCTCGGCGTCCTGGTCCGCGGACCGCGGGCGCTGGAAGGGCTGCGGCACATCGACACTGTCGTCCTCGACAAGACCGGCACCCTCACCTCCGGCCACATGACCGTCGCCCGTGTCACCGCCGTGCCGGGCGGCCTCGGCCGCGAGGCCGTGCTGCGACTGGCCGGCGCGGTCGAGCAGGGCTCGGAGCACCCGATCGGCCGGGCCATCGCGGTTCATGTTCAACGGGCGCTGCCGGAGCGGCCGTTGCCCGACGTGAGCGACTTCCGGGCCGAGGCCGGGTCCGGCGTGCGCGGCCGGGTCGAGGGGCGGCTCGTCGAAGTCCTCGCCCCCGACGAGGAGTTGCCCGCCGCGCTGGCCAATGCGCTGCCCGTCGCGGAGGCCGCCGCGCACACGCCGGTCCTGGTCCGGGTGGACGGCGTCGCCCAGGCTCTCATCGAACTCGGGGACGTCGTCCGCCCCGGCAGCTATCGAGCCGTCCACCGGCTGCGGCGCCTGGGCGTACGTCCGATCCTGGCGACCGGCGACCGGGAGGAGGCCGCCCGGGCCGTCGCCGCCGAGCTGGGCATCCAGGAGGTGCACGCCCGCTGCACACCCGAGGACAAGGCCGACCTCGTACGGGAGTCGAGGGAGCGCGGTGAACGCGTCGCGGTCGTCGGCGACGGTGTGAACGACGCCGCTGCGCTCGCCGGAGCCGACCTCGGCATCGCCATGGGCACCGGCACGGACGTGGCCGCCGGGGCAGCCGACGTGACGCTCGTGCGCGGCGACATCGACGCCCTGGCCGACGCGATCCTCCTGGCCCGCCGCACCCTGGGCACGATCCGCGCCAACCTCGTCTGGGCCTTCGGCTACAACGTGGTGACGCTGCCGCTCGCCATGGTGGGTCTCCTCAACCCGATGTTCGCCGCGGTGGCCATGTCGCTCAGCTCGGTGCTGGTGGTGGGGAACAGTCTGCGGTTGCGGGCCTGGCAGCCGAAGCGAGCAGGAGGCCGTACGCGATGACCCCGACCCACCACCCCTGGCGCCCCACCCGCCGCCGTCTCACCGACACCCTGCTGGCCGCCCTGGTCCCCGTCGCCGTATGCAGCGTCGCGCTGGGCGGACTCACGACCTGGGTGAGTGCCGGAAATGCGGGAACCCCGCCCCGCATCGACGTCTCGAACGCGCGCGTGTTCCTGCCGTACGGCGACACCACGGAGACCGCGGCCTTCTTCGACATCTCCAACTCCGGCGGCGCGGACGACCGGCTGACCGCGGTCACCTCTGAGGACGTCCGCGGGGAGATCATGCTCAGCAGTCACCGTATGACGAGCGGCGCGGCCGCCTACGCCGTGAGCGTGGAGTCCGCCGCCGTGCCCGCGGGCGGCGAGCTGTCGATGTCGCCGCAAGGAGTCGACGCGATCCTGCGGGCGGGCGCCGACTGGCGGACCGGCGACCTCGTGGCGTTCACGCTGCACTTCCGGCACAGCGACCCGGTGCATGTCCCTGCCGTGGTGGTCCGGCCTGGCACGTGAGCCTCGCGTTCCGTGAGGGCCGCGTTCGCTGCAATTAACGTTCTTGGTACAGACGTCGGAGTCGACTCCCGGTAAGTTCCCGAGGGTTGTCGTGGCGTGGATCACACGTCGTGAGTTGAGTGCGGTGCGGGGTGGAATTCCGTACCCACGCGTGACGGCCGACGTCAGGATGCGAGGATGTGTCGCCATGACAGCAGGGTGGTGTTCTCGCACAGTACGGGCCGCGGTGTTCGCGGCCGTCTGTGTGGTGCTCGCCGCCCTGGGCCACGTCCTGATGTCCGGCACCCAGGTACCCGCCTGGACACTGCTTGCGGGCGCGGCCGGCACGGGCGTCGTCGGCTGGTGCCTGGCGGGCCGTGAACGCGGCCTCGCCCTCGTCGTGGCCGTCGTGGTCATCGCCCAGACCGCCCTGCACCAGGTGTTCTCGTACGCGCAGGCGGGGATGGCGAACGGCTCGACGTCCATGAACTCGGACATGGACATGGGTTCTGCGCACATGGGCTCCGCGCACATGGGCTCGGCGCATACGGGTTCGGTGCCTATGGACTCCATGGACTCCATGGGCATGGCCCATATGGACATGAGCCATATGGATCACATGGGACAAACGGCCTCGGACTCCATGTCGGCGATGTCCTCCCTGGCTTCCATGTCGATGGGCGGCTCGTCGTCCTTCGGCATGCTCGCCGCCCACCTCCTCGCCGCCTTGCTGAGCGGCCTGTGGCTGGCGTACGGCGAACGCGCCGCCTTCCGCATCCTGCGCGCCGTGGCCGGATGGCTCGCGGCTCCCCTGCGCTTGCTGCTCGCGCTGCCGACCCCGCCGCACCGCCCCCGCCTCGTCGTGCGCCGTCGGCGCTCGGAGCGGGCGCCGCGGCTGCTCCTTCTCGTCCATGCGATCACCTCTCGGGGTCCGCCCCTGGGGACCGCTGTCGTCTGAAGACAGCCGGTAACCCGAGGCCGCCCGTGCGCGCCTCGGGCCTCGGCCGTACGTCCACGAAGGCGTCGTGAGCCAGTGACTCACGCCCGCGCACACGTCGTACGGCCGTCTCCCCACTGACCGGACCGCCGCACCCGCGTGCGCCGTCGGTCCGATTCCGGATGACCGGGAAGGACACCAGGTGATCACTCCTGCCCTGCCGTACTTGCGCGACAAGAACGGCAGAACGGAAGTAATTGATCAAGCATCTCGCGACGACTCGATAACCGCCTGGGCGCTCGCCGCCCGCGGCGGGGACGCGGACGCCGTCGAGCAGTTCGTCCGCGCGCTGCACCGCGACGTCCTGCGCTACGTCGCCCATCTCTGCGCCGACCCACAGGCCGTCGACGACCTGGCGCAGGACACGTTCCTACGGGCCCTCGGCAGCCTGCACCGCTTCGAGGGCCGTTCCTCGGCCCGCGCCTGGCTGCTGTCCATCGCCCGGCGCGCGGTGATCGACGGCTATCGGTACGCCGCCGCCCGGCCGCGTCTGTCCGACGTACCGGACTGGCAGCTGGCCATCGAGCTCGCCCAGCCGCGAGATCTGCCCGGCTTCGACGACGGCGTCGCCCTGCTCGACCTGTTGGCCACACTGCCGGACGAGCGCCGCGAGGCCTTCATCCTCACCCAGCTGCTCGGCCTGCCGTACGCGGAGGCGGCCGAGGTGAGCGACTGCCCCGTGGGGACGGTCCGCTCACGTGTGGCTCGCGCCCGGGCGACGCTGATGGAGTTGCTGGCGGAGGCGGAGGCGGAGGCGGAAACGGCCGGGCCGCAGCCGGAGTCCGCCGCGCTACTGGCGGCGTAGGTCCGAGATGCGCCCGGCGGGAGGGGGTCGGCGACACTTGCCGCCGACCTCCTCCCCGCGGCCGCCCGCGCGCTTGCGACGGCCCGCGCGCTCGCGATCGCCCTCGACTGCTCGGGCCACCTTGACCGTCCTCGACTGCTCGGGTCACCTCGACCGTCCTCGACGGCACGCGATCGTCTCCGACCCTCGGGCCACCACCCCGACCGCCCCGCGACCTTCCCCGACCGCATGGCGATCGTCTCCGACTCCCGTGCCCGACCCGACCGCCCGGGCCACCCCGACGGCCCGCGCTTGCCTGCGCCCGACCCAGCTCCTTGACCCTCGCGCCTGTCTGCGCACGCCCGCGACCGTCGCGACCGCTCGGGCCACCTCGCCGTCCCCGACGGTCCCCAACCGTCCACGCCCCGGGAACTCACCCACCCCCCGCCCCGACTACTGCACCGGGTGAAGGACGTTCGCCCGTGTGCCAAGTGGATCGGGGAGATTTTCGATGCGTTCTCGTGTGTGGTGCGGTGCGGCGGCCGCTGTGCTCGGTGGTCTGTTCGTGGCGGGCTGCGGGGGTACGGGGTCGGACTCGGCGGACGAGAGCGCGGCCGGTGCCGCCGCCGAGCCGGTGTCCGTCACCGACTGCGTGGGTGCCAGGACGACGTTCTCGACCACCCCGGAGAAGATCGTCACCAGTAACGCGTCCAGCCTGGAGCTGCTGCTCCGGCTCGGTGCCGGCGACAAAGTGATCGGTACCGGTTTCCCGCCCGGCAAGGGCACCCTGCCCGCTGAACTCGACGGGCAGGCGCAGAAGGTCACCGTGCTCAGCGACACCGTCATCCCGAAGGAGAAGCTGCTCGGCTCCGGTGCGGACGTCTATATCGACACCTTCGCGTCCATGGAGGGCATGGGCGGCGGGATGGGCGACGCGCCGACGGAGGAGGAGTTCAAGGCGGCCGGTATCAAGCACATCTACCTCAAGTCCACCGCCTGCGCCGCCCAGGGCGAGAATCCGGTTACCGACCTGGCCGCCGTCGAGGACGACGTCACGTCGCTCGGCAAGGTCACCGGCACGGGCGCCGAGGCGCGGAAACTCGTCGCCGAGATGAAGGACAAGGTGGACGCCGTCCAGGAGGCCGTCGGTGACACACCCGAGAGCCGGCGGCCGACGTACTTCTTCTTCGACTACGACGCCGGCACCAAGCAGCCCACCGTCGTCTGCAACCGCCAGATCGCCAACGCCGTGATCACCCTGGCCGGTGCCCGCAACGCCTTCGCAGACTGCGACGGCGACTTCAAGCAGGTCGGCTGGGAGGACGTCATCGCGAAGAACCCGGACTGGATCCAACTGGGGGTCCGGGACCGGGGAAGCGCCGAGGCCAACGACAAGGCCTTCGACGAGGCCGAGAAGTGGCTCAAGGGCAACGCGGCAACGAAGGGTCTGGCGGCCGTCGAGGAAGGCCACTTCCTGCGCATCGGTTCCGAGCAGACCACCATCGCCGGGGTGGAGAACGCCGACACGGTCGAGGAGATCGCCCGGACGCTCCACCCGGGCAAGGTCGACCAGCCGTGACCTCCGTGCTGCCCAGCCGGGCAACGGAACCCGCGACCCGGGCCCGCGTCCCGGCCGGCCCGCTGGCCGCCGCGCTCGGCGTGGCCCTGCTTCTCGCGCTGACGGTCGCCGTGTCCTGGGGCTCGACCTCCATCCCGCCCGCCGAGGTGTGGGCGGTCGTCGGGCGGCGGCTGTCCGGTGAGGCACCCCGCCCAGGCACCGACGACCTCATCGTGTGGCAACTGCGCCTTCCCCGCGCCCTGTTGGCCGCGCTCGTCGGCGCCGGGCTCGGCGTCGTCGGTACGGCGGTCCAGGCCCTCGTACGCAATCCACTGGCCGATCCCTATCTGCTCGGCATCTCCAACGGAGCCTCCCTCGGCGCCGTCGCCGCGATCGTGCTCGGCGTCAGCGCCGGGGGAGCGCTCGGACTGGGCCTGTCCGGCGCGGCCTTCGTCGGCGCCCTGGCCACCTTCGCCCTGGTGTGGACGGTGGCCCGGCGCGGCGGGGGATTCGCGCCGTTGCGGCTGGTGCTGGCCGGGGTGGCGATCGGGCAGTTCCTGTCCGGCTTCACCAGTTACCTCGTCCTCCAGGCCGGGGACGAGCAGCAGACCCACAGCGTGCTGTTCTGGCTCATGGGCAGCCTCAGCGGGGCGAGTTGGCAGCTGCTGGCGGTGCCCGCCCTCGCGGTGCCGGTGGCCCTGGTGTGCCTCCAGGGGCGCGCCCGCGGCCTGAACGCGCTGCTCATGGGCGACGAGACGGCGGCCGGACTCGGCGTCGACGTCACCCGCCTGCGCCGGGAGCTGTTCACCGTGACCAGCGTCCTCACCGGCGTCCTCGTCGCCGTCTCCGGCGCGATCGCCTTCGTCGCCCTGATGGTGCCGCACGCCTGCCGGCTCCTCGTCGGCGGCGACCACCGCCGACTCCTCCCGGTCTCGGCGCTGTTCGGCGCACTGCTTCTGGTGGTCGTCGACCTCGTCTGCCGGGTCGCGATGGACACGCAGGAGCTGCCGGTGGGCGTGGTGACCTCGCTGCTCGGCGCACCGGCCCTCTTGTACCTGCTCGACCGGCGCTTGGGGAACGGCAGTTGATGGACAAGACCGTGGATCGGCAACGGGGGAGCGGCACTTGAGGATCGACATCGAGGACCTGCACGTCGCCTACTCGGGCCGTACGGTCGTCTCCGGGGCCCATCTCATCGCCGCCGAGGGCGAGGTCACCGGCCTCGTCGGCCCGAACGGCAGCGGCAAGTCCACGCTCCTGCGCACCGTCTACCGACACCTGAAGCCCACCGCCGGCCGGGTCCTGCTCGACGGCACCGACCTGCGCACGCTCACGCCCGTCCAGTCGGCCCGTCATGTCGCCGCCCTCCCGCAGGAGCGCGGCGGCGACTTCGAGCTGACCGTCCGCGAGGTGGTCGCGATGGGCCGTACCCCGTACAAGCGGGCCTTCGCGGGCGAGGACGCCACCGACCGGGACATCGTGGCGCAGGCCCTGTCCGACGTCGGTATGGCGACGGCCGCCGACCGCCGCTTCACCGCCCTGTCCGGCGGCGAGCGCCAACGCGTCCTGCTCGCCCGCGCGTTCGCGCAGAACCCGGACGTCCTGGTCCTGGACGAGCCGACCAATCACCTCGACATCCGTCACCAGGTCGAACTCCTCGCCCTGCTGCGCGAGCGCCACCGTACGACCCTGGTCTCGCTGCACGACCTCAACGCCGCCGCCTCCGTCTGCGACCGCCTGCACGTCCTGCACGACGGGGAAGTGGTCGCCTCCGGCCCGCCCCGAGGCGTCCTCACACCCGCCCTCATGGCCGAGGTGTTCGGCGTACGGGCGGCCGTGGTCGACCACCCCCTCACCGGCGACCCGCTGATCGCCTTCGACCACCGCGCACCCGAGGCCGACCAGGCGAGAGTTTTGGACAAGTACAGGAACTAACCACCGTTTCCTCCCGACTTGTGGGACGAGGCCGCCGAACGGAACGGCAGCCCGCCCGCGAGGGGAGTGACGGGGAACGGTGTCTGACCCACAGCCCGGCCGCACACGCGAGGACCAGTGGCCTCTGGTCGCAGTGTCGGGCCTCTTGTCCTTCGTGGCGATGCTCGACATGAACATCGTCAACGTGGCACTGGCGGACATCGCCGACGGTCTCCACGTGTCGGCGGCGACCGCCCAGTGGGCCGTACTCGGCTACCAACTCCCCGTCGTCGCCCTCCTGTTGCCGGTCGGCAGGTGGCTGGACGGCGTGGGTCTCAGGCCCGCACTGCTCACCGCGACCACCGGCTTCGCCCTCTTCAGCGCCCTCGCTGCCGCCGCGCCCTCGGCGGGCTGGCTCATCGCCGCCCGGTTCGTCCAGGGCGCGTGCGGCGCGGTGCTGTTCGTGCTGATGCCGGTGCTGGCGATCCGTTCCGTACGGCCGCAGTTGCGGGCCCGCGCGATGAGCGTGCCCGCGACCCTCGGCCCGCTCGGCGCGGTGACCGGACCGGCGGTGGGCGGACTGCTCCTCGACCACTGGGGCTGGCAGGCGATCTTCCTGGTCAAGATCCCGTTCTGTGTACTGGCGTTGGTGGTGGCGTGGCGGGCGCTGCCGCGGGACGGCGGGCTCACCGCACCCGACCGGCGGTCCCTGACGGACGCGGCCCTGGTGGCGACCGGCGTCACGCTCCTGCTGCTGTCGCTGACCCTCGGCGCCTGGTGGCTCGCGCCCGCCGCCCTGCCACCGCTGTGGATGTGGCTGCGCGGACCGGGCGCCCGTCCGCTCATCGGCGTACTGCACGTCCCGGGACTGCTCCGGGCACACAGCGCGGTGCTCGCACTCGCCGCCGGATTCGCCGCCATGCACTACGTCGTCGCCCTGCACCTCCAGCGCGAGGACGGCGCCAGCGCGACCACAACCGGCCTGACCGTGCTCGCCTTTCCTCTCGGCATGGGCCTCGCCGGACCCCTGGGCGGACGCCTCGCCGACCGCTACGGCCCCCGCCCGGTCGCCCTCACCGGCGCCGCGCTCACCGCCGCCGGCCTCCTCCTGCTCGTCCCGCTCGGCGACGGCTGGTCACCGCCCGACGTCGCCTGGCGCCTCGCCCTCGCGGGCGTCGGCATGGGCCTGAACGGCGGTCCGACCCAGGCCCTCGTCATGGGCGCCGCCCCGCCGCACCGCACCGCCACCGCCGGTTCCGCCGTCCAACTCGCCCGCACCCTCGGCTTCACACTCGGCCCGGCGCTGGCCACGGCCGCCTTTGGACTGGCGGGATCCGAAGCCAACGACGCCCGGGCAGCCCTCGCACTCGCCGCGACCGCCGCCTGCCTCGCCGTACCCCTGCTGAGCGCTCCGCGGGAAGGTCGGCGATGAACCTGCTCGCCGGTGGGGGCTGGTCGCGCAGTTCCCCGCACCCCTTACGGGGCGCGGTACCGCACCGGAGTTCACCAGATCTGCTCGGCGTGGCTGTCCGCAGTGGTCCGCCGGGACACGGAGTGGTACCGCACCGGGCTTCGCCGGACCTGCTCGGGCGCCCCCGGCAGCAGTCCACCGAGACGCGGCGCGGTGCCTCACCGGATTTCGCCGGACCTGCTCGGCTCGCCCGCCCGCAGCAGTCCGCCGAGACGCGGCGCGGTGCACCGGGCTTCGCCGGATCTGCTCAGCGCGCGCCCGCCCGCCATACCCACTCGGCGCAGCCGCCCGCAGCGATCCCCCCGAGACACCTCTCACCCAGGAGTAGCCCCATGTGCGGAATCACCGGCTGGGCGTCCTTCCACACCGACGCCCGCACCCAGGCCCCGGTCATCGAGGCCATGACCGCCACGCTCGCCCCGCGCGGGCCCGACGCGGGTGGCGTCTGGCTCGGTGAGCGGGCCGCGATCGGTCACCGTCGACTTGCCGTGATCGACCTCGAAGGCGGCGTCCAGCCGATGCCGGACCGGCGCGACGAGCCGACAGCGGTGCTCACTTACAGCGGGGAGGTCTACAACCACCACGAACTCCGCGCCCAACTGCGCAACCTGGGCCACGAGTTCCGCACCCGCAGTGACACCGAGGTGGTGCTGCGCGCCTACGCCGAATGGGGCGAGGACGTCGCCGACCATCTCGACGGCATGTTCGCCTTCGCCGTCTGGGACGAACGGGTACAGCGGCTGCTGCTGATCCGCGACCGACTCGGTGTCAAACCGCTGTTCTGGGCGCACATCGGCGGCGGCCTGGCCTTCGCCTCCGAGCCCAAGGCGCTGTTCGCGCACCCCGAGATCCGTCCGCGCGTGGACGCGGACGGGCTGCGCGAGGCGTACAGCCTGCTGTTCAGCACGGGCCCGACGATCTGGTCCGGTATACGGGAGGTGGAGCCGGGCGGCGTACTCGTCCTGGACCGGGACGGCGTACGCACGCGCCGTTACTGGCAGTTGGAGGCCGGTCGGCACACCGACGGTCAGGACGCGGCCGTCGCCCGTGTACATGAACTGGTGAGCACCGCCGCCCGCCGTCAGCTCGAAGCCGACGTCCCGCTGTGCAGCCTGCTCTCCGGCGGGATCGACTCCACCGTCCTGACGGCCCTGCTCGCCGACGAACTCCGCCTGCGCGAGGGCCCGGACGCCCGGATCCGGTCGTACGCCGTCGACTACAGCGACCAGGCCGAGCGGTTCACGGGCGATGTGCTCCGCACCGGCCACGACACCCCGTACGCCATCGAGGCGGGCGCCTTCATCGGCACCGACCACTCCACCGTCGTCCTCGACCCGCGCACCCTGCTCGACCCCGAGCACCGCAAGGCGGTCGTCGTGGCCCGGGACTCTCCGATCGGTGTCGGCGACATGGACACCTCGCTGTATCTGCTGTTCGGGGAGATACGGCGGCACTCGACCGTCGCGCTGTCGGGTGAGGCGGCGGACGAGGTGTTCGGCGGTTACCCCTGGTTCCACAACCCCAAGGCGCTGGCCGCGCCCACCTTCCCCTGGCTGCTGGTCACCGGCGACGAGGCCGCCATGCCGCTCAACCCGGAACTCGGCCTGAACATCGGCGAGTTCCGAGCCGACACCTATCGCGACGCGCTCGCCGCCGTACCGCACGCCGAGGGCGAGACGACGACCGAGCACCGGCAGCGCGAGATGCAGCACCTGTCGCTGACCCGCTGGCTGCGCCAACTCCTGCACCGCAAGGACCGGTTGAGCATGGCGCAGGGGCTGGAGGTGCGGGTGCCGTACTGCGATCACCGGCTCGTCGAGTACGCCTTCAGCGCTCCGTGGGCGTCGAAGAGCTTCGACGGCCGGGAGAAGAGCCTGCTGCGGGCCGCGGGTGCGGGCCTGGCGCCCCACTCGGTGCTGCACCGGCCCAAGAACCACTACCCGGCCACCCACCACCCCGACTACAACCGCGGTCTCCAGGACATGGCCCGCGAGGTCCTGCCGTCGGTCCGCGGGCTGGCCGACGAGACCCGCGTCAAGCCCTGCCTCGACACCCCGCCCGACCGCCTGGAGTGGGGCCACCGCCTCCGCCTCGAACGCGTCGTGGACCTCGCCCTGTGGCTGGACCACCACCGCCCCGAACTCGCCCTCTGAGGACCTTGAGGAGAACACCTGATGACCGTCCAGGAACCCCTTTCCGAGCCCGTCCAGGAACCCCTTTCCGAGCCCGTCCGGAAACCCCTGTCCGAGCCCGTCCGGAAACCCCTGTCCGAGCCCGTCCGGAAACCCCTGTCCGAGCCCGTCCAGGAACCCCTTCCCGAGCCCGTCCCGCTCATGGGCTGCCCGTACAAGAGCAACCCCTACCCGCTGTACGAGCGCATGCGCGGCGACGGCCCGGTGCACCCGGTGCTCTTCCCCAGCGGAGTCCAGGCCTGGCTCGTAACCGGTTACGACGCCGCCCACGCGGCCCTCAACGACGACCGGCTCGGCAAGAACCACGACCGGGGCAACGACCGCTGGCGGGCCCGCGCCTCGATCATGCCCGAACCGCAGCACTCCCAGCTCCAGGTGCACCTTCTCCACCGGGACCCGCCGAAGCACACCCAGATGCGCCACCATGTGACGGACGCGTTCACCCCGCGCCGGGTGGAGCAACTGCGCCCGAGGTTCCAGGAGTTGGCGGACGCCCTGGTCGACCGTCTGCCGGAGACCGGCCCCGCCGACCTGGTCACCGGATTCGCCGCCGAGTTCCCCTTCCAGGTTCTCGCCGAAGTCATCGGTCTGCCCGTCGAGTTGGCGCGTCGCTTCGACCGCGACTGGGGCAAGGTCGTCCAGCCGGTCGGCCCGACGGATCCGGGACGGCCGGTGTACGAGGCGCGGCTGCACGGCTTGCAGAGCTATATCGCCGAGATCGTCGCCCACAAGCGCGAGCACAAGCACAAGCACGGGGACGATGATCTGCTCAGCCGGCTCGTCGTCGCCCGCGACCGCCGCGAGCTGTCCCGGGAAGAGCTGGACTCCATGATCTTCCAGCTGCTGGTAGCGGGCCAGGAACCGGTTACGAACCAGATCACCACCGCCCTGATCGCCCTGCTCCGCCACCCTGACCAACTCGTCCGTCTGCGCGACCACCCCGCCCTCGTCCCGCGTGCCGTAGAGGAGCTGCTGCGATACGACAGCGCTTTCGAGCTGACGACCTGGCGCTTCTTCGCCGAGGACAGCGATCTGCACGGCACCCGCATCCCGGCCGGCGACTCGGTGATCGTCTCCCTGTGTGCCGCCAACCGCGACCCAGGCCGTTTCGAGGCCCCCGACAACCTCGACCTGGACCGCTCGCCCAACCCTCATCTGGCCTTCGGTCACGGCATCCACTTCTGCCCCGGCGCGGCCCTCGCCCGCGCCGAACTCCAGATCGCGCTGGGCACCTTGCTCGCCCGTCTCCCGGGCCTGCACCTCGCCGTCCCGGACGACGAGATCGAGTGGATCCCGGCCGTCCTCGGCCGCGGCACCCAGCACCTGCCCGTGAGCTACGACCGACGCGTCCGACGCCTCGCCGGTCCGACGACCGACCGAGGAGACTCCCCATGCCGTTGACCACCGCGCCGGACACCCTCACCACGAGCAAGTCGATCCTGCGCCTGCTGCTCCCGCATCACCGCACCACGGACGCCACCGATGCCCCCGACGCCCCCGCCGAGGCGTTCCCCCGCCAACTCCGCGCGATCTCCGCCTTCGTACGCGCCGGCGCACCCGTCCACTTCACCCTCCCCGGCTTCCCCTGCAAGTCCCCCAACCCCGCCAAGGTCCTCGGCCACCTCCCCGACCAGGGCGAACGCCTCTCCCTCCGCTTCCTGGACTCGCTCTGCGAGGCGACGGAACGCATCTACTCACCCGGCGCCCGCGTGACCATCTGCTCCGACGGCCATGTCTTCGCCGACCTGATCCGCGTACCGGACGGGCACATCGACGCGTACGCCGACGAACTCCGCGTGCTGATAGACCAGTTGGGCCTGGAGAGACTCTCGGTGTTCGATCTCCGCGATGTCCTCGGCGATCTGCCGAACGACATGAAACGCGCCCACGTCCACGACTGCTACGCCCCCACGGTGGACGCTCTGCGCGCCGAGGTCCGTGCCGACGACCACGCCCTGTCGCTCTACCGGGGCATCACCCGCTTCCTCGTCGAGGACACCGCCGACTTCCCCGGCACCCGCTCCGCTCTCCAGCGCGAATGCCGACGGCGCGCCTACGGCGTCATCCAGCGCAGCCGCGCCTGGGGCGACCTCATCACCGAGCACCACCCCGGCGCCGTACGCCTGTCGATCCACCCGCAGCCGACGGGCGCCGCCAAGTTCGGTATCCGCCTTCTCGACGCGCCCGACGCCTGGACGACGCCCTGGCATTCGGCGGCCCTGCGCCGCACCGACGGCACCTGGACCCTCATGCCGCGCGCCCGTGCCGCCCGCGAGGGCCGCCTGGTCCACCGCGCCGGCCGGCCCAGCCATTTCGAGCAGGGGGACGACCGGGAGGTCAGGGCCCCTTCGTCTCCTCGATGAGGTCGGGCACAAGGCCGCACATCGCTTCCCGCTGATCGGGCCCCATGAACTGGGCCAGTGACTCCTTGACCGTCTCGGCCAGGGCGTCGGAGGCCTCCGTCAGCACCCGGCGGGCCTTGTCCGTGAGGGCGACCTCGACGCCGCGCTTGTCGCCGCAGACGGACCTGCGGGTGACCAGGCCCGTGTGCTGGAGGCAGGCGATCTGGTAGGTGAGCCGGGTCTTGGGGCGGCCCAGGAGTTCGGCGATCCGGGTCATGCGCAGGCCCGTTTCGGGCTGCTCTGCCAGCAGGCACAGCACCAGGAACTCGTCGTGCGAGACATCCAGCCGCTCCTTGACCACGGCACGCAGCCGCTGCTCGACGGCTCCCGTCGCGGCCAGCAGCACCATCCAGGCGCGCAGCTCCGTGGGCAGCAGTCCGCCACCCTGCGCGGACGGGCATTCGGGCAGGTCGGCGGTGGGTGCGTCGGAGTCGGCCATGGTGTCGAGTGTACCGGTTGTCCATTTTTGGACCGAGGGGTTGTTCAGATTTGGATAGTCGGCTAGCGTGAAGTCATCCAAATTTGAAGTATCGGGCACGCATCAGAAAGCAGGGAACGATCATGACCGTCGCCGTGGAAACCGGACTGTGGCAGCTCGACACCACCGCCTCCACCGTCGCCCTCCGGCACAAGACGATGTGGGGCATGGTCACCGTGAAGGGCGCCTTCGCCGCCGTCACGGGTCAGGGCGAGGTGCGGTCCGACGGATCCGCCATCGGCACCGTGACCCTGGACGCCGCCACCCTGGACACCGGTAACGTCAAGCGCGACAAGCACCTGCGGTCCGCCGACTTCTTCGACGTCGACAACCACCCCGAGATCACCTTCGCGGTCCGCAGCGCCGAACTCCGCGACGGCGACAAGGTGCACGTCGTCGGCCAGCTGACCGCACGTGGTGTCAGTCGGCCCCAGTCCTTCACCGCCCGTCTGGTCGGCTCGGACGCCGAGTCCCTCACCCTGGACGCGGAATTCTCCGTGAACCGCGAGCAGTTCGGCATGGGCTGGAACCAGCTGGGCATGATCCGCGGCCTCACCACGATCGCCGCCACGCTCCGCTTCGTCCGCGCCGCGGCCTGACGGGACGTCAACCGTCCGCGCGCAGCCGCACGTCCGCGCTCGACAACGTCTGCGGTGAGGCGGTGAAGGCGCGCAGCCGGATCCGTACCCGTGGACCCGGAAGCGTGAACTGCCCGCCGGGAGGCCTGAGTTCGTACGCTCCCGTGGTGTGGGCGGGCAGCGTGGCGGGACCCCGCACGATCGACCAGAACGGGTGCGTGCCCTGGCCCGTGGTGAGCATGAAGTGCGGCGCGAGCGCGACGCCGCCCGTATTGGTGACGCGGAGGCCCAGCAGGGAGACCGTGTCGGCCGCGGCCCGCCGCACCGAGGTCACCCGCATGTGCAGCGGCGGCGTACCCGTCGCCGCCCAGAGCGCGCTCCCGAGCGCCGGGACGAGCAGCAGCACCGTCGCGGTGATCCGCGCAGGACGGCGGCCGGGACCGGACAGCGCACGCGGCTGCCACGCCCCGGCGAACTCCGACGCCGGCGCGGTCACCGCGGCCGCCGCCCACAGCGGGGTCATCAGCAGGTAGTAACCGTCCTGCGAACGCGTCGCGAGAAAGAAGGCACACCACGGCAGCACGGTCGCCGCGGGACCCAACCGCCGTACGAACAGCACGAACAGCACCAGCAGCGCCGCCGCCAGCAGCAGGCTGGCGTGGGAGTACCAGTCGAGTCGGCCGCTGCCGTTCGTGAAGTACAGCGAGACGTCCACCAGCCCCTGCCCGTGCAGCACCGCACCCTGCGTCAGCGGCAGCGCGATGCCCCGGAGCCAGGCGCCCGGCTCGCTCACCACGAAGTACGTGTTGATCAGCAGCCATACGGCGGCGGCGACCCCGACCACCCTGAGCAGCACCAGCGTCGCCGCCCGCGACCCCAGCTCCCCGCGCCGCACGGCAAAGATCCCGGCCAGCAGGAACGGCGCCAGGAACCACGGCAGTTGCTGCGCCGCGCACGCCGCCCCCAGACACGCGGCCCGAGCCACCCCGGCCGCCCCGAGCCGCCCGCCCCGCCCGATCCGCGGCCAGCGCACCACCACCGGCACCAGCAGGGCCAGCGCCACGATCGCCGGATAGCCGAGCCGGCCGTACGACGGAAGCAGCCCGAAACCGAGGCACACCATGGTCGCCGCCGGCCGCCACGGCACGGGCAGCAGCCGCCACAGCAACACGGTCGCGACGACCAGCGCGCCCGTGCTCAGCAGCGTGGCCGCCGCGGCGCCGTGCCCCACCCACAGCAACGGCGCGGTCAGCAACGGGGCCAGTGGGGGATAGCCGTAGGTGAGGTCGTAGCCGCCGGTGACCGTCGGGGTGAGGGCCACGCCGTGGCGGAAGAGCCAAGGCCACGGCTGTCCGTAGACGCCGTGTCCCGCCACGAGTTCCTTCGCGGCCTGGGTGGTCAGCAGCGCCTCGTCCGAGCCGCCGTGCGCCAGGGCATAGGCGCACAGCGTCAGCGTCACCGCCGTGGCCAGCACGCACGCGTCCACGCGCGCCAGCGCCCGGGTCCGTCGGACCACCAGTGCCAGCACCGCGCACACGAGGATCGAGACGTAGCAGACGGAGATCACCGCCGCCACGACCAGCCGGTGCCCGGCCGCCGTCGTCCAGATCCCGCGCGTCCCGATGAAGAGGCTGATGTCGGCGAGCAGGGACAGGACGCGGTGCCACTGGGCGGGGGAGTCGGACCCGGACACCTCTGACCGTGCCTGCGCCCCTGTCCGTGCTGTCGTCCGCCGAGGGGGAGTTGGAGTTCCACGTTCTGCCAGGTACACGCGACCGGACCATAGGCGCGCCCGGTGAGTGAGGTGCCGACGGTGATGAAGAGTCCAGTGTGAGCGCAGTAAGAAGGGGCGCCCCGACAGGATCCGTTCCGGAGTGACCCTTGTCATGTGCTGGACTCGGGACCGTGTCGCGGTTGGGCCGAACGGGTGGTGTGGCGTAAGAATTGGCTGGTGCAGGCATTGAAGGCGAGCAAGTTCGGGGGTACAGGTGAACGGTCACGACGTCACCGATGAACAGTGGGAAGGGCTCGCCCAGGTCGTGCCGCTGCGTGGCCGCGACGCCTGGCCGTCCGCGGTGGACCATCGCGCGCTACCGGAAGCGGTCACCGAGCCACGCCGCCGCTTCGTCGTCCTCAGGGTCAGTGTCTTCGGCGACGCACGCGAGGTCGCCGAGACCCTGATGGCCGGCGTCCCGGTCCTGCTCGATCTGACCGGCGCCGAGAACGAAGTCGCCAAGCGCGTCCTGGACTTCAGCACCGGCGTCGTCTTCGGCCTGGCGAGCGGGATGCATCGCGTCGACCGCAATGTGTTCCTGTTGACGCCGCCGGGTACCGAGGTGAGCGCGCTGATGGAGGGCGTCGGCGGCACGTGAGACCGCCTCGGTCCCCCGATCGTAGGAAGCCGAAGAGGGAGTAACGGTTCGGCTGACGGACGCGGTCCTACGGTCCGGATATGCCTCTGTCATCCGTGTCGCCCTCGCCCTTGGTGTCCTGTGCGCCGCCCGCCACCCGCGGGACCCGTCCGGACCGGCCCTGCGTCACCGAGTTGCGGCTGTCGGCGTTCGCCGGGCACCGGCGGGCCGGGTTTCCGCTCGGGCCGCTCACACTGTTCGCCGGCCCGAGCGGCTGTGGGAAGACGAGCGCGCTGCGCGCGTACGAGGCACTGGCGCGGCTCGGCGGAGGAGCCGAGCTCGGTGAGGTGTTCGCCGACCCGGTCGCGTGCGTTCCCGAGCGGGCCCGCCCCGACGCCCAGCGCCGCCGCGGCTTCCGCATCGGGTGTACGGCGGACGGTCCCGAGGGGCCGGTCCGGCTCGATGTCGCCGTCCAGGCCGAGCCCGAACTGCGCATCGTGGGCGAGCGGTTGACGGCCGAGGGGCTCGTCCTGCTGGAGACCGCCCTGCGCGACCCGGGGCGCCGCGCCGTACAGGCCGCCTGGTACACGGCCGGATCGGCGTCCGTGACCCGCGCCCCACTGCCGGACGACCGGCTCGGCACCGCGCTGCTGCCGCTGCGTGTGGCGGGCAAGACGGATGGGCAACGACGCGTCCTGGCCGCCGCCGAGCAGATGGTCGTCGCCCTGCGTTCCGTCTTCGCCTGCTACCCGCGGCCCGACCGCATGCGCCGCTCGGTGCCCCTCGGCTCCGGCCGGCTCCTCGGTGGCTGCGACAACCTCGCCGACGTCCTGTGGCGCACCCGCTCCGAGTGCGGCCGGCGGCACGCACAACTCGTCGCCGCGGTGCGCGCCGGATGCGCCGGACCAGTCGCGGACGTCCTCGCCGAACCGCTCGGCGACGGCACGGTCCGCGCCGTGCTCGACCGGGGCGACGGTGTCCGCACCGCCCTCGAACGGCTCGGCGACGGCGAGTTGAGGCACCTCGCCCTCACGCTGGTCCTGCTCACCGGGCCCGGCGTCCTTGAGGTCGACCCGGCCGGAGAGGTGCCCGCGGCCATGCAGACGCTCACCGTCCTCGCCGACGGCTTCGACCACGCCCTGGACCCACGACAGCGCGGCGAACTGTTGCGGCTGGCGGCCCGGATGTGCGAGCGGGGGCACATCCGACTGGTCGGCGCGGTGAGCGACGCGTCCTGGGCCGCGGGGACGGACGGGCTCACGGTGGTACACCTTGACGCGTGACTGAAGACCTTGACCTGGCGAAACTGCAGTGCAGGCTGGCCGAGTTCGCCGCCGCGCGGAACTGGCAGCCGTACCAGACCCCGAAGAACCTCGTCGCCGCCCTCAGCGTGGAGGCCTCCGAACTCATGGAGATCTTCCAGTGGTTGACGCCCGAGGAGTCGTCCCGCGTGATGGACGACCCCGAATCCGCGCACCGCGTCACCGACGAGGTCGCGGACGTGCTCGCGTATCTGCTCCAGTTCTGCGAGGTCCTCGGGATCGATCCGCTGGCCGCGCTGGATGCGAAGATCGACAGGAACGAACAGAGGTTCCCGGCGGCAGGGGAGGGAAGCGCATGGGAGCCCGACTGAGCCGCAAACTCCGTTTTCACTCTCGGTAGTTGAAAACTTGTCATTAACCGATTTGTTGTCCGAAGATTTCCGTCTTCCTCTGGCTTTTCGTCTCACGTCCACTCACTCTGGGTAGTGGATAGTGGAGGTTGGGCGGACGTGCCTGGAGCGCGTCGGACGGACGGGGGCAGCGCATGGACGCTGTGCGGCTCATCGTGACGAACAGGCGTGCGCTCGCAGGGAGCGACGAAGCGGTGCAAACGATGGCGGAGGCGTGGCAGGCGCAGGCCCTGGCCCAGGCGATAGGCAGCCGCCTCGCGGTCTCGGGCCCGCCCGAACTACGGGGCGAGGCACTGGGGTTGACCGAACTGGCGGGCAGGGGCTGCGGCGTCCTGGACCGCCCCGACCTCCCCGACGGCGACCTGCGCGCCGCCCAGCTCACCGAACTGGGCGACGCCCGCCAGGCCCTGATATACCTCGGCGGCCTCCTCGGCGAGGTGGGCATCGCCCTCGTCGGCCTCGCCTCCTCCGCGCACGACGAGTCCACCTACTGGCAGTGCATGGAGGCCATCGACGCCGCCGACGAATCCCGCGACCGCGTCCTGGACATGCTCCGAAAACTGGCGGACAGGGACACGGGCCCGGTGTTACCCGAGCGGGAGGCGGGCTAGCCGCTCAGCGGGTCAGGCGGCGTCGCTGTCCTCGGCCGGCGCCGGCCGAGGACCCCCGGCCGACTGGAGGTCCGCGTCCAGGGCCGACAAGTCCGCGTTCAACGCCGCCATCAGCTCCTCCATCTGCTCCAGCAACCCCTTCGGCTGGGCGGAGCCCCCCGGCATGGACTCTTCGGACATGGCGGCCTCCTCGGCGCGGCGCCCGGCGGTGAGACCGGTGCGGGCGCCGGGCGGTCCGGCTCCGCCCGAGCCAACGATCACCCGGAGGGCGGGTCACCGGCCCGGGCAACCCCTGCACGGGCGGGTTGACGGATTTCACCCGACCGGGGACGGCAGGGACCGGGGGGACCGTTGGGGTTGACCGGTCAGGAACATGCAGGATGGATGCATGGATCTGCGTATCTTCACCGAGCCCCAGCAGGGCGCAAGCTATGACACCCTCCTCGCGGTCGCCAAGGCCACCGAGGATCTCGGATTCGACGCCTTCTTCCGTTCCGACCATTACCTCAAGATGGGCTCCGGCGACGGCCTCCCCGGCCCCACGGACGCCTGGGTCACGCTCGCCGGTCTGGCCCGTGAGACCCGGCGCATCCGGCTCGGCACGCTGATGACCGCCGGCACCTTCCGGCTGCCCGGCGTGCTCGCCATCCAGGTCGCGCAGGTCGACCAGATGTCCGGCGGCCGCGTCGAACTGGGCCTGGGCGCGGGCTGGTTCGAGGAGGAGCACAAGGCGTACGGCATCCCGTTCCCGAAGGAGAAGTTCGGCCGCCTGGAAGAGCAGCTGGAGATCGTCACCGGACTCTGGGCCACGGAAGCCGGCCGGACCTTCGACTTCCACGGCACGTACTACGACCTCACCGACTCGCCCGCCCTCCCCAAGCCCGCCCAGCCGAAGATCCCCGTGCTCATCGGCGGCCACGGCGCCACCCGCACCCCCCGCCTCGCCGCGAAGTACGCCGACGAGTTCAACATGCCCTTCGCCTCGGTCGAGGACAGCGAGCGCCAGTTCGGCCGGGTCCGTGCCGCCGCCGAGCAGGCCGGTCGCAAGGCCGACGACATCACCTACTCGAACGCCCTCGTCGCCTGCGTCGGCAAGGACGACCAGGAGATCGCCCGCCGTGCCGCCGCGATCGGCCGCGAGGTCGACGAGCTGAAGACGAACGGCCTGGCCGGCTCCCCGGACGAGGTCGTCGACAAGATCGGCCGCTACGCCGAGGCCGGCTCCCGGCGCTTCTACCTCCAGATCCTCGACCTCGGCGACCTGGACCACCTGGACCTGATCTCCTCCCAGGTCCAGTCCCAGCTGTCGTAGCCCTGTCGCGGGCCGCCCTCACGGCCGTACGGACGACGGCGAGGGCGGGCTCACGGGCCGGTCGCTCCCCGCGGCCGGCCCGCTCGCCGCATCCTCCCGCTGCCAGGCACCCACGCCGAGCTGCCCGGTCGTACCCAGGTCGAGTTCCGGGACCACCGTCACGGGCGCGGCGCCGGGCTTCGCCCGGATCCGTACGTACGGAGCGTTCACCGGGTCGCCGGCGCCGGTCGTGTTGCGCCACACCAGCCCGGTCCGGGCGCGCTCGCCGGGCCGCAGGACGAGCGCCCGGGGCGGCTCGTCCTGGCCCGTGCCGGAGGCGATCGCGGCGCCGCCACGAAGGATCCGCACACCGTCGACGGGCTCGTGGTCCTCGTCGAGCAGCTGGAGCCGCGGGTAGCCGTCCAGTCGATACGTCGCCCCTGTCCCGCAGTTCTCCAGGTGCAGCCCCACCACCCGCAGCCCCATCGCGGCATCGCCCTCGTCGGCGTACACCCGCACCCCCGACGCCGGGCACGCGCCGCCCTCGGACGGGGCCTCGTCGGCGGGAACACTTCTGACCTTGGAGATCGCCACCTGGTCCGCGCCTCCGTCGCTCCTGGTGAGGGTGCGCCGCACCGTCCGGCCGGCCGGGACCGACGCCACCGTCTCCCGGCCGTTCGCGATCACCGCCCCGGTGTCCGCGCGGTCGTCGAAGGTGATCGTGAACGTGAAGGGTTCGCGCTGCCGGTTCGTGACCTCGTACGCCACGTCCTGGCATCCGGCGCCGGTGGGACCGATGATCCGCACCCCGTCCTGCTCCGCGCCGGAGGGGTCGCCCGGGGCCACCGTCCGACATGCCGAGGCCGAATCGCCGCCGGATGAGCCGGAGTTCTGCGTGCCGCACGCCGTGAGCAGCAGCAGAAGGGCGGCGGACGAGGGCAGGAGGAGGGGGCGCATCCGCCGAGTTGATCAGGGCCGCACCCTGTCGGGCTGTGATGGAAGCCACGCCTCCGGTCACAGGCCTGTCACAGCCCCGCCGAAAATCGCAGGAGTTCGTGTGGAGGTTGTCTGTAGGTTGTCAGGGACCACGCGGGCGAATACCCGCACTTCAGAACCATTCGAGGCCAACCCACGTGTTCCTGACGATCACCACCACAGGCACCCCGGAACGACCCGCCACCGACCTCGGCTTCCTGCTGCACAAGCATCCCGAGAAGGCGCAGGCGTTCTCCACGTCCTACGGCACGGCGCACGTCCTCTACCCCGAGGCGGACGACCGGCGCTGCACGGCGGCGCTGCTGCTGGAGGTCGACGCGGTGGCCTTGGTCCGGCGTGGCAAGGGCAAGGGACGGGGCGGCGCGCCCGACGCGGCGCTCGCGCAGTATGTGAACGACCGCCCGTACGCGGCCTCCTCGCTGCTCGCCGTGGCGCTGAGCGGCGTGTTCTCCAGCGCGATGAAGGGCACCTGCACCGCACGGCCCGAACTGCCGCAGCAGGCACGGCCGTTGCGCATCGAGGTGCCCGCGCTGCCCGCGCGCGGCGGCCCGGATCTCGTACGAAGCCTCTTCGAGCCGCTCGGGTGGACGGTCACCGTCGAACCCGTGGCACTGGACGCCGAGTTCCCGCAGTGGGGCGACTCGCGGTACGTCCGGCTGGTGCTGGAGTCCTCCGGGCTCACCCTCGCCGAGGCCCTGCGGCACCTGTACGTCCTGCTGCCCGTCCTCGACGACGCCAAGCACTACTGGGTGGCGCCCGACGAGGTCGACAAGCTGCTGCGGGCGGGTGAGGGCTGGCTGCCCCGGCACCCGGAGCAGAAGCTCATCACCAGCCGTTATCTGTCACGCCGTTGGTCGCTGACCCGGCAGGCGATGGAGCGGCTGGAGCTGGTGCGGCTGGCCGAGGCGGACGACAGCGAGGTCGAGGAGATCGACAACGCGGTCGAGGCGGAGACCGAGACGGAGGAGCGGCCCACGCCGCTCGCCGTGCAGCGTCGGGACGCCATCCTCGCCGCGCTCGGCACGTCCGGTGCGTCCCGGGTCCTCGATCTGGGCTGTGGACAGGGCCAGTTGGTGCAGGCGCTGCTCAAGGACCCGCGGTTCACCGAGATCGTCGGCGTCGATGTGTCGATGCGGGCGCTCACCATCGCCTCCCGGCGGTTGAAGCTGGACCGCATGGGCGAGCGGCAGGCCTCGCGCGTGCAGCTCTTCCAGGGCTCGCTCGCCTACACCGACAACCGCCTCAAGGGCTACGACGCCGCCGTGCTCAGCGAGGTCGTCGAGCACCTCGACCTGCCGCGGCTGCCCGCCCTGGAATACGCGGTGTTCGGCTCCGCCCGCCCCCGCACGGTCCTCGTGACCACGCCGAACGTCGAGTACAACGTCCGCTGGGAGTCCCTCCCGGCCGGACACGTCCGGCACGGCGACCACCGCTTCGAGTGGACCCGCGAGGAGTTCCGCACCTGGGCCGAAGCGGTCGCCCAACGGCACGGGTACGGCGTGGAGTTCGTACCCGTGGGACCCGACGACCCCGAGGTGGGGCCGCCCACGCAGATGGCCGTGTTCGAGATCAGGACCGAGAACGAGGCGAAGGCAGCATGACGGAAGCAAGCAAGGGACGGGTCCTGCCCGTCACCGACCTCTCCCTGGTCGTCCTCGTCGGCGCCTCCGGCTCGGGCAAGTCCACCTTCGCCCACCGCCACTTCAAGCCGACCGAGGTCATCTCCTCCGACTTCTGCCGCGGCCTGGTCTCCGACGACGAGAACGACCAGTCCGCCACCCGCGACGCCTTCGACGTCCTGCACTACATCGCGGGCAAGCGCCTCGCCGCCGGCCGGCGCACGGTCGTCGACGCGACCAGCGTGCAGTCCGACGCCCGGCGTCAGCTGATCGAGCTGGCCCGGCAGCACGACGTACTGCCCATCGCCATCGTGCTCGACGTCCCCGAGGACGTGTGCGCCGAGCGCAACGCCGTCCGCAGCGACCGCGCCGACATGCCGCGCCGTGTGATCCAGCGGCACACCCGCGAACTCCGCCGTTCGCTGCGGCACTTGGAGCGCGAGGGCTTCCGGAAGGTGCACATCCTCAAGGGCGTGGAGGAGGTCGAGAGCGCCTCGGTCGTCACCGAGAAGCGGTTCAACGACCTGACCCACCTCACCGGCCCCTTCGACATCATCGGCGACATCCACGGCTGCGCCGCCGAACTGGAATTGCTGCTCGGCAAGTTGGGGTACATCGACGGCGTCCACCCCGACGGCCGCACGGCGGTCTACGTCGGCGACCTCGTCGACCGCGGCCCGGACAGCCCGGGCGTGCTGCGCCGCGTGATGAAGATGGTCGGCTCCGGCAACGCGCTGTGCGTGCCGGGCAACCACGAGAACAAGTACGGCCGTCACCTGAAGGGCCGCAAGGTCCAGCACACCCACGGCCTGGCCGAGACGATCGAGCAGATGGAGGGCGAGAGCGAGGAGTTCCGCGCCCAGGTACGACAGTTCATCGACGGGCTCGTCAGCCATTACGTCCTCGACGGCGGCCGGCTGGTCGTCTGCCACGCGGGTCTGCCGGAGAAGTACCACGGCCGCACCTCCGGGCGGGTGCGCTCGCACGCGCTCTACGGCGACACCACCGGGGAGACCGACGAGTTCGGGCTGCCGGTGCGCTACCCGTGGGCCGAGGACTACCGGGGCCGAGCGGCCGTGGTGTACGGCCACACCCCCGTGCCCGAGGCCACATGGCTCAACAACACCATCTGCCTCGACACCGGCGCCGTCTTCGGCGGCAAGCTGACCGCGCTGCGCTGGCCGGAGCGGGAGCTGGTCGACGTACCGGCCGAGCGGGTCTGGTACGAACCGGCCAGGCCGCTGCGGACCGAGGCGCCCGGCGGACACGACGGACGGCCGCTCGACCTCGCCGATGTGCACGGCCGCCGGGTCGTGGAGACACGGCACGCCGGCCGGGTGTCCGTCCGCGAGGAGAACGCGGCCGCGGCCCTGGAGGTCATGAGCCGTTTCGCCGTGGACCCGCGGCTGCTGCCGTATCTGCCGCCGACCATGGCGCCGACGGCGACTTCGCACATCGAGGGCTACTTGGAGCACCCCGCCGAGGCCTTCGCCCAGTACCGGGAGGACGGGGTCGCGCGGGTCGTGTGCGAGGAGAAGCACATGGGTTCGCGCGCGGTGGCGCTGGTGTGCCGGGACGCGGAGGCGGCGCGCAAGCGGTTCGGGGTGGATGGGCCCACGGGGTCCCTCTACACCCGTACCGGCCGTCCGTTCTTCGACGACGCGTCCGTCACGGAGGAGATCCTCGGCCGGCTGCGTACGGCCGTCGGGGCGGCGGGCCTCTGGGACGAGTTCGCTGCATCCAATAGCGCCTCCGGCGCGGGCGACTGGCTGCTGCTCGACGCCGAGTTGATGCCGTGGTCGCTGAAGGCGTCAGGGCTGCTGCGGTCGCAGTACGCGGCCGTGGGTGCCGCGTCCGGGGCGGTGTTCCCGGGCGCGCTCGCCGCGCTGGAGGGTGCGGCGGCGCGGGGCGTGGAGGTGACCGACCTGCTGACGCGGCAGCGCGAACGGGCCGCGGACGCCGCCGCGTTCACGGACTCCTACCGCCGCTACTGCTGGACCACCGACGGCCTGGACGGCGTCCGCCTGGCCCCGTTCCAGATCCTGGCCGTCACCGGCCGCAGCCTCGCCGGCCTGCCGCACGACGAGCAGCTCACCCTGCTCGACCGGCTCGTCGAGCACGACACGACCGGCCTGCTCCAGACCACCCGACGCCTGTACGTCGACACCGCCGACCCCGACTCGGTGCGGGCGGGCGTCGACTGGTGGCTGGAGATGACCGGACGCGGCGGCGAGGGCATGGTCGTCAAGCCGCTCGGTGCCGTGGTCCGCAGTGCGCAGGGCCGACTGGTGCAGCCCGGCATCAAGTGCCGCGGCCGTGAGTACCTGCGGATCATCTACGGCCCCGAGTACACCCGCCCGGAGAACCTCGCCCGCCTCCGCTCCCGCTTCCTGAACCACAAGCGCTCGCTCGCGATCCGCGAGTACGCACTGGGCCTCGAGGCGCTGGACCGGCTGGCGGAGGGCGAGCCGCTGTGGCGGGTGCACGAGGCGGTGTTCGGGGTGCTGGCGCTGGAGTCGGAGCCGGTGGACCCACGGCTGTGACCCGTCCTGTGGGCCCCAGGGCCCACAGGACGCGCACGGCACCCCGGCCCCTCCCGTCCCCGTCCGCGCGGCGACCGGTTCTCGTCAAGGAGACCAAAACAGAAACGGTCGAGCAGGGGGTGAACCCGGTCGCCGATGGTCAGGATGGAGTCATGGGATTCCATGTCAACTCCGAGGCCGGGCGGCTTGGCCGCGTCATCCTGCACCGGCCGGATCTCGAGCTCAAAAGGCTCACCCCCAGTAACAAGGACGCGCTTCTCTTCGACGACCTCCTCTGGGTGCGCCGGGCGCGCGCCGAGCACGACGGGTTCGCCGATGTGCTGCGCGACCGTGGTGTCGCCGTCCATCTCTTCGGCGACCTGCTGACCGAGGCGCTGGCGATCCCGGTGGCCCGTTCGCTCGTCCTGGACCGCGTCTTCGACGAGAAGGAGTACGGGGTGCTCGCCACCGACCACCTCCGGGCCGCCTTCGAGTCCCTGCCGGCCGGCGAGCTCGCCGAACTCCTCGTCGGCGGGATGACCAAACGCGAGTTCCTCGACGTGCACCCGGAGCCGACCTCCGTCCGCTTCCACGTCATGGACCTCGACGACTTCCTCCTCGCCCCCCTCCCCAATCACCTCTTCACCCGCGACACCTCCGCCTGGATCTACGACGGCGTCTCCGTCAACGCGATGAGATGGCCGGCCCGGCAGCGGGAGACCGTGCACTTCGAGGCGATCTACCGGCATCACCCGCTGTTCCGTGACGAAACGTTCCACGTCTGGTCCGAGGGTCAGGCCGACTATCCGTCCACCATCGAGGGCGGCGACGTCCTGGTGATCGGCAACGGCGCCGTTCTCATCGGGATGAGCGAGCGGACGACCCCGCAGGCCGTCGAGATGCTCGCCCACAAGCTCTTCGCCGCCGGGTCGGCCGAGACGATCGTGGCCCTCGACATGCCCAAGCGGCGGGCCTTCATGCACCTCGACACCGTGATGACGATGGTCGACGGCGACACCTTCACCCAGTACGCGGGGCTCGGCATGCTCCGCTCGTACACCATCGAACCGGGCGTCGCCGAGAAGGAGCTGAAGGTCACTGACCATCCCCCGGAGCACATGCACCGTGCGATCGCCGCCGCGCTGGGGCTCAGCGAGATCCGCGTCCTGACCGCGACCCAGGACGTGCACGCGGCCGAGCGCGAGCAGTGGGACGACGGCTGCAACGTCCTCGCCGTCGAGCCCGGCGTCGTCGTCGCCTACGAGCGGAACGCCACCACCAACACGCATCTGCGCAAGCAGGGCATCGAGGTGATCGAGATCCCGGGCAGCGAGCTGGGGCGGGGGAGGGGCGGGCCGCGGTGCATGAGCTGTCCGGTCGAACGTGCGGCCGTGTAGAGCCGCACGAAGTCGAATATGCGGCCGTATAGAAATGCCTACGGTCGTATAGACTTCCAAAGGTTCTTGTTCTCGCACCTCTGGAGCGCCCCCATGGCGACAGTCCCGACCGCCCTCGCCGGCCGCCACTTCCTCAAGGAGCTGGACTTCACCGAGGAGGAGTTCCTCGCTCTGATCGCGCTGTCCGCCGAGCTGAAGGCCGCGAAGAAGGCCGGGACCGAGACACGGCACCTGAGCCGGAAGAACATCGCGCTGATCTTTGAGAAGACCTCGACGCGCACCCGCTGCGCGTTCGAGGTCGCGGCCGCCGACCAGGGCGCCTCGACGACCTACCTCGACCCGTCGGGCTCACAGATGGGCCACAAGGAGTCGGTGAAGGACACCGCGCGGGTGCTCGGCCGGATGTTCGACGCGATCGAGTACCGGGGTGACAGCCAGGCCGCCGTCGAGGAACTCGCGGCGCACGCGGGCGTGCCCGTCTACAACGGGCTCACCGACGACTGGCACCCCACCCAGATGCTCGCCGACGTGCTCACCATGACCGAGCACAGCGCCAAGCCGCTCAAGGAGATCGCCTTCGCCTACCTCGGCGACGCCCGCTTCAACATGGGCAACTCCTACCTGGTCACCGGCGCCCTCCTCGGCATGGACGTGCGCATCGTCGCCCCGGCGTCCTACTGGCCCGCCGAGGAGATCGTCGGCCACGCCCGCAAACTGGCCGAGGCCAGCGGCGCCCGCATCACGCTCACCGAGTCCGTGGACGAGGGCGTCCTGGGCGCAGACTTCGTCGCCACCGACGTCTGGGTCTCCATGGGTGAGCCCAAGGAGGTCTGGGACGAGCGGATCGCCGCGCTCGCGCCGTACGCCGTGACCATGGACGTGCTGCGGGCCACCGGCAACCCGGAGGTCAAGTTCCTGCACTGTCTGCCGGCCTTCCACGACCTCGGCACCAAGGTCGGCCGTGAGATCCACGAGCGGCACGGCCTGGAGTCCCTGGAGGTCACGGACGAGGTCTTCGAGTCGGCGCACTCGGTCGTCTTCGACGAGGCGGAGAACCGGCTGCACACCATCAAGGCGGTGCTGGTGGCGACGCTGGCCTGACCGGGCCGGCCGCGGCCGGGGCTACGCCGGATGCCGCTGAGCGGGAATCACCGGCAGCCGGAACCACACGGCCTTGCCGGAATCGGTGGGGCGGTGACCGCAGGACGAGCTGAGGGCGCGGATGAGGAGCAGGCCGCGGCCGTGCTCCTGCCAGGGGTCGGGCTCCCCGTGGGCCGGACGGGTGAGGTTCCCGGGCGGCGCCGGGTCGGGGTCGTGCACCTCGACCTGGCAGCCGGACGGCAGCAGCTCCACCACGAGCTCTATCGGGCCGTCCCCCGTGGCATGCTCCACGGCGTTGGCGACCAGCTCCGCCGTGAGCAGTTCCGCGGTGTCGCAGTCGGCCCCGTGCTCCAGCTCGGCCAGCGCCGTGCGGACCAGGGCGCGGGCCACGGGCACCGCCGCAGCGGTGTGCGGCAGCGCGATGCGCCAGGAGGCGGAGGCGGGCGAGCGTTCGTACAAGGCGGTTCCGTTCATGAGCAGGCTGTCCTGCTTTCAACCATATGAATGGTACGGCGCCCTCCGGCAGGGCCGCTCGACGGGCGCCGTTCGGGACCTTCGGCCCCGGTATCGGGCGGCTTACCCGTCCCAACGGTCCGTCTAGCGCGACTGCTCCCGTCGTTACCGCGTTATTGACGTTCCGTACCGTTCCGTGACGGCTGTGACAGAGACCGGTTACCCGTAACAGCTAATGCGCCGGCCGCCTCTATCGCGCCCTCATGACGACAGTCACATAAGGGTGATAACTTCGAAGGGCAGCGCCCCGTGAGGCAACGTCGCCCGAGGAGGCCCCACGTCATGAGTCCCTTCACCGGCTCGGCCGCCCGTACCTCCGACTGGCGGCACCTGCGCGTCGAGCTCACCGACGGCGTCGCCACCGTCACCCTCGCCCGCCCCGAGAAACTCAACGCGCTCACCTTCGGCGCCTACGCCGACCTGCGCGACCTGCTCGCCGAGCTGTCCCGGGAGCGGACGGTCCGCGCCCTGGTGCTGACCGGCGAGGGGCGCGGTTTCTGCTCCGGCGGCGA
This sequence comes from Streptomyces sp. NPDC051963, assembly GCF_044593495.1. NCBI lineage: Bacteria > Bacillati > Actinomycetota > Actinomycetes > Kitasatosporales > Streptomycetaceae > Streptomyces > Streptomyces sp. NPDC051963. Next base: position 695,119 of record NZ_JBIUCC010000004.1, on the reverse strand, counting down.
CGTGGACGAGATCATCGGCGCGACCCTCTCCATGGACACCGCCCAGCTCCTCGACTTCAACCGGATGACCGGCCAGGTGGTCCGGGCCGTACGCGAATGCCCGTTCCCGGTGATCGCCGCGGTGCACGGCGTGGCAGCGGGCGCGGGCGCCGTCCTCGCCCTGGCCGCCGACTTCCGCATCGCCGACCCCACCGCCCGCTTCGCCTTCCTGTTCACCAGGGTCGGCCTGTCGGGCGGCGACATGGGCGCGGCCTACCTACTGCCCCGCGTCGTCGGCCTCGGCCACGCGACCCGCCTGCTGATGCTGGGCGAACCGGTACGGGCCCCCGAGGCCGAGCGCATCGGCCTGATCAGCGAACTGACGGACGAGGGCCAGGCAGACGAGGCCGCGGGGGCGCTGGCCCGCCGCCTGGCCGAGGGCCCGGCTCTGGCCTACGCCCAGACGAAGGCGTTGCTGACAGCGGAACTGGACATGCCACTGGCGGCGGCGATCGAGCTGGACGCCTCAACCCAGGCGTTGCTGATGAACGGCGAGGACTACGCAGAGTTCCACACGGCATTCAAGGAGAAGCGCCCTCCGAAATGGCAGGGGAGGTAGCGATGTTCTCGACCGAGGGGACTGTGCCAACCCAAGGGGCGCGGGGAACTGCGCGACCAGCCACGACGAGCCCGCAGCCGCCAGACATGTCCGGCCACCCCCTACAGGTGGCGATCATCGGCGGCGGCCCCGGAGGACTCTACGCAGCCGCGCTGCTGAAACGCCTCGACCCGAACCGGGAAATCACCGTCTGGGAACGCAACGCCCCCGACGACACCTTCGGCTTCGGCGTCGTCCTCTCCGACGAAACCCTGGGCGGCATCGAACACGCCGACCCGGTGGTCTACGAGGCCCTGCAAAAGCACTTCATCCGCTGGGACGACATCGACATCGCCCACCGAGGCACCCGCCACACCTCCTCAGGACACGGCTTCGCGGCCCTGGAACGCAAACGCCTCCTCGAAATCCTCCACGACCGCTGCCGCGCCCTCGGCATCGACCTCCGCTTCCGCACAGAAGCCCCCTACCCGGCCTGGCTGGCGGAGACATACGACCTCGTCGTCGCCGCCGACGGTGTGAACAGCACCACCCGCGAGTGCTACGCCCATGTGTTCCGCCCCCATGTGGCCACACACCACTGCCGCTACATCTGGCTGGCCGCCGACTTCGCCTTCGACGCCTTCCGCTTCGAGATCGCGGAGACCGAACACGGCGTGATGCAACTGCACGGCTACCCCTACGCCCCCGACGCCTCCACGGTGATCGTCGAAATGCGTGAGGAGGTGTGGCAGTCGGCCGGGTTCGCGGAGCTCGACCCGCAGGAGTCCGTCGAGCGCTGCGCCAAGATCTTCGCGGACGCGCTGGGCGGCCGGCCGTTGAGGTCCAACAAGTCGGCGTGGACCACGTTCCGTACGGTGGTCAACGAACGCTGGTCGCACGGGAACGTGGTGCTGCTGGGCGACGCCGCCCACACCGCCCACTTCTCCATCGGCTCCGGCACGAAGCTCGCCGTCGAGGACGCACTGGCGCTGGCCGCCTGTCTGGAGGAACAGCCCTCGATCGAGGGCGCGTTGGAGGCCTACGAACAGGAGCGGCGCCCCGTCGTCGCCTCCACGCAGCGCGCCGCCCGCGCCAGCCTGGCGTGGTTCGAGAACATCGCCCTCTACCTCGACCAGCCGCCCCGCCAGTTCGCCTTCAACCTCCTCACCCGCAGCCGCCGCGTCACCCACGACAACCTGCGGCTGCGCGACGCCCACTTCACCGAGTCCGTGGAGCGCGCATTCGGCTGCCCACCCGGTACGCCCCCGATGTTCACGCCGTTCCGGCTGCGCGGTCTGACCCTGCGCAACCGGGTCGTGGTGTCACCGATGGACATGTACTCGGCCGTCGACGGCGACCCCGGCGACTTCCACCTCGTCCACCTGGGCGCACGGGCGCTGGGCGGCGCCGGTCTGGTGATGACCGAGATGGTGTGCGTGAGCCCCGAGGGCCGGATCACCCCGGGCTGCACCGGCCTCTACACCGGCAGACAGGCGGAGGCCTGGAAACGGATCACCGACTTCGTGCACGCCCAGGCACCCGGCACCGCGATCGGCGTTCAGCTCGGCCACTCTGGCCGCAAGGGCTCGACCAAGCTGATGTGGGAGGGCATGGACGAGCCGTTGGAGGACGGCAACTGGCCGCTCGTGGCTGCCTCCTCGCTCCCGTACAAACCGGAGAGCCAGACCCCCCGCGAACTGACCCGCGCCCAACTCACCGACATCCGCGAACAGTTCTCGGCCGCCGCCCGGCGCGCGGTCCGAGCCGGCTTCGACCTCCTCGAACTCCACTGCGCCCACGGCTACCTGCTCTCCGGCTTCCTCTCCCCGTTGACCAATCTCCGCACCGACGCCTACGGCGGCACGCTCGCCGAGCGGCTCCGCTTCCCGCTCGAGGTCTTCGACGCCGTACGTGAAGTGTGGCCGGAGGACCGGCCCATGACCGTCAGGATCTCCGCCACCGACTGGGCCGAGGGCGGCACCACGGGCGAGGAGGCGGTGGAGATCGCCCGCGCCTTCGCCGCGCACGGCGCCGACGCGATCGACGTGTCCACCGGGCAGGTCGTCGCCGAGGAGCGGCCGGAGTTCGGGCGGTCGTACCATACGCCGTACGCCGACCGAATCCGCCATGAGACCGGCATCCCGGTGATCGCCGTCGGAGCCATCTCGTCCTGGGACGACGTCAACTCGCTGATCCTGGCCGGGCGCACGGACCTGTGCGCGCTGGCCCGCCCGCACCTCTACGACCCGCACTGGACGCTGCACGCGGCGGCCGAGCAGGGCTACGACGGGCCGGGCGTCGGCTGGCCGGCGGCGTACCGGGCGGGCAGCCGACGCCCGCAGACCGGACGCACGGACGCCCCCAAGCCCCGGCTGACGCTGGGGACTTGAGGGCGCTCGCCTGGTACTGGGTTACAGCGTGGCCATTCCCGCGGTCAGCGTCGCGCCGTCCGCCGGGTCGATCAGGATGAACGCGCCTGTGCGCCGCGACACCGCGTAGTCGTCGAGCGCCAGCGGCTCGGCGGTGCGCAGGGTGATGCGGCCCAGGTCGTTCGCGGTCAGCTCGGTCGCGCCCGCCAGGTCCTGCACGCGGGCCTTCACGGTGCGGGTGGTGTGCCTGACCAGGACACGGTCGCCGACCCGCAGGGGGCGGTCGGCCAGGTGGCAGACGGCGGCCCGCACTTCCTGCGTGAGCGTCGGCGCGTCGACGCCCGCGGTGATCATGTCGCCTCGGGAGACGTCCCGTTCGTCGGCCAGCCGGATGCCGATGGACTGCGGCGCATGCGCCACGTCGGCCTCGGTGCCGAGCACGTCGATGGCGGTGATCTCGGAGGTCTCGCCGGACGGGTGGACGGTGACGCGGTCGCCGACATTCAGTGAGCCCGACACCAACTGCCCGGCGTAGTGACGGACTTCACCGTCCCGGATGACGTACTGGACGGGGAAGCGGGCCGGGGCTTCCGCGGGGCCGCTGCCGACGGGCACGTTCTCCAGGAACTCCAGCAGGGCCGGACCCTCGTACCAGTCCATGTGAGTCGAGCGGTCCACGACGTTGTCGCCGACGAGCGCCGAAACCGGTATCGGCGTGAAACCGGGCAGGTCCAGCTCGGCCGCATGGCCCGCGAAGTCCTCGACGATGCGCTCGAAGTCCTTCTCCTCGTACCCGACGAGGTCCATCTTGTTGACGGCGAGGACCACGTGCGGGACGCGGAGCAGGGCGGCCACGGCGGCGTGGCGGCGGGTCTGTTCGACGACGCCGTTGCGGGCGTCGATCAGGATGATGGCCAGTTCGGCGGTGGAGGCGCCGGTGACCATGTTGCGGGTGTACTGCACGTGGCCGGGGGTGTCGGCGAGGATGAACCGGCGCTTGGGGGTGGCGAAGTAGCGGTAGGCCACGTCGATGGTGATGCCCTGTTCGCGTTCGGCGCGCAGGCCGTCGGTGAGCAGGGCGAGGTCGGGGGCCTCCTGACCGCGGTTGCGGGAGGCGTGTTCGACGGCCTCCAGCTGATCGGTGAGGATCGACTTGGAGTCGTGCAGCAGCCGTCCGACGAGGGTGGACTTGCCGTCGTCGACCGACCCGGCCGTCGCGAAGCGGAGGGTGTCGATGGTCGTGCTCATGGTTAGAAGTACCCCTCGCGCTTACGGTCTTCCATCGCGGCCTCGGACATCTTGTCGTCGGCGCGGGTGGCGCCGCGCTCGGTGAGCCGGGAGGCGGCGATCTCGGCGATGACCTTCTCGATGGTGTCGGCGTCGGAGTCGACGGCGCCGGTGCAGGACATGTCGCCGACGGTGCGGTAACGGACCTGCCGCTTCTCGACCGTCTCGGTCTTCTTCGGCCCGCCCCACTCGCCGGCGGTCAGCCACATTCCGGCCCGCCGGAACACCTCACGGTGATGCGCGAAGTAGATCTCCGGCAGTTCGATCTCCTCGCGGGCGATGTACTGCCACACGTCCAGCTCGGTCCAGTTGGACAGCGGGAACACGCGGACGTGTTCACCGGGCGCGTGCCGGCCGTTGTAGAGGTTCCACAGCTCGGGGCGCTGGCGGCGCGGGTCCCACTGGGAGAACTCGTCGCGCAGGGAGAACACCCGCTCCTTGGCGCGGGCCTTCTCCTCGTCCCGGCGTCCGCCGCCGAAGACCGCGTCGAAGCGCTCGGCCTGGATCTTCTCGGTCAGCGGCAGGGTCTGCAGCGGGTTGCGGGTCCCGTCGGGACGTTCGCGGAGCACACCGCGGTCGATGTAGTCCTGTACGGAGGCCACATGGAGGCGCAGCCCATGTGCGGCCACCACACGGTCGCGGTACTCCAGTACCTCGGGGAAGTTGTGCCCGGTGTCCACGTGCAGCAGGGAGAAGGGGATCGCCGCGGGGGCGAAGGCCTTCAGCGCCAGGTGGAGCATGACGATGGAGTCCTTGCCGCCGGAGAAGAGGATCACCGGCCGCTCGAACTCACCCGCCACCTCACGGAAGATGTGCACCGCCTCGGACTCCAGCGCGTCCAGATGGGAGAGGCTGAACCCGGTCACACCAGCCCCCGCTCCGCCAGCACCGCGTACACCGCGTTCGCCGACTCCTCGGGCGACTGGTCCTGCGTCGGGAGCACCAACGCCGCGTCCGTCGGCGGCTCGTACGGGTCGTCGACGCCGGTCAGACCCGACAGCTCGCCCGCGGCCTGCCTGGCGTACAGACCCTTCACGTCCCGCTCGCTGCACACCTCGACCGGCGTGGCCACATGCACCTCGATGTACGGGGTGTCGCTGGCGTCGTGCCGCTTGCGCACGGCCTCGCGGCTGTCGGCGTACGGCGCGATCACGGGGACGACCGAGAGCACGCCGTTGCGGGCGAGGACCTCGGAGACGAGTCCGATGCGCTGCACGTTCGTGTTGCGGTCCGCACGGGAGAAGCCGAGGCCGGCGGAGAGGAAACGCCGTATCTCGTCGCCGTCGAGGACTTCCACGCGATGTCCCTCGGCCTTCAGCCGCTCACCGAGGTGTCGGGCGATCGTCGTCTTACCCGCGCTCGGCAACCCGGTGAGCCAGACGGTGGCTCCCTGAGCCCTTGCCGTGGTGGTCATGCGTCAGAATCCTCTTTCCTTACCCGGCGTGCTGAGTGGACGCTAGGTAAGAACTTTGAGAAGAGCGATAGAACAACCTAAGGGTTCCATTAGTGACGCATGATGTGGGTGGGATCACACAATTCGTGGGTGAGGTCACACGCCCGCGAAGACGGCCCCGGCGTCCCGCAGTCGCTCGTGCAGTCCCCGGAACACCTCCGCCGAGCGGGCGCCCGGCCAGTCCGCGGGGAGCAGGTGCGCGGGCAGTCCGGGGTCGGCGTAGGGCAGGTGCCGCCAGGAGTCCAGGGCGAGCAGATAGTCGCGGTAGGCCTCCTCGGGCGGGGTGTCGGCCGCCGCGCGCCCTTGCCAGTCCTGCAGCACGCGCGCGTGGCGGTCGAGGAACGCCTCGTGCTCCTTGGCGATGGCGGCCAGGTCCCACCAGCGGGCGACCGCCTCCACGGTCGGCGCGTAGCCGAGGTGGTCGCCGCGGAAGAAGTCGACGTACGGGTCGAGCCGCAGCCGTTGGAGGGTGTGCCGTGCCTCCTCGTACAGCCGGGCCGGGGCGATCCACACCCCCGGGGCCGCGGTGCCGAAGCCGAGACCGGCCAGCCGTGAGCGCAGCACATGCCGCTTCTGCCGCTCCGACTCCGGCACCGAGAACACGGCGAGCACCCAGCCCGCGTCCTCGGGGGGCGTGCCGGCGTAGATGCGCCGGTCGCCGTCGTCGAGCAACTGGCGGGCGTCCGGCGACAGTTCGTAACCGGCCGCGCCCTGCGCCGTACGGGCCGGGGTCAGCAGCCCGCGCCGTTTGAGCCGTGACACCGACGAGCGTACGGAAGGCGCGTCCACGCCCACCGCGGCGAGCAGCCGGATCAGCTCGGCGACGGGCATCGGGCCGGACAGGAAGCGGCCGTACGCGCCGTAGAGCGTGACGATCAGGGACCGTGGAGCATGCTGGTCGGACACGTTGATCATCTTAGGTCGTCGGCATCACTGCTGGTCACCTTCGGTGCGCGGCTCCAAGGGCCGGTCACCTTCGGTGCGCAGCCGGAACCGTTGGAGTTTGCCGGTCGCCGTGCGCGGCAGCGCGTCCAGGAAGACGATCTCGCGCGGGCACTTGTAGGGCGCGAGTTCCGCCTTCAGGAACGTGCGCAGCGCCTCGGCGTCCCGTCGCGCGCCCTCCCTGAGCACGGCGTATGCCACCACGACCTGTCCGCGCGCCTCGTCCGACCGCCCCACCACGGCGACCTCGCGCACATCCGGGTGCCGCAGCAACGCGTCCTCCACCTCGGGTCCCGCGATGTTGTACCCGGCCGAGATGATCATGTCGTCCGCGCGGGCGACATAGCGGAAGTAGCCGTCAACCTCGCGCACGTAGGTGTCACCCGTGACGTTCCAGCCGCCGCGCACGTACTCCCGCTGCCGCGGGTCGGCGAGATACCGGCAGCCGATCGGCCCGCGCACGGCGAGCAGCCCCGGCTCGCCGTCGGGCTGCTCGGTGCCCTGCTCGTCGACCACGCGCGCGTGCCACCCCGGTACGGGAACTCCGGTCGTCCCGGGCCTGATGTGCTCGTCGGCCGCCGAGATGAAGATGTGCAGCAGTTCGGTGGCGCCGATGCCGTTGATGATGCGCAGCCCGGTGCGCTCGTGCCAGGCCCGCCAGGTGGCGGCGGGCAGGTTCTCGCCGGCGGAGACACAGCGGCGCAGCGACGAGATGTCGCAGGAGTCGAGCTCGTCGAGCATCGCGCGGTACGCCGTCGGCGCGGTGAACAGCACCGAGACCCGGTGTTCGGCGATCGCGGGCAACAGCTGCTTGGGGCCCGCCTGTTCGAGCAGCAGCGCACTCGCGCCGGCCCGCATCGGGAAGATCACCAGTCCGCCCAGTCCGAAGGTGAAGCCGAGCGGGGGACTGCCCGCGAAGACATCCTCCACATGTGGTTGCAGCACATGCTTCGAGAAGGTGTCCGCTATCGCGAGCACATCCCGGTGGAAGTGCATGCACCCCTTCGGTCGGCCGGTGGTGCCGGAGGTGAAGGCGATCAGCGCGACGTCGTCGGCAGCGGTGTCCACGGCTGGGTACGGCGTGTCGGGCGCTGTGCGGTGCAGCAGGTCGTCCGGGGCGTCACCGCCGTACGTCGCGATCCGCAGCCCCGGTATCTCGGCCTTGGCGAGGTCGTCGACGGCCCGGATGTCGCACAGCGCGTGGCGTACCTCGGCGATGTCGCAGATGGTCCTCAGCTCGTGCGGGCGCTGCTGCGCCAGCACGGTCACAGCCACTGCGCCGGCCTTCAGCACCGCCAGCCAGCAGGCGGCCAGCCAGGGGGTGGTGGGGCCGCGCAGCAGGACACGGTTGCCGGGGACGACGCCCAGGTCGTCGGTGAGCAAGTGCGCGAGCCGGTCGACGCGGGCGCGCAGTGTGCCGTACGACCATGTGCCGCCGGTGGGCGTGTGGAACACCGGACGGTCTTCGTCCGGCCCAGCGAGCAGTTCGGCGGCGCAGTTCAGCCGATCGGGGTAACGCAGCTCCGGCAGATCGAAGCGGAGCTCGGGCCACTGCTCGGGCGGCGGGAGATGGTCGCGTGCGAACGAGTCGACGTGGGCCGAGGTCGTCGGCCGTGCGATGGCGTCGGCGTCCGGGTTGTCCATGGCGGTTCGCCCCCTTGCCGGGGTGGGCGGGGTGGTGGACCAAGGCCTGTCCTGCCAGACGAGCGTATCGTGTTGGTGACGACAGTCAACGGTGCGCGATACCGTCGTCGGAGACGAACGGGAGAGGGGACCGGTGATGTCCGCATTCTCACTCGAGCCGCAGCAGGTCGCCTGGTGTGCCGAACTGCGTACGCTGGCCGCCGAGCGGCTGCGCCCGCCGGCGGAGAAGGGCGAGCCCGGCCGGGTCAACCGCGCGCTGGTGGCGGAGCTGGGCCGACTGGGGTTGCTGGAGCGGCTGTTCAGCTCCGGCGCGGTCGACCTCTGCCTCATGCGGGAGTCTCTTGCGTATGCCTGCACCGAGGCCGAGACCGCCCTCGCCCTCCAGGGCCTCGGGGCCCATCCCGTCCATGCCCATGGCACCCCGGCCCAGCGCGCCCACTGGCTGCCGCGGGTGAGTGAGGGCACGGCGATCGCGGCGTTCGCGCTGAGCGAGCCGGGGGCGGGGTCGGACGCGGGGGCGCTGGCGCTCAGGGCGGATGCCGAGACCGCCCGGCCCGACGGCGCCGCCCGCTGGCGGCTCACCGGCGAGAAGTGCTGGATCTCCAACGCCCCCGAGGCCGACTTCTGCACCGTCTTCGCGCGCACCACCCCCGGCGCCGGTGCCCGCGGGGTCACCGCCTTCCTCGTGCCCGCCGACCGTCCCGGCCTCACCGGCGCCGCCCTGGACATGCTCTCCCCGCACCCCATCGGCACCCTCGACTTCGACGCCGTACCGGTCACCGCGGACGACGTGCTCGGCGAGGTCGACGGCGGCTTCCGCGTCGCCATGGGCACGCTCAACCTCTTCCGCCCGAGCGTCGGCGCCTTCGCGGTCGGCATGGCACAGGCCGCCCTGGACGCGACCCTCGCCCACACCGCAGGGCGGGACGCCTTCGGCGGCAAGCTGAAGGACCTCCAGACCGTCGCCCACCAGGTCGCCGAGATGGCGCTGCGCACGGAAGCGGCCCGCCTCATGGTGTACGCGGCGGCGACGGCGTACGACGAAGGCGCCCCGGACGTCCCGAAGCGCGCGGCGATGGCGAAGCTGCTCGCCACGGAGACCGCGCAGTACGTCGTCGACACGGCCGTCCAACTGCACGGCGCCCGCGCCCTGCGCCGCGGCCACCTCCTCGAACACCTCTACCGCGAGGTGCGTGCGCCACGCATCTACGAGGGTGCGAGCGAGGTCCAACGAGGCATCATCGCCAAGGAGTTGTACGCATCCATGGAGGAGGCTCCGTGACCGCCGAGCGTGTCAATCCGCCCGAGCTCTCCCCGCCCACCGGCTTCTCGCACGCGGTCGTCGCCACCGGATCCCGCATCGTGTTCCTGGCCGGCCAGACCGCCCTCGACGCCGACGGCAAGGTCACCGGATCCACTCTCCCCGAGCAGTTCGAGAAGGCTCTCACCAACCTGCTGACCGCCCTGCGCGCCGCGGGCGGCACCCCCGCCGACCTGGCCCGCGTCACCGTCTACGCCACGGATGTCGCCGCCTACCGCATCCACGCCGCCGAACTGGGCCGCATCTGGCGCAGGTTGGCCGGGCGGGACTATCCGGCGATGGCGGTCGTGGAGGTCGTACGCCTGTGGGACGTACAGGCGCTGGTCGAGCTCGACGGGTTCGCCGTACTGCCGTAGGAGTCGGTCAGGCGGCGATGGCCAGTCGCTCCGCCGGCACCCGGTGCGGTGCGACGACACGGCCGTCGGGGAGCAGTTCACCGGAGTCGTCGAAGACGATCGCACCGTCGCACAGCAGACTCCACCCCTGCTCCGGGTGGGCGGCGACGATGTGACCGGTGTTGCCGTCGGCCGAGGGGCACGAAGTCCGGTGAGAACACATGGTGTACCTCCACGTCAGTCAGGCCGTCCTTGAGCCATCCCTATGGACAGACCATGCCCTCGCGGGAAAGTGAGCGGAACGGCCCGCCGCCAAGCGTGACAACACGCGGACAACACCTGGACGGTTCCACGACGGTCGGGGCGGACTCGCCACCGAAGGGGTGAGGTCCACGCCTGCGGGCGTACCGGTGGAATTAGATGTGGAAACCCCTATTCCGTTCAATCGGGAGATCCTGCCATGCCCGTCCGGCCCCTTCCCCTTCCCGCCGCTCTAGCCACAGCGGGCGCCGCGCTGCTCCTGCTGGCCGCCGCCCCGTCCGCGACCGCCGCCCCGCCCGCCCCCGCCGAGCCCCGCGAGACCGTGACGGTCGACAAGAAGGTGAGCATGGCGGCCGACGGGACCGTCAAGCTCTCCGGCACCTACCGGTGCCGCGACAGCGTCGGCCCGACCTTCGTCAGTTCCAACGTCGGCCAGAGCAAGAGCAACACCGACAGCCTGGGATCCATGACGGTCAGCTACTCCATCGGCGGCACCCCCGCCGTGTGCGACGGCGCCGTGCACCGCTGGGAGAACACAGGCAAGCACGAGCCGCGCACGCTCAAGCTCGGCAAGGCCCAGGTCGAGGCCACGGTGGTGGAACTCCGCCCCTGGGGCGGACTGCCCCTGATGCCCCACTTCCACGCCCAACTCCAGAAGGACGTCACTCTGAGCAAGGGCTGACGCAACAGGACCGTCACACCGTCGCGCCTCCCGGTCCTCGGGAGGCGCGACGGTGTGTCCGGCCCTTGTGCGGACCGGCCGAGGGGCGATTGTCAGTGCCTGGTGTCAGGCTGGGGACACACAGGATCTGCGAAAGGGAAATCGCCGTGATCACCACAGATTTCGTCCCCGGCTCACCCTGTTGGCTCGACCTCGGCGCCCCTGACGTCCAAGCCGCCGCGGCCTTCTACGGCGCGGTGCTCGGCTGGGACTTCGAGTCCATGGGCGACGGGGAGGACATGGAAGGCGGGATGTTCCGGTCGGACGGCAAGATCGTCGCCGGGCTCGGCAAGCTCACCGAGGAGGGCGCGCGCCCCGCCTGGATGATCTATTACTGCGTCGCCGACGCGGACGCCACCACCCAGGCCGTGCAGCGCGCCGGCGGCACGGTGCGGGTCGCCCCGATGGACCTCGACGAGTGGGGCCGGATGGCGCAGTACAGCGATCCGCTGGGCGGCCAGTTCGCCGTCTGGCAGCCGGGGACGAACAAGGGCGTCGAGCTGGTGGACGTGCCGGGCTCGCTGTCCTGGACCGAGCTGTACACGACCGACACCGCGTCCGCGAAGGAGTTCTACGGCGAGGTCCTCGGCTGGCGCTTCAGCGACATGGAGCTGCCGGGCGGCGGCGGCACGTACAGCCTCATCACCCCCGCCGGACTTCCCGAGGAGCGTATGCACGGCGGCCTCATGGAACTCCCCAAGGAGAACCTCGCGCTGACCGGCGGACGACCGTACTGGCACCCGGTCTTCGCCGTCGCCGACTGCGACGCCGCGGTCGCCAAGGTCACCGAGAACGGCGGCAGCGTGCAGATGGGCCCGGACGACGCCGAGGGGGTCGGCCGGCTGGCCGTCTGCCTCGACCCGTCGGGCGCGGACTTCGTGGTGCTTGCCCCTGCCTCGAGCTGAACTCCCTCAGGAAGAGCCGGCCGGGGCGCTGTCGAGCAGGGCCACGTACTGAGCGAGTCGAGCGGCCGCGTCAAGCATCGAGAGCCCCCGGGCGGTGAGCCTTCGCCGCCAGTCGTCCAGGGCGGCCGACAGCGCCTGGGTGCCGCCGGCGGTACGGATCTGCTGGACCACCGTGGCGATGTGGTCCAGCGGATAGCCCCCTCGTCTGAGGAGGTGGGCGAGCTCGGCGTCGCGGATGTCGGCGGCACCGTACAGACGGTGACCGGTGACCGGCTCACGGCCGGGGGTGAGGATGCCCGCCACCTCCCAGTTGCGCAGGGTCGCCGCGGTGACGTCCAGACGGTGCGCCAGGTCACCGACGCTGAGGGGCGCGGTGCTCGCGGGTGCGTGCGCGGCGGTGTCCGGGTCGGCGGTCAGGTGCTCGACCGCCCGTCCGACCGCGTCCAGTGTTCCCCGGTCGCGCAGCAGTTGGGCATGGCTGCGGTCCACCGCCGTCAGCGCGGCGTCGAGGCCACCTTCGTTGAGCGACCTCATGATCTGCCCGCTCACGGCGTAACCGTGCGCGGGGATGAGCGCGAGATAGGCGCGCAGAGCCGTCGCGTGCACCTCGGTGTAGGTCCGGTAGCCGGACGGGGTGCGTTCGGCGGGCGGGATACAGCCGTTCCGCTCGTAGTTGCGGACCGCCTGGGTCGAGATGCCGTGCTCGCGAGCCAGATCGAACGGGCGCAGGTAATCCACGATTTGAGACTTTAGCGCAGTGGTCCTGGGACTTTCCCGGCAAAGTCTCAACGGGCACTGCAGCGATACGCTTGAGGTCCATGAGTAGGGAAGCGCAGGACTACGTCACCACCTCATCGGACCCACGACCCCCCGAGTTGCACGCGGCCGACAGCCACGATCTGATCCGTGTGCACGGCGCCCGGGAGAACAACCTCAAGAACATCGACGTCGAGATCCCCAAGCGCCGGCTGACGGTGTTCACCGGCGTCTCCGGCTCCGGCAAGAGCTCGCTCGTGTTCGACACGATCGCCGCGGAGTCGCAGCGGCTCATCAACGAGACCTACAGCGCCTTCGTACAGGGCTTCATGCCGACCTTGGCGCGGCCCGAGGTCGACGTACTCGACGGGCTGACGACCGCGATCCTCGTCGACCAGCAGCCGATGGGCGCCAATCCCCGCTCCACGGTCGGCACCGCCACCGACGCCGGTGCGCTGCTGCGCATCCTGTTCAGCCGGCTCGCCAAGCCGTACATCGGCTCGCAGAAGGCGTTCTCCTTCAACATCGCCTCGGCCGAGGCGTCGGGCACGCTGGAGGTGAAGGGCAAGCTGATCGAGAAGAGCGTCAGCGTCGTCGGCGGCATGTGCCTGCGCTGCGAAGGCCTGGGCACCGTCTCCGACATCGATCCCACCCAGCTCTACGACGACTCCAAGTCGCTCGCCGAGGGCGCGATCACCGTACCGGGGTGGAAGACGGACAGCTGGGTGGTGCAGTCGTTCACCGCGTCCGATGTCCTCGACCCACACAAGCCGATCCGTGACTTCACCGCCGCCGAACTGCACGACCTCCTGCACGGGGACCCGGTCAAGGTCAAGGTGAGGGGAATCAACACCACCTACGAGGGCCTGATCACACGGGTACGTAAGTCGTTCCTGTCGAAGGACAGAGAAGCGCTTCAGCCGCACATCCGGGCCTTCGTGGACCGGGCCGTGACGTTCTGTGTCTGTACCGCGTGCCAGGGCACCCGGCTCAGTGAAACCACCCGGTCCTCGAAGATCGACGGAGTCGGCATCGCCGACGCCTGCGCGATGCAGATCAGCGATCTGGCCGTATGGGTCCGTGGCCTCGACGAGCCGTCGGTCGCGACCCTGCTGGCGGCGCTGGGAGAGACCCTCGACTCGTTCGTCGGGATCGGGCTGGGCTATCTCTCGCTCGACCGGTCGTCGGGCACGCTCTCCGGCGGTGAGGCGCAGCGCACCAAGATGATCCGCCACCTCGGCTCCGCGCTCACCGACGTCACCTACGTCTTCGACGAGCCCACGGTCGGCCTGCATCCGCACGACATCCAGCGCATGAACGACCTGCTCCTTCAACTGCGCGACAAGGGCAACACGGTGCTGGTCGTGGAGCACAAGCCGGAGACGATCCTGATCGCCGACCACGTGGTCGACCTCGGGCCGCTGGCCGGTGCGGCCGGCGGCGAGGTGGTCTTCGAGGGCACGGTGGCGGGGCTGCGGACCTGCGGCACGCTCACCGGACGGCACCTGGACGACCGGGCATCGGTGAAACCGTCGGTGCGCAAGCCGTCCGGTGTGCTGGAGGTGCGCGGTGCGGCCACCCACAATCTGCGCGCCGTCGACGTGGACATCCCGCTCGGGGTGCTCACCGTGGTCACCGGGGTCGCCGGCTCCGGCAAGAGTTCGCTGATCCATGGTTCGGTGGCGGGCCGGGACGGCGTGGTGACGGTGGACCAGGGAGCGATCAGGGGTTCCCGGCGCAGCAATCCGGCGACGTACACCGGACTGCTCGACCCGATCCGCAAGGCGTTCGCCAAGGCCAACGGCGTGAAACCGGCCCTCTTCAGCGCCAACTCCGAGGGCGCCTGCCCCATGTGCAAGGGCGTCGGCGTCATCCACACCGACTTGGCGATCATGGCCGGTACCGTCACGACCTGCGAGGAGTGCGAGGGGAAACGGTTCCAGGCGCCGGTGCTGAAGTACCTTCTCGGCGGCCGGGACATCAGCGAGGTGTTCGCCATGTCGGTGACCGAGGCCGCGGAGTTCTTCGGCACCGGCGAGGCCCGCACGCCCGCCGCGCACGCCGCCCTCGACCGGCTCGCCGGCGTCGGACTCGGCTACCTCGGCCTCGGCCAGCCGCTCACCACGCTTTCCGGCGGCGAGCGGCAACGCCTCAAGCTGGCCGCCCACATGGCAGGGTCCGGCAGCATCTACATCCTCGACGAGCCGACCAGCGGCCTTCACCTCGCCGATGTCGAGCAGTTGCTGGCCCTGCTCGACCGGCTGGTCGACTCAGGAAAGTCGGTCATCGTCGTCGAGCACCACCAGGCGGTCATGGCGCATGCCGACTGGATTGTCGACCTCGGCCCCGGCGCCGGTCACGAAGGCGGCCGGATCGTCTTCGAGGGCACCCCCGCCGACCTTGTCGCCGCCCGTGCCACCCTCACCGGTGAGCACCTCGCGGACTACGTCGGCAGCTGAGGCGGGGCAGCTCCGCGGAAAGCGTCGGAAGACGCTCGCTCAACTCGTGTGACGGAACCGGTTTCGGTACTCGGTCGGGGTGGTGTCGAGCTTGCGGCGGAAGGCCCGGATGAGGGTGTCCGTCGTGCCGAAGCCACAGCTGGACGCCACGCGTTCGAGGGTGTCGTCCGTGGTTTCCAGCTGGTTCCGCGCCACCTCGACCCGGGCCGACTCGACATAGGCGGCGGGGGTCGTGCCCAGTTCCGTCTTGAAGACGCGGGTGAGCTGCCGTTCGCTGACGTGGGCGTACTCGGCGAGGTCGGCGATGGTCAGGGGAGCGGTGAGGTGCTGGGTGATGTGATGCCGTAGGTCGTCCATGCGGCGCGTCGTCGAGACCGGCTCGATGGGGACGCTGAACTGGCTCTGTCCGCTGGGTCGTTTGAGATACATGACGAGTTGGCGGGCGACGCGCAGGGCGACGGCCTCGCCGTAGTCCTCGGCGATGAGAGCGAGGGAGAGATCGAGGCAGGCGGTGATGCCCGCACCGGTCCAGACATTGCCCTCCCGGATGAAGATCGGGTCGGCGTCGACCTCGACGGCCGGGAAGTCGGCGGCGAGCTGGGCGGCGGTGGACCAGTGGGTGGTGACGCGTTTCCCGTCGAGCAGGCCGGCGGCGGCCAGGAGATGGGCGCCGACGCAGACGGAGGCGACTCTGCGGGCCTGGGGAGCGAGGCGCTTCACCCAGGACACCACCGCGGGGTCGGTGCGGGCGGTGACGCGCTGGTGGTCGTCGACGTCCACGGAGCCGGGGACGATCAGGGTGTCGATCTTCTGTGCGGCCAGGTCGTGGAACGTGGCGTCGGGCAGGACGCGTACGCCGGCGGCCGTGATGACGGGCTCGAGGCTCTCGGCGGCGAGGGTGACCTGGACGCCGGGTGTGCGGGGCGACTCCCGTTTCAGGAGGGCGAAGACCTCGGCGGGTCCGGTGACGTCCAGGAGGTCGACGCCTTCGAAGAGGACGACGACAACGGACCGTTCGCGCGTCGGCATGGGGCTCCGTCCGGACGGTGGGGTGTCGGTATCTGCAATCTACGTGTCATTGCGGCCATCTCGCGGGGGCTCGTAGCGTCGTAGGCGCCGGATCGCACCTCCTGAGTCCGGACGACGAAAGGAACCCGCGTGGCATCCAAGACCCTTCGTGAGCTGAGCGGCCTGGACAACTCCGTCCCGTCCCTGGCCGGTTCCACGGTGATCATGGTCGACTGCCAGAACACCTACACCAAGGGTGTGATGGAGCTCGAGGGCTGGAAGGAGGCGCTGGCCGAGGGCAGGAAGCTGCTGACCGAGGCGCGCAAGGCCGGCGCGGAGATCATCCACATCCAGCACGACGGCGGCGAGGGCTCGCCGTACGACATCCGCGCCGAGATCGGCGAGATCCACCCGGACGTCGCCCCCGTCCCGGGGGAGTCGGTCGTCGTGAAGACGGACGCCCCGAACGCCTTCCACCACACCGACCTCGCGCAGAGGATCGAGGAGGCCGGAAACAAGGACGTCGTCATCGCCGGGTTCATGACCAACATGTGCGTGCAGTTCACCGCGGAGGGGGCGTTCCTGCGCGGCTACCGGCCCACCGTGGTGGCGGCCGCCTCGGCGACCCGGCCGATCAGCACGGCCGTCGGTGAGGTGACTGCCGAGCAGCTCCACCGGAGCGCGCTGGCGACGATCACCGACATGTACGGCGTCGTCGTCCCCTCGGTCGACGCACTCACCTGACCCGGATCACAGGGGCGCCCGAGGTGAGGCGCCCCTGTTCTCCTTTCCTGCCCTGTTTCCTGCCCTGTCGCCTACCAGGCCACGGGGAGCCGCTCGGGCAGGCGTTTCATGAAGTTGGTGCGCCACACGAGCTGTTCGACCGGTACGGCGAGCCGCAGGCCCGGAAGCCGGTCCAGCAGGGCCTGAAGCGCGATCTCCGCGTGTTTCTTGCCCAGAGCCGTGGCCGGGCAGTAATGGGCTCCGCCACCGAAGGAGAGGTGATCGGCGGCGCCTTCCCGGCCGGGCCGGAAGCTGTGCGGCTCAGGGAAGTGCGCGGGGTCGTGGTTCGCGCCCTCGACGAGGACCAGGACCAACTCCCCCTTCTTCACCTCCACATCGCCCAACCGGACGTCCTCCAGGGCGAGTCGGGGCAGGCCGTCGCCGATGGACAGGTTGATCCGCAGGAGTTCGTCCATCGCGTCCGCCACCGACACGCCGCCGGTGGTCAGTGCCCGACGGACGTCGTCACGGGTCAGCAGCGAGACGACCGCCATGGTGAGGAATCCCGAGGTGGAGATGGTCCCCGCCCCGAACAGGGTGACGCCGACCGTGGCGAACATCTCGTCCGTGACATGGGCGTATTCGCCGGTGCCGCGCAGTTTCGCGAGATCGCCCATCAGGCCCGTCGTGGCCGGGTCGTCGAGGCGACCGGCCATGTACGCGATGTCGCGGTCCCAGTTCAGCCGCGCGGCCTCGATCTCCCGGGGCGAGTTCATGAACGCCACGTCCAGGCTGCGCAGCAGCAACGCCGCATCCTCTTGCGGAACTCCGAGGACGTGGCAGTGCATCCCGGCGGAGTACGGGTCGGCGAACCCGCCGCGCAGTTCGGCCGGTGCCCCCTCGGCGAGAAGCCCGTCCACCAGCCGGTCGGCCTCGCGCCGCATCCACGCGTCGAGACCGGGGGCTTTGGGGTTGATGGCCTTCATCACCGCCTTGCGCAGCCCGGCACCGGTGATGTTGCCCATGTTGTTCACCACCTCGGGCGGGATCGTCAGGGCGTACTGACGGGGAGCGCCGGGGGCGGAGGTGTCCTTGAGGGAGAACCGGTCGTCTTCGAGTACCTGCCTGCACAGGCGATACGAGGAGACCAGCCACGCTTCGGCACCGGCGATCGTGCGGACCTTTTTCACGGGCGCATCGCGCAGGGCCTCGACGTCCTCGGGCAGACGCGTGCCGTTCCAGTCGAAGGGGAACGCGGGGAGCGTCTCGGTCGCGGCGGTGGTCAACGTACTTCTCCTTCGGCGGGCGTGAGGATGCCGTGGCCCTGGTTGCGGGAGGCGCGCAGGCCGTATCCCCGTGCGTAGAGCAGGTCGGCGAGCGGCAGTGCCTGGTGGTAGCAGTTCAGCGACGACGGGACGCCGAGGATGGCGGGCGTGTCGATGAACAGGGGGACTTCGGCACAGACGTAGTCCCGGCACACCTGCCGCTGCTCGTCGGTGGGTTGTCCGTCGGTGCCGAGCTTTCCGGCCAGGAAGATGCCGGTCAGCGCATCGCAGGTCTCGCGCACCGCCGGGTCGGTCTCCACCGCGTGGACGACCTCGTGGTGGAGGCGCTGATAGGCGGCGTTGCCCTGGAAGGCCGACATGGGGTGCCACGTCAGGCGGTTGCCCCCGGGATCCGCGTCCGCGCAGGCGGTGGAGACCTTGGCGCGCACGCCCCGGACGTTCTTCACCGCCTTCTGCCGGGCGTGTTCGGGGGTGTAGCCGAGGGCCTGGTACATGTCGGCCACATGGACATCGGTGTAGACGAAGTCCGCCTGGTCGAACCGGACCGCGGCCCAGCGCGCCAGATCGTTCAGGCGCCGGGCGGAGAAGTAACTGTTGCCGGGGGAGACCCCGATGATCGCGTGCGCGCCCTCTTCGGCGATGACGCGGCACTGGTCGGTATAGGGCTGGAGCTGGAAGGTCTCGGCTGGGGCGACAGTCGCCTGAGTCAAGATCGAATCCTCATCGCGCCACGATTCTTCAGGACCTGGCGCCCTGGGTGCGGCGGCAGCGACGACCCCACGCTACCGATCAGACGCACTGAGTAAACCCCTACCCGGAGGTATTCATGGAAAAATACATCCGACATGCGGAAGTCCTCGCCTGTGTCGTTGCAGGAAGCAACAGGCCGGAGACAAAAGGCGTGTCAGGCAGCGCAGTGCTCCGCGTTGGCTCCCGAGACGCGCGCCGAGGCGGAGCACTCCGAGATGGCCGGGCTCTTCCTGCTGTCCAGGCCGGCCCAGTCGATCGCGGGCGCCGCCGCCCACAACGGCCATCCTCTCCGTATCTCTGCGCCAGCGAGGTTCCCCGGAGTCCAAGCCCGTCGGAACCCCGCACACCGCTACCGGTGTCGAGGGATGAGCAGAGGGGGCAGGAGGTGTAGCCACTCGCTCCACGACCTGCCCGTCGCTCACCGCTCGTCCTGGCCGTGGCGCCTGCCGGGCAGGAAGTCCTGGACCTTGGCCTTGAACCCCTGGCGCACCACCGCGCTCCGGTCGCTGTCGCCCTTGAGGATGGATGCCGCGGCGGCCTCGATCTGGTCGAGGGTGGCGTGCGGCGGAATGGGCGGTACGGCAGGGTCGGTCACGAAGTCGAGCACGCACGGCCGGTCGGCCGCGAGCGCGGTCTCCCACGCGCTCACGACGTCGTCCGGCTTCTCGACGCGCAGGCCGGCCAGGCCCAGGGAGCGGGCGAAGTCGGCGTAGGCGACGTCGGGGATCGACTGCGAGGGCAGGAACTGCGGGGCGCCCTGCATGGCGCGCATCTCCCAGGTGACCTGGTTCAGGTCCTGGTTGTTGAAGACGGCGACGATCAGCCGCGGATCCTCCCAGTCCTGCCAGTACTTGGCCACGGTGATCAGCTCGGCCATGCCGTTCATCTGCATCGCCCCGTCGCCGACCAGGGCGATCGCCGGCCGGCCGCCGTGCGCGAACTTGGCGCCGATGGCGTACGGCACACCCGGCCCCATCGTGGCGAGGGTGCCCGAGAGCGAACCGCGCATCGCACCGCGCAGCCTCAGGTGCCGGGCGTACCAGTTGGCGGCCGAGCCGGAGTCGGCGGACAGGATGACGTCGTCCGGGAGCAGACCGCTGAGCGCGTGGGTGACGTGCTCCGGGTTGACCGGATCGGCGTCGACGGCGGCCCGCCGCTCCATGACCTCCCACCAACGGGCCACGTTGGCCTCGATCTTCTGGCGCCAGGCGGGGTCCTCCATCTGCTCCAGCAGGGGCAGCAGCCGACGCAGGGTCCCGGCGGCGTCACCGACGAGATTGACCTCGAACGGATAGCGCAGACCGACCATGTGCGGGTCGATGTCGACCTGCACGGCCCGCGCCTTGCCGAACTCCGGCAGGAACTGGGTGTAGGGGAACGACGAGCCGATCACCAGCAGCGTGTCGCACTCGCGCATCATCTCGTACGACGGCCGGGTGCCCAGCAGTCCGATCGCCCCCGTCACATACGGCAGGTCGTCCTCCAGGGCGTCCTTGCCCAGCAGCGCCTTGGCGACCCCGGCGCCGAGCCGGTCGGCGACCGCCTTGACCTCCGGCCGGGCGGCGCGCGCGCCCTGCCCGATCAGGATGGCGGTCTTGCCGCCGGAGTTGAGGACGTCGGCGGCCCGTTGCAGGTCGTCGTCGGCCGGCACGGGCGCGTAGTGCGGCATACCGAGGCTGGACGGCACCATCTTGAACTCGTGCCCGGGCGGCGAGTAGTCGAGTTCCTGGACGTCGGCCGGGATGATCACGGCGGTCACCGAACGGTGGGCGACGGCGGTGCGGATCGCCCGGTCGAGCACGTTGGGCAGTTGCTCGGGGACGGTGACCATCTCGCAGAAGTCCGAGGCGACGTCCTTGTAGAGGCTGAGGAGATCGACCTCCTGCTGATAGGAGCCGCCCATCGCGCTGCGGTTGGTCTGTCCGACGATCGCGACCACGGGTACGTGGTCGAGCTTCGCGTCGTAGAGGCCGTTGAGAAGGTGGATGGCGCCGGGTCCGGAGGTGGCGGCGCAGACGCCGACCCGGCCGGAGAACTTGGCGTAGCCGACGGCCTCGAAGGCGGACATCTCCTCATGGCGGGACTGCACGAACCGGGGGTTGTTCTCGGCGCGGCCCCAGGCGGCGAGGAGGCCGTTGATGCCGTCGCCGGGGTAGGCGAAGACATGCTCCACCTCCCACTCGCGCAGCCGTTGGAGGATGTGGTCGGAGACCTTCGTCGACATGGTCGGGCCCTTTCCGTTCGGCGAGGGGTGTGTGACCAGGGGCGGCGCAGGTGTCGTGCCACTCCGGTTCCGTCAGTTGCGCAGCTGCGGAAGGATCTTGCTGCGGTAGAAGTCGAAGAAGCCCTGTTGGTCCTGGCCGATCTGGTTGACGTAAACGGTGTCGAAACCCGCCTCGACGAACGCGCTCAGCGCCTCGACGTGTGCGTCCGGATCGTCGCCGCAGGGCACGGCGGACGCCACCTGATCCTCGGTGATGAGTTCGGATGCCTGTTCGAAGTGGCGCGGGGTGGGCAGGATCTGGGGGAGTTCCCCTGGCAGTTGCTCGTTCGCCCACAGCCGGTGGGCGGTGCGGACCGCCTCCGGCCGGTCGACGCCCCAGCACACCTTGAGCCCGCCGTGCACGGGCTTGGCGCCGCCTCCGCTGCGCCGGAAGCGTTCGACCAGGGCGGCGTCGGGCGTCATCGTGATCAGCCCGTCGCCGATCCGCGCGGCGGTCTCGGCGGCCTGCGGCCCGAAGGCCGAGACGTCGATGGGGACCGGCTCGTCGGGAACCGTGTACAGGCGGGCGTTCTCCACGGTGTAGTGCCTGCCGCGATGGCTGGTCTGCTCGCCGGTGAGCAGCCTCCGGATGATCTGGAGGGCCTCCTCCAGCATGTCGAGGCGCACATGGGCCTCCGGCCAACCGGTGCCCAGGATGTGCTCGTTGAGGGCCTCTCCGGTACCGACCCCGAGGCGGAACCGGCCGTCGAGCATGACCGCGCTGGTGGCGGCGGCCTGGGCGATCACCGCCGGATGCGTACGGATCAGGGGGCAGGTCACCGCCGTTTCGACGGGCAGCGACACGGCCTGGGACAAGGCGCCGATCACGGACCACACGAACGGACTCCGGCCCTGACGGTCGTTCCACGGGTGGTAGTGGTCCGAGATCCACAGAGCGTCGAAACCCGCCTGCTCGGCCATCCGGGCCTGATCGACGAGTTGTGCCGGCGTGTGCTCCTCGCAGGAGAGGAAGTATCCGAAGTCAGCCATCTCAGGTGCCTCCGCGGGGGACGTGGCCACTCCGAGTACCCGGGAGCCCGTAGGGCCGAACCCGCGCGATGGGCGGTGGCGGCGGGGCGGGGGCCCGGCGCCGGAAGTGGTTCACGACGGTTTCCGTGGCACTGCGCGTGCTGCTGTCTGCGGCTTCCGTCCATGGCGGTGCGCGTTCTGCTGTAGGTATCACGATGCCGCCGCACCCTCCCTCGACCCGCATTCGTGCAGGTCAGGAAGGGTGCGACGGCATCGGTGACTCAGATGTCGCGGTAGAGGCCGGCCGGCCCCGTGACCTACCCCGCGGTGCCGAGGCGTACGCGTACCGCGGTGGTGCCCAGACGGGGGATCTCCACGAGGATGTCGTCGCCGTCGCGCGTGGTGGGGCCGTCGGGGTCGCCGAGATAGGTTGAGCGCTCCGCGGCCGCGACAGGGAAGCCGCACCTGAGCCGGACCGTCCCGGGATCCTCGGCGAAGGACTGGAGCCTGATCAGCAGGTCGACGCCGTCGTCACCCGGGACCGGGGCCACGTCGCGGATCGCGACGCGCGCGTCGTCCACGGAGAGCAGCGCGAGTTCGGCCGGCCGGTCCGCGTCGGGCGCGCCGTGGGCCGGTACGCCGATCAGCGGGTGGTCGACCTCGTAGGCGGTGCGCAGTGCCAGGGCCTCGGCGTCGATGTTCTCGCCGCTCCGGCGGACGCCGACCGCGTACCGGAAAGTGGTGTGGAACGCCTGCTGGGACGGGAAGTTGGTGTCCCACAGGTTGTTGTGCACCCAGGAGTAGACCGTCCCGGGCTGTCGCGGCGCCATCGAGTCGGGGAACGGCGCGTAGGGCAGGGCGACGGTCTCCGGCTGGACCAGTGGCGCGTCCCTGGTGATCCAGGCGACGGGGCCGCTGTCGTCGGTCAGGGACACGAACGACCTGATGGCACGCATGTGTTGGGGCGCGCCGGGCACATGCGCGAGGCCGGTGCCGGTCAGCGCGCCGGTGATCTCGTAGTGCACGGTGGGCTGCGACAGCGCGAACGGGAACGCGAGGTACGCGCTCTCCTTCGTCATGGTGGCGGGTTTGTCGAACCGGTTGTCGATCACCAGGTGGGCGTCGTCGCGGCCGAGGCTGAGCGTGGTGCGGGCCTGGCGGACGCCGTCCGCCGCGTACTCGTAGGTGAGGCGCTGTCCGAGGGCGTCGTCGACGCGTTCGAGGAGCACGGCGGGGCGGGCCAGGGTCCGGGAGCCGAGGAGTTCCAACTCCTCGCTCACCGTGGTCTTGTTGGCCTGGTGGTTGTAGCCGCCCGCGGTGGTGTAGGTGTCGTAGACATAGCCGTTGAAACCTACGACGGCGTCCTGGTCGACGAGTTCACGGCCGGTGGCCTTCTCGACGAGGCTCGCGACGCAGGCCGTGGTCAGGTCGACACGGACGCGCAGGTGCTCGTTCTCCAGGATCAGGTCGTCGGCGGTGGGCAGAGGCACCGCGCGGTCCTTGTCCTCGTCCTCCTGGTCCAAACGGAGCGGAAGCGGTGGTGCCCCCTCGCCGGTGCTCTCGCCGGTCGCCGTCACGTCCAGCCGTACCAGGCCGAACGGCGGCACGTCGGGCACATGGATGTGCAGCCAGCGCCCGGCGTCCCGGTGGACCGGGTTGGTCTGCGACTCCTGGACCACCGGCAGTTCCACGCCCTTGCGGCCGTCCGTCACGGACACCCGGCTCGTGAGCGGGATCCGGCTCTCGCGCAGGAACACCGACACGACCGAAGTGCGCGCGACGGCCGTGGTGTTGACGGCCCAGTACGTCACGTCGGCGGTCGCCGCGGTGGGCAGTACGGCGCCCAGTGCGGCCGAGGCGTGGTCGAGGAAGGTGTCGGCGTCGTTCTCGCCGCGCAGCGCGTACCCGTACTTCCAGTGCCACTGCTGCTCGCCCGACTCACCGCCCGCGTCACCGTGGGTCCACGGGTCGGCGGCGCCCCAGGTGTGTTCGTTGAACAGGGACACCGACCGGTACACCTGGTCGGCGCCGCCGCGAGCTGCGGTGGCCAGGGCGGTGGTGGGGCCCGCGGGGGAGGTCAGGGCGGCGATGCCGTACAGGGTGGCGGCGTCGGTGACGGTGGACTGGGCGCGCCGCACCATGGCCTGGGGCCGGGCGCCCGAGCCGACGCCCTCGACCCACCAGTCGCCCCAGTCGCCCTCGAAGGCCGGAATGCGGTCGCCGAGACGGGCCTCGGCGTCGGTGAAGAAGTCGGTGTTGGTGGACAGCCGGAGCCTCGGGCTCTGCCAGGTCTCGTTCCAGCGGCGTACGGTCTCCGCGAGGATCAGCCGCGGCGGCGCGTTGTCCCCGAAGTGACCCTGCACCCTCAGATGCAGCACGTCCCACGGGTAGGGCTCACGCTCCCCCGGAGCGGGGGCCGGCGAGCCGAGGAGTTCGGGCGGGAACGGATAGGGCTGGGTCGCGAGCGACGTCAGATAGGCGGGCAGCAGGTCGTCCACCATGGTGTACGAGGTGTTGAAGCCCAGCACGGGCCCTTCCATGTAGGCCAGGCCGTGCGGACTGTCGGTCATCCACACCAGCACCTCCTTGCCCGACGGGGCCCGCCACCGGAACAGGCGCGGCAGCCGTGCCCCGCCGTTGACGGTGGGCACCGAGCGTCCGGCCCAGTTGTGCGCCACCGACAGATAGCGCACGCCCAGGGGGGACAGGGCGTCCGGCAGCCCGGCGACCGAGCCGGGTACGTCGGTCTGCATGGCCGAGCGGAACTCGATCCCGTACGTGTCCCGCACCTGGCGTGCCGACCGGAGCAGTTCGTGGAGTTCGTCGGTGGAGCAGGTGTCGCTGTGCAGGTTGTACGGCAGGGCCGTCAGCTCGATCTGGCCGGCGCGGACGCGCTCGACGAACTCCGCGACCCGCTCCGGCGGCCGGGCGGCGGCCCACTGCTCGAACGACCACAGCGACTCCACGGCCCACCGGAACCGGGCGTCGTCGGGCCAGCCGTCGGTGACCCGGGTCAGGTCGAGGCAGGAGTCGAGGAAGGAAACGTGTTCGCCGAGAACCGTGCCCTGCGGATCGGTGTAGCCGATGTCCAGGTGCGAGTGGTGGACCAGATGGATCGTCCAGTCGCGCGGCGGTTCCAGCGCGAAGGCGAGCACGGCCGACACCTCGCCTTTGCGGGCGGTGACGCGCACGTCGCGGCGGTCGTGTTCCAGAGGCAGCATGAGGCGTGGCCCGCCGGGCGCGGGCAGCACCTCCACGGGCACCCGGCCACGGCCGGCGACCTCCACCTCGAAGGTCCACTCGTCGTGGTCCGGTGCGTCGCCGGAGACGAGGATCCGCACACTGCGCCGGGCACCGGCGTCGTCGCACTGAATGAGGTGCTCCGGCAGGGCCCGCAGTTCCGTGCTGCCGGCCCGCGCGGTGGCGGCGACGGCGAGTCCGATCATGCTCGTCCGGGCCTTGTCGGTGGACCAGCGGTGATCGCGTACGAGGGCGCGAGTCGTCATGTGTCAGTTCTCTTTCAGGGTGGTTCGGGGCTCAGGCCGTGAGCCGCAGGCTGTTGACGAAGAAGCGCTGGAACACGAAGAAGAGGACGACGGTCGGCACCGAGGCGACCAGCGCGCCGGCCAGCACGACGGGCGGCCCCACCGTGCCGTAGTTGCCGCTGAGGTCGGCCAGTGTGGCCGTCACCGGCCGCACGTTGGGGCTGAGCGACAGGGTGATGCCGAACAGCAGGTCGTTCCAGATCCAGGTGAACTGGAAGATGAACGCGGCCAGCAGCGCGTTTCTGGCCAGGGGCAGATGGATCCGCAGGAACATCGACAGCCAGTTCACGCCGTCGAGTTGGGCCGACTCGGAGATCTCCTTCGGCACGGTGATCATGAAGTTGCGGTTGACGAAGAACGCGAAGGGGATCGTCAGCGCCACGTAGATCAGCACCATGCCGTACTGGGTGTCGTAGAGGTCGGTGGTGGCGTACCCGGTGAACAGCGGGGACAGGAACGTCTGGAGGGGCAGCACGGTGCCGACGAAGATGAACCAGAACCAGAGCCCGGGCCGCCGCACCGGCATCACGGTGACGGCGAACGCGGCGAGTGCCGAGATCAGCACGGCCACCACGCCGCCGACCACCGCGTAGATCAGGGTGTTGAGCAGTCCCTGTCCGACCTCGGCGCTGTCGAACGCGGCGCGGATGTTCGAGAGCAACCCGGGGTAGGTGAACCACCACTGCGGGGATCCGGTGTACTCCTCGGCCGGGGTGAAGGCGTTGACGACGACCAGCCAGGTCGGCACCAGCCACAGCACGGAGATCAGGGCGACCAGGACGCCGCGCGCCGTTTTGCCGGTCATACCGCCTCCCCCGTCCGCTGCCGCACCTGACGCCGCAGGTAGAGCCAGGAGGCGGCGATGACGACGACCGTCAGCACGACGGAGACGGCCGCGCCGTAGCCGTACCGGTTGAGAGTGAAGGTCTGCCGGTACATCGTCAGCGCGAGCGTCTCGGAGGCCGTTCCCGGGCCGCCCTGGGTGAGCAGCCACACGATGTCGAAGGTCTTGAGGCTGTTGACGATGGACATGCCCACCACCACGACGGTCATCGGCCGCAGCTGCGGCAGGATGATGCGCAGGAACAGCTGCAGGCCCCGCGCGCCGTCGAGCCGGGCGGCCTCGATGGTTTCCGAGGGGATGGTCTGGAGCCCGATCAGGAACAGGATCAACGCGGCTCCGGTCCCCTGCCAGGTCGTCGCCACGATCATGACAAGGGTGTTCATCGGCCAGTGCAGCAGCCACTCCTGCTGCCAGCCGCCCAGCCCCACCGCGTTCAGCGTCTGGTTGACCGCCCCGTCGGTCCTCAGCAGGAACGTCCACAGCAGCGCCGTCGCCGAACCGGAGAGCGCGTACGGGATGACCACGGCGGTGCGGGCCATCGCGCCCCAGCGCACCGAGTGGGTCAGCACCGCGAGAAGCAGGCCCAGCAGCACCGGAAGGACCAGCGTGCCCACCACCCACAGCACGGTGTTCAGCAGTGACCGGCCGAAGTCGGGGTCGGTGAACAGGGCGACGTAGTTGGACAGGCCGACGAAGCGGGCGGTGACGCCGTTGTCGTCGAAGAGGCTGCGCCATGCGGTACTCAGGAAGGGCACGAGCAGGAGCACGAATATCAGCGCCCCGGCGGGCGTCAGGAACGCGCCCACCCAGGCGGCGCGACGGCGCTCGGAGCGCGGGTCGGGTCCGGGGGGACGGGGCCGGCGCGGCCCCGTTCGGCTGGCTGCCGCGTCGGCAGGGGTCAGGACGTCCACACCTTCCACTCCTTGTCGGCTCGATGCTGCATGTTCGAAAGCGTCTTCGTCGCCTGGGAGGAGGTGGGGTCGATCATGAAGGCGCTCAGATCCTGGACGTTCCCTTCGATCAGTACGGGGGGCGATGCCTCCCAGTAGCGGATGGCCTGTGTCGGCCGGTCCCGTCGCACCTGGGCGGCGACCTGCCGCACCGTGCCCACGTTCGGGACGACGCCGGGGTCGGCGGAGGTGTCCCGCAGGAATCCCGCCCACGCCGTCTGGACGGACGGGTTGAACCAGGCGCGTGCCACGGCGTGGGCGGCGTCGAGCTTGTGGGCCTGCGCCGACACCGCCAGTACGCCGCTCTCGACGATCACCGAACGTGCGCCGTCGGGCGGCGGAGGCAGCAGGAAGGCGCCGAGGTCGGCGGCCTCGACCCCGTTGTCGAGGAACGCCCCGGTGTTCCAGGTGCCGTAGAGGCACATGGCGGTGGTGCCCCGCGCGAACCGGGCCGGCAGGTCCGTGGTCGACGCGTCGGGCGCGGAGAAGGCACCCCGCCGGTACAGGTCGCTCCACAGGGCCATCGCGCGTCGGCAGACATCGTCGGTGTACGACGCCCGGCCCGCCGTGAGGTCCTGGTAGAAGCGGTGGTCGAGCCCGTTCACCAGCTGCTGGAACCAGATCAACGACTCCCAGCTGGACGCGCCGCCGGCGGAGATCGGCGTGATGCCCTTGGCATGGGCGGCGTCCACCACGTCGAGGAACTGCTGCCACGTCGTCGGCACGTCCACCCCGAGCCGCTCGAAGGCGGGCCGGCTGTAGAAGACCACGAAGTACGACTTGTAGAGCGGGACGCCGTACTGCCTTCCCTCGTGGGTGAAGGTCGCGCGCAACGCGGTGTCGTCGCTCCAGCCGCGCCGTGCCGCCTCGTCCCAGGCGTCGGTGACGTCGGCGACGATCCCGGAGCGGGCGATGTCGCGCAGTCGGTACCCGTTCCACCACTTGATGAGATCGGTCGTGGAGTCGGTCCGCGCCGACATGCGCACGATCTGCTGGTAGTTGCTGACATTGGGCACCGCCCGCGGCGCGAGCCGGAAGCCGGACAGCGGCCGCAGCCGGCGGCCCGCCGCCTGGAAACCCGGCGACCAGCTGGGGTTGTCGTTGAACAGGGAGACCACGTCGGCGGGTGCGGGCCGACTCATCGAACCGCGTGCGCATGCGCTGAGCGCAAGGCCTGCCATGCCTGTGAAAGAAGAGGCCAACACCGTGCGTCGGCTCATTCCGTGTGGCACTTCGATCACCTACCTTGGTAAGTTATCGGTAACGTAGCGGCACACAGGTGGTTTGAGAAGTGGTCGCGTTAACGTATCTCAGGGGATTGGTGACATGGTCGACAGCTCGCTGGTCAAGGCGGAAGTGCTGAACTACGAACCGACGCCCTGCTACCCGGTCCTCGCCGACACGGTCGCCGTCGGCTGGGCCGAGGCGGCCGGGACGCTTCCCGCGGGCACGCGGGTGCTCGCCGTGGACGGCCCCGCGGTGCTGGACTGGGCCGCCGTCGCCGCCGGACTGCACGCGGCGTTCGACGACGGGCGTACCCGGGTGGAGATCGCGGACGTCCGGACGGCGGCGCGCGACTGGGAGACCGTGCGGCGGCTCACGGACTCCGACGAGCTGCGCGACGACCCCGACTTCGCGCGACTCGCGAGCGGCGACCTCCTCGACCTGATGGACCCGTCGGCCCTGGCGGCGCTCGCCGGCCCGGACGAGGACGGTGTGCTGCGCGTCCTGCTCGGGCCCGGCGCCGCGCTCGGGGACGCCGACGTCCTGTGGTGGGTCGACCTGCCGAAGCGTCACGCGGAGGCGGCGGTCAAGCACGGCCGGGGCCGCAACCTCGCGGCGCCCGAGGACGAGCCGCCGACCCTGCGGCGGCTGTTCTACATCGACTGGCCGCTGCTCGACCGCCATCGCGACCACATGGCGGGGCGGATCGACCGATGGATCGACGTTACCGATACCGTAAATCCGACCTCGATCCGTGGACTCGCGCTGCGCGAGACCTGCCGGTCGCTCGCCACCCGCCCCTTCCGTACCCGACCGACCTTCAACTCGACGCCGTGGGGCGGGCACTGGGGACAGGAGACGCTCGGCCACAACCCGGACGCGGAGAACACGGCTCTCGGCTACGAACTGATCGCGCCGGAGAGCGGGGTCCTGCTCGGCGAAGACGCCTCCCGGTGTGTGGAGGTGCCGTTCCAACTCGTCGTCGCGCTCTCCCCGATGGACGTGCTCGGCCCGGCCGTGTACGACATGTTCGGCACATCGTTCCCGGTCCGCTTCGACTACCTCGACACCGTCGGCGGCGGCAACCTGTCCGTCCACTGCCATCCCAGGCCCGACGACATGAGCGGTGTCTTCGGCTGGCCGTACACCCAGCACGAGAGCTACTACCTCATGCGCGCCGGCGAGGACAGCAAGGTCTTCCTCGGACTGCGCGAGGGCGCCGACGTCGAGGCGTTCCAGCAGAGCGCGCACGCCGCCGACGCGCACGGCACGCCGTTCGACATAGAGCGGTACGTGCAGGTGTTTCCCGCCGAGGCCGGGCAGTTGTACCTGGTCCCGGCCGGTACGCCGCACGGCAGCGGCGAGGGCAATGTCGTCCTGGAAGTGAGCGCCACCCCCTACCTGTACTCCCTGCGGTTCTACGACTGGCTGCGGCGGGACGCGGCGGACCGGCAGCGTGCCGTGCATGTGGAGCACGCCTTCCGCAACCTCGACCCGGCCCGGTCGGGTGCCGCGGTCGCCCGCGAACTCGTCCAGCAGCCACGGCAGTTGCACGCAGGCGACGGCTGGCACGAGGAGGTGATCGGCGCGCTGCCCGCGATGTTCTTCCAGGTGCACCGGATCGCCGTCGAGCCGGACCGCGCCGCCGAGCAGCGGACCGACGGCCGCTTCCACGTGCTGACCGTCGTCGACGGACAGGGCGCGGTCGTCACCACCGACGCCGGGCACCGGCACTCCGTAAACTATGCCGAGACTCTCGCAATCCCGGCGTCGGTCACCGCCTACCGGGTGCACAATCCAGGGCCGGAGCCGGTACGTCTGGTGAAGGCACAGGTGGTATGAGCGCACATTCGGATGCCGAACAGGCCCTCACCATGAGGGACGTGGCCGCACGGCTCGGCGTCAGCCCGATGACGGTCTCCCGCGCGCTGAGCGGCCGGCCCGGCATCGGCGAGGCCACCCGGCAGCGGGTGCTCGCCGAGGTGGCGGCCCTCGGCTACCGCCCCAACAAGCGTGCCCGAGGCCTGCGTTCGGGCAGTCCGAACGAACTCATCGGCCTGGTCGTGACCAACCTGGCGAACCCGTTCTACTCCCAGCTCGCCGTCGGCCTCGAACAGAGCTGCGTCGGCTACGGCGCACGGGTCGTGCTCGGCAGCACCGGGGAGGACCCGGCCGCCGAACGGGAGGTGGTGGCCGACCTGGTGGACCGCGGCGTGGACGGCCTGGTCGTCGTCCCGGCCGGCCACGACCACAGCCACCTCGCCGGCGAAGGACTGCGCGACCTCCCGGTGGTCCTCGCGGCCAGCCCGCCCATGGGCGTCGACGTCGACTGCGTCCTCGTCGACGACTTCGGGGGCAGCCGGGAGGCGTGCCGCCGGCTCGTCGCCCGCGGTCACCGGCGCATCGGCTTCCTCGGTCTGCCGCCGTCGCTGTGGACCGGTTCCGAGCGTTTCCGGGGCTACGCGGTGGCGTTGGAGGAGGCGGGCATCGCGCTCGACGAGCGGTACATCAGCCGGCACCGGGGCGACCGGGTGCTCGCGGAGAAGGCGGCGCGCACCATGCTCGCCCTGCCGGACCCGCCGACCGCCCTGCTGACCGCCAACAACCGGAACACGATCGGTGCGCTGCGTGCCCTACAGGACCGTGCGCAGGACGAGGCGCCGGTCGCCCTCGCCGGTTTCGACGACATCGAGCTCGCCGACATGCTGCATCTGCCGCTCACCGTCGTCTCCTATGACCCGGCCGAGATCGGGCGGGCCGCGGCGACGCTGCTGTTCGAGCGCCAGGCGAGTACCGTCCCGCAGCCGCCTCGGCGCGTGACCATCGCGACCACGCTCGTCGACTACCCGGCACCGCGGTAGGCGCCGATGACGTCGATGTCGCCGACGACGGATTCCCGACGCCCTGTGCCGCTGCCCGTCGTGCCGGTCCTCGAAGTGGGTGGCTCCCATGTCACCGCGGCGGCCGTCGACCTGGAGCGCGCCCGGATCGCCGACGGCACCAGGCGCCGCCTGCCGCTGACGTCCGGCATCGGCTCCGAGGACTTCCTCGCCGCGCTCGCCGAGACCGCGAACGGCGTGCTCTCGGCGACGGCCCTCGGCGCACGGGCGGTCGGCACCACCTGGGGCATCGCGGTACCGGGGCCGTTCGACTACGCGCGCGGCATCGCCCGCTACCAGGGCGTCGGCAAGTTCGCCTCGCTGGACGGCCTTGCCGTCGGCGGGCTCCTGACGCCCCTTCT
The DNA here is from genome assembly GCF_044593495.1 of Streptomyces sp. NPDC051963. Lineage (NCBI taxonomy): Bacteria > Bacillati > Actinomycetota > Actinomycetes > Kitasatosporales > Streptomycetaceae > Streptomyces > Streptomyces sp. NPDC051963. The sequence goes on along the minus strand of NZ_JBIUCC010000004.1, from coordinate 663,286 downwards.
GAGCCGCCGCCCGGACCGGCTGCGGTTCCTCAACGACGCCTCCGCCTTCGCCCTCGGTGCCTGGCACACGGACCGCACCGGGAGCCGACGCCTCGTCGCGGTCACGCTCGGTACGGGGGTCGGCTCCGCGTTCCTGGACCGGGGGACGGTCGTCGAGGACGACCCACGCGTGCCGCCCGAGGGCCGCGTCGACCTGCTCACCGTCGACGGCCGCCCGCTGGAGGACACGGTCTCCACCCGGGCGATGACCGCCCGGTACACGAACCGCACCGGCCGCCCCGTCGACGGACTACGGGAGTTGACGTCCCTCGCCGCCACCGACGCCGTCGCCCGGGACATCATCACCTCGGCCCTGCGCGCCCTCGGCGGCGCCCTCGCCCCCTGGCTGACCGCCTTCGAGGCCGACACGGTGGCCTTCGGCGGCTCCATCACGGCCGCATGGCCGTTGATAGGCCCACCCCTCGTCGCCGGCCTCACCCAGCACGACCCGCGCCTCCGACGACTCGCCCTGTCGGTGCACGAGGACGGGGAGGACAAGGCCCTGCTGGGTGCGGCGGTGTTCGCGGCGCGCGGAGCGTAGCCCGTATCCGGTTACTCAGATGTTCCGGAGTTTCTCGGATGTCCCGGAGTTTCTCTGAGATCCCGGGTTTCTCAGATGTCCCGGAAGATCTCGATCTGCGCGCCGATCGTGTTGAGACGCTCGGCGAGGTCCTCGTAACCGCGGTTGATGACATAGACGTTCCGCAGCACGGACGTGCCCTCCGCCGCCATCATCGCCAGCAGGACGACCACGGCGGGACGCAGGGCCGGCGGGCACATCATCTCGGCGGCCCGCCAGCGGGTCGGACCCTCGACCAACACCCGGTGCGGGTCGAGGAGTTGGAGGCGCCCGCCGAGGCGGTTGAGGTCGGTGAGGTAGATCGCCCGGTTGTCGTAGACCCAGTCGTGGATGAGGGTCTGGCCCTGCGCGACGGCCGCGATGGCCGCGAAGAACGGGACGTTGTCGATGTTCAGGCCCGGGAACGGCATCGGGTGGATCTTGTCGATCGGCGCCTCCAGCTTGGAGGGCCGTACGGTGAGGTCCACCAGCCGCGTACGGCCGTTGTCAGCTACGTACTCGGGGCTCCGGTCATGGTCGAGCCCCATCTCCTCCAGCACCGCGAGCTCGATCTCCAGGAACTCGATGGGCACGCGGCGCACCGTCAGTTCCGACTCCGTCACCACGGCCGCGGCCAGCAGGCTCATCGCCTCGACCGGGTCCTCGGAGGGCGAGTAGTCCACATCGACGTCGATGGTCGGCATGCCGTGCACGGTGAGCGTGGTGGTGCCGATGCCCTCGACCTTGACGCCGAGCGCCTCCAGGAAGAAACAGAGGTCCTGGACCATGTAGTTGGAGGACGCGTTGCGGATAACGGTTACGCCGTCATGCCGCGCGGCGGCCAGCAGCGCGTTTTCGGTAACCGTGTCGCCGCGTTCGGTCAGTACGATCGGCCGCTCGGGGGAGACGGAGCGGTCCACCTGGGCGTGGTACAGCCCCTCGGTGGCGGCGATGTCGAGCCCGAAGCGCCGCAGGGCGATCATGTGCGGCTCGATGGTCCGGGTCCCCAGGTCGCAACCGCCTGCGTACGGCAGCTTGAAGGCGTCCATACGGTGCAGCAGCGGACCGAGGAACATGATGATGGACCGGGTGCGGCGGGCGGCCTCGGCGTCGATGGCCTCCAGATCGAGCTCGGCCGGCGGCACGATCTCCAGGTCGACCCCGTCGTTGATCCAGCGGGTGCGGACCCCGATCGAGCCCAGCACCTCCAGCAGGCGGTACACCTCCTCGATGCGCGCCACCCGACGCAGCACTGTGCGCCCCTTGTTGAGCAGCGAGGCGCACAGCAGGGCCACGCACGCGTTCTTGCTGGTCTTCACGTCGATGGAGCCGGACAGCCGACGACCACCGACCACACGCAGGTGCATCGGCCCCGCGTAACCCAGAGACACGATTTCGCTGTCGAGCGCTTCACCGATCCGGGCAATCATCTCAAGGCTGATGTTCTGGTTGCCGCGTTCGATGCGGTTCACCGCACTCTGACTGGTGCCGAGTGCCTCGGCGAGTTGCGACTGTGTCCAGCCCCGGTGCTGCCGGGCGTCACGGATGAGCTTGCCGATGCGTACGAGGTAGTCGTCTGCCATGGGGTTGAGGCTATCTCAGATATGAGATGGCGCCTCTTAAGGGGGCCATTCGGGTGACGGGTCGTCAACGCCGCTTGGTGTTACGGGTGCGACGCCATCCGAAAGGTCCGGGCAAATCAACCGATGTCGTACGACGTCCGGTGCTGCTGTGCGTATGCCGCGGCCCGTGCTTGCCGCCGCCCGTGGTGATGGACCATGAGCGCCGATTGATGTTCAGGCGCACTCCCGGAAGGATCCGGAAGCTCTTGCGGAACGTCAGGGGCATGGGTGCCTCCCTTCCTTCCGTACCGGATACCCGGAAGGTGTGCGGGCATGGCAGATCGCCGTGGGCCGGGCATGACCATCCGGCCCCCATGTACTAGAGTTATCTCGACATCGAGATATCTACGGAGGCGTACCGCAACCGCTCGCCATCACCGGTCTGGCAGTAAGGGTTACCTAACTTAGCCTGACCTTAGCGGATAGGCCAAGACGTCGTGGCGGCAGGATGCGGTGGGAACGCGCACATCAAAGAAGGAGACTGTCGTGTCGGCGAACAGCTTCGACGCCCGCAGCACGCTGCAGGTGGGCGACGAGTCGTACGAGATCTTCCGGCTGGACAAGGTGGAAGGCTCGGCTCGCCTTCCGTACAGCCTGAAGGTGCTGCTGGAGAACCTGCTCCGGACCGAGGACGGCGCGAACATCACCGCCGACCACATCCGGGCCCTCGGCGGCTGGGACTCGCAGGCCCAGCCCAGCCAGGAGATCCAGTTCACCCCCGCCCGTGTGATCATGCAGGACTTCACCGGCGTGCCCTGTGTCGTCGACCTCGCCACCATGCGTGAGGCCGTGAAGGAGCTCGGCGGCGACCCCGCGAAGGTCAACCCGCTCTCCCCGGCCGAGCTGGTCATCGACCACTCCGTCATCGCCGACAAGTTCGGCACCAACGAAGCCTTCGCGCAGAACGTCGAGCTGGAGTACGGCCGCAACAAGGAGCGCTACCAGTTCCTGCGCTGGGGCCAGACCGCCTTCGACGACTTCAAGGTCGTCCCGCCGGGCACCGGCATCGTCCACCAGGTCAACATCGAGCACCTCGCCCGGACCGTCATGGTGCGAGGCGGCCAGGCCTACCCCGACACCCTCGTCGGCACCGACTCCCACACCACCATGGTCAACGGCCTCGGCGTCCTCGGCTGGGGCGTCGGCGGTATCGAGGCCGAGGCCGCGATGCTCGGGCAACCGGTTTCGATGCTGATCCCGCGTGTCGTGGGCTTCAAGCTCACCGGTGAGCTCACCCCCGGCACCACCGCCACCGACCTCGTGCTGACCATCACCGAGATGCTCCGCAAGCACGGCGTGGTCGGCAAGTTCGTCGAGTTCTACGGCGAGGGCGTCGCCGCCACCTCCCTCGCGAACCGCGCCACCATCGGCAACATGTCGCCGGAGTTCGGCTCCACCGCCGCGATCTTCCCGATCGACGACGAGACCATCAAGTACCTGAAGCTGACGGGCCGCGACGAGCAGCAGCTCGCCCTCGTGGAGGCGTACGCCAAGGAGCAGGGCCTCTGGCTGGACCCGAAGGCCGAGCCGGACTTCTCCGAGAGGCTCGAGCTGGACCTCTCCACCGTCGTCCCGTCGATCGCCGGCCCGAAGCGCCCGCAGGACCGCATCGTCCTCGCGAACGCCGCCGAGCAGTTCAAGGTCGACGTACGCAACTACGTCGACAGCGTGGACGAGGCGGGCCAGGAGTCCTTCCCGGCTTCCGACGCCCCGGCCGTCGCCCCGAACGGCGCCCCGTCCAACCCGGTCCAGGTCACGGCCCCCGACGGTTCGACGTACGAGATCGATCACGGTGCGGTGACGGTCGCCGCCATCACCTCCTGCACCAACACCTCCAACCCGTACGTCATGGTCGCCGCCGCGCTCGTCGCGAAGAAGGCCGTGGAGAAGGGCCTGACCCGCAAGCCGTGGGTCAAGACCACCCTCGCCCCGGGGTCGAAGGTCGTAACCGATTACTTCGACAAGGCGGGCCTGACGCCGTACCTGGACAAGGTCGGCTTCAACCTCGTCGGCTACGGCTGCACCACCTGCATCGGCAACTCCGGCCCGCTGCCGGAGGAGGTCTCCAAGGCCGTCAACGACCACGACCTCGCGGTCACCTCGGTCCTCTCCGGCAACCGGAACTTCGAGGGCCGGATCAACCCCGACGTCAAGATGAACTACCTGGCCTCCCCGCCGCTGGTCGTCGCGTACGCCCTCGCGGGTTCCATGAAGGTGGACATCACCAAGGACGCCATCGGCATCGACACCGAGGGCAACCCGGTCTTCCTCAAGGACATCTGGCCCTCCGAGGCCGAGGTCAACGACGTCGTGGCGAACGCCATCGGCGAGGACATGTTCAACAAGTCCTACCAGGACGTCTTCGCGGGCGACGCCCAGTGGCAGGCGCTGCCGATCCCGACCGGCAACACCTTCGAGTGGGACCCGCAGTCCACCTACGTCCGCAAGCCCCCGTACTTCGAGGGCATGACGATGGAGACCACCCCCGTCTCCGACATCGCCGGCGCGCGCGTGCTGGCGAAGCTGGGCGACTCGGTCACCACCGACCACATCTCCCCGGCCGGTGCCATCAAGGCCGACACCCCGGCCGGCAAGTACCTCACCGGGCACGGCGTCGAGCGCCGCGACTTCAACTCCTACGGTTCCCGCCGCGGCAACCACGAGGTCATGATCCGCGGCACGTTCGCCAACATCCGTCTGCGCAACCAGATCGCGCCGGGGACGGAAGGCGGTTACACCCGCGACTTCACCGTCGAGGGCGCGCCGGTCTCCTTCATCTACGACGCCTCGCAGAACTACCAGGCCGCCGGCATCCCGCTGGTCATCCTGGCGGGCAAGGAGTACGGCTCCGGCTCGTCCCGTGACTGGGCCGCCAAGGGCACCGCGCTCCTCGGCGTCAAGGCCGTCATCGCCGAGTCGTACGAGCGCATCCACCGCTCGAACCTCATCGGCATGGGCGTGCTCCCGCTCCAGTTCCCGGGGGGTGCCTCGGCCGAGTCCCTCGGCCTGACCGGCGAGGAGACCTTCTCCTTCACCGGCGTCGAGGAGCTCAACAACGGCACCACGCCGCGCACGGTCAAGGTCACCACCGACACGGGCGTCGAGTTCGACGCGGTCGTCCGCATCGACACCCCCGGTGAGGCCGACTACTACCGCAACGGCGGCATCATGCAGTACGTGCTGCGCCAACTTGTCGCTTCTTGACCTGACGTGAACGAGTGCCCTGCCCCTGCATCTCGCGGGGAGCGGGGCACTCGGGCTCGACGGGGCGGAAGACGCGCCTGCGACCGTGATCGAACGCGATCTGTTCCCGGACTCAGCAGCAGGAGCGGGCCGTTGCGGGCGCCTGGGCAAGGATCGGGGCGTGGCTGAGGGAGCACGCTCCACGTTCCTGTCGTTTGCTTCCTCCGCCCGCCCCGGAGGCCGACATCCATGAGGTCGAGCAGGAACTCGACCTCACCGTCCCACCGGGCCTCAAGGCCTTCCACCGCCTCCGCAACAGCACCGGTCACCCCGCGGACTTCGGCTGGACACCCGAACCCGAGACCGGGCTCCCCCCCCCGCAAGGACAGGGGACGGCCTGGCTGTTGCCGATGAAGCACGCGACCCCCCGGTGCAGCACCTGCCGACCTGGGACGAGGGCCCCACACCATCGGTCGGCCCGCCGACCCCGCGACGCGGTACCTGGCCTTCGCCGCGACCGACCGCAGCGGCCTGTACGGGCTGTTCGCCGACTACCTCATCGAAGTCGCCGACGCCCTGCACGAGACCCGCGGTGTGGAGTACGCGGACGGACGCCAGGACACGACAGCGCCCGGTCTCGTCGATCAGGCACTGATATGGGACGGCCCCGTGTATCCGATGGACCCGGACTGGACGCGCCCTTGCCCTCCAGCGACGTACTCGACCTGCTGAGTACGCGCGAATGCGAGGTGCTGAGCCACCTCGCAGAAGGACACACCCACTCCTCCTGCGCATGTGGACGTGCGGGAGGAACACGCCGACCACCTTGTGCTCCGTTTCGCACCAAGCAGCGTGCGGTGGCCCGCCCCTCTCAGGGGCGGGCCACCGCACACTGCCGGCTCCGGGACAGGTCGCGGGAGCGGTGCCCGCAGGTCGCCCGGGGAACGGCCTCCGGCTCAATCGGTCTTGACGGGGGTCAGGGTGAATCCGTCGTTGGGCTTGCCTGCGAGGAACTGGGCCAGCCCACCGCTGAGCGCGTACGTCGTCCCGTCCGGTCCCACGGTGACGTCGCTGGTGATGGGGTCGTTGACCGAGTCGGTGACGCTCACCGCGGCTTCCTTCCAGCCGTCGCGGGGCTTCACATGCTGGATCGTGGCGGGCTTGCCGGTCAGCAGACCGCTGCTGACCACACTGATGGAGCCGTCCTTAAGGAGCTCCATGCCGGCCGGAGGGGAGGCCAGCGAGGTGGAGAGCTTCACCTTCTGCGCCTTTTCGGGGTTGTCGACGGGCACCCGTACCAGGGAGCCGTCGGCCATGGAGATGATCAGCTGGTTTCCCTCCACCCACTCGACCGCTGTCATACCGACATCGTCAAGGAAGTCGGGAATGTCGAGCTTGCCCTGGAGCAGGTCGTTCTGAAGGAAGATCGAGCCGCGGCCGTTTCTGTCGACGCTGAACACCGTCGCGGTCAGCTCGTCGACGGCGTACGTGGTGCCGTCGGGCGCCACCGCGACGTCGGAGATCAGGTGCTTCTTGCCGTCGTTGGCGACCGCGGTCAGATCGACGCACCAGTGCTGCTTCCCGCTGGCGAGGTCGTAGCTGCCCACACCGGCGACCTTGAAGGGGTTGTCCTTGTGGGAACGGTCGGCAATGCCGTAGTCCGTATTGCTGACCAGGATGCGGTCCCGCTCGCGGTCGATGTTGACGGCCTGCGCCGACACCAGTGCCGGGTCGTCGATGTGGGTGCGCACCCTTCCGTCCCGACCGAAGGCGAAGACCTTGCCTTGCTTCAGCGAGGTGGCGAAGAACGTCTTCGACTGCGGGTCGTAGTCCAGGGAGTGCGGGAACACGTTCGCGCCATCGGCCTTGATGACGTCGGGCGTCTTCTGCTTGCTCTGCTGTGTCTGGGTCTGTGTCTGGGTCTGTGTCTGGGCCTGCTCGGATCCGGATCCGGATCCGGCAGAGGAATCGGAACTGCTCGCGGCCAACGCCGTCCCGGTGGCCGCGGCAGCGACAAGTGCCGCGCCCGCAAGGGCAAACCTCAGCTTCGTCTTCATCATTGTCCTTGCTCCTCGGGTGAGTTGGGGTCGGTGTGTACTGCGGTGAGCTGTATGGGGGTCACTTGGTGATGTCGCGTCCGAGCAGGGCGGCCAGCCGGTCGATCGCGGGGGCGTCTTCCGGAGCGGTCCGGGACGGCGCGAACGGAGCGCCCGGCCCGGAGGGCAGCTGTGCGACGAGGCCGCGGGCGAACTCGGTCTCCCGCTCGACCGTGGCGTCGTCGAACAGGGCTTTCTGGCCGATGGCCCGGGCCAGGTCCCAGCCGTGCACCAGTTGGTCGATGGTCTGAAGATGCAGCGCCACAGCGCCGGGCACCTCACCGATCGGGGCCTGCACCGTGCGCTCCAGTGCTCCTGGCGCCTCGAAGGCGGTCACCAGGGCGGCGGCCGACGTCCGGAACTTCTTCTTGAGCGCTTCTGGAGCGGGGTCGGCATCGAGCGCGGGCAGGGGCGGCTCCGCCCCCATCACGAGGGCGAACGTGTGCTGTCCCGCCGCCAGATGGTCGACAAGCTGCTGGACATCCCAGTCGGTGCAGGGCGTGGGCGCGCTCCACTGCTCCTTCTCCACGGCCTCGACCAGGTGGGCAACGGTGTCGATGACCTCGGCGAAAGCCGTGACAGGTGTAGTGGACATGGGGAACCTCCAGTTGGCGTGAAAGAGAAGAAAAGAGAAGAAAAGAGGGGTGGCAGCGTCATCGGCGGCGGGAAGGCGCGCGTGACGGGGCCCCCGCGGCACTCCCTGCCGGCCTCGGGCCGGGAGCTGCCGGGTGACGTTCAGGCGTGACGCTCTGAGCGGACTGTGGTCTTGCGGCGGCCGGACGGCCGAGTCAGGAATGCACGGGAGGATCGACGCGTGCGGGGGTGCCGACGGCGGGGTGGGCGGTTGCCGGCCTGTCCGCAGCGGGCTGGAGGGTCTGGTTGAGCAGCTGAAGCGCCGCCTGCGCGGCGGAGCCGGGCGCCGCCGTCGTCACCACTACCCGGATCCCCTGTCCCCGGGGCACCGGCAGCGAGTGCTGCAGCACGTCCAGCTCCCCGACCATCGGATGGTGCATCCGGTACTCGGCCGTGTCCCAGGCGCGCACCCGGTGCTCGGCCCACAGCTTGGCGAACTCCGGGCTGCGCATGGTCAACTCGCCGATGAGGGAGGCCAGCTGCCGGTCGTCCGGATACTCGCCGACTGCCTGCCGGAGCTTGCCCACCACGTCCCGTGCCTTCCTGGGCCAGTCCACGTACAGGTCCCGGGTGTGGGCGTCCAGGAATACCAGCTGGGCCGTGTTGGGCCGCGTGGCCGCTTGATCCGGGCTGTCCGGGGCCAAGTGCCCGGCGAACAACGCATGCCCGGCGCGGTTCCACGTCAGGATGTCCGAGCGTCGGCCGATGACGACCACGGGTGAGTCCCCGAAAGCATCCACCAGTTGGCGCACCGCTGCGGTGACCCGCTCGGCGGGGAGCCGGCGGCGGCTCTTCCAGGCATCACCGGACAAGGTGTGCAGGTGGCGCCGCTCCGCGTTGTCCAGCCGCAGAGCGGTGGCCAGCGCGTCGAGGACCTGGGGCGAGGCGTTGAGCGACAGACCCTGTTCCAGCCGGATGTAGTAGGCCACGCTGACACCGGCCAGCTGGGCCAGTTCCTCACGCCGCAGCCCCGGCACCCGCCGCCGGTCGCCGTAGTCCGGCAGCCCCACGTCTGCCGGCTTCAACTGCGCCCGGCGAGTGGACAGGAACTCACCGAGGAGGGACTTGCCGTGCGTTGTCTCGTCCATGCGACCGAGTATGGCCAGGCTCTCCACATCTAGCCTGCTCCTGGGAGTAGCAGACACGACGTCGCGGGCACGCGCCCGGCGCCCAGACCGGGCATGCCCTCCTGCTCGAACCGCCGCCGCCAGCTGTGCAGGGTCTGGCGCGAGGTGCCGTACCGGGCCTCGACCTCACCGATCGGAGACCCGCCGAGCACTTCGCGGACATCCCGGTAGCGGTACTCGGCCAACTGCTGTACATCCACGACTCCGACGGAAGCACCCCTGCCGCACCGGCCTTTTGAGGACATCGCCCCGTCTCAGGTGGAACACAGGCTTCCCCCAGCGAACCGGGACAGGATCGCTACATGTCTGGCACCTCTGGGCTGCGCACCGGCCGTATCCGCGTCCTCATCGTCGACGACGAGCCCGGTCTCACCGAACTGCTCGCCGTCGCCGTCACCGAGGCGGGCTGGCGACCCTACCCCGCCCTGGACGGGGAGAGCGCGCTGCGGATCGCCCGCGGCTGCGCCCCGCATGCCGTCGTGCTCGACGGCATGCTGCCCGACCTGGACGGCCTCCAGGTGCTGCGCAGGCTGCGCTACGAGAAACCGGAGCTGCCCGTCCTGATGCTCACCGCCCGGGACGCCCTGGAGCACCGCATCGACGGGCTGTCGGCCGGCGCGGACGACTATGTGACCAAGCCGTTCTCCCTGGAGGAGGTGGTGCTGCGGCTGCGCGGGCTGCTGCGCCGCGCCGGGGCCGAGCGGCGGCCGGCCGACGACTGTGCGCGGGTCCTCGGCGATCTCGTGCTGACGACGCAGAGCCGCGAGGTGCATCGCGCCGGCACCCCGATCGAGCTCACCGCCAAGGAGTTCGACCTGCTCAGCCTGTTTCTGAACCATCCGCGCCAGGTACTGAGCAAGGCCCAGATCCTCGACCACGTCTGGAGCAGCTCCTTCGACGGCGGCGGCAACCTCGTCGAGGTCTACATCTCCAACCTGCGCCGCAAGCTCGACAAGGGGCGGGCGCCGATGATCCACACCGTGCGCGGCGTGGGATACGCCATCAGACCGGGGGAGGAGGGCAGATGACCGTCCGTTACCGCATGGCACTGCGCACCCACTCGATGCGCACCCGCCTCCTCGTCTTCATCAGCGCCACCCTCGTCGCCGTGTGCGCTGCGATGGCCCTCACAACCGTTTTCGTCCAACGCACCTATCTGCTGGGCAACCTGGACGACCGCGTCACCGACGCCGTCGAACGCAGCCTGGGCGGCGCCTCGCTCCATCCGGACCTGGAGCGGGATCTGACGTTCCTCCGCGAGAGCGGCCATCCGACCGGGATGCTCGCCGCGCGGCTCGACGACAGCGGCGGAATCGTCTCCGCGGAGGTCGTCGGCCAGGACACCGAGCCGAAACCGCTTACGACGGCCCAGCGCGAGGCCATGGCGGGCATCCGGACCGACGGCTCCAAGCACACAAGAACCGTTCCCGGCCTGGGCACCTACCGGATCACCGCCGTCGACTCCAGCGGAGTGCGCGTCCTGATCGGCCTCCCCATGGACGACGTACAGGACATGATCAGCGGCATGGTCATGGTCGAGGCGGCCGTCGCGGCCGCCGGTCTCACGATCGCGGGCTGCGTCAGCGCGGTGGTCATACGACGCCAGCTACGCCCGCTCGGCCGGGTCGCCGCCACCGCGGTCGAGGTCTCACGGGCCCCACTGGACCGCGGCGAGGTGACCGGGCTGACCCGTGTCCCCCCTGCCGACACCGACCCCGGCAGCGAGGCCGGCCAGGTCGGCGCCGCGCTCAACCGCATGATCGACCACGTGGAGTCCTCGCTCTCGGAACGCCAGCGCAGCGAGGAGCGCATGCGCCGCTTCCTGGCCGACGCCAGCCATGAACTCCGTACACCTCTGGCGTCGATCGCCGGCTACGCGGAACTGATGAACCGCGGCACGGACCGGATCGAGCCGGTGCTGGCCTGGCGCCGCGTCTCCGCGGAGTCGGCCCGCATGACCGGGCTGGTCGAGGACCTGTTGCTGCTGGCCCGGCTGGACGAGGGCCGGCCGCTGCAGTCCGCCGAAGTGGACGTCGCGGCACTGGTCGCCGAGACGGTCTGGGACGCGCGGGCCGCGGGCGGCGGCCACGAATGGCAGCTGGAACTCCGCCTGGACACAACTCCGCTGGTCCTGGGCGACGAGGCCCGACTCCACCAGGTGGTGGCCAACCTGCTGGCCAACGCCCGGGTCCACACACCCGTGGGTACGAGGGTCGTCGCGACGGTGGAGACCGGGGCCGCCGAGTGCGTCGTACGCATCCACGACGACGGTCCGGGCATCCCGCCCGACCTCCTCCCGACCGTCTTCGAACGCTTCACCCGCGCCGACGCCTCCCGCGCCCGCTCCGGGGCCACGGGCGGCGGGTCGGGGCTCGGGCTGGCCATCGTGGCGGCGATCACCGCGGCGCACGGCGGGAGCATCGACGTACGGAGCGAGCCGGGGCACACGGAGTTCACGGTGACGCTGCCGACTCTGCGGAGCGAGGCGCCGGCACCACGCGTGGACGCGGTCGCGGAGCCGACCAGGGCCTTCGTGCGGTGAGCCGGCGGGCACTCCGCGCGAGCCTCCGTGAGCCACGAGCCACACAATCCCCTTCTGGCAGAAGGCAGTTGAGTCGGGCTAGGGTCCGACCGCATGGCTGTCAACTTCAACGATCACTATCACCCGCTGCTGCTGAAGCAGGTGCCGGAAGGAGCGCTGACGGCACTGGACGTCGGGTGCGGCACGGGGCGGTTCGCCCGGCTGCTCGCAGGGCAGGGGCTGGAGACCGAAGGGGTGGACGCCCATGCCGACGTCATCGAGGCGGCGCAAGCATCCGGCGGGGGTCCTCGCTACCGACAGGCCGACGTGAACCAACTGCAACTACCGGACGCGCACTACGACTTCATCTCCTGCATCGCCAGCCTCCACCACATGCCGTTCGACTCGGTACTGACCTTGCGGAAGGCCCTCGCTCCGGGAGGCGTACTGGCCGTGCTGGGGCTCTATCCGGCCGACACGGCCACCGACTTCGTCTGTGCACTCCCGGCCATGTGCCTGCTCAGGGCGGACCGACTCCTGAGCAGGCGCAATCCCGCCCCGCCCGTTCAGGTGCCGATCGTCTGGCCACCACCCATGACCTACGCCGAGACCCGCGCCGAATCCGCCCGCCTGCTCCCCGGTTCGACCCTGCGCCGCCTGCTGTTCTGGCGGTACCTGCTGGTGTACCGGGCCACTGAGGCATATGCGTCGGGGTGACGTCATGACGCTTCGACCTGCTCCACCACGACGCCGACGCGCACCAACGCCGGAAGGACCGCGCCGAGCCCTGCGCCACGCGCTCGACGCCGATGCCGCACCCGGGACCCCGGACCGCTGAGGGGCATTGCCGCCACAGCCGCCGCCGCCGCCACCGGCGCCGACCATCGACACATCGGTGGGGCGTCCTCGGCCTCGGTCTCAGCCTCGACGTCGCTGTCCGGGGACCCGAAGGCAAACGCCACGGACCGAGCCTCTCGCGACCTCGGAGCGACCCCCTTGCCCATGAACACCGCGGGCCCGGTGAACCATCCACCGGACCCGCCGCCCACAGCCTCCCGCTCAGCCGACCCGGCAGGGCAAGGCCGTCGCCGTATCGCCGCCGGAACCGGTTACGACGTAGCCGAACGTCGTACTCTCACCCGGATCCAGCGATCCGTTCCAGTCGGCGTTGTGGACCATCACGTTCTGCCCGTTGTACGTCGGGTTGCCGCTCCAGAGACTGTCGACCTTCTGGCCGCTCGCCAGCGTCCAGTCGACCATCCAGCCGAGCATCGGGACGTCCCCGGAGTTGGTGACGGTCACCTCGGACTGGTAGCCGCCGCTCCAACTGCCCGTCGTCCTACGGGTGGCCGTGCAGGTGCCCGGTACCGGGTCGGTCGGGTTGCCGGGCTCCTTGATACCGGTTACCTCGCCGTTGCCGCCGTCGAAGACGACGTCGGAGCAGGAGTAGAAGGTCTCCGCGCTGTCCGAGCGCTGCCACACCATGTAGACGATGTGCCGACCCGACTTGCCCGCGGGGAGCTGCCCGGACCAGGAGTAGTTGGCCTCGACCGTGCCCGGCGAACCGTTCAGCGGCGGGTGGTCGACGCTCAGGAACGGCTGCTCCTCCATGTCGTCCCAGGTGAGCGTCGCGGTCGGATCGAAGCCGTCCTTGGTGATGTACACATAGAACCAACCCGGGTGCGCGGCCCAGGCGTTGTAGGAGAAGTCGACGGTCGCGCCCGAGGTCAGATGGGTCAACGGCCAGTCGGCACTGGGGGTGTTGAAGCCCGTGAAGTTGGTGTTGCCGCCGCTGCACAACTCGCCGTCCGGCACAAAGCCGCGGGTGCGGCCGGCGCCGTCCGAGCGCAGCACGGAGAACCAGTTGTAGAACGGTGTCGTGCCGCTGACCTGCTGTGCCTTCTTGCAGGCCGGGTTGACGGGCTTGATCTCACCGGTGTCGGTCAGCCCGTCCTGCCAGCACAGGAAGGTGCGGCTGCCGGGCTTCATCGGGGTGCCGTGGGCCTCCGCCTTGCCGCCGGCTGTGACGATCAGGCCGAGGGCCGGGATCGCCGTGAGCAAGGACAGCAGGACGAGGAGAAGGGCTCCTCGGCGGGTCGGGAGTGGTAATCGGGGTCTGGGGCGGGGAGTTGAGGGTGGAAGTGTCACGGACATGACAGTTCTACGTCCCTTCGCTCGGCGGTCGTGAGGAACGTGCGCACGTGGATGCGGGGGATGGGAGTGGCCCTGGGCGGGTTCCGGTCCACCTGGTGTGGGAGCGCTCCCACCCCCCACTGTGGGGCAAAGTAGCGCCGCGTTGCCCACTTGTAAACGCCTGACGCAAGAGGGCCGCACCGGGATGGGTGCGGCCCTCGTGGGAGCAGGGGAAATCCTGACGGCCTGCGAGCGAAGGCCCGTTGAGCGCTCGGGGCGGACCCGGTGGACGGGTCCACCGGGCCCGCGAGCCGGGTCGGCAAGGGGGGTGGGGGCCGACCCGGGTGTTGCGTGGCTTGTGACGACACCGCCGTGCGACAACGTTGTCGAATAGTCTGTGAATGACTGTACCGCGGCAACCGACAACGATGTCAAGCGAGTTGCGGCGTTGGCCCGTCCGGGTGGCCGCGCCGCGTGCCGGTACGGCCGTACGCGGTCTTCCGTGGTACCGGTGGCGCACGCTACTGTCCCCGCGGCTTGTGCGACCTGTGGTGCGCGACCCGTCCGAAGGAGGAGGGGCCGCGTCATGCGTTTCCGTCCTACGTCCCTGCTGCTGGCCGCCGTTCTCACGGTGGCCGGCGCCGCCACCCCGGCGCTCGCCGCGCCACCCGACGAACTCGTCAAGGACCCCACCGCGTACGTCGATCCGCTCATCGGCACCAAGAACGGCGGCAATGTCATCCCGGGCGCCGTCGTCCCCTTCGGCATGCTCTCCTGGAGCCCGGAGAACACCGGAGGCGACGCGACCAGAACCGCCGCGCCCGGCGGTTACCACTACGACACCACCCGCATCCGGGGCTTCAGCCTCACCCATATGTCCGGTACGGGTTGCGCGGGCGGCAGCGGCGACATCCCGTTCTTCCCGTACGCCGGTGAGGTCACCTCGTCCCCGGCGAGCGACACCAAGGACGCGGTGTACGCCTCCGACTTCAGTCACGCCGACGAAACCGCCGAGCCCGGCCACTACAAGGTGGGACTCGACTCCGGCGTCACGACCGACCTCACGGCGACCGCCCGCACGGGCTCGGCCCGGTTCACCTACCCCGCCGACAAGCCCGCCTCGCTGCTCATCCGCACCGCCAACTCCGAGGTGGGTTCCACCGATTCGTCGATCGAGATCGACCCGGCGACCCGTACCGTCTCCGGCTCCGTCACCTCCGGCAACTTCTGCGGCTATCTCGACCCCGAGGGCCGACGCGCCTACTACACCCTCCACTTCACCGCCCGCTTCGACCGGCCCTTCAAGACGACCGGTACCTGGCAGGACGACAAGCTGACCCCGGGCTCCACCTCCGCGAGCGGCGGCACCGGCGGATTCACCAACGGCGGGCGGCCCGTCGCGGGCAAGGGCGCGGGCGGATACGTGGAGTTCGAGCCCGGCGCCGGCCCGGTGAACGTCAAGGTCGGTATCTCGTACGTCAGCCCGGCGGGCGCCGAGGCCAACCTCGCGGCGGAGAACCCGCCCGGCCGTTCCTTCACCTCCGTGCAGGACGCTGCTCACCGGTCATGGCGTGACCGGCTCGACGCCATCCGCGTCGGCGGCGGCACCGACGCCGAGCGCACCACTTTCTACACCGCTCTCTACCACTCCTTCTTCCACCCGAACGTCATCAGCGACGTCGACCGCAGATACCGGGGCAGCGACGGCAAGGTGCACACCGTCGGCCGGGGCCGTCAGGCGCAGTACGGCACCTTCTCCGGCTGGGACGTCTACCGCTCCCAGGTTCAGCTGCTGACCCTGCTCGACCCGCGTACGGGCTCGGACATCGCACAGTCGCTGTACGAACTCGCCGAGCAGAACGGCGGCATCTGGGACCGCTGGCTGCACGGCGCGAGCGGCACCCACGTCATGAACGGCGACCCCTCACCCATCGCCCTCGCCGGCATCCGCGCCTTCGGCGGCAAGGACTTCGACCTGCGCGGAGCACTGGACTCCCTCGTCCGGGCGGCCACCGTGCCCACGGACCAGGACCTCTCCTCGGCCGGCAAACCGGTGCTGTCGGTCGGCCAGCGTCCCTCCCTCGACAAGTACTTGAAGCTCCACTACATGCCGTCGGTCTCCAACGCCTGGGGCGGTGCCGCCGAGACGCTGGAGTTGTCCGGCGCCGACTTCGCGCTCTCCCAACTCGCTTCGGCGGCGGGGGAGAAGGACACGGCCGACGACTTCGCGACCCGGGCCCAGTGGTGGCAGAACAACTTCAACATCGCCGCCGACTCCACCGGCGGCTACATCGCCAACCGCAAGGGGGACGGCAGCTGGGTAACCGGTTTCACCCCGGCCACCGGCAATGGCTTCGTCGAGGGCACGGCCGCCCAGTACACCTGGATGGTGCAGCACAATCCGGCCGGTCTCTTCGCGGCGATGGGCGGCAAGGACAAGGCCATGGCCCGCCTCGACTCCTTCTTCCACAACGCCGACGGCAGCTGGTCCTTCACCGGCGGCGGCGGTGAGAAGTCCGAGCTGGACAACGAGCCGTCGATCAACGTCCCCTACCTGTACGCCTACGCGGGCGCCCCGTACAAGACGCAGGAAACGGTTCGCGCCGCCATGCGGCAGCTCTGGACCACGCAGCCCGGCGGCATCCCCGGCAACGACGACCTCGGCGCCATGTCGTCCTGGTACGTCTTCTCCGCGCTCGGCATGTATCCCCAGGTACCCTCCCGCGCCGAACTCGTCCTGGCCTCACCGCTGTTCCCGAGGATCGAGATCGACCGCCCGTACGGAAACGACATCTCCGTCCGCGCGACGGGAGCCGCCGCCGACGCACCGTACATCCACTCCCTGAAGGTCGACGGACGTACGAGCGACCGCCCTTGGCTGCCCGCCTCCTTCGTACGCGACGGGGGCCGACTGGACTACACCCTCTCCGCCACGCCCGACCCCACCTGGGGTGCGTCCCGGACCCCGCCCTCCTTCCGTGCGGGCGAGCAGCCGTACCAGATCGGCGTCGGCCCGACCACGGCGACGATCGCACCGGGCGGCAGCACGAAGGTCGCCATCCGTGCCCTGTCGATGAGCGGGGACGGCTCCGGCCCGGAGGTGCGCTTCCGGGTGGAGACACCGGAGGGCGTCACCGCAACTCCCGCCGAGGGGACGGTCGTCGACGGATCCCAGGAGGTCACCCTCTCCGCCGCGGAGGACATCCGGCAGGGCTTCTACGACGCCAAGATCACGGTTACCTCCTACGAGCAACCGGTCTCCCTGACCGTCGCCGCGCCGGGCTCCCTGCTCGCCTCCTACAGCAACACCGGCGTCTCGGACGACGCGGGCGAACACGACGAGGCCGACTACGACGGGGGCGGTTGGAGCTACTCCCGGCAGGCCCTGGCCGCGGCGGGCCTCACTCCCGGGATGCAGGGCACGGTGAACGGCCTGAGCTACACCTGGCCGAACTCGCCGAGCGGCCGCCCGGACAACGCCACGGCCGACGGCCAGACCATCGAACTGGCCGACGACATCTCGCAGTTGTCCTTCCTCGGCAGCGCCGTCAACGGCAACCAGCAGTCGCAGGCGAAGGTCACCTACACCGACGGCACGACCGGCACGGTCGACCTGGCCTTCACGGACTGGACCGTCGGCGGTGGCAGCGGCAGCGTCCAGTACGGCAATGAGGTCGTCGCGCGGGCCGCGTACCGGAATGTCGCCGGTGCGGACCGGGATCAGGTCGACACATATGTCTTCGCCACGAAACCGTTTGCGGCACCGGACGGCAAGCGCATCAAGAGCGTGACGCTGCCGGACAACGCGGACGTGCATGTGTTCACGCTTGCAGTGAGTTGAGGTGCGCTGAGATGAGGTGAGGTGACGTGCGCTGAGGTGAGATGAGCTGAGCCGGGTTGTGCGGATCCGCGCCGAATGTGCCCGCCTGCTTCCCGGTTCAGCTCAACAGGTCCCGAAGCCAGGCCAGTTGGCCGCGCACGTGATATGCGTCGCCGCCCTCATGGCCGTTGAACGGATAGGCGTGGATCTCCTTGCGGGGGTCCGCGCCGCTCAGCTCCGCGTAACGGTTCCAAGCGGCGTACGCGCCGCTCGGCGGGCACACCGTGTCACGCAGGCCGACCCCGAAGTGCGCCGGGGCGTGGGCGCGGCGGGCGAAGGAAATGCCCTCCAGGTACGACAGCGTGCGGTATGCGGCCTGTTCGGCGCCGCGATGGACGGTGAGGTAGGCGGCGATCTCGCCGTACGGACCCGCGTCCGTGAGGTCCAGCGCGCGCCGGATCCCGCACAGGAGCGGTGCCGTGATCAGGGCTGCTGTCAGGTCCGGGACGAGTCCGGCGACGGCCAGAGCGAGGCCGCCGCCCTGGCTGTTGCCGACGGCCGCGGTCCGTGAGCCGTCCACTCCGGGCAGGGCGCGGACGGCGGCGACGGCACGCACGGCGTCGGTGATGAGACGTCGGTAGTGGTGGTCGTGCGGGTCGAGCAGGCCGCGCACCGCAGGGCCGGGGCCGCCCGGTGCGGTGGCGTGCGGGTCGGGTGTGTCGCCGCCGTTGCCGTACTGGTCCCCCTGGCCCCTGTTGTCCATCAGCAGATGTGCGTAGCCGGCGTTCACCCAGGTCAGTCGTTCGTGCGGGAGGCCGCGTCCGCGTCCGTACCCCGCGAATTCGACGACCGCGGGCAGGGGTTCACGTACCCCGGCGGATCTGCTGAACCATGCGCGCACCGCGTCACCCGCGAAGCCCCGGAAGGTCACGTCCCAGGTCTCGGTCAGTCGCAGCCCGGTGTCCACCGGGTGTACCGAGACCAGGGGTTCGGCCTGCTCGGCCGCCTTCAGGGTGGCCCGCCAGAACACGTCGAAGTCCTCGGGCTCCTCGATGTCCGGACGGTGGCGCTCCAGTTCCGGCAGGGGCAGGTCGAACGCTGGCACGTCGGCAACCTCGCAGGAGTCGGTCATAGTGCAGAAACTTGCGACGAGTTGAGCGGGACAGTCTCAGTGACTTACCCACACAGCGGCGGGTTGCAACGCTGTCGGCTCGTCTCAACTGACCGTTGCAGCACCCATTGACAGCGCTTTCTAAGGGCTTTAAGTTGCCGCGAGTTACCGGTAAGAGCTCGAAAGTTTCGGTTCCGTGTATCTGTCCGGGAGGACCGAGCATGAGCACCTCCACGAGATCGACGCCGCCGCCCGGCACCCAGGACCCACCGACGCCGAAGCCCGCGCGCTCCACCAAGTCCCCTACCGCGCGCGACGGTTGGCGACGCGCCTTGCGCAGGGACTGGCAGCTGTACTCGCTGGTCGTGCTGCCGCTGCTGTTCTTCCTGGTCTTCCGCTATCTGCCGATGATCGGGAACGTGATCGCGTTCCGGCGCTTCGAGCCGGGCGGGTCGATCCTGGGCGAGGAGTGGGTGGGCCTGCGCTATGTGGAGATGTTCCTCACCGATCCCACCTTCTGGCAGGTGTTCCGCAACACCCTGTGGCTCGGCGCGCTGACGCTCGTGTTCTGCTTTCCGATCCCGATCGTGCTTGCGCTACTGCTCAACGAGGTGCGCAGACGGGCGCTGAAGCGGTTCGTGCAATCGGTTTCGTACCTGCCGCACTTTCTGTCGATCGTCATCGTCGCGGGCATCACCATGCAGATGCTCGCCACGGACGGCCCGGTCAACGCCATGCTCGGCTGGTTCGGGCACGACCCGATCCGTTTCATCCAGGAACCCGAGTGGTTCCGCACGGTCTACGTCGGCTCGGAGATCTGGCAGACCGCCGGCTGGGGCACGATCCTCTACCTCGCCGCGCTCACCACGATCGACGAAGACCTGTACGAGGCCGCACGCATCGACGGCGCCAACCGCTGGCAGCAGATCTGGCATGTGACCCTGCCCGGCATCCGGCCCACCATGATCACGCTGCTGATCCTGAACATCGGTACGTTCATGGTGGTCGGCTTCGAGAAGATCCTGCTGCTCTACAACCCGCTGACGTATCCGACGGCGGACGTCGTCTCGACGTACGTGTACCGCATGGGTGTCGAGTCCAACAGCTTCAGCTACGCCGCCGCCATCGGTCTGTTCGAGGCGATCATCGGGCTGGTGCTGATCACGTCCGCGAACCAGTTGTCGCGCCGCACGGTGGGGACGAGCCTGTGGTGAGGACGAGCCGCGGTCACCGTGTCTTCCAGGGCGTCAACGGCTTCGTCCTCACCGCCGTCGTGATCGTGACCCTTTACCCGTTCGTCAACATCATCGCCCGCTCTTTCAGCGGTGAGCGGCAGATCCGCGCCGGTGAGGTGACGTTGTGGCCCAAGGGCTTCAACCTCACCACGTACGAGATCGTCTTCAAGGACTCGATGTTCTGGCGGAACTACGGAAACACCGTGCTCTACACGGTCGTCTCCACCGTCGTCGCCATGGTCCTGACGACGTGTTACGCCTACGTCCTGTCGAAGAAGCACCTCAAGGGACGCGGACTGCTCATCGGTATCGCCGTGTTCACCATGTTCTTCACCGGCGGGCTGATCCCCAACTACGTCCTGATCACCAGCCTCGGCCTGAAGAACTCGATCTGGGCGATGGCGCTCCCGAACGCGATCAGCGTCTTCAACCTGCTGGTGATGAAGGCCTTCTTCGAAAGCCTGCCGGACGAACTCGAAGAGGCCGCGCAGATAGACGGGTTGAGCACATACGGCATTCTGCTGCGGATCGTGCTGCCGCTGTCGAAAGCGGTTGTCGCGACGATGGTGCTGTTCTACTCGGTGTCCTTCTGGAACTCCTGGTTCAGCGCCTTCCTCTACATGGACCGCACCGAACTGATGCCGGTCACCGTCTATCTGCGCAATCTCATCGCGGGAGCCACCACCGGAGGCAACGCGGGCGCGGGAACCGAGCAGCTCAGCCAGGTCGCGGCGAACATCCAGTCGGTCACGATCGTGCTCACCGCGCTGCCCATCCTCTGTCTGTACCCGTTCGTCCAGCGCTACTTCGTGTCGGGCGTGATGCTCGGCGCGGTCAAGGGCTGACAGCCGCCGCACGCCACTACGGAACAAGGGAGTCTCCGTGAAGAACACAGGACAGCTGTCGCGACGTCAGATCCTGGCCGCCGCCGGCTTCATCGGACTCGCCACGCTCACCGGCTGCGGCAGCGGCGACGACGGCGGGGACCGAAAGGACCTGAGCAAGAAGCAGGACGGCGCGATGAAGAACTACCGCGCAGGCGAACAGTTCAAGGCCGCCAAGCCCCTTTCCTTCGAGGTGCTGCACAACAACAACCCGGTGTATCCGCTCAAAGACAGCTGGCTGTTCTGGCAGGAGCTCAGCAAGCGCACCGGTGTCACGCTGAAACCGATTGCCGTCCCGCTGAGCGATTACGAAAAGAAGCGCAGTCTGCTCATCGGCGCCGGCGACGCACCGTTCCTGATCCCCAAGACGTACCACCCCGCCGAGGTCGCGTTCGTGTCGTCGGGCGCGATCCTCGCGGTCAGTGAGTACGTGCACCTGATGCCCAACTTCCGGGCCAAGGTGAAGAAGTGGAAGCTGGAGCCCGAGCTCGACTCCATCCGGCAGTCCGACGGCAAGTACTACCTGCTGCCCGGCCTGCACGAGAAGCCCAAGCCCGGCTACTCGATGTCCTTCCGCACGGACGTCCTCGACAAGCTCGGCCTCACCCTGCCCACCACCTGGGACGAGGTGTACGACGTCTTCAAGGCGATCAAGGCCGAGTACCCCGACCGCTACCCCTTCTCGGACCGCTGGAGCACCAACACCCCCTTCCCGGCCGCCGCACTGCTCAGCTATCTCGGCCAGGCACACGGGGTGAAGGCGGGCTGGACGTACGACAACATCACCTTCGGCCAGAAGGAGCAGAAGTTCGTCTTCACGGGCGCGACCGCCGAGTTCCGCCAAATCGTCGAATACCTGCGGAAGCTGGTCGACGAGAAGCTGATGGACCCCGAGAGCTTCACCCAGACCGACGACGACGCGGTGAAGAAACTGCTGTCCGAGAAGTCCTTCGCGATCAGCGCCAATCCGCAGGAGCTGGTGCAGAACTACCGCTACAACCTCGAACGCCAGGTCAAGGGCGCGACCATCGAGATGGTGCCGGTCCCGATCGGACCCGCGGGCCCGGTCGTGCTGGGCGGTATCCGCCTGGAAAACGGTGTCATGATCGCCGACAAGGCCCTGGAGAGTTCCCACTTCGTCGCGATGATGCAGTTCGTGGACTGGCTCTGGTACTCGGACGAGGGCCAGCGGTTCGCCAAGTGGGGCGTCCAGGGCGTCACCTACACCTCTTCGGGCGGCACCTACGAACTCACCGACGGCATCAGCCTCATGGGCTCCGACCCGGACGCACCGAAGGACCTCCAGAAGGACTACGGCTTCTTCAACGGCGTCTTCACCTACGGCGGCAGCTGGGAACTGGTCTCCTCGTCCTTCTCCCCGGACGAGAAGAAGTTCCAGGACGCCATGGCCCAGCGCAGGGAACTGCCCGTCGACCCGGCCCACCCGCTCCAGTCCGTGGAGCAGGAGCAGGCCGCGCTCTGGGACACCCCGCTCAAGGACCACGTCACCCAGAACGCCCTCCAGTTCATCCTCGGCAAGCGCCCGCTCTCCGAATGGGACGACTACGTCGGCGAGTTGAAGGCCAAGAACATGGACCAGTTCATCGACCTGCACAACCAGGCATACGAACGGTTCAAGCAGGAGAACGGATGATCCCCGTCCCGGCCGACACCGTCCGTACGACGCCCATCGGCGACGGCCCCCTCTCCCGCGCAGCCGCCCTGATCCACACCCTCGTCACCGTCGAGGCGCTGCTGCTGCTCGCCGCCTCACCGGGCCTGGCCGGGCTGCTGTTCCTCGGCGCTGATCCATCCAACCTCCCCCTCGCCGCCGTATGCCTGCTGCCTCTCGGTCCGGCCCTCTCCGCCGCCCTGTACGCACTCCACCACCGCGGTCGCGACCTCACCGAGCTCCACCCGGCCCGCACCTACTGGCGCGGCTTGCGGCTCAACACCGCGCCGGTCCTCAAGCTCTGGGCGCCGCTGCTGGGCTGGCTCACCGTCATCGCCTTCACGCTGACCCACTTCTCCGCGACCGGCCTGCCCGGCTGGTGGGCGGTGCTGCTCGCCGCAGTCGGCCTCGCCTCGCTCCTCTGGGGCGCGCACGCGCTCGTGCTGACCTCGCTGTTCGACTTCCGCGCCCGCGATACCGCCCGGCTCGCCGGTTACTTCCTGTTCCGGCACGCCGGCGCCACCCTCGGCGCGGCCTCGCTGCTCGTGTTGGCCGCCGGGCTCACCGCCCTGCTGACCGAGGCCCTGCCCGCCCTGCTGGCCGCTCCGCTGCTGCTCTCCCTGCTGCACAGCAGCCGTCCGGTGATCGCCGAGACCCAGGAGGACTTCACCGTATGACAGCGCCCCGCACCCCGAAGATCCCGTACGGCGGCGACTACAACCCGGAGCAGTGGCCGGAGGAGGTGTGGGACGAGGACCACCGTCTGTTCGGCCGGGCCGGCATCGACACGCTCACCGTGGGCGTCTTCTCCTGGTCCCTCACCCAACCCGCCGAGGACGCCTATGACGTAACCGTTCTCGACCGCATCCTCGACCGCGCCGCCGGCGAGGGCCGCCAGGTCTGTCTCGCCACCGGCACCGCCGCCCTCCCGCCCTGGCTCGCGAAGAAGTATCCGGAGGTCAACCGCACCGACTTCGAGGGCCGCCGGCACCGCTACGGCCAGCGCCACAACTTCTGCCCCAGCTCACCGGCGTACCGGACGGCCGCCACCTCCCTCGCCTCCCGGCTCGCCGAACGGTACGCGCAGCACCCCGCGCTACTCGCCTGGCACATCAACAACGAGTACGGCGGCGCCTGTTACTGCGAGCTGTGCGCCGAGGCCTTCCGGGAGTGGCTCCGCGCTCGCCATGACACCCTCGACGCCCTCAATGACGCCTGGTGCACCACCTTCTGGTCGCACCGGTACACGGACTGGGCAGAGATCGAGCCGCCGAACGCCCTCACCGAGCACTGGCGCGGCCCCGACCACACCGCCTTCCAGGGCATCACCCTCGACTACCACCGCTTCACCACCGACGCCCTGCTCGGCTGCTTCCTCGCCGAGAAGGACGCGATCCGCGCCCACGACCCGGACACGCCCGTCACCACCAACTTCATGGGCATGTTCCGCCCGCTCGACTACCACCGCTGGGCGCCCCACCTCGACTTCGCGTCCTGGGACGACTACCCGCCCCTCGACGCCCCGCCCACCTGGTCCGCCTTCGCCCACGACCTGATGCGCGGCCTCAAGGACGGCGCCCCCTTCTGGCTCATGGAGCAGACCCCGTCCACCACCGCCTGCCGCGACGTCAACCCGCTCCGCCGCCCCGGCGAACTGCGCCTCGCCACCTTCCAGGCGATCGCCCACGGCGCCGACGCAGCCCTGTACTTCCAGATGCGCGCCGCACGTGGAGCCTGCGAGAAGTACCACGGCGCGGTCATCGGCCACGCGGGCCGCGACGACACCCGTGTCTTTCGTGAAGTGGCCGAGCTGGGCAAGGAGTTGGGCCTCCTGGGCGCCGCGCCCCTCGGCGCCCGCACCCCTGCCCGCACCGCCCTCCTCTTCGACTGGGACAGCTGGTGGGCGCTGGAGATCTCCGACGGTCCCTCGCGCCTGGTCAAGTACCAGGAGGTGGTCCACGCCTACTACCGGGCCGCCCGCGAGGCCGGCGCGGACGTCGATGTCGTCCCGGTCACCGCCGACCTCACCCCGTACGCAGTGGTCCTCGCCCCCGTCCTGCACATGGTCAAGGGCGACCTCGTCACCTGCCTGGAAGCGGTTACGGAACGGGGCGGCACCGTGCTCGCCACCTTCCTCTCCGGTCGCGTCGACGAACACGACCGCGCCTTCCTCACCGACGTCCCCGGCCCGCTCGCCCCCCTCATGGGCATCCGCGTCGACGAATGGGACGCCCGCCCGCGGGATGTCGTACAGCCCATAGAACTGGGGGAGTTGCACACGCAGGCCCGCCTGGTCTTCGAGCTGGTGTTCCCACGCGGAGCCGAAACGGTCGCCACCTACGGCACCGACTTCTACGCGGGCACCCCCGCCGTGACCCGCCACCGGCACGGTGAGGGCGAGGCCTGGTACGTCGCCACCGCCCTCGACCAACCCGGCGTCGACTGGGTGGTACGCCGCATCCTCACCCGCCACGGACTGCTCGGCCCGTACGCCGGCCACCCCGGCCTGGAGACCGCCACCCGCGCCGCCCCCGACGGTACGCGCCTGCTCTTCCTCCTCAACCACACACCGGACGCGGCCCACCTCACCGCACACACCTCAGCCACCGATCTGCTCACCGGAAATCGGTTCGAGAAGGGAGAGCCACTGACCCTCGACCCACTGGGCACAGCAGTTCTGCGCGTTCAATAGATCCGGCGCCCCTGTGCGTCGGCCACACCTGACTTGCGGAAGAAGTAGCTGTTCACCTGATCCCGCCACTCCCGGGCGGAGCGCACCTGCTCGTCATACCGCTCCGCGACCCGCGCATGGCGTGCCGGCTCGACCAGGTCCGCGAGCGAGGCCCAGGTCTCCCGGGCCTCCTCCACCTCGGTCACGCCCTCGAAATGGGTGTCGTAGATATGTTGGATCACCGTCTTGCCGCTGTGCAGTATGTGCCCGTACGACATGTGGTGGAAGAACAAGAGCAGCTCGTCGGGGCAGGTGTCCGGCGACTCGTACACCTCGGACCAGGGCTTGGCGTACTGCGCCGCACAGCCCGTGCCGGTCGCCGCGCTGCGGTCGACGCCGACGCCGTCCCGGTCGGCGAAGTGGTAGGTGCCCCACGGGGTGTACTCATAGCCGTCCACGCTCGGCCCGTAGTGATGCCCGGGCTGCACCATGAAACCGACGCCGAGGGGCGCGGTGTACTTCTCGTAGGTCCGCCAGGAGTCCCAGAGCGCCGCCTGTAGCCCGGTGACCAACTGCGGCGCAGCGGCGGGGAAGGTCAGCCGGATCCAGTCGTCCAGGAGCAGGTACGGGTCCGCGTCGGGCTGCCAGGCGAGCCGGCCGAACGTGTAGAGGTTCGCCTGGGCCAGCGGATGCCCGGTCCAGAACGGGTCGTCACCGACGTTGGACACCGCGACCAGACCGGCGGCCAGCTGTCCCACGCTCGCCGCACCCTCCGGCCGGAACCCCAGCACCTCGCTCCACATCGGCCCCAGCCAGCACACATGCCGCTGCTGACCGGTGTACTCCTGTGTCGCCTGCACCTCCAGCGTCAGCCGCGTCCGCGGCATCGCGCCCAGCACCGGTGAAACCGGTTCCCGCACCTGGAAGTCCATCGGCCCGTGCTTCACCTGGAGCACCGCGTTGTCCGCGAACTCCCCGTCCAGGGGCACGAAATGGTCGTACGCAGCCCGCGCCCGGTCCGTCGTGCGGTCCCGCCAGTCCTGGCGGTGGTCGTAGACGAACGCCCGCCAGTGCACCGTGCCGCCGTGCGCGGCCAGCGCGTCGGCCAGCATGTTCGCGCCGTCCGCGTGAGAGCGGCCGTACGCGAACGGGCCCGGTTGCCCCTCCGAGTCGGCCTTCACCACATACCCGCCGAAGTCCGGTATCGCCGCGTACACATCGGCAGTCGCCCGCGCCCACCACTCCCGCACCCGCGCGTCCAGCGGATCGGCCGTGTCCAGACCGCCGAGCACCATCGGCGCGGCGAAGGTCACCGACAGATGCGTCCTGATCCCGTACGGCCGCAACGCGTCCGCCAGAGCGGCGACCTCACCGATCCGGTCGGTGAGCAGATGAGCCTCGGTCGTGTGCACATTGACGTTGTTCACAGCAACGGCGTTGATCCCGCAGGCCGCCAGCAGCCTGCCGTACGCCCGCACACGCTCCGACTCGCCCCGCGCCCGCCCGTCCTCCCAGAACAGCGAACCACCGGCGTAACCGCGTTCTACCTGACCCATCACGGGGTGCACGGCCACGTTGTCCCAGTGGTCCAGCATGCGCAGCGGAAGGGCCGGGCCGTGCACCTCCCGGGCCCGCTCACCATGGAAGGCGTTCTCGCCGAGCCGTACGACATGGAACAGCCCGTACAGCAGCCCGGAGTGCCCGGACGCGGTGACGGTCGTACGGCCGCCGTTGCGCTCGTATGCGAACGCCTCGTCCCCGAGCCCAGAACCGAGCCCCGGACTCACCTCGAGCACCAGGTCGTACGAAGCGCCCGCGCCCGGCTCGGGATCGCGTGCGACGCGACCTCCGAACCGGGCGCAGGCGCCCGCCACCTCACCGTGCACCGTCTCCACCAGCGGACCCGATCCGCGGATCAGGGTCCGCCGGGTGCCGAGCGACCGGAAGGCGGCCGTCGGCAGCCAGGCGGGGTCGACACCCTCGGGCAGGACGGGCACGGGAAGCGGCATGGGACCTCGACTCCTCGACTCCGTGGCTCAGGCGAGGAGTTCGACCTCCGAGACGGTCGCCTCGCCGTTCAGGACCAGCCGGTACTTCTCGTACGTACCCGGCCGTCCCACGGAGAACGCGCGCGTCTGTTTGTCCCATGCGAAGGACTGCCCCGACCGCTTGTCGAGCGTCCGCCACTTCTTTCCGTCCGACGAGCCCTGGAGTGTCCAGCCGGTCGGCGCCTTCGCATGGTCCGAAGACGTCAGCGTGTACTGGACGGCCTTGGCGGAACCGGTACCGGAAACGGACACCGGCAGGTCCACCGACGTCACCGTCGCCTGAGTGGCCGACGTGTTGTCGAACAGCGCCCCGTCACCCTTCAGCACGTCCGCACGCGGCGTCGGCACCTCGTCGTTCTGGGTGATCGACGGAGGCGCCGCGTTCTTCCCGGAACCCCAGGCCGACGGCCGCGGCCCCATGTCGAACTCCAGTACCCCGCCCTTGGAGAGGAGCGAGTGCGGCAGCGAAGTCGACGTCCAGGTACGCCCGTTGACCTTCAGGCCCTGCACGTACACGTTCTTCGCGCTGTTCTTCGGCGCCTTGACGACCAGGTCCCGGCCGTTCTCCAGATGGACCGTCGTCTTGGTGAACAGCGGGGAGCCGACGGCGTATTCGCCGCTGCCCATCACCAGCGGGTAGAAGCCGAGCGCGGAGAACAGGAACCAGGCCGACTGCTCGCCGTTGTCCTCGTCGCCGTGGTAGCCCTGGCCGATCTCGCTGCCGGTGTACAGCCGCGAGAGCACCTCACGGACGCTCGCCTGTGTTTTCCACGGCTGTCCGGCCGCGTCGTACATGTACAGGGCGTGGTGGGCGACCTGGTTGGAGTGCCCGTACATGCCCATCCGTACGTCCCGCGCCTCCGTCATCTCATGGATGACACCGCCGTACGAGCCGACGAACTCGGACGAGGCCGTCTCGGGGGTGGCGAGGTACTCGTCGAGCTTGTCCCCGAGGCCGCTGCGCCCGCCGTAGAGGTTGGCAAGGCCGCGGGAGTCCTGCGGGGCCGTGAAGGCGTATCCCCAGCCGTTGGTCTCGGTGTAGTCGTAGCCCCACACTCTCGGGTCGTACTTCGACGACTCGACCCGCCAGTCGCCCTTTTCGTCGCGGCCCTGGAAGAAACCGGCTTCGGAATCAAACAGATTCACATAGTCCTGGGCGCGGTTGAGGAAGTAGTCCGACTCCTCCTTGTAACGCTTTTCGCCCGTCTCCTCATACAGCTTCCGGCCCATCTGGGCGATGCCGTAGTCGTTGAGATAGCCCTCCAGCGCCCACGACAGACCCTCGTGCGTCTCGCTGCTCGTGTAGCCGAGGAAGGGCGAGGTGGTCATTCCCTTGCGACCCACGCCCGACGAGGGCGGCACGACCGTGGCGTTCTTCACGGCCGCGTCGTACGCCGACTTGGCGTCAAAGTCCACGCCCTTGACGTACGCGTCCGCGAAGGCGACGTCCGAGGAGGTTCCGGTCATCAGGTCCGCGTACCCGGGCGACGACCAGCGCGAGGTCCAGCCGCCGTCCTTGTACTGCTGCACGAACCCGTCGACCATCTCACCGGCCTGACTGGGCGTGAGGAGCGAGTAGGCCGGCCAGGTCGTCCGATAGGTGTCCCAGAAACCGTTGTTGACGTACACCTTGCCGTCCACGATCTTCGCGCCGGTGTGCGTCGGGGTGTCCGGGCCCGGCATCGGTGAGAACGGGGAGGCGTACTGGTACTTCGAACCGACCTTCTCGAAGCCGGAGTTGGGGTACAGGTACAGCCGGTACAGGCTGGAGTACAGCGTTGTCAGCTGGTCCGGCGTGGCGCCCTCGACCTCGACCTTGCCGAGCAGCTTGTCCCACTGCCGCTGCGCCTTCGTCTTCACGGCGTCGAAGGACGTGCCGTCCGGGATCTCCTGGCGCAGATTGTCCTTCGCCTGGTCGACGCTGATGAGGGAGGTGGCGATCCGCATGGTCACGGTCCGGTCGTCGCCGGGCTGGAACCGCAGATAGCCCTTGACCCCGCTCGACGTCCCCTCGGCCACCGGCGCGTCGAACGTCCCGTAGACGAACAGCCGGGTCGCGCCCGTCGACAGCCCCGACTTCACGTCGGAGTAACCGGTGAAGGTGCCGTTCTCCTTGTCGAGCGTCAGACCGGCCTGGTCGGTGACGTTGTCGAAGAGGACGCTCGCGTCGTCGCCGGGATAGGTGAAGCGCATGACCGCCGCATGGTCGGTGGGCGCCATCTCCGTCTTAAGACCGTTCTCGAAACGCACTCCGTAGTAATACGGCCGCGCGGTCTCGTTCTCGTGCCGGAAGGCCAGCTCCCGTGCCTCACGGCCGCTGTCGGGCGTCCCGGACGCGGCGGACGGCATCACCTGGAAGGTCTGCCGGTCACCCATCCACGGGCTGGGCTCATGGCTCGCGCTGAACGCCTGGATGGTCGGCAGGTTGTCGGCGTTGTTCCCGCGCGCATAGTCGTAGAGCCAGCTCAGCGAACCCGCGTTGGTCACCGGCGTCCAGAAGTTGAACCCGTGCGGCACCGCCGTCGCGGGGAAGTTGTTGCCCCGGGAGAAGCCGCCACTGGAGTTGGTGCCCCGGGTCGTCACCGCGTAGTCGGACAGGTGGGCCTTCGGCTTCTCTTGCGGTACCGCCTTCAGCGCCACGTCATCGAGCCAGCCCCGGAACTTCGCCGGGCCCTTGGGGGAGTCGTACGCCACCAGGATCCGGTCGACGGTCTTCCCGGCCGCAACCGATCCGATCCGCGAGGCCACGTTGTTCCACTGGTTGACGTAGAGGATCTTGGCCGCACCCTGTCCCTGCGGCGTCAGGGCGAACCCGTGCAGGTCGGTCGCCTTGAGATCGCTCAGATACGTCCCGTCCGTGAAAGCGAGATCGACGGAAACGTTTGTGGCGTCATAGTCCCGGTCGCCGTCCGCCATCGACGGGAAGATCCGGTACGACAGCTGGGTATCGCGACCGACGGCCACATTGACGTCGAAGACCTTGTTGTACGAGTACGCCTGCCCGTCGGCGGTGTGCCGTCCGGCATAGCGCAGCGCCCGCTTGCCGGTGAAGCCCGCGCCCGCTTTCGCCGTCGGCGAGCCGCTCGGGCCGCGGTCGACCAGCGAGAGCATGTCCTGCGGGATCGGATCGCCGCTGCCGCCCTTGGAGAACTGGACGTCGGCGAGCTGGAGGGCGTCCGAGGCGCCGTTGTTCTTGGTCACGTCGAGCCGGAAGTGCTGGTACTCGGCGGCGGCGGACGCCGGGATGTCGTACGTCTTCGTCTGGAACCGCTCGGCGAACTTCTCGCCGGTGCGGGTGTCCAGGGTCGTCCAGTTCGTGCCGTCCGTGGAGCCCTTCAGGGTCCAGTCCAGCGGGTCGCGCTCGTCGTGGTCGTTGGCCGACGTCAGCGCGTAGGTGACCACCTTGACCGGCGCGTCCAGGTCGAACTCCGCCCAGCCGGTGGGGGCGAAGGTCAGCCACTTGCTGCTCGGCTCACCGTCGACGAGGTTCTCCTTGACCTCGCCGGCCCCGGTGTTCTCGCCGCTGGCCCGGACGTCCGTGACATGGTCGGTCACGCTGCCCGGAATGCCGCTGCTGTACCCGCCGTCGACGCCGGCGGCGCGCTTGCTGCCGTCCGCTGCGGTGTCGACGGTGTTCAGCCAGTCGGGCGCCGGGTCGTCCGACTCGAAGGACGAGGCGAACTCCCGGTCGGCGGCGGCCGCCTCACCGGGCAGTGCGACCGCCACCCCCTGCGAGCCCACCGCCAATGCAAAGGCGGTCGCCATCACGACCGCCGAACCCCATCTGTGCCGACTTCTGCGCTGCATGAGTGAGCACCCTCCCTGCACCCTGGACAACGTTGTCAATCTCGGTGTGCAAGGACCAGTAGTGGTGCAAGTGGTCAGTCGTGTCAAGGGTGTTGGGTGAGGCATTCGGGGGCAATCCCGAGGATTTATCCGCCGAGGAACGCACAGGTCGCTCATATTTCCGCGAGGTCTCAACTCGGAAAAGACCAACGGCCAACCTTGCATTCGATCTTGCTCCGTTGGCGGGAAGTGGACTATACCTGTCGGCAATTCACTCGATCCGCACGTCTTGATCGGCACGCGTGACCCGCACGTCCGATCCGCACGTCCTGCACGACCCTGCTTGACCTGACCGCGGTGCCGGGAGGATCCGGTTCACCGCCTGAGTCCTGGAGAAGGCGAGGACTTGAGCATGGGATCCACTTCCGCCGAGAACACCGAGCACACCGAGAACAGCACGAACGCGGCGAGCACCGGCGCCGCGGGCGTCGGCCGTCGCGATCTGATCAAGCGGTCGGCGGCGCTCGGCCTGATCTCCGTACCCGCGATGAGTTTCCTGTCCGCCTGTGCCACCGGCGGTGGCGGCGGTGACGACAAGGAGACCGACGCGGCCGAGGGCGAGAAGTCCGCCGGTAACCCGCTGGGAGTGAAGAAGGGCCTCGCCCTGGAGGCGTTCATCTTCAAGGGCGGCCTGGGCGACCAGTACGCCAAGGACGCGGAGGCCGACTACAACAAGACGTACGGTGTCACGGTCAAGCACACCGGCACCCAGCAGGTCGGCCCCAAGCTGACCCCGCGCTTTGCGGGCGGCAACCCGCCGGACGTCATCGACAACTCCGGCGCCGACCACCTCGACATGAACAAGCTGTCCACGCAGGGCCAGCTCCAGGACCTCCAGGCGCTGCTGGATGCCGCCTCGATGGACGACCCGGACAAGAAGATCTCGGACACGATCCACCCGAGCACCATCGAGAAGGGCAAGCACGGCGGCACCTTCGACGTGCTGTACTACGCCTTCACGATCTACGGCACCTGGTACTCGCAGAAGGCCCTGGACGACAACGGCTGGGCATACCCCAAGTCGCTGTCCGAGATGGTCACGCTGTGCGGCGAGATCAAGAAGAAGGGCATCGCGCCCTGGACGTACGCGGGCAAATACCCGTACTACGTGCACTTCAACCTGTTCGCCCAGATCGCCAAGATCGGCGGTATGGAGGGCTGGATCGCGATCGACAACCTCGAACCCAAGGCGTGGACGAGCAACGCCGCGGTCAAGGAGGTCGTCGAGCACTATGAGGAACTGGCCGCCAAGGGCTACTTCCTGGAGGGCAGTCAGGGCCTGACCCACATCCAGTCGCAGACCGCCTGGAACAAGGGCAAGGCCGTCTTCATCCCGAACGGCTCCTGGGTGGAGAACGAGGCCGCCCCGACCACGCCCGAGGGCTTCGAGATGTCCGTCGGCGCCCTCTTCGACGGCACCGGCGACAAGATGCCGCACGGCACGCTGCGCGCCGAGCCGAGCGAGCCGTACATCGTGGCCGGCAAGGGCAAGAACCCGGTCGGCGGCATGGAGTTGCTGCGCATCATGCTCTCCAAGAAGCATGCGCAGAACTTCGCCAAGCTGGTGAAGTCGCTGACCTGTGTGGTGGACGCCACCGAGGGCATGACTCTCTCGCCGGGTCTCGCCTCCGCGAGCAAGGTGTTCAAGGAAGCCGGCGACAACATCATCAGCCTCCAGCTCCAGGAGTGGTATCCCTCGCTCACCGACGAGAAGATCGGCGGTCTCACCGGGCAGCTGCTCACCGGTGAACTCAAGGCCGCCGACTGGATCAAGAAGACGCAGGAGTACGCCGACGCCGTTGCCAAGGACGACTCCGTGACCAAGTTCAAGCGCGAGGCGTAGGCGTCCGTCCGGCACCGACATTCACAGGGGAGAGGCCGGGAAGCGCATGCAACACGGCAAATACCGATTCATCGTGGGCTTCCTGGCCCTGCCCGTGATCGTCTATGCGATCTTTGTGATCTCGCCGTTCGTCCAGGCGTTCCAGATCTCGCTGACCGACTGGTCCGGACTCGTGGGAACGGCGAAGTTCGTCGGTTTCGAGAATTTCGAAAAGCTGTGGCACAGCGAGGACTTCTGGAACGCGCTGCGCCACAACGTCTACATCCTGATCTTCGTCCCCGTGATCACCCTCGGACTCGGCCTGTTCTTCGCGTTCATGCTGAATCTGGGCGGGAAACGCCGCAGGGGCGAAGTGGTCACCGGTGTCGTGGGATCGAAGTTCTACCGCTTCGTCTTCTTTTTCCCGCAGGTCATCTCGATCACGATCATCGCCGTCATCTGGTTCAACATCTACAACCCCGACCCGCAGGACGGCATGCTCAACTCGTTCCTGGGCGCGGTGGGTCTGGACGGTTTGCAGAACGCCTGGCTGGGCGAGAAGAGCCTGGCGCTGCTGTGCATCATGGTGGTGGTGATCTGGTCCCATGTCGGATTCTTCGTCGTGCTGTTCTCGGCGGCCATGGCGTCCATTCCGCGGGATATCTACGAGGCGGCGCTGCTCGACGGTGCAAACCGCTTCCACACCTTTTTCCGCGTCACGCTGCCGCTGCTCTGGGACACCGTGCAGACCGGTTGGGTGTACATGGGCATCATCTGTCTGGACTGCTTCGCCCTGGTGCAGATCATGTCGGTCAACATGGGCGGCCCCGACGGCGCGACGGACGTCATGCCGCTGCGGCTGTACCTCACGGCGTTCCGGGACAGCCAGTTCGGCTACGCGAGCGCAATGGGCATCGCGATGCTGATCGTCACCATGACGTTCGCCGTTCTCACCCTGCGCTTCGCGCGGCGTGAGCGGATCGAGTTCTAGGGGAACGGGCGCAATGACCACGGACATCGACAAGGTGACCACGGTGGACGACACCCGTCCCAAGGTCACCAAGAAGCTCGGCCCCACCGACGGCCGCAGCTCCGACGGCGGCATCCTCAACGTCTTCTCGCACGGCCTGCTCATCGTCTGGGCGCTGATGGTCGGCGTTCCGCTGCTGTGGGTGCTGTGGAGCTCCTTCAAGACCAGCAACGGCATCCTGACCGACCCGTGGGGGCTGCCGACCTCACTGCACTTCGAGAACTGGGCCAACGCCTGGAACAAGGCGAACATGGGCCAGTACTTCCTCAACACCGCGATCGTGGTGGGCGGTTCGGTGATCGGCACCATGGTGCTGGGCTCGATGGCCGCGTACGTCCTGGCCCGGTTCACCTTCCCGGGCAACCGGCTCATCTACTACATGTTCGTGGCCGGCATGTCCTTCCCGGTGTTCATGCTGGTGATCCCGCTCTTCTTCGTGCTGCGGGACTTCCCGGGAAGCTCGCTGCTGGCGACGTACCACGGGCTGATCCTGGTCTACATCGCCTACTCGCTGCCGTTCACCGTCTTCTTCATGACGGCGTTCTTCCGCACCCTGCCGACCTCCGTGGCGGAGGCCGCGCTGATCGACGGGGCGTCGCACACGCGAACGTTCTTCCAGGTGATGCTGCCGATGGCCAAGCCCGGGTTGATCAGCATCGGCATCTTCAACTTCCTGGGTCAGTGGAACCAGTACCTGCTGCCGATGGTGCTCAACCAGAACGAGGACAAGTACGTCCTCACCCAGGGCCTCGCCATGATCGCGTTGCAGCAGGGCTACGAGAACGACTGGGGCGCCCTGATGGCCGGCATGATGATCGCGATGCTGCCGGTGTTGATCGTTTACTTCGTGTTCCAGCGGCAGGTGCAGGCGGGCCTCACCGCCGGTGCCCTGAAGTAGGGCCTGTCCGGCGCAGCCCCACGGGTGTGCCGTTCCCGCGGTCGGGACGGCGCACCCGTGTGTGCGTCCAGGCGCGCACATCCCCGGATTCCGGTTCAACCTCTTGACGGGAGGCGACCCGAACGGCTCAGCTTAGAGTTCACTAGTTGGACATAGACGGGGCCTCATTGAAGCGGTCCCGCGCGCAGGAGGTCGTCGTGGAGACTCCGGGGTCGCAGTCGTCGCTGCACCGAGCCAACCTGGAGCGGGTCGTCCGTGCCGTACGGCTGGCGGGCTCGCTCACCCAGGCGGAGATCGCGAGGACGACCGGCCTGTCCGCGGCGACGGTCTCCAACATCGTGCGCGAGCTCAAGGACGGCGGAACGGTCGAGGTCACGCCCACCTCGGCGGGCGGCCGCCGGGCCCGCAGCGTCTCGCTGAGCGGGGACGCCGGCATCGTGATCGGCGTGGACTTCGGCCATACGCATTTGCGCGTCGCGGTCGGGAATCTCGCCCATCAGGTGCTGGCCGAGGAGGCCGAGCCGCTCGATGTGGACGCCTCCGCCACCCAGAGCTTCGACCGGGCGGAAGAGCTGGTCAACCGCTTGATCGCGGCGACCGGGGTCGATCGTTCCAAGGTCGCCGGTGTGGGTCTCGGCGTGCCGGGCCCGATCGACGTCGAGTCGGGCACCCTGGGCTCCACCGCGATCCTGCCGGGCTGGACCGGCACCAAACCCGCCGAGGAGCTGCGGGGGCGGCTCGGCGTGCCCGTCCACGTCGACAACGACGCCAACCTGGCCGCCCTCGGCGAGATGGTCTGGGGCAGCGGCCGAGGCGCGAAGGACCTGGCGTACATCAAGGTCGCCAGCGGTGTGGGCGCCGGCCTGGTCATCAACGGCAAGATCTACCGGGGCCCCGGTGGCACCGCCGGAGAAATCGGGCATATTACTCTTGATGAATCCGGTCCCGTCTGCCGCTGCGGTAACCGGGGCTGCCTGGAGACCTTCACGGCCGCGCGCTATGTGCTTCCGCTGCTCCAGTCCAGCCACGGCACCGATCTGACCATGGAGGGCGTCGTACGACTGGCGCGGGACGGAGATCCGGGCTGCCGTCGGGTGATCGCCGACGTCGGCCGTCACATCGGCAGTGGAGTCGCCAATCTCTGCAATCTGCTGAACCCGAGCCGAGTGGTCCTCGGCGGCGATCTCGCCGAGGCCGGTGAGCTGGTGCTCGGGCCTATCAGGGAGTCGGTCGGCCGGTACGCGATCCCCAGTGCCGCACGTCAACTCTCGGTGTTGCCAGGGGCACTCGGCGGCCGTGCGGAGGTCCTCGGGGCCCTCGCGCTGGCGCTCAGTGAGATGGGTGATTCGACCCTTTTGGACGGGTCGCTGACTGCCGCTGCCCCTGCCTTCACTTAGAGAACGGATGGCACCGTTGCCAACCCGTTAAGGATTTACTTCTTGACGTCGCACGCGTGGCCGAGTTGACTTCCAGCCACCTCGGCCGCAACGACGCGGCCTCGTCAGGGAGGTTTCTGAAGTGAACACGCGAATGCGTCGTGCCGCCGTTGCCATTGCCGCCGGTGCGATGGCCGTTTCCCTCGCTGCCTGTGGCAGCGCGGACGAGGCCGACGGAGGCAGTGACTCCACGGGTAGCGCGGCCAAGGGCGACAACATCAAGGTCGGTCTCCTGCTCCCGGAGAACCAGACCGCGCGCTACGAGAAGTTCGACCGGCCCTTGATCGAGAAGAAGATCGGGGAGCTGACGAACAACAAGGCCGAGATCCAGTACAACAACGCCAAGCAGGACGCCAACCTCCAGGCGCAGCAGGTCGACACGATGATCACCAACAAGGTGGACGTGCTGATCCTGGACGCCGTGGACGCCAAGGCGATCAAGAACTCCGTGCAGAAGGCCGTCGACGCCGGCATCAAGGTCGTCGCCTACGACCGCTTGGCCGAGGGCCCGATCAGCGCCTACACCTCCTTCGACAACGTGTCGGTCGGCAAGGCCCAGGGCGAGGCCCTCCTCACGGCGCTGGGCGACAAGGCCAAGGACGGCCAGATCGTCATGATGAACGGCGCCGTCACTGACCCGAACGCCGCCCAGTTCAAGGAGGGTGCGCACTCCGTCCTCGACGGCAAGGTGAACGTCGGCAAGGAGTACGACACCAAGGAGTGGAAGCCGGAGAACGCCAACGCCAACATGGAGTCGGCGATCTCGGCGCTCGGCAAGGACAAGATCATCGGCGTCTACTCCGCCAACGACGGCATGGCGGGCGGTATCATCACCGCCCTGAAGTCGGCCGGCATCGACGTCCCGGTCACCGGCCAGGACGCCGAACTCGCCGCCGTCCAGCGCATCGTCACCGGCGACCAGTACATGAGCGTCTTCAAGTCGTACCCGTCGGAAGCCAACGCCGCTGCCGAGCTGGCCGTCGCGCTGGCCAAGGGCGAGAACCTGGACTCCATCGCCAAGGACAAGGTCTCCAGCGGCAGCGCGAACGACGTCCCGGCATCCCTGATCCCGGTCGTGTCACTGACCACGGACAACATCAACGACACGGTCATCAAGGAAGGCTTCTACACGATCGACGAGATCTGCACGGCCAAGTACAAGGCGGCCTGCGACAAGATCGGTCTGAAGTAACCAGCCGCAAGTCCCGGCGAACGTACGGGAATTCGGGAATCCCTTCCTGAACTCCCGTACCGGGACCGGCGCTCCGAAGGCTCCTCCGGCGCCCCGCATACACACAGCCCCGCAAGCTAGTTGCGGGGCGCCGGACGGAACATCCCCCAATCTTTCTGCACAACCTCCCGCCGGGTCAGGCGGCGAAGGAGATGGTTCACGTGTCCGCTACGCCCGTGCTGGCGTTGCGCGGGGTCTCCAAGCGGTTCGGTGCCGTTCAGGCGCTCACCGACGTAGAGCTTGAGGTCCACGCCGGTGAGGTGGTCGCCCTGGTCGGCGACAACGGCGCCGGAAAGTCCACGCTGGTCAAGACGATTGCCGGCGTGCACCCCATCGATGAGGGCGTCATCGAATGGCAGGGCAAGGCGGTGTCGATCAACCGGCCGCACGACGCCCAGGCCCTGGGTATCGCGACGGTCTACCAGGACCTCGCGCTGTGCGACAACATCGACGTCGTCGGCAACCTGTTCCTCGGAGTCGAACTGAGGAAGTGGGGCGTCCTCGACGAGGTCGAGATGGAGCGCCGTTCCCAGGAGCTGCTGAAGACGCTGTCGATCCGCATCCCCAGCGTCCGTATCCCGATCGCCTCGCTCTCCGGCGGTCAGCGCCAGACCGTGGCCATCGCCCGATCCATGCTCGGCGAGCCCGAGCTGGTCATCCTCGACGAGCCCACCGCGGCCCTCGGCGTCGAGCAGACCGCCCAGGTGCTCGACCTGGTGGAGCGGCTGCGCGAGCGTAATCTCGCGGTCATCCTCATCAGCCACAACATGGCCGATGTGAAGGCCGTCGCGGACAAGGTCGCCGTACTGCGCCTGGGTCAGAACAACGGCGTCTTCGAGGTCAAGACGACCTCGCAGGAGGAGATCATCTCCGCCATCACTGGCGCCACCGACAATGCCGTGACCCGCCGTGCGGCGCGCGCGAACGGGGAGGGTTCCCAGTGAGCATCGACAAGACCTCCGCGTCCCCGCAGGACGAGCACCTGGTCGAGAACCCCGAGGCCGCCGCGGCCGCGGTGACCGCGGTCGACCCGCGGCTCCTCGTCCAGGAGCAGGGCCTCACCGGCTACCTCGGCGAGTTCAAGCGCAAGCTGAAGGCGGGCGAGCTGGGCTCGCTGCCCGTCATCGTCGGCCTGGTCGTCATCTGCGTCGTCTTCCAGTCCCTGAACTCGGCGTTCCTTTCCGCGCAGAACATCAGCGACATCACCGTCACGATGGTCGGCACTGGCATGATCTCCGTCGGCATCGTCTTCGTGCTGCTGCTCGGTGAGATCGACCTGTCGGTCGGCTCGGTCAGTGGCGCGGCCAGTGCCATCGCGGCCGTGCTCGCGGTCAACCAGGGCTGGCCCGAGTGGCTGGCGGTGCTCTTCGCCGTCGCCGCCGGTGCGGCCATCGGCGCGGCACACGGCTTCTTCTTCGCGGTGCTCGGCGCGCCCGCCTTCGCCGTGACACTGGCCGGTCTGCTGTTCTGGCTCGGCTTCATGCTCCAGACGCTGGGCGAGAACGGTACGATCAACCTCGACAGCGACGGCTTCATCGGCAACCTGACGACGTACTTCTTCAGCGATGTCGCCGCCGCGTACGGCCTCGCCGCCGTGATGGTCGCCGTCTTCTTCATCACGTCGTTCCTGGGCAACCGCCGCCGGGACGCCGCGGGCATCCCGTCCCGGCCGTTCAGCGACACGCTCCTGCGCACGGTGCTGCTGGCCATCGTCGCCTTCGCCGCCGCGGCCATGTACAACCAGTACAAGGGCCTGCCGCTGGCCACGGTGATCTTCCTCGGCTTCCTGTTCCTGACCGACTTCGTGCTGCGTCGTACCCCGTACGGCCGCAAGATCTTCGCGCTCGGCGGCAGCGTGGAGGCCTCCCGGCGTGCGGGTATCAACGTCACCGCGGTACGGATCACCGTGTTCGCGATCTCGGGTGGCTTCGCGGCCATCGGCGGTCTGTTCCTGGCCTCCAAGATCGCGTCCGCCAACCAGAGCGCCGGCACCGGTGACCTGCTGATGAACGCGATCGCCGCGGCGGTCATCGGCGGTACGTCGCTGTTCGGTGGTCGTGGGCGCACCTGGAACGCCCTGCTCGGTGTGCTGGTGATCGTCTCGATCCAGTACGGCCTCCAGCTGGAGTCCATCGCCGAGCCGGTGAAGTACATGATCACCGCCGGTGTTCTGCTGACGACCGTGGTGATCGACTCGATCACCCGTCGGACCCAGAAGACGGCCGGGCGCGCGTAACGCGTCGAGCAGCCCTGTGCCCGGCACCAATGGCGGTGCCGGGCACAGTCATGTCGTAGGAACGCCATAACGTCACAACTCGGCTACAGCCGATCGCGTGACCCAGGACGCACCGCCCGGGCGCCGTCCACCGGGGCGGAACATTAGACTCGACGAGCCCGGCAACAGCTCGATCAGCTCTACTGCAAGGAGGCACGGGTGCCGCTGCTGACCCACATCAGGGGACCACGTGATCTGGACCGGCTCAGTCTGGAGGAGCTGGACCAGCTGGCAGAGGAGATCCGGACCTTCCTCGTCGAGGCCGTCTCCAAGACCGGAGGCCACCTCGGCCCGAACCTCGGTGTGGTCGAGCTCACCATCGCCCTGCACCGAGTCTTCGACTCGCCCAAGGACAAGGTGCTCTGGGACACCGGTCACCAGTCCTACGTCCACAAGCTGCTCACCGGCCGCCAGGACTTCAGCAAGCTGAAGATGAAGGGCGGCCTGTCCGGCTACCCCTCACAGGCCGAGTCCGAGCACGACGTCATCGAGAACTCGCACGCCTCGACGGTCCTCGGCTGGGCCGACGGCCTCGCGAAAGCGAACCAGATCCGCAAACGCGACGACCACGTGGTCGCCGTGATCGGCGACGGCGCCCTCACCGGCGGCATGGCCTGGGAGGCGCTCAACAACATCGCCGACGCCAAGGACCGCCCGCTGGTCATCGTCGTCAACGACAACGAGCGCTCCTACGCACCGACCATCGGCGGCCTCGCGAACCACCTGGCGACCCTGCGGACCACCGACGGCTACGAGCGCTTCCTGGCCCGCGGCAAGGACCTCCTGGGGCGTACTCCGGTCGTCGGCAAGCCCCTCTACGAGACGCTGCACGGCGCCAAGAAGGGCCTGAAGGACTTCATCGCGCCCCAGGGCATGTTCGAGGACCTCGGCCTGAAGTACGTCGGCCCGATCGACGGCCACGACATCGAGGCCCTGGAGTCGGCGCTGGCCCGCGCCAAGCGCTTCGGCGGCCCGGTCATCGTGCACTGCCTCACCGAGAAGGGCCGCGGCTACCAGCCCGCCCTTCAGGACGAGGCGGACCGCTTCCACGGCATCGGCCCCATCCACCCCGACACCGGCCTGCCCATCAAGGCCTCGGGCGCCGACTGGACCTCCGTCTTCGGCGAGGAGATGGTCCGGCTCGGCAAGGAGCGCGACGACATCGTGGCCATCACGGCGGCGATGCTCCAGCCCGTCGGCCTGAAGAAGTTCGCGGACACCTTCCCGGACCGGATCTACGACGTCGGCATCGCCGAGCAGCACGGCGCGGTGAGCGCGGCGGGCCTCGCCACGGGCGGTCTGCATCCTGTCTTCGCGGTGTACGCCACATTCCTCAATCGTGCCTTCGACCAGGTCCTGATGGATGTGGCCCTCCACAAGTGCGGTGTGACGTTCGTACTGGACCGGGCCGGCATCACCGGCACGGACGGCGCCTCCCACAACGGCATGTGGGACATGTCGATCCTCCAGGTCGTCCCCGGGCTGCGACTCGCCGCCCCGCGCGACGCCGACCAGGTCCGCGCCCAGCTGCGCGAGGCCGTCGAGGTGACCGACGCGCCGACCGTGGTCCGCTTCTCCAAGGGCGCCGTCGGCCCCGCCGTACCGGCCGTCGGGCGGGTCGGCGGCATGGACGTACTGCGCGAGCCCGGGACGGACACGCCCGACGTGCTCCTGGTCTCCGTGGGCGCCCTGGCTCCGATGTGCCTGGAGATCGCGTCCCTGCTCGACAAGCAGGGCATCTCCACGACCGTCGTCGACCCGCGCTGGGTCAAGCCCGTCGACGAGGCCATGGCCCCCGTCGCGGAGCGGCACCGCGTGGTCGTCACCGTCGAGGACAACTCCCGCGTCGGCGGAGTCGGATCGGCGGTCGCCCAGGCCCTGCGCGACGCGGGCGTCGACGTTCCGCTGCGTGACTTCGGCATCCCGCCCCGCTTCCTCGACCACGCCTCCCGCAAGGAGGTCATGGCGGAGATCGGCCTGACCGCACCGGACATCGCCCGCCAGGTCACCGGTCTGGTGTCCAAGCTGGACGGCCGGTTCGACCGCGCGGAGGCCGAGGTGGAGCCCGCGCGCGACTGACGGGCCGGACCTACGGCCGGATGGGCCGGTTCCGCCACTACGAAGAGTGGTGAAACCGGCCCATCCGTGTGAAACAACCTGCGCCGGGGCATACGCACGACGCCCCCTCTCGATCATGTCGAGGACGACACAGCGTGGGAGGTACGCCCGTGAGCAGCACCCTCTTCAGGACGAAGAACGTCGAGCAGTCCATCCTCGATACCGAGGAACCCGAGCACGCACTCAAGAAATCCCTGTCCGCGCTCGATCTGACGGTCTTCGGCGTCGGTGTCATCATCGGCACCGGCATCTTCGTCCTCACCGGTACGGTCGCCAAGAACAACGCCGGCCCCGCCGTCGCTCTGGCCTTCGTCGCGGCCGGCGTCGTCTGCGCGCTCGCCGCGCTCTGCTACGCCGAGTTCGCGTCCACGTTGCCCGTCGCCGGCTCGGCCTACACGTTCTCGTACGCCTCGCTCGGCGAACTGCCCGCCTGGATCATCGGCTGGGACCTGGTGCTGGAGTTCGCGCTCGGTACGGCGGTGGTGGCCGTCGGCTGGTCCGGCTACGTCGCCTCGCTGCTGGACAACGCGGGCTGGCACCTGCCCGACGCGCTCGGCAGCAGAGACGGCGCCGACGGTTTCGGCTTCGACATCCTCGCCGCCGCGCTCGTCCTGGTGCTCACCGCGATCCTCGTGGTCGGCACGAAGCTCTCCGCGCGGATCACCTCGCTCGTCGTCGCCATCAAGGTGACGGTGGTCCTGACCGTGATCATCGCGGGTGCCTTCTTCATCAAGGGCGACAACTACGACCCGTTCATCCCGAAGGCGCAGACCGTGCCGGCCGGCGACAGTCTCCAGTCGCCGCTCATCCAGCTGATGTTCGGCTGGGCACCCTCCAACTTCGGCGTGATGGGCATCTTCACCGCGGCCTCCGTCGTGTTCTTCGCCTTCATCGGCTTCGACGTCGTCGCCACGGCCGCCGAGGAGACCAAGAACCCCCAGCGCGACATGCCCCGCGGCATCCTCGGCTCGCTCATCATCTGCACCGCGCTCTATGTCGCCGTGTCCATCGTCGTCACCGGCATGCAGCACTACACCGACCTGTCCATCACCGCGCCGCTCGCCGACGCCTTCAAGGCCACCGGACATCCCTGGTTCGCGGGCTTCATCAGCTTCGGCGCCGCGGTGGGCCTGACGACGGTCTGCATGATCCTGCTCCTCGGCCAGACCCGGGTCTTCTTCGCGATGAGCCGCGACGGACTGCTGCCGCGCTTCTTCTCGCACGTCCACCCGCGGTTCAAGACCCCGCACCGGCCGACCATCCTGCTCGGTGTGCTCATCGCGATCCTCGCCGGCTTCACCCCGCTGAGCGAGCTCGCGGAGCTGGTGAACATCGGCACGCTGTTCGCCTTCGTGGTCGTCGCGATCGGCGTGATCATCCTCCGTCGCACCCGCCCCGACCTGCCCCGCGCCTTCCGCACCCCGTGGGTGCCGTTCATCCCGATCCTGTCGGTGTGCGCCTCGCTGTGGCTGATGCTGAACCTGCCCGCCGAGACCTGGGTCCGCTTCGCCGGCTGGATGCTGGTCGGTTCCGTCGTGTACTTCCTGTACGGCCGCTCCCACAGCCGCCTCGGACGGCAGGGGGAGACGACGGCCGGCGACGCCACGAAGCCGCCGAGGCCCGGCGACGCCCAGTAGCCGACCGAGTCACCGATCCGGCCCCGTACGTCCCGCTCCGGCGGGACTGCGGGGCCGTACGACCGACCGATGGGTCGGAACACGCTTCCCCGCGTACGAGATCACCGGCGGCGGATCGTCCGGGGGCCGGTGACCTCCGCTCCCAACTCCGTCACCCGGCGCCGCAGTTCGCGGTCGGCCGTGACGACGAGACAGTCCCGCTCGCCCGCCCGAGCGACCAGCGCGACGATGTGATCGTCACCGCTCCCCGGCGCATCCTCGACCCGAACCCCCGGCACGGCCTCGACCCCCCGAGCCGCCCCCTCGACCACCAGCACGGTCTCCACGGGCCCGGAATGCCCCGGCAACCCCTCAGCGGCCAACACATCCCGCAACCGCTCCGCAGCGGCCCGACGATCCCGCCACCACCCATCGGGCACCGACCCGACGACGTTGGCAGCATCGACGATGAGCAGCAGCGGAAGATCGTCATCCATACCGCCAGGGTCGCACGCACGCGCGGCACCGGGTGGCGGGGTTGCAACTCAGCGGCGGGCGGCGGGGTGCCGCTCAGCGGGGCACCCCGCCCCGCCCAGCTGCGGCCACCCCACCACACGCCACCCGCCCAGCTGCGGGCAGTCGTGCCGCCTGGGGCGGCACGGGTGGGCGCAGGCGGCACCCCGTCAGCGCCGGGTTGCGCGTCCCCCCTGCCTCAGCCGTCGCGCCGGGTTGTGTGCTCCCGCCTCAGCTGCCACGCCGGGCGACGCGCCCCGCCCCAGCCGCCACGCGGGCCACGTGCCCCGCTTCAGCCACCACGCCGCACCCCACCCCGCCGACTCCACCCCCACCGCGGCCGATCCAACGCCCCCTCAGTCCTCCGCCTTCTCATCGAAGCTCGCGAAATACGCCGCGGCCATGTCCTCATCGCCGTGCCCCAGCACCACGGCCCGCTCCAGCCGCTCCGCACCGGCCGCAGCCACGTCCAACCGCACGCCCCGCCGCGCACCGGCCTCGACGATCAGCCGCGCATCCTTCGCCGCGGTCGCCACCGCGAACTGTGCGGGCGTCAACTGGTCGTTGAGCACCAGCCCGGCCTTG
Organism: Streptomyces sp. NPDC051963; assembly: GCF_044593495.1. Lineage (NCBI taxonomy): Bacteria > Bacillati > Actinomycetota > Actinomycetes > Kitasatosporales > Streptomycetaceae > Streptomyces > Streptomyces sp. NPDC051963. The sequence continues at coordinate 618,562 of NZ_JBIUCC010000004.1, read as the reverse complement.
GCCCGCAGATAGGCCATGTCCAGCGGCCCACCCACGATCAGATCGAAGAACCCCTGCGGATCGACCTCCAGCGCTTTGGCCAGAGCCAGCACCTCACCGGCCGCATTGGTCGCGGCGATCACCCAGCTGTTGGCCACCAGCTTCAGCCGCGTCGCGGTACCTGCAGCTCCGTCCTCCCCGGTCCACACGGTGCGCGCCCCCACCGCGTCGAACACGGGCGTCACGGTCTCCCGCCCCTGCTCGGGCCCCGCCGCAAGCACGGTGAGCTGCCCGGCCTCGGCGGGCTGTCGGGTGCCCAGCACGGGCGCGTCGTAGAACACCAGGCCGTGCTGCTGGGCGAAGGCGGCCAGATCGACGATCGAGTCGAGGCCGGAGGTGGTGGACTGCATCCAGACGGCGCCGGGACGCAGGGCCGGCGCGGCCTCGCGCATGACGTCCAGCGCGGCGGGGCCGTCGTACAGCATGGTCAGTACGACATCGGCGCCCTGAACGGCCTCGGCCGGAGTGTCGGCGATGTACGCACCGTCGGCGGCAAGGGGCTCCGCCTTGGCGCGGGTGCGGTTCCAGGCCCGCACGGTGTGTCCGGACTTCGCGAGATTGCGGGCCATCGCGGCCCCCATGATCCCGGTGCCCAGGACGCTCACGGTCAGTTGGTCGGTCATCTGCGTCAACTTTCTGTGTCGCGGGTGTGCGGGCGTGCCGCCTCTGTACAACTGCTGGGAATCAGCCTGCCCCGTTTCCCCGCAGGGAGGCGTGAACGAGGCCCTGCAGCCGCACGTGGTGGCCGTTCAGCGCGGGTTGAACGTCGCCCTGGCCCGCCGTCCTGCCCGCCGGTGTTCGAGCCGCCCCCGTACGTCCGTGACCAGGCGGGGGCCGATCCACAGCGAGGGGTCGGCCCCGAATACAGTGGGGCGGTGAACGGCGACTGGCTCCTCCGCGGCCGAGACGGCCGCCTCAGCGTCTACTGGTCGGCTGATGACGCCGTCCTGTGCCGGGCGGAGCGCGTACCCGGCGGCCCGTGGGACGGCCCGCGCCAAGTGGGCGGCGAACAGAGCGTGCAGACGGGGTTCGCGGTCGGCCGGGGCGCCGACGGTTACGCCCATCTGGTCGCCTGGCGGCCCACCGTGTCGGGCGAGTCGGGCCTGGTGCACTCCACACACTTCAGGCCCCTGCTGGCGCCGCTGGACTGGATGCCGATCGGCCACCCCAACAAGAAGGGCGAGCGGACCGGCACACCCGCCGTGGCCGTCGACGCGGAGGGCCGGGCGTACCTCTTCGTGCGCAACCGCGGCAAGGGCGTCCACACCATCAACCAGAAGGAACGCGGCGGCTGGAACGGCTGGCACGACCTCAAGGGCTCCCGGGTGGACGAGGAACTCGTCGCCGTCACCGGGGAGTCGAGCCTCGTAGAGGTGTACGCCACCAACCCCACCGGCATCCTGAGCTGGCGTCAACAGGAGCCCGGCGCCCGCCCGGTCGCGGCCGATCCGCTGCCGGTCCGGATCGAGCCGGGGACACTGAGCGCGCTGCCGACCTCGAAGGAACACACGACGCTGTTCTTCGCGGACCCGGAGGGCATGCTGTACGCGTGGCGCCCGGGCGGCGAACCGACCGCCCTCGTCGCCGCCGTGGGACCCGGGCCCGTCTCCACCGCCCGCTGCGTCCTGGACGGCCACGACTGCACCCTGCTCGCGCAGCGCTCGGCCTCCGGCCGGGTCGCCTTCGCCGCCTACCCGACGGAACAGGAGTCGGCGGGCCTGTGGTGGACGGAGTCCGGCCCGCAGCTGCCGACGGGCACCCGGGTCGCCCTGGCGGAGGACGCCGGGGGACGCGTCGTGGCCGCGAGCGTGACTCCGGACGGCGTCCTGCGTCTCGCCCGGCAGAAGGACGAGCCCGGTCTCGCACTCGCGGCCTGGCAGGAGAACCTCTAGCCACGACAACGCCGGTGCCCCGCACACCAGTTGGCGTGCGGGGCACCGGCGTACATCACAAGCGGTTACACGGGAACGCTGGCCGCGCCGGGCTCCAGGAACCGCTTACCGGTCACCCGCTCCGACACACCCTCGCGGTCCAGGTACGGCGTGAGGCCGCCCAGGTGGAAGGGCCAGCCGGCGCCGGTGATCAGGCAGAGGTCGATGTCCTGGGCCTCGGCGACGACGCCCTCGTCGAGCATCAGCCCGATCTCCTGGGCGACGGCGTCGAGGACGCGCTCGCGGACCTGCTCCTCGGTCAGGACGACATCGCCCTGCTTCAGCAGCGCCGCGACCTCCGGGTCCAGCTCCGGCTTCCCGCTGTCGTAGACGTAGAAGCCGCGCTTGCCCGCCTTGACGACGGCCGCGAGGTTCGGGGAGACCGTGAAGCGGTCCGGGAAGGCCCGGTTGAGGGTCTCCGAGACGTGCAGACCGATCGCGGGACCGACCAGCTCGAGGAGCACCAGCGGCGACATCGGCAGACCGAGCGGCTCCACGGCCTTCTCGGCGACCGCGACCGGGGTGCCCTCGTCGATCACGTTCTGGATCTCGCCCATGAAACGGGTGAGGATGCGGTTCACGACGAACGCCGGGGCGTCCTTCACCAGAACCGCGGTCTTCTTCAGCTTCTTGGCGACGCCGAACGCGGTCGCGAGCGACGCGTCGTCGGTCTGCTCGCCGCGGACGATCTCCAGCAGCGGGAGGATCGCGACCGGGTTGAAGAAGTGGAAGCCGACGACCCGCTCGGGGTTCTTCAGCTTCGAGGCCATCTCGGTGACCGAGAGGGACGAGGTGTTGGTGGCGAGGATCGCATGCGCCGGAGCGACCGCCTCGACCTCCGCGAACACCTGCTGCTTGACACCGATTTCCTCGAAGACGGCCTCGATGACGAAGTCGGCGTCCGCGAAGCCCTCGGCCTTGTCCAGGACACCGGTCACCAGGGCCTTGAGGCGGTTGGCCTTGTCCTGGTTGATACGGCCCTTGCCGAGCAGCTTCTCGATCTCGGCGTGGACGTAGCCCACACCCTTGTCGACGCGCTCCTGGTCGATGTCGGTCAGCACGACCGGCACCTCCAGGCGACGCAGGAAGAGCAGCGCGAGCTGGGAGGCCATCAGACCGGCGCCGACGACACCGACCTTGGTGACCGGGCGCGCCAGGTTCTTGTCCGGGGCGCCCGCGGGACGCTTGCCGCGCTTCTGCACCAGGTTGAACGCGTAGATACCGGCACGCAGTTCGCCGCCCATGATCAGGTCGGCGAGCGCCTTGTCCTCGGCGTCGTAGCCCTGCTGGAGGTCGGCGTTCTTGGCGGCGGCGATGATGTCGAGGGCGCGGTAGGCGGCCGGAGCGGCCCCGTGCACCTTGGAGTCCGCGATGAAGCGGCCCTTGGCGACGGCCTGGTCCCAGGCCTCACCGCGGTCGATCACCGGGCGCTCGACCTCGACGTCGCCCTTCAGCACCTGGGCGGTCCAGATCAGCGACTGCTCCAGGAAGTCCGCGCCCTCGAAGATGGCGTCGGCGATACCGAGGTCGAAGACCTGCTGGCCCTTGAGCTGCTTGTTCTGGTTGAGCGAGTTCTCGATGATCACGCTCACCGCACGCTCGGCGCCGATGAGGTTCGGGAGCAGCGTGCAGCCGCCCCAGCCCGGGACCAGGCCGAGGAAGACCTCGGGGAGGGAGAAGGCCGGGAGGGCCTTGGAGACGGTCCGGTACTCGCAGTGCAGACCGACCTCGACGCCACCGCCCATCGCGGCGCCGTTGTAGTACGCGAAGGTCGGGACCGCGAGGCCCGCGAGGCGCTTGAAGACCTCGTGGCCGCCCTTGCCGATGGCCAGCGCGTCGTCGTGGTTCTTCAGCAGCTCGACGCCCTTGAGGTCGGCGCCGACCGCGAAGATGAACGGCTTGCCGGTGACGCCGACACCGACGATCTCGCCGGCCGCGGCCTCCTTCTCGACCTGGTCGACGGCGGTGTTCAGGTTCGCCAGCGAGGCCGGGCCGAAGGTGGTCGGCTTGGTGTGGTCGAAACCGTTGTCCAGCGTGATGAGCGCGAAGCGCCCGGCGCCGTACGGCAGGTCGAGGTGGCGTACGTGCGCGGACGTCACGACCTCGTCGGGGAACAGCTCGGCCGCACCCTTCAGGAGTTCAGCGGTGCTCACTTGTTGCCTCCGGCGTCCTTGTGGTGCGGGTTCTCCCAGATCACCGTGGCGCCCATGCCGAAGCCGACGCACATGGTGGTGAGGCCGTAACGGACCTCCGGCTGCTCTTCGAACTGGCGGGCCAGCTGCGTCATCAGCCGGACGCCGGAGGAGGCCAGCGGGTGACCGTAGGCGATGGCGCCGCCGTACTGGTTGACGCGCGCGTCGTCGTCCGCGATGCCGTAGTGCTCGAGGAAGGCCAGGACCTGGACGGCGAAGGCCTCGTTGATCTCGAAGAGGTTGATGTCCTCGATCGACAGACCGGCCTGGGCGAGTGCCTTCTCGGTCGCCGGGATCGGGCCGTAACCCATGACCTCCGGCTCGACGCCAGCAAACGCATACGAAACAAGGCGCATCCTGACCGGCAGATTGTTCTCGCGGGCGAACTCCTCGCTCGCGATGATCGACGCGGTCGCACCATCGTTCAGACCGGCAGCGTTACCGGCGGTGACCCGGCCGTGGACGCGGAACGGGGTCTTCAGACCGGACAGGCTCTCCAGCGTCGTGCCGGGGCGCATCGGCTCGTCGGCGGTGACCAGGCCCCAGCCCGTCTCACCGACCTCCGCGTTGGTGTTGCGCACCGAGATCGGCACCAGGTCCTGCTGGATCTTGCCGTTGGCGTACGCCTTCGCGGCCTTCTCCTGCGAGCGCACGGCGTACTCGTCGGCGCGCTGCTTGGTGATGGTCGGGTAGCGGTCGTGCAGGTTCTCGGCGGTCATGCCCATGAACAGGGCGGACTCGTCGACCAGCTTCTCGCTGACGAACCGCGGGTTCGGGTCCACGCCCTCGCCCATGGGGTGACGGCCCATGTGCTCGACACCACCGGCGATGACGGCGTCGTACGCACCGAAGGCGATGGAGCCCGCGACGGTGGTGACGGCGGTCAGCGCACCGGCGCACATGCGGTCGATCGAGTAGCCGGGGACCGACTGCGGCAGCCCGGCGAGGATGCCCGCCGTGCGGCCGATGGTCAGGCCCTGGTCGCCGATCTGCGTGGTCGCGGCGATGGCGACCTCGTCGATCTGCTTCGGGTCGAGACCGGGGTTGCGGCGCAGCAGCTCCCGGATCGCCTTCACGACGAGGTCGTCGGCCCGGGTCTCGTGATAGATGCCCTTCGGGCCCGCCTTGCCGAACGGGGTGCGGACGCCGTCGACGAAGACGACGTCCCTGACGGTACGAGGCACGATGGCTCTCCTCCAGGGTGCGGGATCTGCACTGCTGCGATGCGCTGCGCTGAGCGCGCGCTCAGGTCCATGCTACTTGTGGGTAACGTGGCTGCACAGCCCTGGCAGGGGGAGCGGCGAAGGTCACATCGCAACGCAGGTGGCGGAGCGCCCCGACAGGGGCGAAAGGAGAGACATGCGGAGGTGAGGCGCCGGTGAGCGGGTACGGCTGGACGCCCCGTCCCCACGGCCCGTGGCGGCCGCTCGGACTCGGCGAGCAGCCGCTGTACGACGTCGGTCTGACGTTGAGCCACGGGAGTGACGCCGTCCGGGCCGACGAGGATCTTGGCGTGATCTCGACGTCGCGGTTCCGCTTCCACGGCCCACATGCGACGCGCTGAGAGACGTAAGTGAACCGTTTACGGAGCGAGGAACCGGTTACGGCGGCGGGGAACCGTTTACGGCGCCTTGGCGGACAGAGCCTCCACCAGTACGGGAGTCACCAGCTCGACCTGCCAGGCCCGAGCCCCCAACCCGGCCAGCGCCCCCGCAACCGCTCCGGCGTCAGCCGGAACCGGCGGCTCCCAGCAGACTCTGCGCACGGTGTCCGGTGTGATCAGGTTCTCCTGCGGCATATTGAGCTGCTCGGCCAACGCCGAGACCCCGGCCCGAGCCGCGGACAACCGGGCGGCAGCAACCGGATCCTTGTCGGCCCAGGCGCGCGGCGGCGGCGGCCCGGCAACGGGCTGCCCGGGCTGCGGCAACTGGCTGTCGGCAAGGGCCTTGGCGCGGTCGACAGCGGACTGCCACTGCTCCAGCTGCCGTCGCCCCATCCGGTGCCCGAAGCCGGTCAAGGCAGCCAGCGCATGCGCGTTGGCCGGCAGCGAGAGCGCGGCCTCCACGATGGCCGCGTCGCTCAGCACCTTGCCGGGCGAGACATCCCGCCGCTGCGCGATCCGGTCCCGCATCTCCCACAGCTCCCGCACCACGGCCAGCTGGCGACGCCGGCGCACCTTGTGCATCCCGGACGTACGACGCCAGGGATCCTTGCGCGGCTCGGCGGGCGGGGCGGCCGCGATCGCGGCGAACTCCTGGTGGGCCCACTCCAGCTTGCCCTGCCGGTCCAGCTCCTTCTCCAGCGCGTCCCGCAGGTCGACGAGCAACTCCACGTCCAGCGCCGCATACCGCAGCCACGGCTCGGGCAGGGGGCGGGTGGACCAGTCGACGGCCGAGTGCCCCTTCTCGAGTACGAAGCCGAGAACGCTTTCGACCATCGCGCCGAGCCCGACCCGCGGGAACCCGGCGAGCCGCCCGGCCAGCTCGGTGTCGAACAGCCGCGTGGGCACCATGCCTATTTCCCTGAGACAGGGCAGGTCCTGCGTGGCGGCGTGCAGCACCCATTCCACACCGGAGAGCGCCTCGCCGAGGCCGGAGAGGTCGGGACAGGCGACGGGGTCGATCAGCGCGGTGCCCGCGCCCTCGCGGCGCAGCTGGACGAGGTAGGCGCGCTGTCCGTAGCGGTAGCCGGAGGCGCGCTCGGCGTCGACGGCGACGGGGCCCGAACCGGCGGCGAAGGCGGCGATCACCTCGGCGAGCGACGCGTCGTCCACGATGACCGGCGGAATACCGTCGCGCGGCTCGAGCAAAGGGATCGGTTCAGGGTTCGGCGCCCCCGTAACAGAAGATCCGCCGTCGTCCGGAGGGGCGCCTCCGGTGGTTCGCAGTGAGCTGTCTGCTGCGGTCTCTTGGGCGTCGGTCACATGTCAAGGGTATCTGTGTATGGACAGCGCCCGTCGACGGAACGTTCCGTCGACGGGCGCCTGAGGGTCGTAAACCAGTCAGGTCGGTGATGGATCCGGTTCACGACGCATGGGTTGGTGTGGGCGGGATCAGTGACCGGTCCCGTTCACGTGTGTGAATAGGGTGGCTCAGTGGATGATTCCGGTGCGCAGGGCGACCGCGACCATCCCGGCACGGTCACCCGTGCCGAGCTTGCGGGCGATCCGGGCGAGGTGGCTCTTGACGGTCAGGGCTGACAGGCCCATCGAGACGCCGATCGCCTTGTTCGACTGGCCCTCCGCCACCAGCCGCAGCACCTCGACCTCACGGCCGGACAGTTCTCGATAGCCGCCCGGGTGGCTCGGAGCACCCGGGGGGCGACGGTGCATACGGGCGGCGGCGGAGCCGATGGGGGCGGCGCCCGGTCGGGTGGGGAGCCCGACGGTCGTACGGGTGCCGGTGACGACGTAGCCCTTCACACCGCCCGCGAGGGCGTTGCGTACGGCGCCGATGTCGTCGGCGGCGGAGAGGGCGAGGCCGTTGGGCCAGCCCGCGGCGCGGGTTTCGGACAGGAGGGTGAGGCCGGAGCCGTCGGGCAGGTGGACGTCGGCGACACAGATGTCGCGGGGGTTGCCGATGCGGGGACGAGCCTCCGCGATGGACGAGGCCTCGATGACGTCGCGCACACCGAGCGCCCACAGGTGGCGGGTGACGGTGGAGCGGACGCGCGGGTCGGCCACGACCACCATGGCGGTCGGCTTGTTCGGGCGGTAGGCGACCAGGCTTGCGGGCTGCTCGAGGAGAACGGACACCAGGCCTCCTGGGGTGCGGGGACGACTTTCTAGGTCACAGTCGTCTTCGGCACCAAACCTCGAATTCTTTAGAGAAAGATCACGATCTAGTGAGTAACAATCAGGGCAATTCGGACAGGCTGTCGATCACTCGATGAACGAATCAGTTCGTTCGAGGGACTGTCCATGACTGAAAGTGGCCGTATCGACAAAGCGAGAGAGGTGCGCCGGTCGTCGGGACGGCCGTCAGCGTGACTGCGGCCCCCGTCGCTGCGGCAGCGTCACCACGGACGCGTCGCCCGGACCGGCCGGCGGCAGGCCCGCGACCTGGGCCAGCAGATCGCACCAGGAGGCGAGATGTGCCGCCGCGTCCGGGACGCCGCCCAGGCCCTCACGGGGCGTCCAGGAGGCGCGGATCTCGATCTGCGAGGCCGACGGGCGCTCTGCGAGGCCGCCGAAGTAGTGCGAGCTGGCCCGCGTGACGGTGCCGCTCGGCTCGCCGTACGTCAGACCGCGCGCCTGCAGCGCACCGGTCAGCCACGACCAGCACACCTCCGGCAGCAGCGGGTCGGCGGCCATCTCCGGCTCCAGTTCCGCGCGCACCAGCGTCACCAGCCGGAACGTGCCCCGCCAGGCGTCGTGTCCTGCCGGGTCGTGCAGCAGTACCAGGCGGCCGTCGGCCAGATCCTGATCGCCGTCGACGACCGCGGCCTCCAGCGCGTGGGCGAAGGGGGCGAGCCGCTGGGGCGCGCGCGTCGGCTCGACCTCGATCTGCGGCCGCAGCCGTGCTGCCCGCAGCGCGTCGACCGCGGCCCGGAAGGGTGGCGGAGCGGTGTTGTCATGCCCAGCGCCCTCCTTCGCGTCGTCCATTCCGTCAGCGCCTTCCGACAGTTGTCCCTGAGCCGCAGCCATGCGGTGCAGATTAAGCGGAACGGGGGCTCGGCGCAGGGTAGACACCCTTGCCGCTGGTGGTTTGGTCGCCTACGGGGAGGGGTGGTCGCTGTTGTGGGGCGGGCTGCGGACCGGTGGGGGCTGGTCGCGCAGTTCCCCGCGCCCCTAGGTGCGCTGCCCTCGGGCCGGGTTGTCAGGCGGGCGTGCGAGACTCTTCGCGTGAGCGTCATCGACAGCCCTGCGGGCAAGCAGCCGACAGCGACGTACGACTCCGCCTTCATGAGGGCGTGCAGGCGTGAGCCCGTGCCGCACACGCCGGTGTGGTTCATGCGGCAGGCCGGACGCTCCCTGCCGGAGTACCGCAAGGTGCGCGAGGGCATCCCGATGCTCGAGTCCTGCATGCGCCCCGAACTGGTCACGGAGATCACCCTGCAGCCGGTGCGGCGGCACGGCGTGGACGCGGCGATCTACTACAGCGACATCGTCGTCCCGCTCAAGGCCATCGGCATCGACCTGGACATCAAGCCCGGTGTCGGCCCGGTCGTCGAGCGCCCGATCCGCACGCGCGCGGACCTCGCCCAGCTCCGCGACCTGACCCCCGAGGACGTGTCGTACGTCACGGAGGCGATCGGCCTGCTGACCCGTGAACTCGGCGCCACCCCGCTCATCGGTTTCGCGGGCGCGCCGTTCACCCTCGCGAGCTACCTCGTCGAGGGCGGTCCGTCCAGGACGTACGAGAACGCCAAGGCGATCATGTACGGCGACCCGCAGCTGTGGGCCGACCTGCTCGATCGCCTCGCCGACATCACGGCGGCCTTCCTGAAGGTCCAGATCGAGGCCGGCGCGAGCGCGGTCCAGCTCTTCGACTCCTGGGTCGGCGCGCTCGCCCCGGCGGACTACCGGCGCTCGGTGATGCCCGCCTCGGCCAAGGTCTTCCGGGCGGTCGCCGAGTACGGCGTGCCGCGCATCCACTTCGGCGTCGGTTCCGGCGAACTGCTCGGCCTCATGGGCGAGGCGGGCGCGGATGTCGTGGGCGTCGACTGGCGGGTCCCGCTGGACGAGGCCGTCCGTCGGGTCGGCCCCGGCAAGGCGCTCCAGGGCAACCTCGACCCGACCGTCCTGTTCGCCTCCACCGAGGCCGTCGAGACCAAGACCCGCGAGGTCCTCGACGCGGCCGCAGGCCTCGAGGGCCACGTCTTCAACCTCGGTCACGGCGTCATGCCGAACACCGACCCGGACGCGCTGACCCGTCTCGCGGAGTACGTCCACACGCACACCGCCGGCTGAAAGACCGCCGTCACCACTGGTGCCGGGCCCGTGCCCGTCTGCCGAACAGCAGGCCGCGCGGCTCCGGTGGCGGTGGGGTCCCCGGCTTCAGCGGCCACGCCAGCAGCATGCCGGCCAGGAAGCCGACGATGTGTGCCGCGTACGCCACGGTGCCCGCGTCGGAGATGCCCTCGCCGGACGAGTACACCGCCTGGAGCACGAACCAGAAGCCCAGCACCAGCCAGGCGGGCAGCCTCAGCGGCAGAAAGATCAGGAAGGGCACGAGGACCCAGACGCGGGCCTTCGGATACAGCACCAGATAGGCGCCCAGCACCCCGGCGATAGCCCCGGAGGCGCCGATCAGCGGGTCGCCGGAGTCGTCGTTGACCAGCGCGAAGCCGTACGACGCCGCGTAGCCGCAGACGACGTAGAAGAGCGTGAACCGCACATGGCCCATGCGGTCCTCGATGTTGTTGCCGAAGATCAGCAGGAACAGCATGTTGCCCAGCAGGTGCAGCCAGCCGCCGTGCAGGAACATGGCCGTGAGGACGCTCAGTTCCGGCGACTTGTCGTAACTCGGCGGGCCGACCAGACAGCCCGCTCCCTGGGGGCCGACTCCGATGTCGCCCGTCGGCACGACCCGGGGTATCTGGTGGTGGATCAACTCCCTCGGCACCGCCGCGTAGTGGTCCAGGAACGCCTGGAGGTGGCAGAGCTGGGCCAGGCTGCTGTCGCCCGCCACGGAGCCGGCGACGCCCGGCGTGGACAGGAAGACGACCACGTTCGCGGCGATCAGCGCGTACGTCACCCAGGGGGTGCGGCGCACCGGGTTCACGTCATGGACGGGGATGACCACAAGGAATGTGTGCCCCCGATGAGGGCGGTGAATCGGTGAACGTCGCCGTGTCTGCGTGCGTATGTCTCTCCAACCGACCGCGGAATGGCGCTTCGCGGGGATGACGTGAGGAACAGGCGATGAACGACCGAGTTACTCCGCCCATTCAAGCCTTGCCCGACGGTGAGGCCGAAGTTTCCCTGGTGCTGCATCTGTCCTGGGAGGACATTGCCCGGCTCGGCCAGGAGGCGGGGCGGCTGGCGGCGCAGATGCAGCGGCCGGTGACGTTGGACGAGGCGGTGAGCCATCGGCTGCGGTCCGCGCGGGCCGCAGCGCATGCGAGGTCCTCCGGGGAGCAGCCGGCCGCGGTGGCCCCGGCGTCGGTCTCTTCGCTGCCGGCGAGGCCTCCGGCGGAGCAGGCGCGTCAGGCGATCGACCGGATCAACGGGACGGCGTGAGTCTGCGGGATTCGCCGTAGGGGTGCGGTGATGTGCGGGCTGCGGGTTCGTCGTGGCTTGTCGCGCAGTTCCCCGCGCCCCTTAGGCGCGCTGCTCTACCGCTTTTGCGGCTTTTCTGGCGGCTACCAGTACCGGATCCCAGACCGGGGAGAACGGGGGAGCGTAGCCCAGATCCAAGGCCGTCATTTGCTCCACCGTCATTCGTGCGGTGAGAGCCACCGCCGCGATGTCGACTCGCTTGCCGGCGCCTTCCCGCCCGACGATCTGGACTCCTAGCAAGCGGCCCGTTCGGTGTTCGGCGAGCATTTTCACCGTCATGAGGTCGGTGCCGGGGTAGTAGCCCGCGCGGCTGGTGGATTCGATGGTGACAGCGGTGAATCGGAGACCTGCCCGGCGGGCGTCCTTTTCGCGCAGGCCGGTGCGGGCGATCTCCAGGTCGCAGACCTTGCTGACGGCGGTGCCCACGACGCCGGGGAAAGTGGCGTAGCCGCCGCCGACGTTGGTGCCGATGACCTGGCCGTGCTTGTTGGCGTGGGTGCCCAGGGCGATGTGGCGTTCCTGGCCGGAGACCAGGTCGAGGACTTCCACGCAGTCGCCGCCGGCCCAGATGTCGGCGTGACCGCGTACGCGCATCGAGAGGTCCGTCAGCAGGCCTCCGTGGGCGCCGAGCGGGAGGCCCGCCTGCGCGGCGACGGTCGTCTCCGGGCGGACGCCGATGCCCAGGACGACCACGTCCGCCGGGTATTCGGTGGCCTGAGTGGCCACCGCGCGCACATGGCCGTCCTCGCCGGTGAGGATCTTGGTGACTTCCGCGTCGTTGACCATGGTGATGCCGAGGCCCTCCATAGCGGCGTGCACCAGGCGGCCCATGTCCGGGTCGAGGGTGGACATGGGTTCGCTGCCGCGGTTGACGACCGTCACCTCGTAGCCGCGGTTGATGAGGGCCTCGGCCATCTCCACGCCGATGTAGCCCGCACCGATGACCACCGCGCGTCGGCCACGCGTGCGTGCCAGCGTGTCGATGAGGGCCTGGCCGTCGTCGAGGGTCTGCACTCCGTGGACGCCGGGGGCGTCGGCGCCCGGCATGTCGGGGCGGATCGGACGGGCGCCGGTCGCGATCACGAGTTTGTCGTACGACGTCCAGGACTCGGCGCCGGAATCGACGTCACGTGCGCGTACCCGCCGCCCGGCGACGTCGATCTCCGTGACCTCGGTGCGCATGCGCAGGTCGATGGCGCGGGCGCGGTGTTCCTCGGGTGTGCGGGCGATCAACTGGTCCCGTTCGGGGACGTCGCCGCCGACCCAGTAGGGGATGCCGCACGCCGAGTACGAGGTGAAGTGGCCGCGCTCGAAGGCCACGATCTCCAGCTCGTCCGGGCCCTTCAGACGGCGGGCCTGCGACGCCGCGGACATTCCCGCGGCGTCGCCGCCGATCACGACCAGTCGTTCCCGCGAACCCCGTGCAGTGCTCATGCTCATGCGAACACGCTACGGGGGCCGGGCATTTCAGGCCCGTTCTCAGTCCTCGTCGTTCTGCTTCGGGCGCTCCGGTGCCGGGTGGGCCGTCGGGATCGGGCCCAGCGCGCTCATCGCGGGCGCGGGGTCCGGGCGGCGCGGCAGCCGAGGGCGTATCAGACGCAGCCACAGCAGCACGAGCAGCGCCGCCACCGCGGCGAACGGCAGCACCGCCGCGATCGTCACCCCGATCCAGCGCAGCATCGTCACGAACGCGTCCCAGCCGCCCGTCAGCGCGTCCACGAACCCCGGGTCGTCGTCCTTGGCGGCCTCCTTCACCGGAGTCTCCGTGAGGGAGAGCGTGATGGTGGCCAGGCTCGTGCGGTCCGCCAGGGACGCCTGCTGGGCGAGCAGGGCTTCCAGGTCGGCCTGGCGGGTGCTCAACTCGCCCTCCAGGGTGACCACATCGCTGAGCTTGGTCGCCCGGTCCATCAGCTCACGGATCCGTGCGACGCTGGCGCGCTGCGACTTGATGCGGCTCTCCACGTCCACGACCTGGTCGGTGACGTCCTGCGCCTTCGCGGTGCGGTCGAGGAGCTTGCCGGCGCCCTCCAGGTCGGTGAGCACCTCCTCGTACCGGTCGACGGGCACGCGCAGCACGACCCGGGTGCGTTCGCTGCCCTCCTCGTCCCGGTCGGTGGTCTCGTCGCCGACGTAGCCGCCCGCGTTCTCGGCGGTCGTACGGGCCTCGTCCAGGCCCTTCGGAACGTCCTTGACCTGCACGGTCAGTGAGGCCGTGCGGATGATGCGGCTCGCGGACAGCTTGGGCGGCGCACTGGCCTGGGCGCCGCTCGCGTCGCCTTCGCTGCCCGCGGCGCCCTCCTTGAGCCCTTCCGGTGCGGCGGCGGCCGCGTCGCCGCCGCTGTCGGTGGTGCCGGAGTCATCCGCGCCGGTGCAGCCCGTGAGTGCGAGGGCGGCGGCCAGCAGGATGCCGGCCAGCGCGGGAACCGGTCGTACGGCACGTCGTGTGCGCATGTGGCACTACCCCCCGAGGGTCTGTGACGACTGACGTTCCTTCGACGCCCGGACGGGCCGTGACGTTGGGCGGAAAGGGTCCCGAACAGGTCACGTTCGGGACTCGTGCGGGACTCGTGCGGGGACACCGGGGCGCGGACGGACTGTCAGTGGGGTCTGAGAGGCTGTGGACATGCGCGAAGTGGAGACTCGTACGGGTGCGGGGCAGGTCGTCGTCATCGGCGGAGGCATCGCCGGGCTGGCCGCCGCCCACCGGCTGGTGGAGCGTGGGGCGCGGGTGACCGTCCTCGAGGCGTCGGACCGTGTCGGCGGCAAGCTGCTGCCCGGCGAGATCGCGGGCGCGCGCGTGGACTTCGGCGCCGAGTCGATGCTCGCCCGCCGCCCCGAAGCGGTGGCTCTCGCGCGGGAGGTGGGGCTCGCCGACCGCCTCCAGCCGCCCGCCACGGCGTCCGCCTCCCTCTGGACCCGCGGTGCCCTGCGCCCCATGCCCAAGGGCCATGTGATGGGCGTCCCCGGCACCGCCACAGCCCTGTCCGGCGTCCTCTCCGAGGAGGGACTGCGCCGCATCGAGCGCGACGCCGACCTGCCGCGCACCGAGGTGGGGGAGGACGTGGCGGTCGGGGCGTATGTGGCGGAGCGCCTTGGCCGTGAGGTCGTCGACCGCCTGGTGGAACCGCTGCTGGGCGGTGTCTACGCCGGTGACGCCTACCGCATCTCGATGCGCTCGGCGGTCCCGCAGCTCTTCCAGGCGGCCAGGACGCACGACTCGTTGACGGAAGCGGTCCGTGAGATCCAGGCGAAGGCGGCCGCGGCCCAGCAGACCGGGCCGGTCTTCATGGGCATCGAGGGCGGGGTGGGCCGGCTGCCCCTCGCGGTGGCGGAGTCGGTGCGGAAGCTGGGCGGCGAGATCGTCACGGGGGCGCCGGTCACCCAGGTGCGCCGGGAGCCCTCCGGGAGGTGGCGGATCGTCGCCGGTGACCGTGTGCTGCACGCCGACGCGGTGGTCGTCGCCGTGCCCGCCCCCGCCGCGGCCGGCCTGCTGCGGGCCGAGGCCCCCGCCGCCGCGGCCGAGCTGTCCGCAATCGAGTACGCCTCCATGGCGCTGGTCACCCTCGCCTACCGCCGCGGCGAGACCGCGCTCCCCGAAGGCAGCGGGTTCCTCGTGCCGCCGGTCGAGGGGCGCACCATCAAGGCGTCGACGTTCGCCTCGCAGAAGTGGGGCTGGATCGCCGACGAGAACCCGGACCTCGTCGTCCTGCGCACCTCCGTCGGGCGATACGCCGAGACCGAGATCCTCCAGCGGGCGGACGCGGACCTGGTGGACGTCTCGCGGCACGATCTCAAGGCGGCGACCGGCCTGGACGCGACCCCCGTCGAGACCCGCGTCACCCGCTGGGACGACGGCCTGCCCCAGTACCCCGTCGGCCACCACGCGCGCGTGACCCGCATCCGCGAGCACATCGCCGGGCTGCCCGGCCTCGCGGTGTGCGGGGCGCAGTACGACGGCGTCGGCATCCCGGCGTGCATCGCGAGCGCGTACGCGGCGGTGGACCGGATCCACGGTGACCTGCGCGCTGTGGAAGACCTCACCGCCCACCCGGTGCAGAGTCTGCACGGCGGAGCGGGAGAATGAGGGACATGAGTGACGACGCGTCCACCACCGAGTCCGCCAGGGTCCCGAACAAGGGCAAGCTGGCCAAGGACCTCAATGAGGTCATCCGCTACACGCTCTGGTCCGTCTTCAAGCTGAAGGACGTCCTCCCCGAGGACCGCGCGGGCTACGCAGACGAGGTCCAGGAGCTGTTCGACCAGCTCGCCGCGAAGGACGTGACCATCCGCGGCACGTACGACGTGTCGGGTCTGCGCGCCGACGCCGACCTCATGATCTGGTGGCACGCGGAGACCAGCGACCAGCTCCAGGAGGCGTACAACCTCTTCCGCCGTACGAAGCTGGGCCGCGCGCTGGAGCCGGTCTGGTCGAACATGGCGCTGCACCGCCCCGCCGAGTTCAACCGCTCGCACATCCCGGCGTTCCTCGCCGACGAGACGCCGCGCAACTACATCAGCGTCTACCCCTTCGTGCGGTCCTACGACTGGTACCTCCTGCCCGACGAGGACCGCCGCCGTATGCTCGCCGACCACGGCAAGATGGCCCGCGGCTACCCGGACGTGCGCGCCAACACGGTCGCCTCGTTCTCCCTCGGCGACTACGAGTGGCTCCTCGCCTTCGAGGCCGACGAGCTGTACCGCATCGTCGACCTCATGCGCCATCTGCGCGCCTCGGAGGCCCGTATGCACGTCCGCGAGGAGGTGCCGTTCTACACCGGGCGCCGCAAGGACATCGCCGAGCTGATCGCGGGGCTCGCCTGATCGAGCGTGTGCCGGGCTGATCGAGGACCGGCCCGGCGCGGCCCTCAGCCCTTGTGCCGGGCGGCTGTCGCATGGTCGGCGCGGTCGGCCGCCCGGGGCGGCTCGGCCGACTTCGGGTCCGGCTTGGGCTCCGGATGGGCATCGCAGGCCGCGTCCGCGCGCCGCGCGGGCAGCCGGCCCTCCAGCAGGTAGGCGTCGACGTGGCCGTTGACGCAGGCGTTCGGCCCGCCCGCGATGCCATGGGTGCCGGCGTCCTGCTCGGTCACCAGCACCGAGCCCGACAGCCGTCCGCGCAGTTCGAGCGCGCCGCGGTACGGCGTGGCGGCGTCCCGCTCGGCGGCCAGGATCAGTGTCGGCGGCAGCTCACCGACTCCGGTGCGGACGTCGAGGGGCTTCTGCCGCGGCGCCGGCCAGTAGGCGCAGGGGAGGTTGAGCCACACGTTGTCCCAGGTCTCGAAGGGCGCCTTCCATGCGAGCCGGGTGTTGTCCCGGTCCCACACCTCGAAGTCCGTCGGCCAGGGCGCGTCGTTGCACTCGACGGCCGTGTAGACGGCGCCCGAGTTCTCGTCCTCGGCCGCCGTCTCCGGCTGCGGCCCGGCGATGTCGATCAGCGGCTTCGGATCGCCCTTCAGATACGCCGACAGGGCCTGAGCGCGGCCCGGCCAGTAGTCGTCGTAGTACCCGGCCATGAGAAACGCGTCCTGCAACTGCCCGGGCCCCACCTTCCCGCCCGCCGGCTCGGCGGCCACCCGCGCCCGCGCCTTCTCATAGCTGCTCAGCACCTCCTCGGGGGTCTCGCCGAGGCCGTACACGTCGTCGTGCTTGGCGATCCACTCCCGCAGGTCCTCCCAGCGGCCCTCGAACGCGGCCGACTGGTCGAGGTTGTTGCGGTACCAGATCTGCTCCGGGGCCGGATTCACCGGACCGTCGAACACCATCCGCCGTACGTGCGTGGGGAAGAGCGTCGCGTACAGCGCCCCGAAGTAGGTCCCGTACGACGCACCCATGAACGTCAGCTTCTTCTCGCCCAGCGCCGCCCGCAGGACGTCCAGGTCACGGGCGTTGTTGAGGGAGTGGTAGTGCCTCAGCCCACCGCCCGAACGCTTGGCGCAGCCGCGCGCATACGCCTTGGCCTGCGCGATGCGCTCCTTCTTGTACGCCTGGGAGGGGTACGTCGGTGACTTCGAGGGCGCCTTGGAGAACTGCTTCGGGTCCTGGCAGGACAGCGGCGCGGAGCGGTCGACGCCGCGCGGGGCGTAGCCGACGAGGTCGTAGGCCGCGGCGACGCGCTTCCACTCGGGGAGCATGCCGATCAGCGGGAAGTACATGCCCGTGGCGCCCGGTCCGCCCGGGTTGTAGACCAGGGCGCCCTGCCGGGGCACCTTGCGCTTGCTGTTGCGGGGGTCCTTGCCGGTCGCCCGCACGCGACTGACGGTGAGTTCGATCTGCTTGCCGTTCGGCTGGGCGTAGTCGAGGGGGACGGTCACCGTGCCGCACTGCATCCGGCCCGGCAGGTCCTGGCCGGCGCAGGCACCGAAGTCGATCCCGGCCGCCTCGGCGCGCGTGGCGGCCATCGCGGTGCCGTGCAGCTCGGACGTGCCCGCGGCGGCCTCCGCCCCGCCGGCCGGCGGGGCGGTGACACCTGCAAGGGCTGTCAGGAGCAAGGACCCGGCGGCCAAGTGGAGGGCGGGGGCTCTCATCGCGTATCCCTTCGGTGCACGGCAGCAACAAAGGGGATGTTTCGGTCGCAGGTTGAGGAAGGCAAGCACCGCCCGCCGGTGTCGGCGCCATTGCGCCCTATGCGCCCCCTGAGGTGTCAGTGGCGCCAGTACGGATCATGGCGCCGGAAGGCCGCCCGCAGGTCGGGTTCGCCGATCGCACGCACCCCGCGTACGGCGACCGAGGTGAGGTCCGTACGGTCGTCTCCGCCGCCGGCGTGCCGGGCCAGGGCGCCCAGCAGGTGCTGCCCGGTCGGGGAGGCCCAGCGCGAGTACGGGTGGATCTCGATCCGGGCGATCGCCAGGCAGCTCAGGGTGAGGGTGAGGGGGAGCGCGAACCAGAGGGCGATCAGGTTGCGCGGCAGCTCCGACGGGGCGGGCGCCAGCAGCGCGGCCACACCCAGCGCCAGGACGGCCACCGCGGCGAGCTGCACCTGGCGGACCGCGGCCCCGACGGACGTACGGGAGCCGACGGGCACGGCGAGGCCCGCGCTGACGAGCCGGTCGGCGAGGCTGCCGACCGCGTCGGCGGCCGCCGCGGCGTCCCGCACCGGGGCGATGGGCGACTGCCCCTCCGGCCCGATGGCCCCGATCACCGATCGCTCCATCTCGTCCCGTCCACGCGGATCGACGACCGTCGCCCAGCCCGTGTGGGCGAGCAGCAGCCGGTGCTGGCGGGCCATGGAGACCAGCGTCAGATCGGCGACCCGGCGGGGGCCGCCGGACAGGAACGCCGCCTCGTACAGCGTCAGGTCGTGCCCCCGGCCCGCTGCGGCATCGGCGTCCGCGGCCGCTGTACGTACCGCGGCCAGGCACAACCGTGTGCACGACGTGCCTGCGGCGGCCCAGGCCAACAGCAGGAGAAGGACCCAGAACATGACGGTGTTCTATGCGAGGGGAATGCGAAACGCCATGCCCTTTTCACCATTCGGGCGGAGTGTTGTCGGTATGTGACGTTCCGCTTGGGCCCGGTCCGGTGGGGGAGGGCTGGCGACGGGCGGCGGGAGCGGGTAGGTGGGCGACGGTGGTGGCGTCACCGGGATCGCCGGGCCCGGGTCGGTGGTGGGGCCGGGCGGGGTCGGGGCGGGGGTGAGCGGGGGAGTGCTGCCGGTGGCCATGTCGCGGGCCAGGGCGTCGAAGTCGACGTAGCCCGTGGCCTCCAGCACCTTGATGTGGTCCAGCACGGTGGTGTTCGCGTCGTCGGCGAGCGCGCGGACCAGGGAGTTGCGGGTGCTTGCGCGGACCTGGGCGACGACGGAGAAGACCTTGCCGTGCGCCAGGCGCAGGATGTTCGCGAACTCGCGGTCGTACGTCACTCCCTGGGCCGCGTCGAGCGTGCCGAGCCACTGCTTCTGCTGGTCGCTGGGCTCGTTGGGCAGCGCCAGCCCGAGCCGGGACGCGACGTCGCGGACCCGTTCGTCGAGGAAGACATGCCCCTCGACCAGGTGCTGTCCCGCCGTGCGCACGGCGGGGGTGGTGCCCTTCTGCTGGGCCTGCCG
The DNA here is from genome assembly GCF_044593495.1 of Streptomyces sp. NPDC051963. Classification (NCBI taxonomy): domain Bacteria; kingdom Bacillati; phylum Actinomycetota; class Actinomycetes; order Kitasatosporales; family Streptomycetaceae; genus Streptomyces; species Streptomyces sp. NPDC051963. The sequence continues at coordinate 599,140 of NZ_JBIUCC010000004.1, read as the reverse complement.
GCCCGCGGGCAGCTCCCACAGGCCCGCCAGCCGGACCTTCGTGACGAACTCGCGGTCGAGCGCCGACAGCGGACCGAACTTCGTCGACATGGTCTGGGCGTTGAGTACGTCCACGCCGGTTCCGGAACGGTCGGCGTACGACCAGATCGGGAAGACCAGCGCCACGAGGGTCGCTGCCAGTCCGGTGATGATCAGCCCGGTGCCGGTGAATATCCCTCGGCCGTTGATCGGGGGTCGCGGTCGCATGGTGCCTCCTGCTTGCGGCACCGCACGCTAGTGCGCTTTCGGGTGCGGCGTTGACATGTTACTTCGCGGTCTACGCCGACTGCGGTACGGGCAAGCAGGGTTGGGGCGTGGGTGATGGGCGCCGTATGCGGGATTTGAGTGGTTGGCATACAGGGGCAAAACTGGGCAAAGGCCTGGTTCTGGGGGTGTGTTGAGGGTGGGGTGTTATGTCCCGCACATTTGGCGGGAGTCCGCGTCTGCCGGGCTGGGCAGTTGCCGTGGTCCCGCTCAGCGGCGCAGCAGCACCTTGCGGGTTGCGCGGGCCAGACGGGCCGCGGGGCGGTGGGAGTGCGGGGCCGGGCCCGAGCGCTCCCGGCGCCACTCGTGGAGTTCGCGTCGCGCCGACGCGTCCTCGGGGCGCTCCCCGTCCAGCAGATGCCCCGCGAAGTCCAGAGCGTCCTGGCGGTAGCCGCCCGCCATCGGGTGGCCCTGGGCGTAGGCGAGGAAGGCGGGACGGTAGCCCTTGCCGAGGATGTGCGGGAGTTCGGGCGCGACCTTTGCCACCACGTCCGCGCGCTTTGAGGCGAGGGCCCGTGCCTGAACGCCCAGCCGGACCCGGTCGAAGCCTTCGGGGACGGGCGTGCCGGCGACCAGGGCGGACAGAAGGGCCGTCTGCGCGAGGGCCAGGCGCTGGCGGGCGGCGGTCGTCCCGGCGGGCGGCTCGGCGTCGGAGTCCCGCGGCGCACGGGAGGGGCCGCCCGTCGAGGACTGCCGAGTGGACGCGGACGGGCTCTCGGTCGAGGACTCCCGAGTCGTCCGCCCCTTCTCCAGGGCCCCCTGAATCGCCGCCAACTCCCGCTCCAGCTCGGCCGGTTCCGGGAAGTTCTCGTCCCTTTCCAGCAGGACGCCGGGGGGCGAGACCCGGGAGGCGAGGTCGGTCAGGATGTCGAGGACCTCGGCGGGGACCGGGTGGGCGTGGCTGTCGTGCCAGACGCCGTCGCGTGCGAAGCCGCCCGCGACATGGACGTAGGCGATGGCCTCCAGGGGGAGTTCGGCGAGGGCCTTGGCCGGGTCCTCGGCGCGGTTGACGTGGTTGGTGTGCAGGTTGGCCACGTCGATCAGGAGCCGTACGCCGGTGCGGTCGGCGAGGTCGTACAGGAACTGGCCCTCGGTCATCTCCTCGCCGGGCCATGCGATGAGCGCCGCGATGTTCTCCACGGCGAGCGGCACGGGCAGCGCGTCCTGGGCGATACGGATGTTCTCGCAGAGGACGTCGAGGGAGTCCCGCGTGCGCGGGACGGGCAGCAGATGGCCCGCCTCCAGGCGAGGGGACGCCGTCAGGGGGCCGCCCGCCCGTACGAACGCGATGTGCTCGGTGACCAGCGGGGAGCCCAGCGCGGCGGCCCGCTCGGCGAGCGCCGTGAGACGGCTCCCGTCGGGGCGGTCGGCGCCGCCGAGGCCCAGAGAGACGCCGTGCGGGACGACGGTCACGCCGCGCTCACGCAGCCGCAGCAGCGATTCGGGGAGATGACCGGGACAAACGTTCTCGGCCACGGCCTCGACCCAGTCGATACCCGGCATCCGCTCCACGGCGTCCGCGATCTCCGGCCGCCACCCGATTCCCGTCCCCAGTCGCTCCATGGTCCCCTCCTCCGCCCGCTGTCCCCTGGCTCCGCCGCGTCGTCTCCTTCGACGTGCCGCCGCTGTGTGACGGGGGTATGGCCCCGGCGCACCGGCCCGAACCGTGCTCCGGGCGCCTTCAGAGCAACATTTGAGGTTCGGGGGAGGGGCGGATGTGGACGGGAGGCCGGCGACGCAGGGATGTACGTGCGGGAGGCGGCCGGTGTTCAGCGCTTGGCGGCCACGCCTCCGAAGCTGTCCACATCCCGCCGCTCGTCCCCGGCCGACGGGCCGGAGCGCCACTCGGCGACCGGGACCAGTCCGGGCTCCAGCAGGTCGAAGCCGTCGAAGAAGCGGGCCAGCTGCTCGGGGGCCCGGTTGATCCGCGGGTTGTCGCTCGCCTCGTTCCAGCGCCCGACCATCGCCCGCATCTCGTCCGCGTGGAACACCTCGGTGCTGTCGCAGAACACCAGGTGGCTCCCGGCGGGGAGGGCCTCCTTGAGCCGTTCCACGATCGGGTAGGCGGTGTCGTCCGGTACGTGCGCGACGATGCCGAGCAGCATGAGCGCGACGGGCCGGCTGAAGTCGAGCGTGCGCTCGGCGCCCCGCAGGATGGACTCCGGATCGCGCAGGTCGGCGTCGATGTAGTCGGTGGCGCCCTCGGGTGTGCTGGTGAGCAGGGCGTGGGCGTGGGTGAGCACGACGGGATCGTGGTCGACGTACACGATCCTCGATTCGGGGGCGATGCCCTGGGCGACCTCGTGGGTGTTGTCGAGGGTGGGCAGACCGGTGCCGACGTCGAGGAACTGCCGTATCCCGGCCTCCGCGGCCAGATGCGTGACCGCGCGCTTGAGGAACCCCCGCTGGGCGCGTGCGATGTCGACGATCTCGGGGTTGAGCTCACGCATCTGGTCGCCGACCTGACGGTCGATCTCGTAGCAGTCCTTCCCGCCCAGCCAGTAGTTCCAGATGCGTGCGGAGTGCGGCACATTGCTGTTGATCGGCGGACGGTCGACTGACATGACAACTCCCGGACATACCCTCGGCGTTGCGCGTTCCCAGCGGCGCGGGTCTCACGGTAGCCCGATGATCCGCTCCGGGCGAAGGAGGGGGACGGCAAGGCCGCACTACTTGATAGGCAAGTCGTCACTTGCCTATGGTGGTGGTCATGGCGGAGGATCTCTTCAAGGCACTGGCCGACCCCACCCGTCGACGCATCCTCGATGAGCTGGTGGAACGGGACGGACAGACCCTTTTCGAGATATGCACACGGCTGGTGACCAAGCACGGTCTGGGGCTGTCCCGCCAGGCGATCAGCCAGCATCTGGCCGTACTGGAATCCGCGGGTCTGGTCCGTTCGCGGCGCCAGGGCCGCTACAAGTTCCACGATCTGAACACCGGACCGCTCGAGCTCATCGTGACCCGGTGGCTCAGGCCCGGCACAGCCGACACACCGGAGGACACACCATGAGGATCCATCTGACCAGCGCGTTCGTCGAGGACCAGGAAACGGCCCTGCGCTTCTACACCGAGGTGCTCGGCTTCCGGAAGAAGCACGACGTCCCCCTCGGCGAGGACCGTTGGCTGACCGTCGTCTCGCCGGAGGAGCCCGACGGGACCGAACTGCTCCTGGAGCCCTCCCGGCACCCCGTGGTCAAGGCGTACAAGGACGGGCTGGCCGCGGACGGCATCCCGGCCGTCTCCTTCGCCGTGGACGACGTCCAGGCGGAGTTCGAGCGGCTGCGCGCGCTCGGGGTGCAGTTCACGCAGGAGCCGCTGAAGATGGGCACGGTCACCACCGCGGTCCTGGACGACACCTGCGGCAACCTGATCCAGATCGTGCACAGCGAGTAGGGCGCGGGTGTCGGCGCCGGGCGGTCAGGGGGAGGTACGGGCCCGGACCGCGCCGAACCACTCGGGCAGCCGGCCCGCCAGATCCCGCTGATCCTCGCCGACCCAGGCCACATGGCCGTCCGGCCGCAGCAGCACCGCGGGTGCGTCCAGTTCCACGCCGACGTCGACGACGTGGTCGACCCGGTCCTCCCAGCCCGCCACCGAGAGCCGCCCGGTCCGGTCGAGCAGCAGCCCGCGGCCGCCGTGCATCAGCTCGTAGAGGCGGCCCTGCTTCAGCTGTACGTCCCGCAGCCGCCGGCCGAGCAGTTCATGGCCCTCGCCGAAGTCGTAGCGGACCCCGACCGCGGTGATCATCTCGGTCATGTACCGGTTCACCTCCTCGAAGTCCATCAGATTCGACAGCAGCTCCCGCAGCGCGACCGCTCCCGGTTCTGTCCCCAGCAGGGTGATCTGCGCGCGGGTGTTCTCCAGTACGCGGGCGCCCACCGGGTGCCGTTCGGCGTGATAGCTGTCCAGCAGCCCCTCCGGCGCCCAGCCGGCCACCGTGGCGGCCAGCTTCCAGCCCAGGTTGAACGCGTCCTGGATGCCGAGGTTGAGCCCCTGCCCGCCGGTCGGCGGGTGGATGTGCGCCGCGTCGCCGGCCAGCAGCACCCGGCCGACCCGGTAGCGCTCCGCCTGCCGGGTGGCGTCGCCGAACCAGGACAGCCAACGCGGCGAGTGCGCGCCGAAGTCGGTGCCCGCGACCGCCCGCAGCCGCTCCTTGAACTCATCGAGGGCCGGCGCGGTCGTACGGTTCTCGGGCACGCCGTCCCCAGGCACGATGACGCGGTACGTCCCGTCCCCGTTGGGGATGACGCCGAACCGCAGCTGGGTCCTGCGGACCTCCTCGACAACCGAGGCAACCGTCGCCGGATCCTCGGCGACCTCCATGTCGCCCATCAACGTCTCGATCCTGGCGGGTTCGCCGGGGAAGCCGACGCCGAGCAGCTTGCGCACGCCACTGCGGCCGCCGTCGCACCCGACGACGTAACGCGAGCGCACGTGGGAGCCGTCCGCCAACTCGACCGTCGTCCCGGTCTCGTCCTGGTCCAGCCCGACCACTTCGCAGCCGTGCCGGATCTCGGCGCCGAGTTCGAGCGCACGCTCCTTGAGCAGCCGCTCGGTGACCGGTTGCAGAGTGGACAGGCCGTAGGGGTGGGCGGTGTCCAACCGCTCGGGCCACGGTTTGAGGATGCCGCCGAAGAAACCGCCTACCTGGAATTTCTCACTGACCGCGAGAAACCGGTCCAGCAGGCCGCGCTGGTCCATCATCTCGACGCTGCGCGTGTGCAGTCCGCGCCCCCGGGACTCCTTGGTCGGCTCCGTCAGCTTCTCCAGCACGACCACGTGCACGTCGTGCAGCCGCAATTCGCCGGCCAGCATCAGGCCGGTCGGTCCGCCGCCCACCACGATCACGTCAATCATCGAGTCCCCCATGCAACGAGATCGGCGAATGCGCCGTTTCCGCAGGTCTGGCCCTGGCCGGTCATTCTGCGGCACGACCGGTGCCTTGCCGCAAGCCCCCCTCACCGCGGTACGCGGGGCAGCGGGTCACACCCGGGGTGGGCGCGGCAGGGACCCGACACGGTGGGTTCCCTCCACGGCGACGGTCAGTCCGGGCGCGATCTCCGTGAAGCCCGCGTCACGGACCAACGGCAGGTCGCCGGTGGTGAGTTCGGGCCAGCGGTCGGCGGGTGCGGTGCGGACGGACAGGGGGAAGCCCGCGTCGCGCCAGGCCGCGCGGTCCTCGTCCGACAGCTCCCACCAGGCGAGTTGGGCGCCGTGCCCGACCTGCGCCATCGCCTTGCCGGCCGTCATGTCCAGGTCGGGGCTCAGCCACAGCACCGGGGCGCCCGGGTCGGCCTCGGCCGGCGGCTCCGGGTCGTCGAGTTCGGTGCCGGAGACCTGGAGCCGGGCGAGGTCCTTGGGCCAGCCGTCCAGCGGGACGGGCGGGAAGACCCGTACCTCCGCGGACTTGCCCGTGACCGTGATGCCGGGCAGCGCCTCGGCCCGCCGCCACTCCGCGCCGCGGGCCCGCCGCACCACCTTGCGGATCCGCGCGTCCTGCCAGTCCCGCACGGCCTGCGCCCACTCCCCGTCGCCCACCGCACGCTCGTCGCCGAGCAGCACCAGGACCGCGCGGGCCGCGGTCTCCAACGCGTCCGTACGGGCCGGGGGAGCCGCCCGCTCGATCCGCGCGACCAGCGGCAGCACGAACTGCGGCGCCTCGTCGCGCACGGAGGGCTCGGAACGGAAGGGGCTCTCGCCGGGAACGGTGGGATCACTGGTCACGTCCTCCAGTCTGCCAGGCGGAAGATCGTCCCTGCGGGCGCGAGAGGATGAGCGCATGCGACGTGACGTACGGCTGGAGGGCGTCGGCCGCCGCTACGGCCTGCGCGGGCCCTGGGTGCTGCGCGGGATCGACCTGGCCGTCTCCCCCGGCTCCCTGCTGCGGATCGAGGGCGCCAACGGCACCGGCAAGTCCACCCTCCTCAGGCTGCTCGCCGGGATCGACGCCCCGACCGAGGGCCGGATCAGCGGCCGTCCGCGCAGGGCCTACGTCCCCGAGCGCTTCCCGTCGGCGCTGCCCTTCACTCCGTCCGGCTACCTCACCCACCTGGGCACGGTGCACGGCCTGTCCCGTGAGGCGGCGGTCCGCGCCGCCGACCAGTGGCTGGAGCGGTTCGGGGCCGCCGCGCACGCCCGGACGCCGATGTCGCAGCTGTCGAAGGGGAGCAGCCAGAAGGTCGCGGTCGCCCAGGCCCTGCTCGCCGAGCCGGACCTGCTCGTCCTCGACGAGGCCTGGACCGGCCTGGACACGGGCGCCCGCGCCGAGTTGGAACGCGCGGTCGCCGAACGTACGGCGGCAGGCGGGGCGGTGGTGTTCGTCGACCACGATCCGCAGCGCCTGGCCGGGGCGCCCGACGCGACGTACACCGTGCTGGACGGCAGCCTCAACCTCCGTACGGAACAAGGCACTTCACCGAGCGGCCCGTACGTCGTCATGGTGGTCCAGGGTCCGCCGGAAGCCCGCCCGCCCGCCGTCCCGAAGCTGACCTCTGCCGAGGAGACCGCGCCGGGCACCCACCGGCTCACCGTCCCCGCGTCGCACTCGGATGTCGTCCTGCGCGCCCTGCTGACGGCCCGCCCGCCGTGGCATGTGGTGAGCGTCGCCGCGCACCAGGAGGCCCGATGACCGCGCTGCTGCACTACCAGGCCGCCCTGCTGGTGCGTTCGCAGCGCTGGCTGCCGCCGTTCATCCTGTACGCCGTGTTCCTGGGCGTCGGGGTGCAGGGCGGGCAGCCCGTGCTGGACTCGCTCGGCTATGCCGCCGCGGCGCTGCTGCCCGTCGCCGCCTGGCTGGTGCGGATCTGCGTCGGCAACGAACCGCCCGCCGCCCGCGCCCCGGTGGCCGCCGCGGTCGGGCCCGGACGGGCCCACCTGGCCTGTCTGCTGGTCGCGCTGGCCTCGACGGCGGCGCTCGGCACGGTCGCGACCCTCGTCGTGACGCTGATCAGCGATCCGGTGAGCTCGGACCACCAGACCCGGGTGGCGCCGCTTCCGGCGGGCGCGGCCGGACTGCTCGCCGCCCTGGCCTGCGCACTCCTCGGCACGGCCGTCGGCGCGCTCACCTCCTGGCCACTGCTGCGCTCACCCGGCCGGGCGGTCCCGGCGATGCTGCTCACGGCCCTGCTGGCCGTGGTCGTCACGGGCTCCCCGGCGCAGGCGGCGGTCAGCGGACTGGTCACGGGTTCGCAGTCGGGCCGAGTGCCGCTGCCTCTGCTGCCACTGGCCGCCTCGGCCCTGCTCACCGCGGCGGCGATCGCCGTGGCGTGTGCGCTCACGTCTCGGCGGTCACCCTGAGCAGGCGGTGCGCTGGGCCTCCTGCGATTCGCGGAGCGGGCGGAGGGTGACGCTCTTGGCGGACCGGGTGCCACTGGCCGCCTCGGCCCTGCTGACCGCGGCGGCGATCGCTGTGGCGTGTGCGCTCACGTCTCGGCGGTCATCCTGAGCAGGCGGTGCGCTGGGCCTCCTGCCATTCGCAGACTGGGCAGAGGGTGATGCCCTTGTACGACTCCGGGTACTCCGTCGGCTCGCGGCACAGCACGCAGTCCGCGTACGGGGGCCCGTCGGCCTTGGGGGGCCTGGTCGCGTCGATCAGGCAGTAGTCGTCGTCGCTCATGGGTCCAGCGTACGAGGGTCAGCGCCGCCCGCCCGAGGCACCGATCAGCTCGGAGACCTTCACGAACCGGAAGCCCTTGCGGCGCAGCTCGGGGACGATCGTGTGCAGGGCGCGGTCGGTCGCCGGGGCGGCGCTGCGGGTGCAGTGCAGCACGACCACCGAGCCCGGCCGTACGCCGTCGAGCACCTGCCGGGCCACGGCGTCGGCGTCGGTGGCGAAGGCGTCCCCGCCCACCACGTCCCACTGCACCGCGGTGACGCCGGTCGCGCTGAGCGCCCTCAGGGCCCGGCCGTCGTAACAGCCGCCGGGGAAGCGGAAGTACGGCATCGGCTCCCGTACCCCGGCCCGGCGGAAGGCCGCGAACGCCCGCTCCACGTCCGCCCGCATCCCGTCCTCGGAGACGGTCGGCAGGCCGTAGCAGTCGGCGGTGAAGGCGTAGTGGCTGTATGAGTGGTTGGCGACCTCGAAGAGCGGGTCCCGGCCGATGGCCCGGGCCTGGGTCGGATACTCCTCGGCCCACCGGCCCGTCATGAACACGGTCGCGGGCACCTTCAAGGCCCGGAGCGACGCGATGAGCCGCGGATTGTCGAACTGCTCACCCGCCGCCGCCCGCCGCCCCTGGTCCGCGGTCATGTCGGCGTCGAAGGTGAGGGCGACGGTCTTGTCCCGCGTCCGCGGCCCGTTCTCGAACACGGGGGTCAGGCCCGCGGGGCCGGGGGCGAGGGTGGGGGGCCGCGACGGGGCGACGGTCCTCGAGGGGGCGGGCGGGCGGTCCGGTGCTTCAGCCGTCCCGCAGGAGGCGAGGGTGGCGCTCAGGGCGCAGGCGATGGCTACTCGTCGCACAAGTGTGATCACCGCATGAACGTAACTATGTGTGGAATGTGTTGTTTGTCTTTCGCGGCTGCTTACCGGGTGTCTCTTGCCGAATTCACCCGCCCGCCGGGATCACAGCAGGAACGCCGGCTCGATCCCGACGCACACATCGATCACGCCGCACCACTCGGCGAAGGCGCGGGCGACGATGCCGTCGAGGCGGTCGAGCTTCAGGTGCGCGAAGTCCCAGACGCCGTGGAAGAACCAGCCCGCGGCGACCAGGTAGCGACCCAGATCGGGGTCCACGGCCAGGCCCGCCAGCGCGAGGACGCAGAAGACGAACGCCCCGGCGGCCTGGATCCGGAAGGTGACCGGGCCGTGCGGAGTGCCGCGGACGGCCCCCAGCACCAGGACGATCAGTGCGATGACGGTCAGGGCCATGGACTGGGACACCACGTCCAGCAGCGGCAGCAGAGGCAGCGCCTCGCCGTACATCTCGACCGAGTCGGCCACGGCGGTGTCGCCCGAGCCCCCGGTGACCATGCCGGGAACGGTGAGCACGAGGGCCAGGGCGGTGGGCCAGCGGCGGAGCACGGACTGGAACGGGGGGCGGCGTTCCGGCGCGGCCGGTGCGGGAGTGGCAGCAGACATGGCGAACCTCCTGAAGGGCAGTGGCGCCTTCAGACTGCGATCGGGAGGAGATCGCCAGTAGTGCCGAACCGGCATGCGTCGCCGTGGAGTTGTCACCGGCCGACATGACATCTGTCATGCGGGAAGCGGCCCGTTCGGCACTCCGTCAGGGCGGTCCGCCGCTGCCACAATGGCCGGATGGGCGACGGGCCGAGTGAGCGCGGGGTGACGGGGCTGGCCGGCTTCCGGCGCTACACCTGGTGGGCCGTGCCGGGCTCCTCCGCCGTCCTTCTGGTGCTGCTGATCGGCGACTGGATCCTGGATGACGACTGGCCGCTCTGGATCCGGGTCGTGGGTGCGCCCGTCCTGGTGGTGGAGACGCTGGCGACGGTGGTGCTGCTCGGTCGGCGACTGGATCCGCAGTCGGCCGACGCGAACTCCCGTCGCCCGCCGGTGGGTTGGCTGGTCGTCGCGGGCGCGGCGGCGCTCGCGCTCGCGGTGCTGCCGCTGACGCGGCGCGAGTACGGGGTGTGGGCGGTCGCGCCCGCGGTGACCGTCGCGATCGCCGCGACCCATCTCGCGCCACGCCGCAGACGGCAGGTGATCGCCGGGGCGGTGGTGCTGGCCCTGCTGCCGGGCGGTGTCCTCAGCCTGATCTCAGGGGATGGCGAGCTGGTGTATGCGGCGCTGTTCCCTGCGGGGCTGGTCGCCTGCACCGTCTGGCTGACCCTCGGGCCGCTGTGGGCCTGGGACATCGCGGGGCGGCTGGACCGGGCCCGGCGGCTGGAGGCGGAGCTGGCGGTCAAGGACGAGCGACTCCGGTTCGCCGCGGACCTGCACGACATCCAGGGGCACCATCTGCAAGTCATCGCGCTGAAGAGCGAGTTGGCCGCGCGGCTCGTCGACTCCGACCCGGTGCGCGCCACCGGTGAGATGAAGGAGATACGACAGCTGTCCTACGACGCGTTGCGCGACACCCGCGCCGTGGTGCAGGGCTACCGCCGTACGACGCTGGACGACGAGATCGCCAACGCGACACGGGTCCTGGCGGCGGCGGACATCGACGCCGGAATGCGCCTCGACACCCCCACGGACGGGCTCGCCGAGTCGGCCCGCCACCTCCTCGGACTGGTGATGCGGGAGACGACCACCAATGTGCTGCGGCACAGCCGGGCGCGGCAGGCAGCCGTCGTGTACCGCGTCATCGGCGGTGTCGCCTCTCTGCGGATCAGCAACGACGGTGCCCACGAAGGCGGTTCGGACACCGGGGGCACCGGGTTGCGCTCGCTCGGCGAGCGATTGCGGGCTGCCGGGGGTGAGTTGACGTGGGAACGTGACGGCGAGCGGTTCGTGGTGAGGGCCGCGCTGCCCGTGGACTCCCGTGAGGTGACATGATCCGGCTGCTGCTCGCCGACGACGAGGACCTGCTCCGTGGCGCCTGGCGGCGCTGCTCTCCCTGGAGGAGGACCTGACCGTGGTCGCCGAGGCCGCCACCGCCACGGACGCGGTGCTGCCGGCCCGCGAGCACCGCCCCGACATCGCCGTGCGCCCCGCGGTGCTGCGGCGAGCCCTCCTGGCCGGGGTGCGCGTCTTCGTGCCCAAGACGACCCCGGCGGCCCGGCCGGCGGAGATCATCCGGGACATCGCCGCCGGCCGCCGCTACGTGGATCCCGACATCGCGGCCTCCGCCCTCACCGAGGACGACTGTCCCCTCACCGACCGGGAGTTGGAGGTCCTGCGGGTGGCCCGCACCGGCGCCTCGATCACCGAGATCGCCGCCGCGGTCCACCTGGCGCACGCACGGGGAACTGCGCGACCAGCCCCCGCCGGCCCGCAGACGAACGAACCGCATAACCAGCGGAGCGCTCAGCTCCGCCAGGGCCGCCCCGTCACCGCGAACGTCGTGCCCGGCGAGTAGCAGTTGACGTACATCGTCCCGCCGTCGGGGGAGAACGTGACGCCGGCGAACTCGCCCCACTCCGGCTCCTGAGGAGTGCCCAGGTTCTGGCGGTTGCGGGCCATCGCGTACACCTCCCCCTGCCGGGTGACCCCGAACACGTGCTGGGCGCCGTTCCCGTCCTCGCACACCATCAGACCGCCGCTCGGAGCGAGGCAGATGTTGTCCGGTGACTCGCCGGGCAGTTGGACGTCGGTGTCCGGGCCGAAGACGACCACCAGCGTGAGGGCGCGCGCCGACGGGTCGTACCGCCAGATCTGCCCGAAGTGATCGGCCGCCGAGCCCTCGGTGCGGCGTGCGTACGACGACACGAAGTACACGGACTGCCCGCCCCAGTAGCAGCCCTCCAGCTTCTGCGCGTGGGTGATGCCCCGTGGGCCGAAGTCCTGGAGGCGGATGGGGGTCCGGGCCGCGAGCGGGTCCGGTACGTCGATCCACTCGACGCCGTCGAAACGGGTCCCGGCCTCCTGGACCGAGGAGAGGTCGGGGACGCCGGGCACCCGCATCGCCTGGAGCCGGCCGCCCGCGCGGAGCGAACCGAGGCTGCCGAGCGGCAGGTTGGGCAGGAAGCGGTAGAACAGACCGAAGGGCCTGTCGAAGGCGTCCTCGGTCTCGTAGACGATGCCGCGCCGGGGGTCGACGGCGACCGCCTCGTGCTGGAATCGGCCCATCGCGGTGAGCGGCACGGCCCCGCTGCGGTGCGGCTCGGCGGGGTCGACCTCGAAGACGAAGCCGTGGTCCTTGGTGTAGCCGGCGGTGCCGGCCCGGTCCTCGGTCTCCTCGCAGGTCAGCCAGGTGCCCCAAGGGGTGGGCCCGCCCGCGCAGTTGACGGCGGTACCGGCGATGGCGACCCGCTCGGCGCGGACCTCGCCGCCGCCGTCCAGCGTCAGGGCCGTACAGCCGCCCTTGCCCGCGGGGTCGTAGGTGAGGCCGCCGACCGTCGGGACGGCGATCTCGGCGTCGGCCCTGTTCTCGTGGTTGCGGACCAGGTGGACACGGCCGTGCCGGCCCGTGAAGGCCGCCATGCCGTCGGGGTGGGAGGGCACCTGGCCCTCGCCGGAGCGCAACGGGTGGCCCTCGCGGGAGAGAACCCGGTAGCGGAAGCCTTTCGGCAGGTCGAGCAGGCCCTTCGGGTCGGGCACGAGCGGGCCGTAGTCGGTGTGGCCCAGGTTCTGCTGCGCGGCGGCGGTGCCCGCGAAGAGTTCGGTGAGGTTTCCGGCGAAGGCGATCGAGGCGACCGACGCGCCGGTGCGGGCGAGCAGCTGACGGCGTGTCGTCAGGCCGTTCTCGGGCATGGGGCAACCTTCCTGCTGGCGGACAGGACTGTGACGCCGCCGTGTCTACCATCTGGTCACGGCCGCGTGAACCACGCGCGTAGAACGTGTCACGCCTCCAGGGAGCGGTCGGGAGGCGGCGGGACGGGGCGGTCGGGCGGGGTCTGCCCGGAATGGTCCGGGTGCGGCTCCGCCCCTTTCTCCAGGAACCGCAGCAGCTCCACCGGGATGGGCAGCACCAGCGTGGAGTTCTTCTCCGCCGCCACCGCCATCACCGTCTGGAGCAGCCGCAACTGGAGCGCGGAGGGCGTGTCGGCCATCTGCTGGGCGGCCTCGGCGAGCTTCTTGGACGCCTGGAGTTCGGCGTCGGCGTTGATGATCCGGGCCCGGCGTTCCCGGTCGGCCTCCGCCTGCCGGGCCATCGAGCGCTTCATCGTGTCCGGCAGGGAGACGTCCTTGATCTCCACCCGGTCGATCTGCACACCCCAGCCGACGGCGGGGCTGTCGATCATCAGCTCCAGGCCCTGGTTGAGCTTCTCGCGGTTGGACAGCAGATCGTCCAGATCGCTCTTGCCGATGATCGACCGCAGCGAGGTCTGGGCCATCTGGGAGACCGCGAACTTGTAGTCCTCGACGTTGACGACCGCGGCGGCCGCATCGACGACCTTGAAATACACGACCGCGTCCACCCGTACCGTGACGTTGTCCCGGGTGATGCCCTCCTGGGCCGGGATCGGCATCGTCACGATCTGAAGGTTGACGCGGCGCAGGTGGTCCACGCCGGGGACGATCATGGCGAGTCCCGGCTCGCGCACGGTACCGCGCAGCCGCCCGAGCCGGAAGACCACGCCGCGCTCGTACTGCTTGACGACGCGCGCGGCGGCGGCGAAGTAGACGGCCCCGGCCGCCCCGGCGGCGATGACCGCGGCCAGCAACTCTTCGAGCATGATGACGACCCCTGTTCAGCCGCCCTGTCCAGAGGTGCGGGATTTGCACCTCTTTCAACGATATGCCCGAATGGGGCAACGGTATGCCCGGCTGCGGGCCCGTGGTCGGGGCCGCAGCCGGGCATCGCCGGACGTCAGACGCCGCTACCTCCGCGCCTCGGGCGCCGCCGCGGCACCGTCGAGCCGTACCGGATCGGTTCCGGCCGCGCTGTGCCGCTCGGCCCAGTTCTCCAGCGCCGTACGGCAGGCGTGGTCCAGGTGGTGCAGCCCGGAGAGGTTCAGCTCGATGGGCCGGTCCTGGGGCAGGGCCTCCAGACTGTCGAGTATTTTCGGCAGCCGGAGGAAGGTCGCGTTGCCCGTCAGATACGCCTGGACGGGCCCGGCGCCCTTGTCTATGACCTCCAGCTTGATGTGCGAGGCCTCCCAGGCGGTCTTGGCGACGGCCAGCGCGAGGCCGATGAGGACGCCCTCGAACATGCTGACCGCGACGATCGAGACCGCCGTGACCATCAGGATCAGCGCCTCACCGCGGTGCTCGCGCCACAGCGACACGATCTCCCGCACGGGGATGAGCTTGGCGCCGGCGTGCACCAGGATGCCCGCCAGAGCCGGTATCGGGATGTAGGCGAGGACGGCCGGCAGCAGGGCCGCGAACAGCAGCAGCCATACGCCGTGCAGTACCCGGGACGCCTTCGTCCGGGCGCCCGCCTGGACGTTCGCCGCGCTGCGCACGATCACCGCGGTCATCGGCAGCGCGCCCAGCGCACCGCAGACGGTGTTGCCCGCGCCCTGCGCCAGCAGTTCCTTGTCGTACGCGGTGCGCGGCCCGTCGTGCAGCCGGTCCACGGCCGCCGCGCTGAACAGCGACTCGGCGGACGCGATCAGCGTGAAGGCGGCGATGGTGGCGAGCACGCCGACGTCGGCGAGCTCACCGAAGGCATCCAGGGACGGCGGCTGGACGGATCCCAGCAGCCCCTGCACCTCGACGGTGGCCACCGGCAGACCGAACACCACGGCGACCAGGGTCGCCAGGCCCACCGCGGCGAGCGGACCGGGCACCGTGCGCACCTGGCGCGGCATCCGCTTCCACAGCACCAGCACGGCGATCGTGCCCGCGCCGAGGGCCAGCGAGGCCAGCGCCCCGGTGTCCTGGACGGCGTCCACGAGCGCCCCGGGCAGCCCCGTGATCTTCGCGATCCCGGAGGCGGGCGCCTCGGCGTCCGCGACCGAGTACAGCTGTCCGGCGATCAGGACGAGTCCTATGCCGGCCAGCATGCCCTCGACGACGGCGACGGATATCGCCCGGAACCAGCGCCCCAGCTTCAGGGCGCCCATCAGCATCTGGAGCAGGCCGGTCGCGAGCACGAGCACGCCGAGCACCGGCAGCCCGAACTCGCGCACCGCCTCGAAGACCAGCACGGTCAGACCGGCGGCCGGGCCGGACACCTGGAGGCTGCTGCCACGCATCAGCCCGGTGACGATGCCGCCCACGATGCCGGTGACGAGCCCGAGCTCGGCCGGCACACCGGAGGCGACGGCCACGCCCACGCACAGCGGGAGCGCGACCAGGAAGACGACGAGGGACGCGGCGAAGTCCTGCCGCAGATGAGGGAACTTGGTGAGGGTGGAGGTGCTCATGGTGCTCACAGGGCCTTGAAGGTGTCGGTCCGCGGGCTGTGCGCCAGTACGGCGCCGGTGTGCACCTCGTAGTACCAGGCGTGCAGGACGAGTTGGCCCTGTGCCAGCTTCTGGGCGATGCACGGGTAGGAGCGCAGCCGCAGCAGCTGCGCCAGGACATGGCTCTGGACTCCCTCGGCCACGGTCGGATCGTCGACCGCCCCCTTGGGGCGCGGTGTCGCACTGACGAGCCAGTCGCGGACGGCGGGTACGGCGTCCAGATCGTCGTCGCGCACCAGCGCGCCGACCGCCCCGCAGTGGGAGTGGCCGCAGACGACGATGTCGCGGACGCCGAGCACCTCCACCGCGTACTCGATGGTGGCGGCCTCGCTGGTGGGGTGTTCGCAGGCGTACGGCGGGACGATGTTGCCCGCGGTGCGCAGTTCGAAGAGCTGACCGGGGCGGGCGCCCGTGATCAGGGCCGGTACGACCCGGGAGTCGGAACAGGTGATGAACAGGACCTCGGGGGACTGGCCTTCGGCGAGTTTGGCGAACTCCTCAGGGCGCTGTCCGAAGGTGCGGGCGTTGTCGATGAGGGGCTGCATGATGTGGTGATTCCTCCTGGCGCGCCAAAGGCGCGTCGGGCTTGCAGGACAGAGTGTGTGGGGAACGGCTCTGCTCTCAGCAGCGGAAGACCTGAAGTGTGGCCGGAGAGTGGCTTGTCGAGGATCTCGCCGTACGACGGTGCGCCGCGCTCTTGGCCGGGTGGAGCGCGGCTGCCGTGCCCGGGGCCGCGAGCGGGCGCTCCTGCGCTCCGGGCCAGGCGACCGTGGTGCGGTTGCGCTCTCGGGTGTGCTGGGGACCGGTCGGGTCCCCGGAGCAACCCGCGTCGCGGAACGTGACGAGCCCGTCGCGCAGTGCCTTGGGTGACAGCTTGGATCCGGGCTGAGCTTTGGCCTCGACATGACCGACCGTGTGCGCGGATGCGAATGACGTGGAGGGAGCGAAGAACTGCAGGGCGAGCAGGACGGCGGCGAGCGCCGAAATGACGGTCCGGGTCGTCGTACCTCGGAACATGCGCCCCCCTCCAGGCAGTTCGCGATTTATGCACGCACCAACACTTGGTCAATTGCTGGTCAAGAAACACGTTAGCTCTGCAAAGTTGTTTGCAGGGTTAACTTAGCGTTTCAGGCTGAAGAGAGCCTGAAACGGCAGGTTCCTTGGCGTGATCTTCCTCTTGACCTGGGGGAGTTGGTCGGCTAACCCGCCTCGACGAGCCCCTTGGCGTCCCGGGCCAGCGCGGTGAGCCGGGAGATCGCCCGGAAGTACTTCTTGCGGTAACCGCCGTTCAGCATCTCCTCGTTGAACAGCCGGTCGAAGGGCAGCCCCGAGGCCAGGACGGGCACCTCGCGGTCGTACAGTCGGTCCGCGAGGACGACGAGCCTGAGCGCGGTCGACTGGTCCGCGATCGGCTGGACGTCGGTGAGGCACACCGACGTGATTCCGTCGGTCAGCGCTCCGTACCGGCTGGGGTGGACGCGGGCGAGGTGCTCCAGCAGATGCGGGAAGTCGTCGAGCGAGGCGCCCTGCGTGGCGTACGCCGCCTTGGTGACCTGCTCGTCGGAGTACGGCGCCGGCGCCTCGGGCAGCCCGCGGTGGCGGTAGTCCTCGCCGTCGATGCGCAGTGGGCGGAAGTGCGCGGACAGGCCCTGGATCTCGCGCAGGAAGTCGGCGGCCGCGAACCGGCCCTCACCGAGCTTGCCCGGCAGCGTGTTGGAGGTGGCGGCGAGCGCCACGCCCGCGTCGACCAGCTTGCCGAGCAGCGTCGAGACCAGGACGGTGTCGCCGGGGTCGTCGAGTTCGAACTCGTCGATGCACAGCAGGCGGTGCCCGGACAGGGTCTGGACGGTCTTCTGGAAGCCGAGCGCGCCGACCAGGTTCGTCAGCTCCACGAACGTGCCGAACGCCTTGAGCTCCGGCTCGGCCGGGGTGGCGTGCCAGAGGGAGGCGAGCAGATGGGTCTTGCCGACGCCGTAGCCGCCGTCGAGGTAGACGCCGCGGGGGCCGGCCGGAGTCTTCGGGGCCTTCGCCCTGCCGAAGCCGAAGAAGCCGCGCCTGGCGGTGCCGGTCGCATGCGCGTCGCCCAGTCCGCCCGCGAAGCCCTCCAGGACCCGGACGGCCTCGGTCTGGCTGGGCTGGTTCGGGTCCGGGAGGTACGTGCTGAAGCGGACCGAGTCGAAGCGCGGCGGCGGCACCATCTCGGCGACCAGCCGGTCCGCGGGGACATGGGGCTCGCGGGCACACAGCGAGACGGGGCTCACGTCGGATATCTGACCGACCCCGGAGGCCGCGGTGGAGTTACGCACGCTTCCCAACTCTAGACGCCGTGCCACACTGCACGACATGCGACGCCTGTTCCCTGTGACGTACGAAACAGCAGCCCAGACCTCGGGCGGGGCGCGTGGGACTGCCGGGCCGGGGACCGGCCGGCCCCCGGCCGGCGCGCAAGAGGCCCCTGGTGCCGATGCCCCGGACGGCCATGAGTGGAGCCTCGACGAGCTGGCCGACGCCTACGCCTACCCCGCCCCCGCTCCCGGTGGGCGGGAACCCTGGCTGCGCGCCAACATGGTGTCCACGCTCGACGGCGCCGCCCAGCACGACGGCCGCTCGCAGCCCATCTCCAGCGCGGCCGACATGCGGATCTTCGGCACGTTGCGGGCGCTGGCGGATGTGGTGGTGGTCGGCGCGGAAACGGTACGTCAGGAGGGCTACCGCCCGGCACGCGCGCGTGCGGAGTTCGCCGAGCGGCGTGCGGCGGCCGGGCAGGCGCCCGCACCGGCGGTGGCGGTGGTCACCGCGAGCGTGAACCTCGACTTCTCGCTTCCGCTGTTCACCTCGCCCCTGGTGCCGACCCTGATCCTGACGGGCGCCGCCGCGGCCCCCGACCGGATCTCGGCGGCGGAGAAGGCGGGCGCCCGGGTGGTGATCGCGGGGGACGGGGCCGGAGTCGATCCCGCCCGCGCCGTACGGGCTCTCGCCGACCTCGGACACACCCGGCTGCTGAGCGAGGGCGGCCCGCGGCTGCTCGGCCAACTGGTGGCCGCCGAGGTGCTCGACGAACTGTGTCTGACCGTGTCCCCGATGCTCACCGTGGGGGACGCGCAACGGATCGCCGGGGGGCCGTCGGTCGCGGTGCCGCGGCGATTCGCACTGATGTCCCTGCTGGAGGAGGACGGGTTCCTCTTCGGCCGGTACCGGCGAGCCTGAGCGCGCCGGTCCGGTAAACAGCGGAATCTCCCGTTCCGTTTAGCCCCCGGCGGGCACACTAAAACTCGCAGTCCCCGTGCGATCGCGGGGCAGGATGGTTTCCGCAGGGGCCCATGGACGGGCCCACGGAGGAGAAGGACGCCTGTCGTGTTCACAAGCGTACTGATGATCGAGAAGGCCCTGACATCCGCCGACGTGGAGTTCGTCACGACCTTGCACGGGGAAGAGTCGGTCTCCTTCCACGTTCTGCTCCAGCCGCGCGGTGACCAGGCCGACCGCCTGCTGCGGGCCATCGACGACATCGCACTCGGCGAGATCGACGAGGCCGCACGCGAGCGGGAGACCCCGGAGGGCGAGGACGCGGCCGCCCTCGGCGAACGGGCCCTGGAGGTGTCCCTCACGGCCCTGCGCGGCTCCGGCAACGAGGCGGAGGGCCGTCTCGTCGAGGACCATCCGCTGGACGCGCTCCGGACCACGGTCGAGGAGATCGGGGCCGACGAGGTCATCGTGCTGACCGATCCCCACTACGTGGAGGAGTTCTTCCACCGGGACTGGGCCTCGCGGGCCCGGCACAAGGTGGGGGTGCCGGTGCTGAAGCTGTTCTCCCACAGCAAGGCATAGGCTGAGCCCTCGACACGTGTCGCATCACTTGGGGAGAAACACACATGGCACCCGGCCTTCCTACCGCCATGGACCGACCGCACTTCATCGGCATCGGCGGGGCCGGAATGTCGGGGATCGCGAAGATCCTCGCCCAGCGGGGCGCGAAGGTGGCGGGCAGTGACGCGAAGGAGTCCGCCACCGCCGAGGCGCTGCGCGCGCTGGGCGCGACCGTGCACATCGGACATGCCACCGAGCACCTCGCCGACGACGCCAGCTGTGTCGTGGTGTCGTCGGCGATCCGCAGGGACAACCCGGAGCTCGCCCGCGCGGCCGAGCTGGGCATCCCGGTGGTGCACCGCTCCGACGCCCTCGCGGCCCTGATGGAAGGCCTGCGTCCGATCGCGGTCGCGGGCACCCACGGCAAGACCACGACCACGTCCATGCTCGCCGTGTCCCTGTCCGAGCTGGGCCTGAACCCGTCGTACGCCATCGGCGGCGACCTGGACGCCCCCGGCTCCAACGCCCTGCACGGCGACGGGGAGATCTTCGTGGCCGAGGCGGACGAAAGCGACCGCAGCTTCCACAAGTACGCGCCCGAGGTCGCGATCGTCCTCAACGTGGAGCTGGACCACCACGCCAACTACGCGTCGATGGACGAGATCTACGAGTCCTTCGAGACCTTCGCGGGCCGGATCGTGCCCGGCGGCACGCTGGTGATCGCCGCGGACCAGGACGGCGCGCGCGAGCTGGCCCGCCGGATCGAGGGCGTCCGCGTGGTGACGTACGGCGAGTCGCCGGACGCGGACGTACGGATCCTGTCGGTGCGGGCCCAGGGGCTGAAGAGCGAGGTCACGGTCGTCCTGGACGGCGCGGAGATCACCTTCACGGTCTCGGTGCCCGGCCGGCACTACGCGCACAACGCGGTCGCCGCGCTGGCCGCGGGCGTGGCGCTCGGCGTCCCCGCCGCTGAGCTCGCGCCCGCGCTGGCCGCGTACACCGGCGTCAAGCGCCGCCTCCAGCTGAAGGGCGAGGCGGCCGGCGTGCAGGTCATCGACTCCTACGCGCACCACCCGACCGAGATGACGGCCGACCTGGAGGCGATGCGCTCGGCGGCCGGCGACGCCCGCATCCTGGTGCTCTTCCAGCCGCACCTGTTCTCCCGCACCCAGGAGCTGGGCAAGGAGATGGGCCAGTCCCTGGCCCTGGCGGACGCCTCCGTCGTCCTGGACATCTACCCGGCCCGCGAGGACCCGATCCCGGGCGTCACCAGCGAGCTGATCATCGAGGCGGCGCGGGCGGCGGGCGCGGACGTGACGGCGGTCCACGACAAGACCGAGGCCCCGTCGGTGATCGCGGGAATGGCCAAGGCAGGCGATCTCGTTCTCACCATGGGCGCGGGAGATGTGACCGACCTGGGCCCGCTGATCCTGGACCGTTTGTCGCAGTGAGGGGCTGACACCCATGTCGTACGACGTCGAGAAGCCGGACGAGCAGTGGCGCGCGGAGCTGACCCCGGGCGAGTACGCGGTGCTGCGCCAGGCCGCGACCGAGCCCGCCTTCACCGGTGAGTACACCGACACCAAGACCAAGGGCGTCTACTCCTGCCGGGCCTGCGGCGCCGACCTCTTCACCTCGGACGCGAAGTTCGAGTCGCACTGCGGCTGGCCGAGCTTCTTCGACGCGCGCGACTCCGACGCGGTGGAGCTGATCGAGGACCGCTCGCACGGGATGGTGCGGACGGAGGTCCGGTGCGCCCGCTGCGGCTCGCACCTCGGCCACCTGTTCGAGGGCGAGGGATACGCGACGCCCACGGACCAGCGGTACTGCATCAACAGCATCGCTGTGCGGTTGGCGCCGGACGAGGGCTGAGCGCACCGAGCGGATTCGTGAAAGTCACCTGGTGCCGCCCGGTGTGTTTCCGCTCGCCGAATTTCGCGTGAACCAATAGGGACATCTGCTGGGGCATGTCCCTATTGTCTTCGCGTTCTCTCCGCACCCTCTCCACCCGGCCTATTCCGGCCGGGATGAGGTGGACATGTAAAGTTTACAAAGCGTTGAAGAGCGGTCGACCGTGTTTCGAAAGCATGAGACATGAGTGAATTGGCCAGCGCTTTGTCAGAATCCCGGCGCCGGGCCTGTGTTTCTGCGGCCCGGCCCGTGCGGCGCCCGAATGGGATTCATCGGATTTTTCGGCTCTTGGGAGCGTCCGTCGGCGCTGGCCGAATGTCATACGGCGGTCTGCCGAAAGCCCGGGCCTTGTTGACCGGCCGGTAATTTCTGGTGTTGGCTTCCGCGTGGTTTCGGCCAGCGTCTCCAACGGAATTCCTGCCCCCCACCGTGCGGTCTCACCGATTATTCGGGAGCGTCATGACGTCTGCTGTGCACGCCGAGGACATGATCATTGGAGTCACCCCGTTCGGTGAGCCCGACGCCCGCCTGGCCGCTGCGGTCAGCCGCGCCGGCGGGCTCGGGATTCTGGACCTGGGTGTCGGTGACCGAAGAGCGAGAGCGGCGCTGGCGCGAATACGACGCCTCGGTCCCGGTCCGTGGGGGGTGCGGGTCGGAGCGCGCTGCCGGATCCGGCCCGAAGAGCTTTCCGGCGGCGGGCCCGGCACTGTCGTCCTGGCCGTGGGCGCGGCCTGGCGAGTCGGTGAAGTCCCCGCCGGAATCCGGGTGTTGGCCGAGGTGACCGACCTGGAGCAGGCGCACCGGGCGGTGCGTGAAGGGGCGTACGGGCTGATCGCCCGGGGCTCCGAAAGCGGCGGCCGGGTCGGGGAGTTGAGCACGTTCGTGCTGCTCCAGCAGCTGCTCTCCGGGGTCGACCGGCCCGTGTGGGCCTGCGGGGGCATCGGCCCCCGTACCGCCGCTGCCGCCGTCGCGGGCGGCGCCGCCGGAGTCGTACTCGACAGTCAACTGGCCCTGCTGGCCGAGTCGGAGCTGCCGGAG
Organism: Streptomyces sp. NPDC051963; assembly: GCF_044593495.1. Classification (NCBI taxonomy): domain Bacteria; kingdom Bacillati; phylum Actinomycetota; class Actinomycetes; order Kitasatosporales; family Streptomycetaceae; genus Streptomyces; species Streptomyces sp. NPDC051963. Next base: position 577,165 of record NZ_JBIUCC010000004.1, on the reverse strand, counting down.
GAGGCCGCCGCCGCGCTGCGGTCGATGGACGGCTCCGAGACGGTCGTGATCGGCGGTCACCGGGTGCTGCGGCGCCGGGGGCCGGATGCGCCGTCGGTGCCGGACGACGCCTCGGTGGGGGAGTTGCTCGGTGCGCAGGATCTGCGCAGGCAGGTGCTGCCGGTGGGGCAGGACGGCTTCCTGGCGGCACGGTTCGCCGAACGGTGGGGTGACGCGGGGCGGGTGGTGCGCGCGCTCACCGAAGCCGTACGGGATGCGGTGCGCGACGACACTGCGGCGCGGGCGCTGCGGGGCGGGTCGCCGATGGGCCGGGCGCTCGGCACCCGGTTGCCCGTCGCGCAGGGGCCGATGACCCGGGTCAGCGACCGGGCGCGGTTCGCGGCCGCCGTGGCCGGGGACGGCGCCCTGCCCTTCATCGCGCTCGCCCTCGCGAACGGGGAGCAGACCCGGGACATGCTGGCGGAGACCCGGGACGCAGTGGCCGGGCGGCCCTGGGGGGTCGGTGTGCTCGGCTTCGCGCCGGAGGAGACGCGGAACGCCCAGCTGGACGTCGTACGAGAGCTGCGGCCGACGCACGCGATCATCGCCGGCGGGCGGCCCTCCCAGGCCGAGGCACTGGAGCGGGAGGGGATCAGCACCTTCCTGCACGTGCCCTCGCCGGGGCTGCTGCGGCAGTTCCTTCAGGCCGGGGCCCGCCGGTTCGTGTTCGAGGGTTCGGAGTGCGGCGGCCATGTCGGACCGCGCGCGAGCTTTCCGCTGTGGGAGGCCCAACTCGCCGTCATCGAGGACCACTTGGGGGACACGGGCGACCCGGAGGACGGCCCGGGTATCGAGGTGTTCTTCGCGGGCGGTGTCCACGACGAGCGGTCGGCGGCGATGGTCGCCGCGCTCGCCGCACCGCTGACCGCGCGCGGCGCCGCCGCCGGCGTCCTCATGGGCACCGCCTACCTGTTCACCGAGGAGGCCGTGGACCGCGGGGCGATCCAGCCCCTCTTCCAGCGGCAGGTCGTCGCCGCGACCGGCACCGCGCTGCTGGAGACCGCGCCCGGCCATGCCACCCGCTGTGTGCCGAGCCCCTTCAGCGAGGACTACCGGGAGCGCGAGGCCCGGCTGCGTGCCGAGGGTGTGCCCGACCGGGGGATCTGGGAGGAACTGGAGCGGCTGAACGTCGGACGGCTGCGGATCGCCAGCAAGGGCCTCGACCGGGACACCACAGGTGAGTTGGCGGCCGTGGACGAGGAACGGCAGCTCACCGAGGGCATGTTCATGGCCGGAGAGGTGGCGGTGCTGCGCTCCGCCACCACCACGATCGGCGCGCTGCACCGGTCGGTGGCCGAAGGGGCCGCCGACTTCCTCGACGAACGGGCGCGAGAGGTGCGCGAATGGCTGGGCGTCGAGGCCGAGGAGCTCCCTGCCCCCGCGCCCCTCGACATCGCTGTCATCGGCATGGCCTGTATGTTCCCCGAGGCCCCTGACCTCGCCGCCTTCTGGGCGAACGTGCTGGGCGGGCACGATGCCGTCAGGGAAGTCCCGCCCGAGCGCTGGGACCCCGCCGTGCACTACGGTCCCGACGGTGAGGGCGCCACCACGTCCAAGTGGGGCGGCTTCCTGCCGCGCATCCCCTTCGACCCACTGAGCTACGGCATTCCGCCCACGTCCCTCGGCGCCATCGAGCCCGTGCAGCTGCTGGCCCTGGAGGCCGCCCGGCGAGCGCTGGAGGACTCCGGATACGGCGAGCGGGGGCGGGCGTTCGACCGGGCGCGCACCTCCGTCGTCTTCGGCGCGGAGGCGGGCAGCGACCTGTCCAACGCGACCACGCTGAGGGCCGTACTGCCGTCGTACTACGGCACGATCCCCGACGGTGTCGAGCAGCAACTCCCGCAGCTCACCGAGGACTCCTTCCCCGGCATGCTGGCCAACGTCGTCTCCGGCCGGATCGCCAACCGGCTCGACCTCGGCGGCGCCAACTTCACGGTCGACGCGGCCTGCGCGTCCTCGCTGGCCGCCGTCGACGTCGCCTGCAAGGAACTCGTCGGCGGGACGAGCGACGTGGTGCTGTGCGGCGGTGCGGATCTGCACAACGGCATCAACGACTACGTCCTCTTCTCCTCCGTGCACGCCCTGTCCCCGACCGGCCGGTCCCGGGCCTTCGACAGCTCGGCGGACGGCATCGCGCTCGGTGAGGGCGTCGCGTGCGTGGTGCTGAAGCGGCTCGCGGACGCCGAACGGGACGGGGACCGGATCTACGGCGTCATCAAGGGCGTCGGGAGCTCCAGCGACGGGCGGTCACTGGGGCTCACGGCGCCACGCCCCGAAGGACAGCGCGCCGCCCTGGAGCGGGCCTACCGCAACGCCGGCGTCTCGCCCGCCGACGTGGGTCTGGTCGAGGCGCACGGCACCGGCACCGTCGTCGGCGACCGCACCGAACTCACCATCCTCAGCGAGGTGTTCAGCGAGGCGGGGGCCGAGGCGGGCGGGTGTGCGCTCGGGTCGGTCAAGTCGCAGATCGGGCACACGAAATGCGCCGCGGGACTCGCCGGGCTGATCAAGACCGTGCTGGCCCTGCATCACGGCGTCAAGCCGCCGACGCTGCACGTGGAGCGGCCCAACTCCGGGTGGAGCAAGGACAACAGCCCCTTCGTGTTCCACGCCCAGGCCCGTCCCTGGGCGGCACCGGCCGAGCAACGCCTGGCCGGCCTCAGCGCGTTCGGCTTCGGCGGCACCAACTTCCATGCCGTGCTGGAGGCCTACGGCGACGCCGTCCCGTCGGCGCAAGGGCTCGACGCGTGGCCCGCGGAGCTGTTCACCTTCCGTGGGAAGGACGCGGCGGCGGCCCGGCGGGCCATCGAGGACGTACTCAAGGCCGCCGAGTCCGCCGAGTCGGACGGCAGCCTGCCCTGGCGACTGCGGGACCTGGCCCTGAGCGCATCCCGGCGCGCCGACGCCGGGCACGATCCGGTGCAGGTCGCGATCGTCGCAACGGACGTGACCGGACTGCTCCGACAGCTGCGGCGGGCGCTGGCCGGGGAGCACGATCCGGCTTCGGGGATCCACCTGGCCGCCGGGGCTGTCGGGGCCCATGTCGGTGAGGTGTCCGGTGGCAAGGTTGCGCTTCTCTTCCCCGGGCAGGGCAGTCAGCGGCCCGGGATGCTCGCCGATGTCTTCGTCGCGTTCCCCGAACTTCAGCACTACCTCGAACTCGGCGGCGAATACGCCGACTTGCTGTACCCGCCCGCCGCCTTCGACGACGCCGAGCGAGAGCGTCAGCAGGCTCGCCTCACCGACACCCGGGTCGCTCAGCCCGCACTCGGCATCGTCGGACTCGCCGCCTACGAGCTGCTGACCAGGGCCGGGATACGGCCCGACATGGCCGCCGGACACAGCTACGGCGAGCTGGTCGCCCTGTGCGCGGCCGGTGCGTTCGACCCGGAGACGCTGCTGACGCTGAGCGCCGAGCGGGCGGAGGCGATCCTCGGGGCGGCCGGGGCGGACCCCGGGACGATGGCCGCGGTGGCAGCCGACGCGGCGGAGATCGAGCGGGTGCTGGACGCGCCGGTCGGGGTGGTCGTCGCCAACCACAACTCGCCCGGTCAGACGGTGATTTCGGGACCCACGGCGGCGGTCGAGGAGGCCGTACGGCAGCTGCGCGCGGCCGGGATCGGCGCCAAGCGCATCCCCGTGGCCTGCGCCTTCCACAGCCCGCTGGTGGCGGGAGCCGGTGAGCGGTTCGCCGGAGTCCTGGCCCAACACGCCCTGCGTGCACCCGAGTTCCCGGTGTGGTCCAACCGCACCGGCCACCCGTACGGCGACGACGTCGACGCCGTACGGACCGAACTGGCCGCCCAGATCGGCGCACCCGTCGCCTTCGTCGCGCAGATCGAGGCGATGTACGAGGCCGGAGCGCGCGTCTTCGTCGAGGCGGGACCGGGGTCCGTGCTCACCCGGCTGGTCGGGCAGATCCTCGGCGACCGTCCGCACCGCACCGTCGCCTGCGAGCCGCGCCCGGGCAGCGGACTGCGCGGCTGGCTCGACGCACTGGCCCAACTCGCCGTCGCGGGGCTGCCGGTGCGCACCGCATGGCTGCTACGAGGCAGGGACGCCGTCGACGCCGTCCGGACCCCCGCGCCGAAGCGGCCCGGCTGGACGGTCGACGGTCAGCTGGTCCGCACCGCCGCCGGAGAACTCCTCCCCGGTGCCCTCGCACCGGCCCGACGAGTCGTGGAGACGACTGTGACGACCAACCACACGAACGGCACCCCGGCCCACTCGGACAAGGACGCGCTGATCTCCGAGTTCCTGCGGACCAGCCGGGAGATGGTGGCGGCCCAGCGGGACGTACTGCTGACGTACTTCGGCGGGGCGGCGACCGCGGGCCAGTGGGTACCGGCACAGCAGCCGGCCGTCCAGCCGGTTCAACTTCCCGTGGAACAACCGGACTTGCAGCCCGCCGCCGTGGAACCCGCAGCAGCTTTGGCGTCCGTCGCGCCCGTCGCGCCCCACGAACCCGAAGAAGTCGACGTCCTCTCCGTCGTGCTCGAAATCATCAGCGAGCGCACCGGATACCCCATGGACATGATCGAGCCCGACCTCGACCTGGAGGCGGACCTCAGCATCGACTCCATCAAGCGCGCCGAGATCGCCGGTGAACTGGCCAAGCGCCTGGGCGCCGGGGGCGGCGCCGACCTCGCCGCGCTCGACGACGCGGAGTTGGAGGAACTGGCGAAGGCCCGTACGGCGGCGTCGGTCACCGAGTGGCTCGCGGGGCGGCTCGCACCGGCGCAGGCGGAGGTCGAGGCGGTCAAGGAAGCCGAGGAGGCCGAGGAGGCCGTAGAACCCGCCCCGGTGACCGGCGAGGCGCCGAAGCGGCTGGTGCTCCGGCCTGTCCTGCTGGGGGAGGCGGAGTCCGTGCCCGACCCGGCCGCCGTGCTGGCCGGGCAGCGCTTCGTGCTCCTCGGCGACGACGAGGACGGCGACGCGGCCCGGGAGGTCGCGGCCCGGCTGACCTCGTACGGTGCCGAGACCGTGTCCGTCGGCCGGGAGCACCTGCTCACCGGGGCCGACGGGCGGCTGGACGGTGTGCTCTTCCTCGACCCGCTCGCCACCTCCGCGCCGGCCGTGCTCCCGGACGCCTTCCCCGTCCTCCAGGCGGCCCTGGCCCGCACCCCGCGCCACCTCCTCGCCGTACGACCCGCCGAACCGGGCCCGCGGTCGGCCGGTCTGCACGGGCTCTTCCGCACCATCGCCCGCGAGTACCCGGACACCACCGCGCGGATCGTCGACCTGGACGACACCGCGCCCGCCGCCGTCGCCGACGCGCTGCTCGCCGAACTGCTCGCTCCGGAACCCTCGGCCCCCGTCGTCCTGCTCACCGAATCCGGCCGCCACGGGCTGGAGTTGGTGCCGGCACCGCTCGGCACCCTCGGCACGACCGGTGCCGGGCCCGCCGGGGACGGCGTCGCCGAGGCCGCCGCGCTCGGTATCGACCGTGATTCGGTGGTGCTGCTGGTCGGCGGTGCCCGCGGGATCACCGCCAAGTTCGCCGCGTCGCTCGCGGCCGCCTCCCGCTGCCGTATCGAACTGCTCGGCCGGACACCCGCACCGGACGGCCCCGAGGACCCGGCGACCGCGGCCGCCACCGACCGGGCCGCCCTGCGCACGGCGCTCGCCGCCCGCGGCGGTCTGACGCCCGCCGAGATCAACCGCGAGACCGAACTCCTGCTGGCCCAGCGGGAGATCACCGCCACGCTCGACGAACTGGCCGCGCTCGGCAGTCCGGCCCGCTACCACTCCGTGGACTTCCGGGAGCCGGACGCCGCGCTCCAGGCGGTGAAGGAGATCCACGCCGAGCACGGCAGGCTCGACGGGGTCGTCTACGCGGCCGGGGTGATCGAGGACAAGGTGATCGCCGAGAAGACCGCCGAGTCGTTCGAGCGGGTGTACGGCACGAAGACCGTGGGCGCCGAGACGCTGCTGACGGCGTTGGAGGAACTGCCGGGCGGGCCCGCGTTCGCCGTGCTGTTCGGCAGCATCTCCGCCGTCCTCGGCAACCGGGGCCAGTCGGACTACGCGGCCGCCAACGACGCCTTGGAGAGCCTCGGTTCCGCGTGGGCCGCACGCACCGGGCGCCGGGCGCTGACCGTGCACTGGGGTCCGTGGGCGCCGACCGGCGGCCACACCGGCATGGTCGGTCCGGAGCTCGGCCGGGAGTACGCCCGGCGCGGGATCAAGCTGATCGACCCCGAGGAGGGGACCGCGGCGCTGCTGCGCGAACTCGCCTGGGGCGACGAGTCTGCCCGCGCGGTCGTCTACACCTCCTCGGGCTGGTGAACATGACGGACACGGCGGATATGACGCGCCGTCGAACCCAGCCGCCCATAGCCATCGTGGGGATGGCGGTGATGCTGCCCGGAGCCGCCGACCTCGACACGTACTGGCGGAATCTGCTGGCCGGCACGGACGCCATCACCGACGTGCCCGAAGGGCGGTGGGACTCCGACTACTACCGTCCGGGTTCCGCCACCGGCCGGGCCGTCGCCGACCAGGTGTACTGCCGGCGCGGCGGATTCGTCGACACCCTCGCGGAGGTGGAGGTCACCCGGTTCGGGATCATGCCGAAATCGGTGGCAGGCACCGAGCCCGACCAGCTGATCGCCCTGCATGTGGCCGCCGCCGCGCTCGCCGACGCGGGCGGCGAGGAACGGCTGCCCGACCGGCAGCGCATCGGGGTCGTGCTCGGCCGGGGCGGATATCTCACGCCCGGGCTGGTGCGGCTCGACCAGCGGGTCCGTACGGCGGGTCAACTCGTCCGCACGCTGGGGGAGTTGCTGCCCGATCTCGACGCCGGTCAACTCGACCGGATCCGGACGGCGTTCACCGAGCGGCTGGGGCCCGACAGCCCCGAGTCGGCGATCGGGCTCGTCCCCAACCTCGCGGCCTCCCGCGTCGCCAACCGGCTCGACCTGCGCGGACCCGCGTACACCGTGGACGCCGCCTGCGCCTCCTCACTGGTCGCCGTCGATCAGGCGGTGGGCGAACTCGTCACCGGGCGCTGCGACGTGATGCTCGCCGGGGGAGTGCACCACTGCCACGACATCACCCTGTGGTCCGTCTTCTCCCAGCTCCGCGCGCTCTCCCCGAGCCAGCGCATCCGCCCCTTCCACCGGGACGCCGACGGCATCCTGATCGGCGAGGGCACCGGCGTGGTCGTCCTCAAGCGCCTCGCCGACGCCGAGCGCGACGGGGATCGCGTGTACGCCGTCATCCGGGGTACGGGGGTCGCGAGCGACGGGCGTGCCGCCGGGCTGGTCAACCCCGATCCCGGCGGTCAGGCCAGTGCCGTGCGGCAGGCGTGGCGGGCGGCCGGGCTCGATCCGGCGGCGGCCGGGTCGATCGGGCTGCTGGAAGCGCACGGTACGGCCACGCCGGCGGGGGATGCGGCCGAACTGACCACGCTGGCCGAGGTGTTCGGGCCCGGCGACGCCGCGGTGATCGGCTCGGTGAAGTCGATGATCGGTCACACGATGCCTGCCGCCGGGGTGGCGGGGCTGGTCAAGGCCGCCCTTGCCGTGCACCACGGGGTGCTGTTGCCGACGCTGCACTGCGACGAGCCGAACCCGGCGCTCGCCAAGACCCGTTTCCGGCCGCTGGAGACGGCGGAGCCGTGGGAGACGAACGGTGCGGCGCGGCGGGCGGCTGTGAACGCGTTCGGGTTCGGTGGGATCAATGCGCATGTTGTTCTGGAGGGGGTGGGGGGTGCCGCTTCGGGTCGTCGTTCGGCTGCGGCGCCGTTGGGGCTGGGCGCGCAGTTCCCCGCGCCCCTTGAGGGGGTTGTGGTTTCCGAACCTGAGCGGATGCTGTTTCTCGGTGCCCCCACCCCGGAGCGGCTTGCCTCGATGCTGGACGCCGACGACTCGGCCGTACTTGCCGCCGGTCTCGATCCTCATGGGCCCGCGGGCCCCGCACGTCTCGGCATCGTCGATCCCACCGCCAAGCGGCTGGCGCTCGCCCGGCGGGCGGTCGGGCGGGGGCGTGCCTGGCACGGTCGTAACGACGTCTGGTTCTCTCCTGCCCCGCTGGGCGGGAAGCTCGCGTTCGTCTTCCCTGGCCTCGAAGGCGACTTCGAACCCCGGGTGGACGATGTCGCCGCCCACTTCGGTCTGGCCGGGCCCGTGCCGGGGGCGGCCCGGGTGGGGGACATCGGTCGGCACGGGCTCGGGGTCGTGGCCGTCGGGCGGTTGCTCGACGGGGCGCTGCGGCGGATGGGGGTCGTGCCGGACGCGGTCGCCGGGCACAGCGTCGGTGAGTGGACGGCGATGGCGGCGGCCGGGCTGTACTCGGGGGACGAGGTGGACGGCTTCATGTCGTCCTTCGATCCGGACGCGCTGACCGTGCCGGGGCTGGCGTTCGGGGCGATCGGGGCGCCCGCCGAGCGGGTGCTGACGGCGCTGGAGGCCGACTGGCCGGACGCCGGGATCGTGCTGTCCCACGACAATGCGCCCGCCCAGTCGATGGTGTGCGGTCCGGACACGGCCGTAACGGAATTCGTAAAGGCTTTCCGCGCGCAGGGCGTGATCAGCCAGGTGCTGCCGTTCCGGTCCGGTTTCCACACGCCGATGCTGGAGCCGTACCTCGCCCCCATCAAGGACGCGGCGAGCCGTTTCCGGCTGCATCCGCCGACCGTGCCGGTGTGGTCGGGGACCACCGGGTCGCCGTTCCCGTCGGGGGAGTCGGCGGTCCGTGAGCTGTTCGTCCGGCATTTGCTGGAGCCGGTGCGCTTCCGGCAACTCGTCGAGGCGATGTACACGGCCGGCCACCGCACCTTCGTCCAGGTCGGCCCGGGGCAGTTGGGCTCCCTCATCGGCGACACCCTGTCCGGCCGCGACCACCTGGTCGTGTCCGCCAACTCCCCCCACCGCACGGGTCTCGCCCAGCTCCACCGGGTGGCGACGGCGCTGTGGACGACGGGCGCGAAGTGCTCCGCTGAGGGTGCCGGGGTGGGTCGTTCTTCGGCTGCGGCGCCGTTGGGGCTGGTCGCGCCCCGCGGCGGAGCCGCATCTCGACACAACCCCGCGCCCCTTCAGGGCCTTGCCGAACCGTCCGCTGCCACCCGTCCCGCCGGTCCCCTCGACCGCTCCGCGGAAGCCGCCCACCCCACGGCTCCCGCGCGAGGGGACCGGCAGCCGGTCCGGCTCGACCTGGGCGGTGCGCTCGTCTCGCTAGACGACCGGGTTCTGGCGGAGCTGCGCGCAGGGCTGCGGACCGGTTCACCGGCAGCCGCCGGGGCGGCCTCCCCGGCGACTCCGGATGCCGCCGCACGCTCGCACGCCACCGGTGAACGATCCGCGCTCGACGCTCCGACCGACCCCTCGGGGTTGGACGCGCTGGCCGGACGATTCCCGGCCGCCGCCGAACTGGGCGCGCTGCTGCGCGAGACCGCGGACGCGGCGGTCGCGCTCTTCGCGGCGGGCGGCAGCGGTACGTCCGCGGGTTCCGGCGCCGCGCCCGGCGCCGCGCATCCCGTCGAGTCGGCGCCGGCCGTTCCTGCGGCGGTCAGCCAGGCACTGCGGACGAACGGTCACCGCGCGGACGGTCACCCTGCGGCGGCAGCGCTGATCGCGGCGGGCGGCAGTGGTACGGCCGCGGCTTCCGGGACTGCGCCCGGCCCTGCGCATCCCGACCAGCCGGTGCCGGCCGTTCCCGCGGCAGCCGCCCCGGGACCGCGGACGAACGGTCACCCTGCGGGCAGCCACCCTGAGGCGGTCGCGCTGATCGCGGCGGGCGGCAGTACGGCTGCGGCTTCCGTCACCGCGCCCGCCCCCGCCGCACCCCTTCCCGCGCCCGCGCATCCCCTCCAGTCGGCGCCGGCCGGTCCCGCGGCAGCCGCCCCGGGACCGCGGACGAACGGTCACCCCACGGGCAGCCACCCTGGGGACGGCCGTCCTGAGGAGGGCCACCCCCAACCCGGCCACCCCCAACCCCACCGCACCACCGTCCACGTCTCCCCCGACACCATGCCCTACCTCCTCGACCACTGCTTCTTCCCCCAACGCCCCGGCTGGCCCGATGTGTCCGACCGTTGGCCGGTCGTGCCCGCGACGACGATCGTGGCGCACATGATGGAGGCGGCGGAGCGGGCCGCGCCCGGCCGCCGGGCGGTTGCCGTGCACGGTGCGCGGTTCGATCAGTGGCTCACCGCAACGCCGCCCGTCGACGTCGAGGTCACCGTCACGCCCGTCCCCGACAACCCCGCCCGGCTCGCCGTCTCCTTCGGTCCCCGGGCGCGGTCGGTGGTCGAGCTGTCCGACCGTTACGCGACGACACGCCCCGCTGCCTGGCATCCGGACCGTGCCGCCGAACGCACCCCCGACCACACCGCGGCGCAGCTGTACGCCGAGCGCTGGATGTTCCACGGTCCGGCGTTCCAGGGGGTCAGTGAGCTCACCGCGATCGGTGAGGCGCATGTACGAGGGGTGATCACGACCCCGCCGGCGCCCGGGTCGCTCCTCGACAACGTCGGTCAGATCCTCGGCTACTGGATCATGGCCACCCGCACCGAGCGGACGGTCGTCTTCCCCGTCCAGATGAGGGAGATGCGCTTCTACGGTCCGCAGCCGGACCCCGGCACGGACGTCGGCTGTCTCGTGAGGATCACGTCCCTCACCGACACCGTCCTCGAAGCGGACGTCCAGCTGACCGTCGGTGGTGAGGTCTGGGCGGAGCTCACCGGCTGGCAGGACCGCCGCTTCGACAACGACCCGCAGACCCGGCCCGTGGAGCGTTTCCCCGAGCGCAACACCCTCTCCGAGGCCCGGCCGGAGGGATGGGTGCTGCTGCACGAGCGGTGGCCGGACCTCGCCTCGCGGAATCTCATCATGCGCAACTCCCTGAGCGGAGCTGAGCGTGCGGAGTACGAGGCGCATGCGCCGAGGGGTCGCAGACAGTGGCTGCTCGGCCGGATCGCCGCCAAGGACGCCGTACGGCGATGGCTCTGGGACCAGGGTGAAGGGCCCGTCTTCCCGGCCGAGATCCGGGTCCTCAACGACGAGTTGGGCAGACCGTACGTCACCGGACTGCACGGCCGTCAGCTCCCGGGGCTGGATCTCTCGCTCGCCCATCGCGCGGAGGCCGGCGTGGCGATCGTACGGCCGCACACCCCGGGTCCCGGGCCCGGCATCGACATCGAGCAGGTCGTCGAGCGCGGCCAGGAGACCGTCGCCACCGCCCTCGGACCGGACGAACTCGCCCTGCTGCGGGCCCGATGCGCGGCCACCGCGGAGTCCGAGGCGCTGTGGTTCACCCGGTTCTGGGCGGCCAAGGAAGCCGTCGCGAAGGCGGAGGGCACCGGATTCGGCGGGCGGCCACGCGACTTCACCGTGCTGGCGGCCGACGCGGACAGCCTGCTCGTCTCGGGGCGGCTGGAGCGCGCGTACACCGTGCGCTGCGAACGGACCGGCAATCCGCCCGGGTTGCCGAGCAGGGAGTACGTCGTGGCCTGGACGACGGGACCGACGCGACAGGATGACGAGGAGACGGACTGATGCATCCCCACCCGCAGGCCGGCGACGAGAAAACCGTGCTCGCCGACATCACCGGCATGCTCGGAGCGCTCCTCGACGAGTACGGCCTCGACGACGTCGAGATCGGCATGCAGACCACCTTCAACCGCGATCTGGAGCTGGAGAGCATCGACCTCGTCACGCTCGCCGGACTGCTGGAGGAGCGGTACGCCGGACGGGTCAACTTCGCCGAGTTCCTGGCCGGGATGGAGTTCGACGAGATCATCGAACTCACCGTCGGCCGGCTCGTCGAGCACATCGTGCACAGCCTCAAAGCGGCCGAGGCGGCCTGATCATGGCCTTCGTCGACACCGGCGACCTCCGGCTGCACGTACAGAGAATGGGCCCGAAGGACGGTCGACCCGCCACTGCCACTGCGGTGTTGGTGCACGGTCTGCTCACCGACAGCCTCGCCAGTTACTACTTCACCGTGGCCCCCGTGTTCGCACTGGCCGGCATCGACGTCGTCATGTACGACCTGCGCGGCCACGGCCGCAGCACGCGCCCCGAAACCGGTTACCGCCTCGACGACAACATCGACGACCTTCAGGCGCTGCTCGACCGGCTGGTGATCACCGGCCCGGTCCACCTGGTCGGCAACTCCTACGGCGGCACGGTCGCCTTCGGCTACGCCGCCCGCCACCCGGAGCGCGTCGCGAGCCTCACCCTCATCGAGTCGGAACCGGCCACCGAGGCCTGGGCGGTGAAGATCGGCGGCATCCTGCACCGCGTGCTCACCCAGCTCGCGCTCAACGAGGACGACGCCCTCGCCTGGATCACCGCGAACCGCAGCCACAACACCGCCCGCCTCGCCAAGGGCGCGGCCCGGCTGGCCCGCACCACCAGCCTCCCGCACGACATCCCGGCCAGCCGCGTGCTCACCGAGGAGTCGATCCGGTCCGTCTCCTGTCCCGTACTCGCCCTGTACGGCGGCGACTCCGACCTGGCCGAACTGGCGCCGTGGCTGGAGGGGCTGCTGCCCGACTGCCGGACCGTGGTGGTGCCGGGGCACGAGCACTCGGTGCTGGTGGAAGCGGCCGGAGTGGTCGGCGGCCACATTCTCGAACTGATCCGGCAGCCCCCGCTGGCGGAGGTGCGGTGAGCCGGTTCCTGTTCGTCGTGCCGCCGCTCGTGGGTCACATCAACCCGGCCGTGGGGGTCGCCGCCGAACTGACCACCCGGGGACACCGGGTGGCCTGGGCGTGCGCCGACCCCGGCCTGCTCCTGCGGCTCGCGGGCGAGACGTCCGTCGTGTTCTCCTGCGACGGGCCCGTGCCGGGGGCGGGGGAGGGCGTACGACCGCCGGAACTCCGCGGTCCCGAGGCGCTGAAATTCCTCTGGGAACGGTTTCTCGCCCCGCTCGCCGAGGCGATGGCGCCCGGAGTGGCCGCCGCGGTGCGGGAGTTCGGCCCCGACGTGGTCGTCGCCGACCAGCAGGCCCTCGCCGGCGGGCTGGTCGCCGAACGTCTGGGCGTGCCGTGGGCGACCTCGGCCACCACCTCCGCCGAGTTCACCGACGTCCTGGCGGGCATGCCGAAGGTCGCCGACTGGATCGACGGACTCCTCAGCGGGCTGCGGGCACGGATCGGCGACCCGGCCGGCACCGCCGATCCACGCTTCTCGCCCCATCTCGTGCTCGCCTTCAGCACCCGGGAGTTCGTCGGGCCGGACGCCAGGACGGGGGAACAGATCCGGTACGTCGGCCTGTCCGTCGCCGCCCGGCCGGACCGGGCCGACTTCCCCTGGGACTGGCTGGACCCGTCCCGCGCCACGGTCCTCGTCACGCTCGGGACCGCCAACACCGATGTGGGGGCGCGGTTCCTCGGTGCGTGCCATGAGGCCGTACGGTCCCGGGCGGACCGGATGCAGGCGGTGATCGTGGATCCGGCGGGGGCGCTCACGGCGGCCGCCGACAAGGACGTGCTGATCGTGCCGTCCGTGCCCCAACTCCCGTTGCTGGAAAGGGTCGACGCCGTCGTCTGTCACGCCGGGCACAACACCGTCTGCGAAGCCCTCTGGCACGGTGTGCCCCTTGTCGTGGCACCCATCCGGGACGACCAGCCGGTCGTGGCCGGGCAGGTGGCCGAGGCAGGGGCGGGGATCCGGGTCCGGTTCGGGCGGGTCACCGCGGTGAAGCTGGGCGAGGCACTCGACGCCGTCCTGCACGAACCCGGCCATCGGGCCGCGGCGATACGCATCCGTACCGGATTCCGGGCCGCCGGGGGTGCCACCGCGGCGGCCTCCCGTCTCGAAGAGCTGGCCGCCGAGGAGGCGTCATGAACGAGGAAGAGCACAAGGCACCGAGCCGAGCCGAGCAGGTCGCCGCCCTGCGCCCCGGCTACCGGGCCGACCTGGCCGACGGCCTGGACCGGTTCTTCGAACCCCGGCGCACCACCTGCCCCTGGTGCGGTTCAGAAGACCTGACCACCCGGCTGCGCACCACCGATCTGCTCCAGCACAAGCCCGGCCGGTTCGTGCTCGACCGGTGCGGGGAGTGCCGGCACACCTTCCAGAACCCCCGACTCAGCGCCGAGGGGCTGGAGTTCTACTACCGGGACTTCTACGACGGCCTGGGCGAGAAGCAGTTGGGCAACACCTTCGCGAGCCGGGGCAAGATGTACGAGCAGCGGGCCGCGTCCCTGCTGCCGCACACCTCCGACCCTAAGAACTGGCTCGACGTCGGCACCGGGCACGGCCACTTCTGCGAGTCCGCCCGCACCGTCCACCCCGGCACCACCTTCGACGGGCTCGACTTCACCGACGGGGCCGAACTCGCCGAGCGGGCCGGGCGGGTGGAGCGCGGCTACCGGGGGAGTTTCCCCGAGCTGGCACCGGGGTTCGCCGGGCACTACGACGTGGTCAGCATGTTCCACTACCTGGAGCACAGCACCGAGCCGGACCGTGAACTGAGGGCGGCCAAGGAGGCGTTGCGGCCCGGCGGGCATCTGCTGATCGAGGTGCCCGACCCCGACAGCCGTTACGCCCGCATCCTCGGGCGGTGGTGGCTGCCGTGGCTCCAGCCGCAGCACCTGCACTTCGTGCCGGTCGGCAATCTGCGGCAACGGCTGACCGACCTCGGCTTCACGGTCGTCGCGGAACAGCACGCCGAGCCGCACGACCCCGTCGACCTGCTGGCAGGCGCCTGGCTCGTGCTGGACGCGGTGGCTCCCCGCGACGACCTGCCCTGGCTGCCGTCCGCGCCCAACGCGCTGAAGCGCACGGTGCGCGGTGCGCTGCTGATCGCGGGAATCCCGGCGCTGGTCGCGGGCACGCTGCTGGACCGGTTCGCGATCCGGCGCCTGTCGCATCGGCTCGGGGTGTCCAACGCGTATCGGCTGGTGGCCCGGCGGGACTAGGCGCTCCGTTGGACAGGGGGGTTGTTCGTCTGCGGGCCGGTGGGGGCTTGTCGCGCAGTTCCCCGCGCCCCTGACGGGGCGCGCCCTTGCGCGCCCGACTGGTTCCGCTCACGGCAACTCCGCGTGCCGCTTCCGCAGTTGTTCACCCGTGTGGGCTCGAAGGGCCTACCGGGCGTTCCCCCGGCGGAAGATGCTCGCGGGCATGACATCCAGCTCGTACAGACTCGGGATCACTCGTGCCGCGGCTGTGACGACGGCCGTTGTGACCGTCCTGGTCGCTCCGGGCGGTCACGCCCAAGCCGCCGCCGACCGGACCCTTCCCCTCGGGGACGCCGACCTCGTGGAGACGCGCAGCAGCCGGGCGCTCGCCGACGGCGTCACCCTGACCCGGATCGTGCGGGGGACCGAACCCGCCCCCGCCGACCAGATCAACAGCACGCCCCGCGGCCCCTGGGTGGTCAACGTCCTCACCATCGACCCCCGCAGGACCCGCGGCCATCTGAAGGCGACCTACGGACCCGACCTGGCCCGCACGGAGAAGACCACCGACCTCGTCCGTTCCTCCGGAGCGCTCGCCGGGGTCAACGCCTCGTTCTTCACCTTCACGGCCAGCGCCCAGTACCCCGGCGACCCGGTCGGGTTGGGCCTGTACAGCGGGCGGCTCCTCAGCGAGCCCACGACAGACCCCGCCGAAGCCGACCTCGTCGTCGACTCCCGTACCGACCGCGTCCTGATGGGCAAGCTCAGCTGGTCGGGCGGCGTGACGAACCGGGCGACCGGCGCCTCGCTCCCGCTGGAGTACCTCAACCACCCGCCCGTCGTTCCCGCGGCCTGCACCGGAACGACCGAGTGCACCGAACCCGGCGATGTCACCCGGTTCACCCCGGAGTTCGCCGCATCCACCCCGTCGGGCGCCGGCGCCGAGGTCGTCCTGGACCGGCGCGGCTGCGTGACACGCACGTCGACGACCCGCGGCACGGCACTCGCCGCGGGACAGACGTCGATCCAGGCGACCGGCCGGGAGGCGTCAACTCTTCTGCAGGTGGCGGGAGAAGGCTGCGTCAAGGTCACCTCGACACTGACCGACGAGCGCGGCAGGACCCTTCCGGTGCGACCGGGGCTGTCCGGCGTGAACGGGCGCTACCGGCTCACCGCGAACGGCGAGATCGTCGTACCGCCCGGCTCCGGCAGCTTCTTCGACCGCAACCCCCGCACCATCGCCGGCACGACACGGGACGGCAGGATCGTGCTCGCGACGATCGACGGCCGCATGACCACCAGCGTCGGCACGACAATGGACGAAACCGCCGCGGTGGCCGACGCACTCGGTCTGCACGACGCCATCAACCTCGACGGCGGCGGTTCCACGGCCATGTCGGTGGAGGGCGCGTTGGTGAACAAGCCGAGTGGGACGGCCGAGCGGGCGGTGGGAGACGCCCTGGTCTTCCAGAACGCCCCCTAGTACGCGCCCCGCAGGGGCGCGGGGAACTGCGCGACCAGCCACAACGGACCCGCAGCCAAAGAACCACAGGCGGGAGCATCTACAACATCTTCCGCCGCACCATCCCCGACAACACCAGCGCCCCCGGCACCAACGGCAGCCACACCGTAATCACCCGGAACCCGATCACTGTGCCGGTCGCCACAGGCACCGCCGCGCCGAACACGACAAGGGTGAACACCAGCGCCGCGTCCACGGGGCCGATGCCGCCAGGCGCCGGCACGGCCCCCACCGCGGCGCTGGCGGCGAGATACGCGAAGATCACATGCACCCAGGGCAGCTGCAGCCCCAGCGAGGACCCCACCGAGGCCAGCACACAGGCCTGCAACAGCGGGAACGCGGCCGCCCCGCCCCACAGCTGGAGCACCCGGATCGGGCGGGTGTGCAGCAGACGGGCGTCGGTCAGGGCGGTGCTCAGACAGTCGAGCAGCGGCCGGCGCAGCGGCCGTACGACCGTCAGAAGCAGGGCCGCGGCGGCGAGCGCGCAGACCACACCGATGGCGGCCACGGTCAACGTCTCCGCGTCCGGGACGAGTTGGCCGATGCGCAGCGTACCGGGGAAGGCGAGGAGGAACCCGAGGATCAGCAGCGTCTTCGCGACGGGCTTGACCAGCGAGTACAGCGCCAGCGACGCCGTCGCCCGGGGGATGGATATCCCCTGGTTCTGGAGGAACCGCAGCGTCACGGCGTGCGCGCCCAGACCGGCCGGCAGGACGTGGTTGGCGGCGCCGGCGGCGAACTGCGACGCCAGCAGGGGCCCCGGCGGCAGCCGTTCGGGGAGGGCGCCCTGCCGGGTCACCGAAGCGGCCATCCAGCACAGGATGTTGAAAACGGTTCCGGCCAGCAGCCACCGGAGGTCGGCACCGGCCAGGCGGACGGCGCTGTCATGGACCGTGGGCCAGTCGAAAGCGGCGTAACCGCCGATCAGCAGGAGCGGCAGCAGACTCAGCGCCCAGCGGAGCCGGCGCCGGCGCTGCCGCGCCTGCGTCGGTGTGGGGGCACCGACCGAGGCGGGAGCGGGGATGGGGACGGGGGTGAGCGACGGCTTGGGGAGCTCGTCGAGCTGGAGCGGGGACACGGCGCACGTCGTCCTTCCGCGTCGTGCCCGCGCTGTGGCGGGACGGACGGGTATGAGGAGGCGAGCAAAGGGGGACGCGGGGAGCGTTCCCTTCCCGTGTGACGGGATGGTGGCCGGGAACCGACGAGGTGAGGGCGGACGGGCAACGCGGTCACAGTGTGACGGGCGTCAGCACCGTTGTCACCAACCCGTCAGCAGCAGATGGTTGACGAGCAGCGCGAGCACCGCCTGCGCCACCAGCCACCCCCGCACCCCCGTGAGAAACGCACCCGCCGGCAACAGCCAGAGCGCGAACGGCAGCCAGATCCGCTCCGTCTCGGCCTTGCTCATCCCGGACAGGTCGGCGGCGACCATCGCGACCAGCGCGGCGAGCACCAGCACGCCGAGGCGGAACGCGGCGGTACGGTCCCGGCGGAGCAGGATCACTCCGGTCCGCCGTAGCCCCGCCGCTGTCGCGAGGCCGACGACGAGGACCTGGCAGGCGAGGTTGGCCCACACCCAGTAGGCCTGCGGACGGGTGCCGCCGGCGCCCTGGTTGTAGCGGGTGACCAGCAGGTCGTACGCCTCCCACCAGTAGAAGCCCAGCGCGGTGAACACGATCGGGACGACCAGGAAACCGGCCAGCACGAAGGGGAGGGGACGGATGCGGTCGGAGCCCAGGAGCAGCACGGCGGCGGCGATCACGACGAACAGCGTCAGGCCGTACGACAGATAGATCAGCAGGCCGAAGAGGAGGCCGGAGGCGAGTCCCGTCCAGCGTGGCCGGTGGCCGGTCACCGCCAGCGCGAGGAGCGCGACCGCCCAGGCGGCGACCGCCGCGAACCAGCCGTCGGTGGCGGTGCCCAGCCACACGGCACCCGGGGCCAGGACCAGGAAGGGCGCGGCACGGCGGGCGAGTTTCTCGTCGGCGAGGGTGCGGACGGTGAGGAGGATCGCGAGGGCGGCACTCGCGCCGACGGTGATGACGAAGACCCCGGCCCAGGCGCCGCCGCCCAGCCCGATGCGGTCCAGGTAGACGAAGGTGAGCGTGGCCGCCGGAGGGTGGCCGGCGATGTGCGCGGGCCAGTGGTCGGGGGAGTCGAGCAGGATGTGGGCATTGAAGTCCCGCAGGGCCGCCGGGATGTCGTGGAAGCGGTCGATGACCTGGAGGTATTCATAGCGCGTCGTCAGCCGGTCGGCGATGCCGCGCCGCCAGCCGTCGACGAGCGCCAGCGAGAACGTCCAGGCCGTGCCCGCTCCCCAGACGGTGAACAGGAGGCGGCGCCAGGGCAGCCGGGCGGCCAGGGGCGGGCCGTACGCCACGATCGCCACCGCGACGGCGATCGCGGCCGGGGTGCCGGGGCCGAGGTGCGGGTACCAGTCGGCGAGCAGCGGCGGCCAGTCGACGAAGAGGCTGCCGTCCCGGTCCTCGATCACGGTGCCGACCACGGCGGCGGTCGCGAAGAGCAGGGCGGCGGCGCAGGCCGCGTACAGGTCACGGCGGAGGTCACGGCGGGCGTCCGGAAGGGCGTCGGAACCGGTTTCGGGCAGAAGATCGTGGGTCACGCGAGAACGCTAGGACGCCCGGCGTCCGCCAGACGCGTGACGGGCGCCGACGTCAGGGATTCGTCATGATTCGCGCCCCTGTCCTGCGGTGACGCGGGCCTACGGTCGGGGCATGCGACGCACGGTTTCTACCCCTTTCTCCCCCTCGTTCTGGCGCAGCCCGCTGCGCGGCCCCTGGTTCACCTCGGTGCTCGGCGTGGTGCTGCTCGGCGGGATCACGCTGCTGTTTCTGACGGGACTGGTGTCGTACGCCGCCTACAACCCGGACCTGGACCCGGTGAACGACCAGACGCCCGACAAGGGGATCCTCGGTTTCTACCTGTTCTCCTGGCCGACCGACCCGCACTGGCTCTACCGGCTCAACCAGGGCGTCCACGTCACCCTCGGCGTCACCCTGATCCCCGTCCTGCTGGCCAAGCTGTGGTCGGTCGTGCCGAGGCTGTTCACACTGCCGCCCGCGCGCTCGCTCGCCCATGCGGCGGAGCGGCTCTCGCTCCTCCTGCTGGTCGGCGGCGTCCTCTTCGAGTTCGTGACGGGGGTGCTGAACGTCCAGCTCGACTACGTCTTCCCGGGCTCCTTCTACACCCTGCACTTCTACGGGGCCTGGGTGTTCTTCGCCGCGTTCGTCGCGCACGTGGTGCTGAAGCTCCCGCAGGCGCTGCGCAATCTGCGGCAACTGCGGGAGGAGAAGGACGACTTGGTGGCCCCGGATCCCGACGAGCCGACGGTGTCCCGGCGCGGGGCCCTGTGGTTCGTCGGGGGCGGCTCGCTGCTGCTGTTCGCCACCACCGTCGGACAGAGCTTCGACGGGGCGCTGCGGCGCACCGCCCTCCTCGCCCCGCGCGGCACCGCACCGGGCTCGGGGCCGAACGGCTTCCAGATCAACAAGACGGCCGCCTACGCCGGGATCCGCACGGCGGAGACGGGCGAGGAGGCCTGGCGGCTGGTCGTCACCGGGCGGACCGGAGTCGTCCGGCTGACCCGCGCCGACCTGCTCCGACTCCCCTTGCACTCCTCCTCGTTGCCCATCGCCTGCGTCGAGGGCTGGTCGACCTCCGACCAGTGGTGGCGCGGCGTACGGCTGCGGGACCTGGCCGCGCTCGTCGGCCACGACGATCCGCCCGACGTGTTCGTGGAGTCGCTCCAGCGGCACGGCGCCTTCCGCCACGCCGCCCTGCGCGCCAACCAGGTCGCCGACGAACGCTCGCTGCTGGCCCTCACCGTCAACGGCGAGGACCTGTCCCCCGACCACGGCCACCCGGCCCGGGTCATCGTGCCCGCGGCTCCCGGTGTGCTCAACACCAAGTGGGTGGCCCGGATGACGTTCGGAGATCTGTGATGCGCGCCCGTCCGGCTGTCGGCAGTCCGTTCCAACTGCTCCTGCTCGCCGCGTCGTTCGCGCTCGCCGGGTATGCGGGGGTGCGGCTGCTGGAGGGGGACTGGTTCGAGGTCGCCCTGTGGTTCGTGGGCGCGGCGCTCGTCCACGACCTGGTCCTGCTGCCGCTGTACACGGCGGCCGACCGGGCCCTGGTCACCGCGTTCGGCGCGGCCGGGCGGCGCTGGGCGGTCGGCTACGTCCGGGTGCCGGCCGCCCTGTCCCTGCTCCTGCTGCTCGTCTGGTTCCCGCTGATCAGCGGCCGGGTCGCCGACCACTTCGACGGTGTCACCGGCCTGAACACCCACGGCTATCCCGCACGCTGGCTGCTGATGACCGCCGCGCTGTTCGCGGGCTCCGCGGTGCTGTTCGTACGACGGTTGCGCAGGGCCGCGAAGGAACGGCCGCCGGAGGTCCACTGATCGACGGCGCTCCAGCCCGCGCGGCTCGCATGCCGCAGCAGGGCGGACGTGCCGAGGCGGGCCCAGGGGAAGGGGGCGCCGGCCGTGCCCCGCCCGTCGGTGACGTGGACGTGGATGCGCTCGTCCACGTCCACCGGGGCCGTCTCGGCGATCAACAGACCGCCAGGCACCAGCAGTTGGCCCAGCCGGTCGAGCAGGGCGAGGGGATCGCCACCGATGCCGACGTTGCCGTCGGCGAGCAGGACGGTGCCCCAGCGGCCCTCTCCCGGAACCGGCTCGAACACCGAGCGGTGCAGCGCCTGTCCGCCGAGCCGCACGGTGTGGGCGACCGCCGCCGCGCTGACGTCGATGCCGAGGGCGTGCCGGCCCCGGGCGGTGAGTTCGGCGACGAGCCGTCCCGGACCGCAGCCCACATCGAGCACCGCACCCTCGCACCGGGCGAGCACCTCCCGGTCCACCGCGTCGGCACGCGCACACCAGCGCTCCACGTCCAACGGCAGCAGCCAGCCGTCCGTACGGCGCAGAAAGAGCGGACCGCGCCCGGTGAGGAGGGCGTCGGTGTAGAGGTCGGCCGTCCAGGGACGGTCGTCGGCAGCGGCCTGCCGCACCAGCGCCGTCGCCTGCCGCACCGCGCTCACCGAAGTCACCTGCCGCATTGCGCTCACCGCACTCACCGCGCTTCTGCCGTCAGCCGCTCCAGCTCCGCCGCGAAACGCCCGCCCGGCGCCGCTTTGGCGACCACCTCCGCGTCGTAGGCCGTGTCGACGTCCCGAAGACACGGCAGGTCCCGTACGCGCAGGCCCGCGAGGCGGTCGCGCTGCACGGCGCCGGTGTGCGGGGTCGACATCGGGACGCCGCGCAGCAGGGCCGGATCCGGTGCGGCCAGGCCCAGGGCCCAGAAGCCGCCGTCGTCGGCGGGACCGAAATACGCGTCGCAGTCGGCGAAGTCCACGGTCAGGAGCTCCGGCGTCACCTGCGGGGTGTCCATGCCGATCAGCAGGGACGGGCCGGTGCAGGCCGCGAAGGCGGCGGCGAGACGTTCGTCGAGGCCGCCCGCGCACTGCGGTACGACCTCGAAGCCGGGCGGTAGCCAGGGGCCCGGAGCCCCGTCGAGGACCAGGACCCGGCGCGCGGCCGGCGTCCGCGCCACCGTGTCCAGGGTGTCCGCCAGCGAGGCCTCGGCGAGCGCGGCCGCCTCCCGCGGTGTGAACGGCGGTGTCAGCCGGGTCTTCACCCGGCCCGACCGGGGCTCCTTGGCGATGACGAGGAGCGTGGTCACAGGCGGGCTCCCTGCTTGGCGGCGGTCTCGGTCAGTACCCGGCTCATGTCCCGTACCGCCTGCCAGGTCCCGCGCCAGGTGCCGGTGACCTTGGAGGCGCCGGTGCGCGGGAGGTAGGGGACGCTGTGCTCGGTGATGCGCCAGCCGGCGTCGGCGGCCCGCACCACCATCTGGAGCGGATAGCCGCTGCGCCGGTCGGTCAGGCCGAGGGCGAGCAGCGGTTCGCGCCGGGCGGCACGCAGCGGGCCCAGGTCGTGCAGGCGAAGTCCGGTGCGGCGGCGCAGCATCCGGGCCAGCGCCAGATTGCCGGCGCGGGCGTGCGCGGGCCACGCGCCCCGGCCCTGCGGGCGCCGTCTGCCGAGCACCAGGTCTGCCGAGCCGTCGGCCACCTCCCGAACGAAGGGCACGAGGTCGCCCGGGTCGAGGGAGGCGTCGCAGTCGCAGAAGCACACGATGTCGGCGGTGGCGGCCGTCAGGCCCGCATGGCAGGCGGCGCCGAAGCCGCGCCGCTCCTCGCGCACGACTCTCGCGCCGAGGGCGCGGGCGATGTCGGCCGAGCCGTCCGTGGATCCGTTGTCCACGACCAGCGCCCGCCAGCCGGGCGGGATGCGCTCCAGGACCCAGGGCAGCGCCTCGGCCTCGTCGAGACAGGGGAGGACCACGTCGACTTCTGGGGCCTTGGAAAGTTCTCGGGCCATGGGACGTTCTCGGTCCATGGGAAAGGGGGTCGTCACGGATCTCACCCTACGAGCGAGAATCGGACATTTCGGGCCTTGGCTCCTTACGAAACAAGGACGTCAGCGGCGGTGGACGCCATCGGCGCGCGCGTGGTGCGAGGCTGGCGGCATGGAAGAGCAGCAGCATCTGGGGGCCGGAGCCCGGGTCCTCGTCGTGGACGACGATCCGACCGTCGCCGAGGTCGTGTCCGGGTACCTCGACCGGGCCGGATACGTGGTCGACCGGGCCGGGGACGGTCCCGACGCCCTCGACCGGGCCGCCGAGCACTGGCCGGACCTCGTCGTGCTGGACCTGATGCTGCCCGGCATGGACGGCCTGGAGGTGTGCCGGCAGATGCGGGTGCGCGGGCCCGTGCCGGTCATCATGCTCACCGCGCGCGGCGACGAGGACGACCGGATCCTGGGCCTGGAGGTCGGCGCCGACGACTATGTGACGAAACCCTTCAGCCCCCGGGAACTGGTCCTGCGCGTCGAGTCCGTACTGCGCCGCGCCCGCCCCGCCCCGCCGTCGCCCACCCTGCGCGCGGCCGGGCTCACGGTCGACCCGGCGGCCCGGCGCGCCGCCAAGAACGGCACCGAACTCGCCCTCACTGTCCGGGAGTTCGACCTGCTCGCGTTCTTCCTCAGGCACCCCGGCCGGGTCTTCAGCCGGGAGGACCTGATGCGCGAGGTGTGGGGCTGGGACTTCGGCGACCTGTCGACCGTCACCGTCCATGTCCGCCGGCTGCGCGGCAAGGTCGAGGACGATCCGGCGCGGCCCCGGCTGATCCAGACCGTGTGGGGCGTCGGCTACCGCTTCGACACCGCGGAGGCGTGACCATGCGCGACACACTCCTGATCGCCCTCTTCGCCTTCCTCGGCGCAGCCGCCGCCGGGGTGCTCGGCGCCGGTGTGCTGCGGATGGTCCGGCGCCGGTCGCTCGCCCTGCACCTCGCGGTGGTCGCCGCCGTCGCCGTCACCGCGATGCTCGCGGGCACGCTCGTGGTCGCGCAGGCCATGTTCCTGTCCGAGCACGACCTGAAGGTCGTCACACTGGTCGCCGCGATGGCCGCCGTCGTCTCCCTCGTCACCGCGCTGCTGCTCGGCCGCTGGGTCGTCGCCCGCAGCCGGGCCCTCGCGCTCGCCGCCCGCTCCTTCGGCGACGGCGGCGACTTCACCTCGCCCGACGGTCCCGCGACCGCCGAACTCGCCGCACTCAGCCGGGAGTTGGAGGCGACCAGCGCCAAACTCGCCGAGTCCCGCAGGCGGGAACGCGCCCTGGAGTCCTCCCGGCGTGAGCTCGTCGCCTGGATCTCGCACGATCTGCGTACCCCGCTGGCCGGGCTGCGCGCGATGGCCGAGGCCCTGGAGGACGGGGTCGCCGCCGATCCCGACCGCTATCTCCGGCAGATCCGCACCGAGGTGGAGCGGCTGAACGGCATGGTGGGGGACCTCTTCGAACTCTCCCGCATACATGCGGGGACGCTGGCGCTGACCCCCAGCCGGATCTCGCTGTACGACCTCGTCGGGGATGCCCTTGCGGGGGCCGATCCGCTGGCGCGTGAGCACGGCGTGCGGCTTGTCGGTGATCTGGTGGAGCCGGTGCCGGTCGAGGTGGACGGCAAGGAGATGAGCCGGGTGCTCGGGAATCTGCTTGTCAACGCGATTCGTCGGACACCGGCGGACGGTACGGTCGCCGTGGCCGCCGAGCGGTCGGCCGATGGTGTGGTGTTGTCCGTGACGGACGGGTGCGGGGGGATTCCTGAGGAGGATCTGCCGCGGGTGTTCGATACCGGGTGGCGGGGGACGGATGCGCGGACGCCGCCGGCGGGGGCGGGGTTGGGGCTGGCGATCGTGCGGGGGATCGTGGAGGCGCATCAAGGGAGGGCTGCGGTTCACAACGTTCCGGGTGGGTGTCGGTTTGTGGTGACCTTGCCGGTGGCGGGGGTGTGACGGGCGGTTTCTTTTCGCCCCCGCCGCCCCTACCCGTCCCGTCCCTGGGGCTCCGCCCCAGACCCCGCTCCTCAAACGCCGGAGGGGCTGAATTTAGCCGGAGGTCTCAAACCCTCCCCATCTCCGACCCCGCGAACTCCCGCATCCCCTCCGCGAACCCCACCTCCGCCTTCCACCCCAGCTCCGCCCGCAGCCGGGAGGAGTCGGCCGTGATGTGGCGTACGTCGCCGAGGCGGTACTGGGCGGTGGTCAGGGGCGGTGGGCCGCCGTAGGCCGCTGCCAGGGTCTCGGCCATTTCGCCGACCGTGTGGGGGTCGCCGCTGCCGGTGTTGTACGGGGTGAGCGTGCCCGGGGGTGGAGTCGCTTCCAGGGCTGCGATGTTGGCCGAGGCGACGTCGCGTACGTGGACGAAGTCGCGGCGTTGGCGGCCGTCCTCGTAGACGCGGGGGGACTCGCCGCGGGCGAGGGCGGAGCGGAAGAAGGAGGCGACGCCGGCGTACGGGGTATCGCGGGGCATGCCCGGGCCGTAGACGTTGTGGTAGCGGAGCGACACCGCGGAGCTGCCGGTCGATCTGGCCCAGGCCGCCGCCAGATGCTCCTGGGCGAGCTTGGTCGTGGCGTAGACGTTGCGCGGATCGACCGGGGCGTCCTCGTCGACGAGGCCGGGGTAGAGGTCCTCGGCGCAGACCGGGCAGCGTGGCTCGAAGCGGCCCGCCTCCAGGTCGGCGACCGAACGGGGGCCCGGTCGGACCACCCCGTGCCACTCGCAGGAGTACCGCCCCTCGCCGTACACCACCATCGACCCGGCCAGCACCAGACGTCGTACGCCCGTCTCCGCCATGGCGGTGAGCAGGACCGCGGTGCCCAGATCGTTGTGGGAGACGTAGTCGACGGCGTCACCGAAGTCGACGCCGAGGCCGACCATCGCCGCCTGGTGGCAGACCGCGTCGACTCCGGTCAGGGCGGCGCGGACGGCGTCGGGGTCCCGTACGTCCGCTGCCGGGTCGGTGCGGATGTCGTGGACGACGGGCTCGTGCCCGTGGGCCTTCAGTGCCTCGACGACATGGGACCCGATGAACCCGGCACCGCCGGTGACCAGTACGCGCATGCCCTCAACGTAGGCCCGCGACCAGGCGTAACGGACGGGCCGCGCCCGTCATGTCACCGGTCCGTAAGACCTTTCGGCAGCGGCAGCGAGAGCGTGAACACCGTCGCGCCCGGCTCGCTGCTGAGGCCGATGGTGCCGCCGTGCGCGGACACCAGGGAGTGCGCCACCGCGAGGCCGAGACCGCTGCCGCCCCGGTCGCGGCTGCGGGCCTTGTCGACGCGGTAGAAGCGGTCGAAGACGCGTTGCCGGTCGGCGGGCGGGATGCCGGGGCCCGCGTCGGCGACCCGGACGACGGCCCGGCCGTCCGTGACCGACACGGAGACGGACACCGGAGTGCCCGGCGGGGTGTGCACGGCCGCGTTGGTGAGGAGGTTGTCCAGTACCTGCCGGATGCGCTGCGGATCCAGCCGCATCGACAGCCGGGCGGGACCGGCGTCCACCGTCAGCGGATGGTCCGCGTGGGCCGCCCGGAAGGCGTCGGCGGCGTGTCCCACCAGCTCCACCAGGTCGGCGTCCGCGATCCGCAGCGGCGCCTCCACCTCGGCGGCGTCGAGACGGGCGAGCAGCAGCAGGTCGTCCAGGAGGAAGCCCATCCGGGCGGCCTCGGCGCGCAGCCGGGCCAGATGTCTGTCCCGTTCCTCGGGGTGGTTGGCGGCGGCGTACTGGAACAGGTCCGCATAGCCCCGTACCGACATCAGCGGCGTGCGCAGCTCGTGCGAGGCGTCCGCGACGAACCGGCGCAGCCGCTGCTCGGCCTCCGCACGGACCGCGAGGGAGTCGTCGATGTGCTCCAGCATCGCGTTGAACGCGGTGCGCAGCTCCGCCACCTCCGGGCCGCCGTCCCTGCCGTCCGCGCGCAGCGGCAGCCGGGCCGCCGACTCGGTCAGGTTGTGCGAGGCGATGCCGTGGGCGGTGGACGCCATGTCACTCAGTGGCTTGAGACCGCGCCGCAGCATCTTCCGGCCGACCACCACCAGCGCCAGCACAGCGAGCGCGAACGTGATGGCCTGCACCGTGAGCAGCTGCCCCACGGTGTCCTCGATGTCCTTCATGGGCGCCGCGCTGACCAGCACCACACCGGGCTCGACCTCGCAGCCCCGCAGCCGGTAC
This sequence comes from Streptomyces sp. NPDC051963, assembly GCF_044593495.1. Lineage (NCBI taxonomy): Bacteria > Bacillati > Actinomycetota > Actinomycetes > Kitasatosporales > Streptomycetaceae > Streptomyces > Streptomyces sp. NPDC051963. The sequence goes on along the minus strand of NZ_JBIUCC010000004.1, from coordinate 550,167 downwards.
TCGCCCTCCCCGTCGATCTTCGCGGTGCGCTGGATCTCGTCGTCCGAGTGCGCCATCGACCGGGCGAGCGCGGTCAGCGCGCTTTTGTCGTCCGGTACGTCGGAGGGCTTGCGCAGGACGGCCGAGTCGTCCGTGACGTCGTACACGGCGGTGTACCAGCCCCAGTACGGCTTCTCCTCCACGATCCCGTGCACCTGGGCGTCCGTGGTCTGCGCGGTCTGGACGAGCTTGAGCTGGTCGTCGAGCTGGTGCTCCAGGTAGTCCCGCATGTACGCCGTCAGCGCCGTCCCGACGACCGCGAACACGATCAGGGACAGCACCCCGAGGCTCAGCGCGAGCCGGGTACCGAGCCCCGTCCTGTCGTACGTCTGCCTGATCCGCCCGATCACTCGGCTGCCTGCCGGATCACGTACCCGAAGCCCCGCACGGTGTGTATCAGCGGTGCCGCGCCCGGGACGGGCTCATCGGCCTCGTCGAGCTTGCGGCGCAGCCGGCTGACGACCAGCTCGACGACGTTCGAGCGGCCGCCGAAGCCGTACTCCCACACATGGTCGAGGATCTGCGCCTTGGTGAGCACGGTCGGCGACTTGCGCATCAGATAGCGCAGCACTTCGTACTCGGTGGGGGTGAGCGTCAGCAGCCGGTCGCCGCGCCGCACCTCGCGGGTGTCCTCGTCCATCGTGAGGTCGGCGACCTGGAGGACGGACCGCTGGAAGCCGGGCCCGGCGCTGCGCCGCAGCACGGTCCGCAGCCGGGCCATCAACTCCTCCACCGCGAACGGCTTGACCAGGTAGTCGTCGCCGCCCCGGGTCAGCCCCGCCACCCGGTCGGCGACGGCGTCGCGCGCGGTGAGGAACACCACCGGCACCATCGTCCCGGAGCGGCGCAGCCGGTCGAGCACGCCGAAGCCGTCCACGTCCGGCAGCATCAGGTCGAGCACCACGATGTCCGGGTGGAACTCGGCGGCGGCCCGCAGGGCCTCCTCACCGGAGTTCGCCGTGACCGCGTCCCAGCCCTCGTAGCGGGCGACCGTCGCGACCAGGTCGGCGATCGGCGGGTCGTCGTCCACGACGAGCAGTCGTACTTTCTCCACCTCCACATAGTGCGGCACGCACCCGCCGGCGCCATGAGCCAGGTCACGGCCGGGACCACATCGATAAGCACTTGAAAGTACAACGACAGGTATTCGACAGCTCCCGCCAGCGAAGCTCGGTGTACCGAGGACCCTGACCAAGGAGCTGCCTGCCGTGACAACCGTCCAATCGCCCCCTGCGCCCCCCACGGCGATACGCCCCAGGGTGGCCGCCCGCACCGGCCTGTACGCCGTGCTGGCCGTGAACGTTGCCGTGGTGACCTACTTCTTCGTCCAGGCCGGATTCGCCTCCAACACGCTGATCGTGGTGGGCCGGCTGTGCGGCCTGTTCGGCGGACTGCTGATGGCCTTCCAACTGCTGCTGGTGGCCCGGCTGCCCTGGTTCGACCGCCGTATCGGCATGGACCGGATGACCCTCTGGCACCGCTGGATCGGCTTCTCGCTGCTGTGGACGCTGGTCGGCCACGTGGTCTTCATCACCTTCGGCTACGGCGAGTCCTCGGGCCTGGACCCGGTCAACCAGCTGGTCGACCTCGCCGAGACCACCGAGGGCGTGCTGCGCGCGCTGGTCGCCTGGGTGCTGATCATCGGCATCGGCGCCGTCTCGGCCCGCTGGGCCAGGCGCCGGCTGGCCTACGAGACCTGGCACTTCCTCCACCTGTACACCTACGCCGCCGTGGTGCTGGCGTTCACGCACGAGGTGGCGGTCGGTACGACGTTCGTCGCGTCGTCCCTGGCCACCGCCTACTGGTGGACCCTGTGGGGCTTCGCGCTCGGCGCGGTGGTCCTCGGCCGGGCCGTGCTGCCGCTGTGGCGGAACTGGCGTCACCAGCTGCGCGTCTCGGCCGTCGTCCCCGAGGCCGACAACGTCGTCTCCGTCTACATGACCGGCCGCGACCTGGACCGGCTGCCCGCGCAGGCCGGCCAGTTCTTCCTGTGGCGGTTCCTCACCCGCGACCGCTGGTGGCAGGCCAACCCCTTCTCGCTGTCCGCCGCGCCCGACGGCCGCGGCCTCAGGCTCACCGCCAAGGCGGCCGGCCCCGGCAGCGCCGCCCTGCGCCATGTGAAGGTCGGCACCCGGGTCTTCGCCGAGGGCCCCTACGGCGCCTTCACCGCGATGCACCGCACCCGGCCGGAATCCCTCCTCATCGCCGGCGGCGTGGGCGTCACCCCGATCCGCGCCCTGCTGGAGGACCTGGACGGCCACGCCGTGGTCATCTACCGGGTGAGCAGCGACCGCGACGCCGTCCTCTACGACGAGCTGCGCGACCTCGCCGCCACCAAGGGCGCCGAACTGCACCTGGTGACCGGCCCGCCCGTGCCGGACCGGCTGGCGGCATCCGAGCTCGGCCGGCTCGTGCCGGACATCGCCGACCGGGACGTCTTCCTGTGCGGGCCGCCGCCCATGATGAACGCGGTGCTCGGCAGCCTGCGCGAGCTGGGCGTACCCAAGCCGCAGATCCACTTCGAGCGCTTCAGCCTGGCTGGATGAGAGGGACACAGACACCGTGAAGCGAGTAATTCCCGCCCTTGTCCTGTCCGCCGCCGGCCTGGTCACCGTCTGGCGCTACGAACCGTCGGTCGACACCGGGGCGTCCACGGAAGTGGCCGCACCCGTGGCCACGCCTTCGGCGTCCTCTCCCGCGGGGTCCTCGGGCTCCACGGTGGTCACCGGCTCGACCCTGCAGACCGAAAAGGGTCCGGTGCAGGTCGAGGTGACGTTCGAGGGCGAAAAGATCACCGCCGTACGCATGCTCCAGCAGCCGAACCACCCGCAGACCACGGCCGCCGTACCGAAGTTGATCGCGGAGACGCTGACGGCGCAGAGCGCGGACATCGACACGGTGTCCGGGGCGACGATCACCAGCGACGGCTACAAGGAGTCCCTCCAGGCGGCCATCGACAAGAACGCCTCCGCAGCCTCTTCCTCGTCGTCGAAGCCCTCCGCCTCCCCGGAGACGACGACCGAGACCGTCGCGGGCCCGACCGTCACCACCGAAAAGGGCCCGGTGCAGGTGGAGGTGACGTTCGAGGGCGACGCCATCAAGTCCGTGCGGATGCTCCAGCAGCCGAACCACCCGCAGACGACGGCCGCGGTACCGAAGTTGATCGCGGAGACGCTGACGGCGCAGAGCGCGGAGATCGACACGGTGTCCGGGGCGACGATCACCAGCGACGGCTACAAGGAGTCCCTCCAGGCGGCGATCGACGCGAAGGGCGCCTGACATGCACCGGGTCGAGCACGTGATGGGCTTCCCCGTCTCCCTGCGCATCGACGACGCGGAGGTCCCCGCCGCTCTCGCGGACGAGGTCTTCGCATGGCTGCGCGAGGTCGACGAACGGTTCAGTCCGTTCAAGCCCGGCAGTGAGGTGTCCCGGCTCGACCGCGGCGACATCTCCCTCGGCGAGGTCAGTGCCGACCTCGCCGAGGTGCTCGACCTGTGCGAGCGGTACCGCCTCGCCACCGGCGGCGCGTTCGACGCCCGCCGGCCCGGCGAGGGCTTCGATCCGTGCGCGGTCGTCAAGGGCTGGTCGGTGCAGCGGGCGGCGGAACTGCTCACGGCGGCCGGCGTGCGGCGGTTCTGCCTCAACGCCGGCGGCGACGTGGTCGCGGCGGGCGGTCCCTGGCGTGTGGGCATACGGCACCCCGAACACGCCGATCAGCTGTGCACGGTGCTGGAGATCAGCGACGGCGCGGTTGCGACCTCCGGGCGCTATGAGCGCGGCGATCACATCGTCGACGGGCGGACGGGGCGTCCGGCGACCGGACTGCTCTCGGTGACCGTCGTGGCGTCCACGCTGACCGAGGCGGACACGGCGGCGACCGCGGCGTTCGCGATGGGTGCGGAGGGGGTTGCCTGGGCGGCCGGGCGGGAGGGGTGCGAGGTGTTCGCGGTGGACGCGGAGCGGCGGGTGGTTCGTACGGAGGGCGTTCCGGTCGCCCAGGAGCTCGGGTCGTCCGGCTGACAGGAGGTTTCGCCCGGCCGCGACCGTTGAGCCGCCTGCAACACCAGGCGTCTAGACTCTCCCCCCAACGGCCCGCGCCGTGGCCGAAAGCGGGCAACTTCTGCCAGACCCGAAGGGTATTCGGCGTTTTGATACGGATAGATTCAGTCACCAAGCGGTATCCGGACGGCACGGTGGCGGTCGACCGGCTCTCGTTGGAGATACCCGACCGCTCGATCACCGTCCTCGTGGGACCGTCGGGCTGCGGGAAGACGACGACCCTGCGCATGATCAACCGGATGGTCGAGCCGAGCGAGGGGACCATCACCCTCGATGACGTCGACATCATGCAGCAGCCGGTCAACACACTGCGCCGGTCCATGGGTTACGTCATCCAGAACGCCGGCCTCTTCCAGCACCGGACGATCGTCGACAACATCGCCACCGTGCCCCGCATGCTGGGCTGGGGCAAGGACAAGGCACGGGCGCGGGCCAGGGAGCTGATGGAGCGGGTCGGACTCGACGCCGCGCTCGCCAAGCGCTACCCGTACCAACTCTCCGGCGGCCAGCAGCAGCGCGTCGGTGTGGCGCGGGCCCTCGCCGCGGATCCGCCGGTGCTGCTGATGGACGAGCCGTTCTCGGCCGTGGACCCGATCGTCCGTAAGGGCCTCCAGGACGAACTCCTGCGGATCCAGGAGGAGTTGGGAAAGACCATCGTCTTCGTCACGCACGACATCGACGAGGCCGTCAAGCTCGGCACCATGGTCGCCGTGATGCGCACCGGCGGCCATCTCGCCCAGTTCGCGCCCCCGGCCGAGCTGCTGACCGACCCGGCGGACGCCTTCGTGGAGGACTTCCTCGGTGCCGACCGCGGCATCCGACGGCTGTCGTTCTTCCCGTCCGCGGGTCTGGAGCTGCTGACCGCGCCGATCGTCGCCATCGACGCCACGGCCGAGCAGATCGCCGCCCGCGAGACCCAGGACGCCCCCTATCTCCTCGTAACGGATCTGGACGGCAAGCCGCTCGGCTGGGCCGAACCGCAGGACCTGGCCGCGGGGGAGATCCTGCCGGACCGACTCCTCGCCCACGGACGGCCGTTCCTCGCCGGTACGGACTCGCTGCGGGCCGCGCTCGACTGTGCCGTGCTCTCACCCACCGGGTGGGCCGTCGCCGTGGACGCCGAGGGACGGGCCGCCGGAGTGGTCTCCCAGGCGAGCATCGCCGAGGCGATCCGGGGCGCCCACGCGGAGCGCCGCGCGGACGGCGGGACCGAGAAGCCCGGCAAGACCGACAAGGCCGAGCAGGCCGCGCGATGAGTGAATTCTTCGACCTGCCCAGCGACCTCCAGAACACCTACTTCGGGCTGGTCCTGCTGCACCTGCGCGAAGCGCTGATCCCGGTGCTGGCCGGACTGCTGGTGGCGCTGCCCCTCGCCCAGCTGTGCGTGCGACTGCGCTGGCTGTATCCGCCGGTGCTGTGGGTGACGACGGTGCTGTACGCGATTCCGTCCCTCGCCTTCTTCGTCATCCTCATCGACTACACCGGCCTGAGCGAGCTCACGGTGATGATCCCGCTGGCCGTCTACAGCCTGGTGGTGCTCGTCCCCGCCATCGTGGACGGTGTGCGGTCGGTGCCGCAGGAGACACTGGCCGCCGCCACCGCCATGGGCTTCGGGCCCGTACGACGCTATGTCCAGGTGCAGTTGCCGATCGCGGCCCCCGCGATCATCGCCGGGCTGCGGGTGGCGTCCGTGTCGAGCGTCTCCCTCGTCAGCGTCGGCATGCTGATCGGCAACCAGGGAGCCCTCGGCAACCTGCTCAACAGCGGCATGATCTACAACCAGCCGCGGCTGATCTGGCTCTCCGTGGTGGGCACGGCCGTCCTCGCCATCCTCGTGGACGCCGCGCTGATCGGAATCCGCGTGCTGCTGACGCCCTGGATGCCGCGCGGCACCCGTAAGAACGTGCGCCCGCTCGCCGTGAAGGAGGCCGCCCGGTGAACGTCCTGAACTACATCGACGCCTTCTTCAGCGACAGCGCCCACTGGCAGGGCTACGACGGCATCCCGACGCGTCTCGCCGAGCACGTCCAGTACACGCTGGAGGCGCTCGCCATCGCCGCCGCCGTCGGCCTGCCGATCGGCCTCCTCACCGGCCACACCGGACGCGGCGGCAACACCCTCGCCCTCATCGCCACCGCCGGCCGCGCACTGCCCAGCTTCGGCCTGATGGTGCTGATGTTCATCCTGCTCGGGCTGGGCCTCGCCCCCGTCATGATCCCGCTGGTCGTGCTGGCGATCCCGCCCATCCTCGTCACCACCTACGAGGCGATGCGCTCCGTCGACCCCGCCCCGGTCGACGCCGCCCGCGGCATGGGCATGGCCGAGACCGAGGTGCTGTTCCGCGTCGAACTGCCCGTCGCCCTCCCGCTGATCCTCAGCGGCCTGCGCTCGGCGGCCATCCAGATCGTCTCGACGGCCACCATCGCCGCCTACGTCAGCTTCGGCGGCCTCGGCCGCTACATCGTCGACGGCCTCTACCAGCGCAACTACGAGAAGGTCGTGGGCGGCGCAACACTGGTCGCCGCGATGGCCCTGGCAACGCTGGGACTGTTCTGGGCTGCGGGCCGCCTGTCGGTGTCGCGGGGAGTGCGCCGCAGCACGTAAGCGGTCCGGTGCGGCGCCGTCATGGCTGGTCGCGCAGCTCCGCCGCGGGGCGCGACCAGCCACCACCGGCCCGCAGTGTTCAGACGGCCCGCAACCTCAAACGGCGCTACCCGCGGAACGAGCCAGCGCCAACTCGAGTACCACCAGCAGAGCGTCCCGCACCGAGCCGACTTCCCGCGCGTCGAAGACCACAACCGGCACCCCGTCGGAGACATCCAGCGCCCAGCGCACCTCGTCCAACTCGTGCTCGACGTTGCCGTCGAAGGCGTTGACGGCGACCGCGAACGGGATCTGCTTGTGCTCGAAGTAGTCGACCGCGGCGTAGCAGTCGTCCAGGCGGCGGGTGTCGACGATGACCAGCCCGCCCACCGCGCCCTCGACGAGGTCGTCCCACATGAACCCGAACCGGTCCTGCCCCGGCGTGCCGAACAGATACAGCTTCAGGGTCGGGTCGATGGTGATGCACCCGAAGTCCATGGCGACCGTGGTCGTGGTCTTGCGGGGGGTGTGGGACAGATCGTCCACACCGGCGGCCACCTCGGTGATCGCGGCCTCGGTGGTCAGCGGCTCGATCTCGGATATCGAGCCGACCGCCGTGGTCTTGCCCACGCCGAAGCCGCCCGCGATCACCATCTTCACCGGCAGCGGCGGTCGTACGGCGGTCTGCGCAGCCGCGCCGCGGGTGACCGGTTCAGTCGGAGTCACGGAGTACCCCCCGGGAGTCGGGGATGGCACGGAGGCCATCGATAACCCGTCGCAGGACGGATGAGTCATGGGTGACATCGGAGTTGGGCAGGTGCACCGTCAACTGCCCTGCCGCCCGCAGGTCCTCGGAGAGGATACGGACCACGTTGAGGTGCAGCCGCAGCCGGGCCGCGATCTCCGCGATGGACTGCGGCTGCCGGCAGGCGGCAACGATGTCGTGCTGTTCGAAGGAGAGCCGGTCGAGTGCGTCGAGGCCCTCGGCGGTGGCCACCACCTGGGTCTCGACGGGCATCGTCCGGCCGGTTGAACTCGGTGCCACCCGGCCGGCGGTGACGAGGAACGGCCGTACGGCGGAGGCGGGGCCCACCGGGTCCGGTGAGCCGTCCTCGCCGGCACCGCTCGGCGTACGGCCGTCCGCCATGGGTCTGCTACCTCTTTTTCCTGGACCGGGCCGTGCCGGTCAGCCCGACGACGGGACGCCGACGGTGTTCTTCAGTTCCAGCACGAGCTGAGGACTGAGCGCGGCACCGGCACGGTTGGCGAACAGCGTCATCTCGTAGGCGATGTTGCCCAGCTTGGCCTCCTTGTCGGCGACCACGCCGAGCACGGCGCCGCTGCCGATCGCGGAGACCAGGACATGGCCGCCCTCCAGGTCGATGATGACCTTGTTCAGGGCGCCCAGGCCGTAGTTGCCGGAGGCCCCGGCGGCCAGGCTGGTGAGGCCGGAGACGATCGCGGCCAGCCGTTCGGAGTGCGCCCGCTCCCGTAGCTGTGCCACCGCGATCAGCAGACCGTCCGAGGACACCGCGATGGCGTCGACGACGCCCGCGGTCTCGGTGGCGAAACGGTTGAGCAGCCAGGTGAAGTCAGCTGCTGCGGCCCGCAGTTCGTCCGGCGTGGCGCCTCCCGTGGGAGTGTCACCTGTCGACGTGCTCACTGCTCCGCTCCTTCCGGGAGGTGGTTCTGGTCCTGCGGCGTCTTCGGGGCCGTCGGGGTCTTGGGGTCCGGCTCACTGCCGCTGTCCCGGTGCGCGCGCTCCACGCCCGCCTCGAACTCCTCCAGCGCGCTGCGGACGGCGTCCGCGTCGGCGGGAGGTGCGGCGGGGACGGCGGCGTCGCGGTCGGTGTCGCCGATCGTCGTACGGAGGGTCGCGCCGCGGACACGGCGGCGGAGCGGGCGGGCGGAACCGGGGGTTTCGGGTTCCCCGCCGGACTCCTCTCGCGGCCTGGGTATGAGGGGCGTCGCCTCGGCGGGTGCCGACTCCTCGGCGGAGGCCGACTCGCGCTTGGGCACCCGGCGGGGGAGCGGGGCGGCGCCGTTCTTCGGTGCCGCGGCGGCCGACGGCCGTGGGCCCGATGCCGCCTCGCCGACCGGCTTGGCGGGCGCCGACACCGCGCTCATCGCGAGCAGCAGCGACGACGGGATGGCCACCTCGGCCGTCACACCGCCGCCCGGTGTCCGGGTCAGCGTGATGCCGACCGACCAGCGGCGCGCCAGCGTACCCACCACGAACAGGCCGAGCACCTTCGTCGGGACGAGGTCGAGGCGCTCACGGCGGATCAGCCGGGCGTTCTCCTCGGCCAGCCGCTCGGCGCTCATGCCCAGGCCGTGGTCGGCGATCACGATCGACGCGCCGCCCTCGGCGCCGGTGTGCACGGTCACCTCGACCGGGCTGCCGACCGGCGAGAACGACACGGCGTTCTCCAGGAGTTCGGCCACCATCAGCGTGAGGTCGCCGATGATGTCGGGCTCCACCATGACGTCGGTGCGCGCGTCGAGCTGCACCCGCTGGAAGCCCTCGATCTGGCCGAGTCCGGCCCGCACGACGTTGGTGAGCGTGGTGGGGCCGGAGTCGAGGACCGTCTCGCGGATGCCGGCCAGCAGCATCAGGCTGTCCGCGTTGCGGCGCAGCCGGACCGCGATGTGGTCGATGGAGTAGAGGCGTTCGAGGAGCGCCGGGTCGGTCTCGCCGCGTTCCACGGCGTCGATGAGGGCCAGCTGGCGGGTGGTGAGGTTGCTGACCCGGCGGCCGACGTTGCCGAACATCTCCGCGGTGTTGCGGCGGCTGAGCACCTGGCGCTCCAGCAGTGCGGCCGCCGTGGCCTGCACATGGTTGAAGGCCTCGGCGAGGTCGCCGATCTCGTCGCGTGCCGTCACCGGGACGTCCCGCAGCAGCGGCGGGCCGTCGTCCTCGGTGTCGTCGTCGGCCACCCGGGCGAGTTCGCGCCCGGCGACCTCGGCGACGCCCTGCGCGGCACCGGTGAGGGCCTGCACCGGGCGGACCACCGAGCGGCGCACCACCACGGAGAGGGCCAGCCAGAGCGCGAAGCCGAGCAGTGCGAGGCCCAGCAGCCAGGCGGCGTTCCACCAGGCGTCGTTGGAGGCGTCGTCGGCGCGGTCGGCGATCTGGCCGATGAGCGAGGAGGTGATCTTCAGCCGGGTCTGGGACTGCGCGCGGTAGTCGGCGTAGCCGTCGAGGGCCTGGGCGAACGCGGCGCGGATCTCCTCCGGTGATTCGGCCTGGAGTCCGCTGGGGTCGATCTGGAGCTCGGAGTAGTGCCGGACGATCTCGGCCTGGTCGATGTTGTGCTCGATGCCGCTGAGCTCGTCGGCCTGGGCCTCGGTGGCGAACCGGGCGAAGCGCTCGGCCTGGTGCGTGTACAGCTCGTAGTTGCCGACCGCGGCGATGAACTCGATGAGCGCGTTGGAGTCACCGGTCCGCGCCGAGAACACGCTGGTCTCGAAGGCGCTGTGGGCGGCGTCGGCGCGCAGCAGGGAGTCCAGCAGATTGCCGGTGAAGGTGGCCGCGAGGGCCGCGTTGCGGTCGAGTTCGAGGCCGTCGATCACGCCCTTGGCGGCGTTCATGTAGGCGGGGTCGATGTTGTCGGCGGGCAGATAGCCCTGCTCGATCGTCGCCCGCAGGCTGGACAGGCCGTTGATCTCCTTCAGGGCCTGCGCCTCGGTGGCCGGGAGCCGGTCGCCGAAGGTGTCGCGCACCGCCTCGACCTGCTCGTCCACCGCGGCCTGCGCCTTGCGGTAGGCGGTGAGGCCGGGCCGGGCGCCGGACTCGGTGGCCTCGAACCGTACGGACAGCAGAATCGCCTGCTGGTGCTCGGCGTTCACCCGGTCGGCCAGCTCCGCGACCTGGGCGCTGTCCCGCACCAGCCGGGCCGCGGCGGCCGCGTCCCGGGCCTGGCCGACCTGGTCGGTGATGAGATACGCCAGCAGTACGGCGACCACGGCGAGCGGGACGCCGACCAGCACATTGAGCTTGCGCCGGAACGGCCAGCGGTCGGCGAAGCGCCTTAGGCCCACCTCGTTCGTGGACACCAGGCCTCCTTCGTGGGGTATCTCACGGCACGCGAACGCACGTGACCGTTTCTGATCGACTCGGGCTGGTACGCGATGTCATGGGAGTGGCGCCTGCACACCACTGTGCCGCGCCAACTCCGGCGAGACTACAGGCTCTTCGGAAGCGAGCGCTCCGCACCCTCAGTCAAGAATCCGTTACAACCTGACTGCGGCACCTTGCCTGGTCCTCCCCGTTATCTTCACGATCGGGTACGCATCGAAGCCAATTGGTGACCCAGCTGCTCTTGACTGACCAAGAAGGGGCTGGATTGGATCAGATGAAGGTCATCCAACTCTCTCAGCCCGGAACGGGAATTGTGACTTCTACCGTGAAGAGCAGCTGGTCCAGCATGCGACACCCCCGCGCGGCCGCGGTCGCCCTCGCCGCAGTGGCGGCGCTCGTTGCCGGGTGCGGCTCGTCCGACTCCGCCGACGACAACCCCCTGGCGGAAGACAAGGCGGACGGCAGCACGGTCGTCGTCGGCTCGAACAACTTCGCCGAGAGCATCCTGCTCGCCGACATCTACGGCGAGGCTCTGAAGGCCAAGGGCATCAAGGTCGAGTACAAGCCCAACATCGGCAGCCGTGAGACGACCTACGGCCTGCTCAAGAACGGCTCCATCACCGTCCTGCCCGAGTACAACGGCTCGCTGCTGGCGTACCTGGACCCGAAGGCGGAGCAGGCCTCCATCGAGGCCGTCGGCGCCGCGGTGAAGGCCAAGCTCGACTCCAAGCTGACGCTCCTCGACCCCTCGCCCGCCGAGGACAAGGACTCCGTGTCGGTGAACGCGGAGACCGCCAAGAAGTACAACCTCACCTCGTCGTCCAGCCTCGAGGACCTCAAGGACGTCGCCCCCGAGATGGTCGTCGGCGGCTCGCCCGAGTTCCAGACCCGTCAGCAGGGCCTGCTCGGCCTGAAGGACGTGTACGGCCTGGAGTTCAAGTCCTTCAAGGCGCTCGACGCGGGCGGCCCGCTGACCACGGCGGCGCTGAAGAAGAACACCGTGCAGGCCGCGGACATCTTCACCACGGACCCGAACATCATCAAGGAGAAGTTCGTCGTCCTCCAGGACCCGAAGAACCTCTTCGGCTTCGCGAACGTGACCCCCCTGGTCTACAAGAGCGGACTCTCCCAGGAGGGCATCACCGCGCTCAACGCGGTCTCCGCCAAGCTCGACACCAAGACCCTCCTCGACCTGGACTCCCAGGTGCAGCTGGAGAACAAGGACCCGCTGGACGTCGCCCAGGCCTGGCTGAAGACGGCCGGCCTGAGCTGACCCGGCGTTCGACCACAAGAGGGCGGTGGGCCCGACGACCGATGCCGTCATGCCCACCGCCTTCGGCATGCCAGGGCCGCGGCGCCCTGTCGGGCGAGTGCGAGCCCTGACGCAGGCGCCCCGGCGCCCTACACCGGCATGTCCACCCCGAGTTCCGCCCCCGCCCTGGCCGCCGCGCCGATGGCCACCGCGTCCTCGCCCAGGAGAGCGGGCAGGACGTGGAGGGAGTGTCCGCTGACAGGGGGTTCGGCGGCGAGGGCGCTGCGGACGGGGGGTTCGAGGAGCGGCCAGGCGCGGGCCACTCCGCCGCCGATCACGCAGGTGGTGACGTCGAGTAGGCCCGCGGTGATCAGGAGCGCGCGGGCCACCGCCGTGCCCGCCGCCTCGTACGCGGCGAGTGCGTCGGGGTCGCCCCGGTGGGCCGCCTCCGCGACCTCGCGCGCCGTACGGGCGCCGCACCGCGCGGCGATCGCGCGGCCCGAGGCCACGGTCTCCAGATGACCCCGGCCGCCACAGGTGCACGGCAGGTCGCCGAAGCCGGGAACGTGGCCGATCTCGCCCGCCGCGCCGTGCGGGCCGTCGTACAGCGAGCCGTCCAGCCACAGCGCCCCGCCGACCCCTGTGCCGAGGGTCATCCCGAGGACATGGGTGCCGCCCGCGGCCGCGCCCTTGGCCACCTCGCCGCGCAGGAAGGCGTTGACGTCGTTGTCCAGGAACGCCGGCACGCCCAGCGCCCGCTCGACCGCTTCCGTCACCGCGAACCCGGCCCACCCGCGGAACGAGTCGGAGACGACGAGGATCCGTCCCGTCTCCGCGTCCACCAGGCCGGCCGCGCCGATGCCGACGCCGAGCAGCCGGGCGGGGGTCCGGTCGAGCAGGAGCCGTAGCGCGTCGAGGGCGGCGCCGATCATCGTCGTACCGCCCTCGGTCGCGGGGGTCGCCACCCCCTGGCGGTCGAGGACGTCGAGGTCCGGTGTGCAGAGCACCACCTGGGTGGTCGTGCCGCCGATGTCGATGCCGGCGATCGCCTTCACGCGGTGGCTCCGAGCTCGGCCCGCCGCCGGCGTTGCAGCACCGGATCCGGCACCGGTACGGCCGCGATGAGCCGTCGTGTGTACTCCGTCTCCGGACGCAGCAACGTGGTCATGGTCGGCCCCTGCTCCTCGACGCGCCCCGCCCGCATCACGACGACGCGGCCGGCGAACTCCTGCACCACGGCCAGGTCGTGCGACACGAACAGACAGGCGAAACCCAGCTCGGCCTGCAACTCGGCGATCACCTCCAGCACCGTCCGCTGCACACTCACGTCGAGCGCGCTCGTCGGCTCGTCCGCCACCAGCAGCCGCGGTTCCAGGACCAGGGCCCGCGCCAGACTCACCCGCTGCCGCTGACCTCCGGACAGCTCGCGGGGACCCCGCTGCATCAACTCCTTGGACAGCCGCACGAGTTCGAGCACCTCGGCGACCCGGGCCCGCCGCTCGGCCGCCCGCATTCCGCGCCGGTGCACCCGCAGCGGCTCGGCCACGCATTCCGCGACGCTCATCCGGGCGTCCAGTGAGGCCACCGGGTCCTGGAGCACCACGCCGACACCGGCGAGGAGGGCCCGGCGTGCCCGTCCCCTCGTCCTGCGGAGGTCGGTGCCGAACAACGCGACGGAACCGGAGGCCGGTGGGACGAGTCCGAGTGCGACGCGGGCGGCCGTCGACTTGCCGGACCCGGACTCGCCGACCAGCCCCACCGTCTCGCCCGCCCCGACCGTGAGGGACACGTCCTCAAGGGCCCGTACGGTACGACGGCCCCGGCCGAAGTGCACGGTCACGTCCCGGAGTTCGACCACCGGGGCGCCCGCCTCGGCCGGTGCCCTCACCTCATCGGGCTCGGTCACCGCCAGGCGTGGCACGGCCGCCAGCAGCCGTTGCGTGTACTCGTGCGTCGGACGCAGCAGCACGTCCTCCACCGGCCCGCTCTCCACGATCTCGCCCCGCAGCATCACGGCGACCCGATCGGCGAAGTCGGCGACCACGCCCATGTTGTGCGTCACCAGCAGCACTCCGGTACCCGATCCTGCGGCCAACTCCCGGAGCAGATCCAGGATCTCGGCCTGCACGGTCACGTCCAGCGCGGTGGTCGGCTCGTCCGCGATCAGCAACCCGGGCGAGTTGGCGATCGCCATGGCGATGACGACGCGCTGCCGCTGGCCGCCCGACAGCTGGAACGGGAACGCGGACGCCCGCTGCTCCGGCTCCGGAATGCCGACGCGGCGCAGCAGTTCCACCGCCTCGCGGGCCGCCTCCTTGGCGGATACGGGACGGTGATTGCGTACGACTTCCGCTATCTGTCTGCCGATCCGGGTCAGTGGATCGAGTGCGGTCGCCGGTTCCTGGAAGACCATGGACGCGGTACGGCCGCGCAGCCGGGCGAGCTCGTTTTCACAAGCGCTTACGACATCCGTGCCGTCGACCGTCACCCGGCCCGACGCGCGGGCGGTGCCCGGCAGCAGTCCCATCGCGGCGAGCGCGACCGTCGACTTGCCGGACCCGGACTCGCCGACGAGCGCGAGGGTTTCGCCCGGCCGTACATGCAGCGAGACCTCGCGTACGGCGGGCACGTCGCCGGTGTCGGTGGAGAACGTCACGTTCAGGTCCTCGATGTCCAGGATGCTCATCCGCGTCCCCTCACGTCGAAGGCGTCGCGCAGTCCGTCGCCGATCGCGTTGAACGCGCAGACGACGAGGATGATCGCGAGGCCGGGCGGCACGATCAGCCACCAGCGGTCCGAGTACGCCGCCGTCAGACCGGCCGACAGCATGCCGCCCCAGTCCGTCGCCGGCGGCTGGACGCCCAGGCCGAGATACGACACGTACGCGACGAGCAGGATCGCGTCGGCGACCTGGAAGGTGGCCGCGACGACGATCGTCGACACCGAGCCCGGCAGGATGTGCCGGGCGATGGCCCGGCCGTGCGTGCCGCCGGTCGCGCGCAGCGTCAGCACGTAGTCGCGGCTCTTGAGCGTGAGCGTCTCCGCCCGCACCAGCCGGGAGGGGACCAGCCAGGACACCAGGCCGAGGACGACGATCAGGCCGAGCGTGTCCGGCGTGGTGATCGCCGAGACGACCAGCAGGATGAACAGCGCCGGGATGGCGATCCCCGCGTCCACGACCCGCATCATCACCGCGTCCACCCAGCCGCCCGCATACCCCGCGACCGCGCCCCACAGCGTGCCGATGACGGTCGCGAGGATCCCGGCCGCCAGCCCGACGAGCAGCGAGACCCGGCCGCCGTACATGAGCCGCCCCAGCTCGTCGTGGCCGACGGCGTCGGTGCCGAGCCAATGGCCGGCGCCGGGTGAGAGGTTGACCTGGGTGAGGTCGGTGTGGGTCTGGTCGGTGGAGTACAGCAACGGGCCGACGAAACAGAAGAGCAGGAAGAGGACCACGACCAAGAGTCCGGCCATGGCGAGCCGATTGCGCGCGAAGCGCGCATTGAGGGGCGTGGGGAACTGCGCGACCAGCCCCCACCGGCCCGCGGTTTCAACACGGCCGGTCATATGCGCCCCTCCTTCACCCGGGGATCGACGATCCGCTGGACCACGTCCGCGAGCAACGTGCCCACGACCGTCGCCACGGAAATGACCAGCACGCACCCGAGCAGCACCGGATAGTCGGACGACTGCGCGGCACTCCAGAACAGCAGCCCCATACCCGGGTAGTTGAAGAGCTGCTCGACCACCAACGCACCGCCGAACAGCACCGGCACGTAGTACCCGAGCATCGCCACGACCGGGGTGAGCGAGTTGCGGAACACATGCCGGAAGAGGATCGCCCGCTGCCGTGCGCCACCGGCCCGCGCGGTGCGGACGTAGTCCTCGGAGAGGTTCTCCAGGGTCGCGGCCCGCATGTACCGGCTGAACACGGCCACCATGGACGCGGCGCCCGTGACCACCGGCAGCACCAGCGCCGCCGGGTCCGCGAAGACCTGGGCCACCGTCTCTCCCTGGGGCGCCTGGGAGGGGAACCAGCGCAGGGTCTGGGTGAAGAGCAGGATCAGCACCAGGCCCAGGAAGTACACGGGCGTCGAGTACGCGACGAAGCTGAGCGTGGTGATCGCGTAGTCCACGGGCTTGTTGCGCCGCACCGCCTGCCACATGCCGAGCGGGACCGCGAGCAGCAGCCCGACCAGCGCGGACAGCACGGTCAGCACCAGGGTCTTCGGCAGGCGTTGCTCGATCAGCCGGGAGACCGCTTCGTTGAGCGTGAACGAGGTGCCGAGGTCGCCCTGGAGCAGATTGCCCAGGTAGTAGAGGTACTGGACGGGCAGCGAGCGGTCCAGGCCCTGTTCGTGGTTGAACGCGGCGATCTGCTGGGCCGTCGCCTGCGGGCCGAGGATCCCGCGTGCGGGACCCCCGGGCAGCGCGTGCAGCAGACAGAAGACCACGATCGTGACGATCAGGATGACGGCCAGGGCCTGAAGGAGCCGCCGGGCTAGGTAGAGAACGGTTTCCATCGGCTCAGCTCGTCCACTTCCACTGCGCAGGGTGGAAGTTCGCGAGCGAGTCCTGCGAGAAACCGCCGAGACCGTTCCTGGTGACCGAGACCTGGTAGACCGGTTCCGGCAGCCAGATCACCGGCAGGTCCTTGGCCAGGGCCGCGCTGTAGTCCTGGATCGCCTGGTTCGAACTCGATGTCGTGGACGCCGAGATGAGCTTGTCGACCGCCGGGTTGGAGTAGTTGCCGAAGTTCGAGCCGCCGCCGGTCTGGAACAGCGAGTCACCGGTCGGGAAGGCGTTGAAGTACCAGCTGCCCGCCGTACCGAAGAAGGACAGCTGCCACTTGCAGATCGACTGGCCGGACGTGCACTGCGGAGTCTGCGACAGCACCGAGTTGACCGGCGCGGTCTTGATGGAGAACTCGATGCCGGTCTTCGCCAGCGAGGACTGCACCGCGCTCATCATGTTGTCCGTCACCGTCGAGCCGGACTGCGACAGCACCTGCATCTCGAACTTCGTTCCCTTGGCGATGCCTGCACCGCACTGCGCGGGTTCGGCGCACGTCATCACGCCGCCCTGCTCGGTCCAGCCGTGGTCGGTGAGGAGACTGCGTGCCGTGTCCGTCGAAAACGGATACGGGTTCTCCTTCTGCGTCGGCGAGACGAAGTCGGAGGCCTGTCCCTGCGGGATCGGCCCGTACCCGGATATCGCCGTGCCGTTGAAGACGACCTTCGCCAGACTGGCCTGGTCGATCGAGTGCTGCACGGCCTGCCGGGCGTACAGCTGCTTGAACACCGCGCCCATCGCCGGGTTGTTGAAGTTGTACGGCATATAGGTGATCGCCCAGCCCGACCACGGTTTCACCTCGTAGCCCTGCGCGGTGAAGCTGTCCTTCTGGTCGAGGTCGGTCGCCTCGATGTAGCCGTAGTCGACGCTGCCCGAGCGGAGCGCGTTCTTCTCGGCGTCCGCCGTGGTGAAGGGAAGCAGGTTGACCGTGGTGATGCCGGGCTTCTCACCGCCGTCGTACTTCTTGTTCGCGGTGAGGACCACCTTGCCCGCGGTGGAGAAGGACTTGACCGCGTACGGGCCGCTGATCGTCTTCCACAGCGGGTCGCTCGCGTAGCCGGAGATGTTCTTCGCGGCGTCGTTGAGCGTCTTCCACACCTGCCCCGCATCACCGCCCTTGTCCCAGACGTGCTGCGGCAGCGGCGTGACCTCGCTCAACTGGTTGGCCAGCATCCACTGGGAGTTGTAGGCCTTGTCGAATGTGATCGTGAAGTGGCGGTCGTCGACGGTCTTGAACGACGTCCAGTTGTCGGGCGCCTTGCCGGGGTTGTAGCCCGCCCACTCCGCTTTGTTCGCCTTGATGAGGTCGAACCAGAACTGGACGTCGCGCGAGGTGATGGGCTTGCCGTCGCTCCAGTGCCGGTCGCCGAGCGTGATGGTGACGCTCTTTGAGTCGGCGGCGAAGTCCGCGGCGGTGGCGATGGACGCCTTCTTGTTCCACGCGATCTTGCCGGTGGAGCCGTCGTAGGCGACGAGCCGCTCCCACAGACTGTCGGCGATGGAGCGGTTGTTGGTGTTCAGATGCGCCGCGGTGCCGATCGGCAGGATCCAGTTCGGCGTGAAGTTGGCGGGCAGCGCGTAGTTGATGGCGTCGCGTGACGCGGACGGGGTGTCGCTCGACCCGGAGCAGCCCGCGAGCAGCAGCGTGCTCGCGGAGACGACAGCACCGGCGACAAGCCTCGTGCGAGCGGGGGACATGGCACTCCTCGGCGTGAAATCAGCGAAGGCGGGATGGCGGAGCCAGTCAACGACCGCTGTGGTCGAAGAAACAGACGCGCTGCTGTAAAAAGCCTGTTTCTGCTGTTCTGAAAAAAGTCACGAGAGGGGAGAACGGCCTTACGCTCGTCGCCTCGCACCCCCGGGACGGAAGTTACTCAGCAGATGCCTGAAAAAAGCGTGCCGCACCGCCGGACCGCCACGGGCGGCGTCTCCGCACTGGCCGAGCGCGTCCTCGAACTGCTCGCCTCCGGCCAGGCGACCACCCGGACCGAGCTGGCCGGACTCCTCGGCGCCGCCCCGTCGACGATCTCCCTCACCGTCGGCCAGCTGGTCGCCCACGGCCTGGTCGCCGAGGAGGGCACCCGCTCCTCGAACGGCGGCCGTCCGCAGAAGGTGCTCCGCCTCGGCGGCAGCGACGGATTCGCGGTCGCCGCCGAACTCGGCGGCCGGCACGCCCATGTCGGCGTCGTCCTGCCCGGCGGCGGTCTCACCGACGTCTCCACCGTGCCGTTCCCGACGGCCGACGGCCCCGAGTCCGCGCTGCCCGGACTCGCCGGGACCCTGGAGTCCCTCGCCGACCGGCACGGACGGCACCTGCTGCGCGGCGTCGGCCTCTCCCTCCCCGGCCCGGTGGACGTGGCGTCGGGTGTGGTCACGCTTCCGTCCCGGATGCCCGGCTGGAACCGTTTCCCAGTCCGTTCCTGGCTGGAGGACCACTTCGGCGTCCCGGCCGCCATCGAGAACGACGCCAACTGCATGGCCGTGGGCGAACACACCGTCCAGCCCCCGGAACGCCGCCAGTCGATCATGGTCAAGACCGGTACCGCGATCGGCGCGGGCGTCATCGCCGACGGACGGCTCTACCGGGGCGGGTCCGGCGCGGCGGGCGAGATCACCCACGTCCGCGTCGAGGCCGGCCACGACATCCCCTGCTCCTGCGGCAACACCGGCTGCCTGGAGACCGTCGCCTCGGGCGCCGCGCTGGTGCGCATCCTGCGCGAACGGGGCCTCGATGTGGCGTCCACCGAGGACGTCGTACGGCTCGCCTCCGACGCCGACCCCGAGGCGACCCGCGCGGTCCGGCAGGCCGGCCGCTACCTCGGCATGGTGCTGGCCGCGAACGTCAACTTCTTCAACCCCGACGCGGTGTACCTCGGCGGCATCCTCTCCACGCTGGAACCGTTTGTCGCCGCCGTCCGCAGCCAGCTCTACGAGGGCTGCCATCCGCTGGTGACCGAGCACCTGGTCATCGAACGCGCCAGCCTCGGCGCCGACGCCGGCCTGGTCGGCGCGGGACAGTTCGCCCTCCAGCGGGCACTGGCGCATGCGCTGCACGCGGTTACCGGAACCCATCCCTGACACCCCGGAGGAGCCTTGAGCGACACCCGTCGTCCCGTCATCGCCGTAGCCGGACTCGGCATCGAGTCCTCGACCTTCTCACCCGCCCGCACCGAGGCCCCCGCCTTCCACCCGCAGCGCGGCGCCGACATCCTGACCCGCTACCCCTTCCTCGCCCCCGGCGAGCCACTGCGCGCAGCCGCCGACTGGCGCGGCGCACTGGTCGGCAAGGCACTGCCGGGCGGTACGGTGACGGCGGCCGCGTTCGCCGATCTGTCCGGTGAACTCATCGACCGGCTACGGCAGTCGGGCCCGATCGACGGCCTCTGGTACGACATCCACGGCGCGATGACGGTCGAGGGCATGGACGACGCCGAGGCGGTCCTCCTGGCCCGCATCCGCGAGGTGATCGGCCCCGACGTACTGGTGTCGACCTCCATGGACCTGCATGGAAACGTCTCCCGGGAACTGGTCCACCGCTCCGACCTGATCACCTGCTACCGCATGGCCCCGCACGAGGACGCCATGGAGACGAAGGAGCGCGCCGCCCGCAACCTCGTCGACCTGCTGCACAGCGGCGCGCCCCGCCTCGTCAAGGCGTGGATCCCGGTGCCGGTGCTGCTCGCCGGGGAGCAGACCTCGACCCGTATCGAACCGGCGAAGAGCGTGTACGCGGCGGTGGCGGAGGTCGAGGCCACCGAGGGCGTGACGGACGCGGCGATCTGGGTGGGCTACGCCTGGGCGGACGAGCCGCGCAACCGGGCCGCGATCGTCGTCACCGGCCCCTCTGGGCCCGCGGTCGCGGCGGGCGCGGAACGCCTGGCCCGCGGATTCTGGGCGGCCAGGCGCGAGTTCGCCTTCGTCGCGCCGACCGGCACACTCGACGAGATCCTCGACGAGGCGCTCGCATCGGCCGTACGCCCGTACTTCATCAGCGACACCGGCGACAATCCGACGGCGGGCGGGGCCGGCGACGTCACCTGGGGGCTCGAACGGGTCCTGGCCCACCCGGAGTTCAAGGACCCGGGCGGCCCGACGGTCCTCTACGCCTCACTGCCGGGCCCGGCAGCCGTCGACACGGCGGTGCGGGCGGGCGTGGGCGCCACGGTCACCGTCACCGCCGGCGCCGAGGTCGACGACCGTCACGCCGGTCCGCTCACCATGACCGGAGTGGTCCACGCGATCCGGCACGGCGACCGGGACGCCGAGGTGGAGGTCGTCCTGCGGGTGGGGAGCGTGCACGTGATCCTCACCCGGCTGCGCAAGCCGTACCACCACGAACACGACTTCACCGACCTGGACCTGAACCCCCGTGCCGCGGACGTGGTCATCGTCAAGATCGGCTACCTCGAACCCGAGCTCTTCGCCATGGCCGCCGACTGGAAGATGGCCCTCACCCCGGGCGGCGTCGACCAGGACCTGCTGCGCCTCGGCCACCACCGCATCCGCCGCCCGATGTTCCCCTTCGACCCGGACATGCCGGCCTCCGACCTCACGGCCAGGGTCGTCCCGCCGTCCTGCGAGCCGCTCACCGGAACCGACGAGTGAGGAGGCGCCGACTCACCTGAGACTCAGCTCTGCCGGCCGGCGATCAGCTGATCGAGGAGCGCGATCAGCACGTCCCGGCTCGACGTGCGTTCGCGGGCGTCGCACAGGAGCACCCTGACATGGTCCGGGAGGGCCAGGGCGTCGCGGATCTCCTCGGGCGGGTAGGGGTGGTCGCCGTAGAAGCCGTTGACGCCCACGACGAAGGGGATCTTCCGGCGTTCGAAGAAGTCGATCGCGGCGAAGCTGGACTCCGGGCGGCGGACGTCGATGAGGACGACCGCGCCCAGCGCCCCGAGGGCCAGGTCGTTCCACATGAACCAGAACCGCTGCTGACCGGGCGTACCGAACAGATACAGCACCAGGTCCCGGCTGATGGTGATGCGGCCGAAGTCCAGGGCCACCGTGGTGGCCGTCTTCTCCTCGATGCCGTCGAGGTCGTCGACGCCCAGACCGGCGGCGGTCAACGGCTCCTCGGTGCGCAGCGGGGCGATCTCGCTGACCGACCCGACCATGGTGGTCTTGCCGACGCCGAAACCCCCGGCGATGAGGATCTTGACCGTGTCGGGTGCCGTCCGGGTGACGGTGTCAGAGTCGGCCAAGGCCGTCCCTCACTTTCTCCAGCAGGTCCATGTCCAGGCCCGGGTCCTGGGAGACGGGATGGGGCGGGTGGACGGTGATCCGGCCCGACTCCAGCAGATCGCAGAGCATGATGACGACCACGCTCACCGGAAGGTCCAGCAGGGCGGCGAGCTCCGCGACGGCGATCGGCTCGGCGCACAGGCGCAGCATGCGCTGCTGCTCGGGCTGTTGCCGGGTGGCCCAGGTCGGCGGCGGGTCCACCGCGGTCACCGTCGTGATGAGCGTGAAGTCGGCGCGGCTGGGCCGGGTCCGTCCGCCGGTCAGGGCGAACGGCCGTACCAGCCGGCCCGCCGTGTCGCCTCCGCTCACTTCACGCGCCGGATCCGGTGGTGGGCCCGATGCCGGCCCGCGGAGCCGCACTGAGGTGCTCGCCGATCTTCTTCACCAGCATGTTCATCTGGTACGCCACCACACCGACGTCCGCGCCCGCGCTGGTGAGGACGACGAGATGGGCGCCAGGACCGGCGGCGGTCAGGATCAGATAGCTGTGGGCCATCTCGATGAGCGCCTGGCGCACCGGGCCGCCGCCGAAGTCCATGCTCACGCCCTTGCTGAGGCTCATCAGACCGGACGCGGTCGCTGCCAGCCGTTCCGCGTCGTCCCGCACGAACCCGGTGGACTTGCTGACCACGAGCCCGTCGTCGGAGAGCACGACGGCCTGGTTCACCTCGGCCACCCGGTCCACGAGTCCGGTGAGCAGTTGGTCGAGTTGGGTGTGGGTGGCAGGGATGGGGCGTGTCATGGCGTGTCCTTCATCGGCGGTCGGCGGGCGGAGAAGCGGGGACATGGGCACCTGTGGCGGACGTCGGTGCACCCGGCTCCCGAGGCTCGGGTGACTCCTCCTGGTCCTCGTCGCAGGGGCCCTCGGCGCCGTCGTCGCGTGCGCGGAGCGTGCCGCGCTGGAAGCCGCCGAGCGAGGAGGCGGCGCGTTCCGCGGTGAACTCCTCGGCGTGGTCGTCCTCCTCGGCGGACGCGGCCTCCTCGCGCAGCTCGGCGGCCAGGCTGGTCTGCGGAACCCGGCGGGGGAGCGGGACGAGGCCCGTGCGACGCCCGGCACCTTCTCCCGATGCCGTGGTCCCGGGCCCTGCCGGACGGTCCTCGGCCGAGCCCGCACTCACCGGCTCCGCCACACGCTCGTCCTCGACCGGTTCGGCATGCCCGGGCTCCTCCGTACGGCCGTTCTCTCCCGCGCGGACATGCTCGCCGTCATCGGCGTCCTCCCCGAGCCGGGCCTTGAGAGCCGCGAGGACAAGGGCGCCGTCCGCGGCCAGTCCCGGTCGTACGGGCCGGGCGGACTCTTCCGGAGCGGGGGCCCGCGGAGCGTCCTGTACGACGATCTCGTGCGGCAGCAGCACGATCGCCGTCGTCCCGCCGTACGGCGAGGGACGCAGCGTGACGGTGATGCCGTGCCGGGTCGCGAGCCGGGCGATCACGAACATGCCGAGCCTCAGGTCGTCGGCGAGTGCCACCACGTCGAACTGCGGCTGCACCGCCAACTGGCCGTTGAGGGAGGCGTAGTCCTCCTCCGACATACCGATGCCGCGGTCCTCGATCTCGACGGCCAGGCCCTTCGCCACCAGCGCGGCCCGCACCCCGACCGGGCTCGGCGCGGGCGAGTACACCGTCGCGTTGTCGATCAGCTCGGCCAGCAGATGGATCACGTCGGCCACCGCGGGCGGCGCCAGGTACACGTCCTCGTCGGTGTGCACCTCCACCCGCTGGTACTCGGCGACCTCGCCGACGGCGCTGCGCAGAATGTCCATCAGCGCGACCGGCTCCCGCCAGCTGCGCCCCGGCTGCTCACCGCTGATGATGACCAGGTTCTCCTCGTACCGGCGCAACTGGCTGGCCGTGGAGTCCAGTTCGTACAGGCCCTTGAGGACGTCGGGGTCGGAGTGCCGGCGCTCCAGCGAGTCCAACTTGGTGAGCTGGAGGTTGACCAGGTTCTGGCTCTGCCGGGCGATGCCCAGGATCACCTTCTGGAAGCCGCGCCGGGTGTCCGCGAGTTCGATCGCGGTGTGCACCGCCGTACGCTGCGCCTTGTTGAACGCCCGTGCCACCTGGCCGAGTTCGTCGCGGCCGTAGTCCAGGGGCGGGGCCGCGAGGTCCACGTCGACCGTCTCGCCCCGGTCGAGCCGGGCGACCACGTCCGGCAGCCGTTCCTCCGCGAGG
Source organism: Streptomyces sp. NPDC051963 (assembly GCF_044593495.1). Classification (NCBI taxonomy): domain Bacteria; kingdom Bacillati; phylum Actinomycetota; class Actinomycetes; order Kitasatosporales; family Streptomycetaceae; genus Streptomyces; species Streptomyces sp. NPDC051963. The sequence goes on along the minus strand of NZ_JBIUCC010000004.1, from coordinate 526,164 downwards.
CTCAGGGTGGCCACCCTGAGGCCGCGCAGCCGGCGGGACAGGGAGCGGGTGATCCGCCACGACATGAACACGCACACGAGCAGGGCCAGCAGCCCGCCCGCGCTGAGCGAGGCGGCGGTGAGCAGCAGATTGTCGGCCTTGTCGGCGCTGCGGTCGAGCAGTGCGGACGTCTGCTGCGTGATCAGCAGCCCGTACTCGTCGGCGAGCTTCGAGAACGCCGCGCCCCACTCCTTCTCCACATCGGGCAGGGCGATCCGGCCGGCGTCGGCGCTGTCCGCCCGGGCCGCCAGCACCCTGTCCTCGAGGGACTCCAGCGCCTGCCACTCCGGGCTCTGCAGGATCCGCTCGGTCTGCGTCTTCACGCTGCCGCTCATCTGCGGGACGATCTGGTCCTGGACCAGCCAGCGGCGTGTGTTGACCGACTCGGCGAACCTGGACCAGGCCTCCTGGTCCAGGTATCCGGTCGACCAGCCCAGGGTGAGCCGGGCATCCTCCTGGGAGGCCAGCTCCGCAGCGTGCTCGATCGCGACGAGCGGGCCGGCCTGCGCGGTGAGGTCGCCGTCGTCGACCTGGGAGAGCGCCTGGAAGGCGTGGATCTGCTGGTCGATGATCGCGCTGTACTGGTCCAGCGCCTGGTCCGCGGAGATGTCGGTGGGGTCGTCGACCTGGTCCCGGTAGTACTCCAGGCTGCTCACCGACCCGATGACGGAGGTCATCCGGTCCGAGATCCGGGCGGGGGCGTTCTCGATCGCGTCGCTCTCGCCGACCAGTTCGGCGACCGCCTCGTCCGTCTTCCTCCGTTGCTCGTCCAGAGCGGCCCGTGAGCCGTGCGGCGAGGCCAGCCATGCGGCCGACAACCTGCGCTCCGTCTGGAGGGCGAGCGTCGCCTCGGTGCCCATGGCGCCGGTCGACAGGCTCAACTCGGTCTGTCCGCGCAGCCGCAGCCCCTCGGTGAACATCTGGGTCGTCGTCACGCCCCAGACGGCGGCGAGCGTGACGCTGGGTACCAGGGCCAGAAGGATCAGGGAGAGACGTATGGAGCCGACACGGCGCCGGGCACCTGTCCGTGGAGACATCGTCGTCCTAGGCGATCAGCGGGGAGGGGGAGAGGGGGAGAGGGGTGGAGGAGGGGGGTCGGTACGGCACGAGGGGTGGACAGGATGTTATCCGCACAAGTGACCGTACGTTGCACGTGTCGCCGAATCCCGCGCGGATCGGCGGACGACGCACCGGTCAGCGGGTTCCGCCGGCGGCGAACCTGGCGACCGCGGCCACGTTCGTCTTGGTCACGAACGCCGGTCCGGTGAGCACGGGTTCGACACCGCCGCCGCTGATGTTGCCGTTGGTTTTGTACAGCCACAGCGCGTCGACCGCGAGATAGCCCTGGAGATACGGCTGTTGATCCACCGCGAACTGCACATCGCCGGACTGGACGGCCCGCACCAGGTCCTCGTTGAGGTCGAAGGTGGCGACGCGGGCCTTGCTGCGGGTCTCCTTCACCGACTTGACCGCGGTGAGCGCGAACCGTGCTCCGTTCGTGACGACTTCGTCGATCGTCCGGTCCTGCTGGAGCCTGGCGGTGATCGCGGCGGCGACCGTGTCGGTGTTCGTGCCGTCCACGTAGAGCATCTCGGTCTGCCCCCCGAAGGTCTTCTTCACGCCCGCGCAGCGCGCCTCCAGGGCCACGTTGCCCTGCTCGTGGATGACGCACAGGGCGTGCTTGGCCTTCAGGTCGTCCAGCTTGTCGCCGACCGCCTGGCCGGCGACGCTCTCGTCCTGGCCGAAGTACTCCAGGAGACCCGCCGACTGCCAGGCGTCGATACCGGAGTTGAGGCCGACCACGGGTATGCCGGCGGCCGTGGCCGCCGCGACCGCGCCCTGCATCGCCTGCGGTTTGGCGAGGGTCAGGGCGATGCCGTCGGCCTTGTCGCGAACGGCGTCCTGTACCAGCGCCGCCTGGCCCGCCGTATCGGGGTCGTTGGCGTACGTGAGGTCGATGTCGTCCTTGGCGGCCGCGGCCTCCGCGCCCTTCTTCACCAGGTCCCAGAAGGTGTCGCCGTCGGTCGCATGGGTGATCATGGTGACCTTGAGTCGGGCGGCACCGGCCTGGACGGTGGGGTCCGTGCCGGAGTCCGTTCCGTCGCCCGACGCGGTGCAGCCGGCCGCGAGGAGCAGGGCGACGGCGGAGGCCAGCGCGGTGACGCGGAGGGATCTGCGGGACGCGGGAGGCGGGGGAGTGATCATGAGGGTGCGGCACCTCACTGTGCTGGCCGAGCAAGAGGAACGGCGAGACGGAACACCCGGGACGACGTTCGCGATGTCGTACGCCGGCCGGGTGATTCTCGCTGGCCGGAGCCAATCGCGTGTGACCGCCGGTAGTCAAGTGATCGGCCACTTGGCGTGAGACGTTGCTCCCGCATCGTGATGATGTCCGGTCCCGGGAGGGCGTGTTAGGGCTTGCGCGCCACCGCCCCGTACATCGCGATGTCCTCGTCCCGGATCTTCTCGGTGCCGGTGCCGTCCGGATGCCACTTGTGCACCTGGACGATGCCCGGCTCGACGAGGTCGAGGCCGCTGAAGAACTCCTCGGCCTCGGTGAAGGTACGCAGTCGCATCGGCATGCCCCGGGCAGCGTACTCGTGGGCGACCCGGCCGACTTCCTCGGGTGCGAACTCGGCGGTGCCGATGGACATCGCGAGGTAGCTGCCGGAGGGGAGCGGCTGGAGGAGACGGCGGACCGTGCCGACGGCGTCGTCCTCGTCCAGCATGAAGTGGACGATCGCGATCACGGTCAGCGCGACGGGCCGGGACAGGTCCAGGGTCGTGCGCAGTCCGGGTGCGTCGAGGATGGCCGCCGGGTCGCGCATGTCCGCCTCGACATAGCCGGTACGGCCCTCGGGCGTGCTCGTCAGCAGATCCCGGGACAGGTCGAGGACGAGCGGGTCGTTGTCCACGTACACGACCCGGGAGTCGGGCGCCGCCGCCTGGGCGATCTCGTGGATGTTGGGGGAGGTGGGGATGCCGGAGCCGATGTCCAGGAACTGGCGTATGCCCGCCTGTTCCGCCAGCCACCGCACCGCGCGGTTCATCCAGTCGCGGTTGGCCCGCATGTGGATGGGCATGGCCGGCCACTCCCGCGCCATGGCGTCGCCTGCTTCCCGGTCCGCGGGGTAGTTGTCCGTTCCGCCCAGGATGTAGTCGTAGATCCGCGCGGAGTGCGCGGTCTCGGTGTCGAGGCGGCCGCTCGGCCGTTCGTCGGCGGGCACGGGGCTCCTTCTGTGGGTGGTTGTCGATGTGCTGAGTTCAACTACCCAGGAGAGTAGGGGAGTTGACGCGTGTGTGCGATCTCTGCGTCACGGCCCCGGTGATGCGTCCGCGGACTTCAGGGCTGTCGCCCGGCCCCGCGCGCGTCCGTGTGTCCTACGGCTGCTGCACCGCCGCCTCCCGCCGCCGCTTGCGTCGGCTTGGGCGCGGCTCCTGGTCGGGCAGCCAGCCGAAGGCCAGGGAACTGCCCACGGCACCCAGCAGCAGGCCGATGAAGAAGCCGCCGAGGTTCGACGTGGGCCAGGTCCCCAGGGACACCAGGACCCCGGTGATCGAGTAGAACAGCCGCTGCGTCGGATTGAACAGGATCAGCAGACCCAGCAGCAGCATCAGCGCCGGGAGCAGATATCCGGCCAGCCCCTGCATCCCGACGTGCAGGACGACCTTCATCGACGCCTTCATGGTGAGCAGGATCTCCGCCCCGCCCAGGGCGAGCAACAGCCCGCCCCAGAAGGGGCGTTCGGCCCGCCAGCGCCGGAAGGCGGGCCGAAAGCCGGTACGTCGGGGACCCGACATCAGCAGCCCTGGCTGCTGAAGCCGAGCTGCAGGCCGGGAAGCCTGAACACCCCGGCCGTGGTCGCGTAGTTGGTCTGCCGCAGATCGCCGATGACCACCTCGTCGGCCTGCTGGCTGAACACGCCCTTCGGGCCCTTCACGCCACCCTTGGTGAGCGTGCTGGCGTCATTGCCGATCTCGATGCCCTTGAAGGCGGCGTTGCCGGACAGCTCGGTCGAGTCGGTGGTCAGGTCGGTGGCGGTCACCTTGTCCTTGCCGCCGCCCGCCTTGATCAGCAGGTTCGTTCCGCCGAGGTCGACGCTCTGGCACAGCTTGGTGAGCGTGGCGTCCTTGATCACGGAGGTGACGACCAGTACCTGTCCGCCGGTGTCGCCCTCGTTCGGGCTGCCCGGCGCCATGTTGTCGAGGCCGCCGAACTGCTCGAACCCGGTGCCCTTGAGCTCGGTCGCGGTGACCGTGAAGGGCATGCCGGAGATCGCGAACTGCACGCCCAGCGCACCTTCGGCGGTGAGGACCGCGAGCGCGGCCGCGGCCAGCGTGGCGGGCACCGCCATCACCGCGGCCCGGCGCAGCCGGACCCGACCGCGTCTGTCCGGGTCTGCGGAGGTTGTGGAACCGCTTTCCGGGTTCTCGGGGGTGCGGTCGGCGGACGACGAGGCGTCCGATGACGAGGCCATGTCAGCTCCCAGGGGCTTGAATCGGTGCGGTCGGTACGAGTCGGGTGGTACGCGAAGCGGCGTCCTGGCGCGGACAGCGGCTGCCGCGCACGCCTCCTCGCAACTCCCGGCGGGTGCAAGGGCTTTCTCGTTACGCAGCAGTAGCCGCCGAGGAAGTTACCGGGGGTTACATTTGAGGGTCAAGGGAGTTGTGGAAAAAGCATGACGGTTGTGTGCCACCTGTGCACCAAGGGCTTCCCGGGCTTCCGTAAAGATCCCAGCTCCTGCCCCAACTACCTTGAGAACCCTTGACGTTGAACAACCCTCAGGTTTACAACTTGCACTGCTCTCCCCGGATCCGTGGCGCCGGATCCGTCCCGCGGCACTGCCCGCGTTCTCCCGGACTCCTGTCCCTTTCGGGCGTTCCCTGCCCCCCTCCCCCCGGCCATTCCAGGCCGGTTGTCGTTGCCGGTCCGTCACGCACGGAGAAGGCGTCGCGGACCGGCAACGACGGACGCCCACGCGCGCCCCCACCCCAGCCACCTCAGAGACGAGGCACCCGCATGCGCACGCGCACCCTGCTCACCCTGACCGCCGCCGTGGCCGCACTCACCCTCCCGGCCGCCGTCCCCGCCTCCGCGGCCGACACCCCGGTCCTCACCACCGGCGGCCTCGCCGGCACGCCCGTCGCCGTCGGAGACGTCCTCACCGCACCGCTGGCCAGTGGCACCACCGCCACCCTCTACTCCAGCGCGACCGGCACCAGCGGCATCTCGTGCACGTCCTCGCAGTTCACCGCCACCGTCACCGACAACCCGACCGCGCCCGGCACCGCCACCGAGTCCGTCACCGGCCACACCTTCGACAGCAGCAGCTGCACCACCAACGTCATCGGCGTGCTCGGCGTCACCAGCATCTCCGTCGACAACCTGCCCTACACCACCTCCGTGTCCTCCGACGGCACGCTCACGGTCACTCCGGCGAGCGGCTCCGTCATCCAGACCACGGTCGTGCTGCGCACCCTCCTCGGCAGCATCAACTGCGTCTACCAGGCCCCGAGCCTGACCGGCACGGCGGGCAACGCCGACAACAGCATCGCCTTCGCCGCCCAGCAGTTCACCAAGACGTCCGGCTCCTCGCTCTGCTTCGCCAACGGCTACTTCACCGCGAAGTACGCACCGGTGACCGACGCGGGCGCCCTCGTCTACGTCAACTGACCCTCGTAGGACCGGCGTTCAGCGCCGGCGTACACGCAGGGCCAGGGCGGCGCCGCCGGTGAGCACCAGCACCGCCGCGGCGCCGCCCGCCAGCATCGGGGCCGAGGGGCCGGAGTCGGCGTCGGGGGTGGAGGCGAGCGGAGTGCTGTCGGGGGTCTCCGGTGCGGAGGCCGCCGGGCTCGGTGGTGTGCTGTTCCGAGTCGGAGTCGGTGACGGGGCCTTGCTCTTCTTGGCGGCCGATGCCGAGGGCTTCGCCGAAGCAGGCTTTTCCGGCGACGCCGCACCCGCGTCCTTCTTGGGTGCCGGGAACGCCACGTCCGAGCACGAGTAGTACGTGTCCGCCGTGCTGCTGTTCTGCCAGATCGTGTACAGCACATGCCGCCCCGTCCGGTCGGACGGCAGCTTCCCCGTGATCCGGTACGCGCCGTCGGTCAGGGCCGGGTCCGTCACCTCGGCGAACGGCTGGGACGCCAGGTCGGACCAGGTGAGCGGCTGCGACGGGTCGTATCCCTGCTTCGTCAGATAGAGCCGGAACGTGCCCGTGTGCGGGATCGTCGAGGCGTACCGCATCGTCAGCGTGGCGCCGGGCTTCAGGCTGGTCGACGGCCAGTCCGAGCGGGCGAGATCGAGTCCCCGGTACGGGGACAGACCGCCGCTGCACAGCTGTCCGTCGGGGATCGTCTGCCGGTCCCGGCCGTTCACGTTCGCGATCCGCAGGTTGTCCCAGGCGGTGAAGGGCGCGCCGTTCGCGGCGACGGCCGCCCTGCACGCCGCCGAACCGGCCGCGTCGCCGCCCTCGGGGGAGCAGGCGAACACCCGGCTGACCGGGTCCGTGGGCGCACCGTGCGCCTGGGCAGGTCCCGCCGCCCAGAGCGGAAACAGGAACGGGGCCACGACTACGGTCGCCAGGGCTCTGCGGTATGCGGTCATCCGGGACATCCGGATCGTCTCCTCGGCCGGGCACGGGAACGGTCTGCTGTGTCAGTACGGAAACCCGGCCCGGCGCGTTCACCCCGTGACGTCCGGGGCGAAACGGGCCGTAACCGGTCAACTGCACGGTGTCTAGGGTGAGTTTCCGGCCTGATCGAGGGTTTCCCCTGTATCCCGATGGTCTTTTCTTTGCCTATCGTTCGACCACAGCTGACCCATAGGTAACCCCGAAACGGGTCGCTGCCCGCGCCTGGCCGGCCAACGCGTCGTCGAGCGACCCGCATGTCCCGGCGTCGCTCGGTCGGGGTTCGTCCCCACTGCTTTTCGGTTCACCCCCCGCCGCTTCGAGGACGAAGCGAATCGACCGCCGCTCCGCGCTGCCTGGAGCACGGCCACGAAAGGCAAGCCCTTGCGTACTTCCCCCTTGCTCAGACGGAAGCTGATATCCGTCGCGGCGGTCTCCGCCGCACTCTTCACCGCCGCCACCGCGTCGGTCGCCGTCGCCCAGGAAACCCCGGTCAGGGAAGCCGCCGCCGTCCCGGCCGCGCAGACCGAGGCCGCCCCCGGCGCCGTCGCCGAGCGCCTCATCGTCGGCTACAAGTCCGGCGCCACCGAGGCCAAGTCGAACAGGGCCGCCGACGCCGACGCCGTGGCCAAGGGCAAGGAGGCCGGCGAAGACCTCGACTTCCAGCGCCGGCTCGGCACCGGCGCCGCCCTGGTCGACCTCGGCGCGGACCTCACCACGACGGATGTCGCCGACGTCGTCGCCGAGTACCAGGCCGACCCGCAGGTCGCCTACGTCGTACCGGACCGCCTGAACACGCCGAAGGCCGACCCGAACGACACCGAATACGCCAAGCAGTGGGACCTCTTCGAGGCCACCGCGGGTATGAACGTGCCGGGTGCCTGGCCGACCAGCACCGGCAGCGGAGTCACCGTCGCCGTCATCGACACCGGTTACGTCACGCACTCCGACCTCGCGGCGAACGTCGTAAGCGGATACGACTTCATCTCCGACACCGCCGTCTCCGTCGACGGCAACGGCCGTGACAGCAACCCGGCCGACCCGGGCGACTGGTACAACGCCAACGAGTGCGGCTCGGGCATCCCGGCCAGCAACTCCTCCTGGCACGGCACCCATGTGGCGGGCACCATCGCCGCGGCCACGAACAACGGCAAGGGTGTCGCGGGCATCGCCTACGGCGCGAAGATCTCCCCGCTGCGGGTGCTCGGCAAGTGCGGCGGCTACGACTCCGACATCATCGACGCCATCACCTGGGCGTCCGGCGGCAGCGTCTCCGGCGTGCCCGCCAACTCCAATGTCGCCAAGGTCGTCAACATGAGCCTGGGCGGCGACGGGGCGTGCACCTCTGCGACGCAGAGCGCCATCAACGCGGCCGTGAACCGGGGCACCACGATCGTCGTGGCCGCGGGCAACGAGAACGACAACGTGGCCAACCACTCACCGGGCAACTGCAACAACGTGATCTCGGTCGCGGCCACCAACCGCACCGGGGCCAAGGCGTCCTACTCCAACTACGGCTCCCTCGTGGACATCTCGGCGCCCGGCGGCCAGACCAGCACCGGCACCGCGAACGGCATCCTGTCCACGCTGAACTCCGGCACCAAGACGCCGTCGAGTGAGTCGTACGCCTACTACCAGGGCACCAGCATGGCCACCCCGCACATCGCGGGCCTCGTCGCGCTGATGAAGTCGGCGAACTCCACGCTGACCCCGGCCCAGATCGAGTCGGCCCTCAAGACCAATGCCCGTGCCCTTCCTGGCTCGTGCTCGGGCGGCTGTGGCGCGGGTCTGGCGGACGCGGCCAAGACGGTGCAGGCGGTGAGCGGCTCTGGCGGCTCCTCGGGGGGCACCACCTTCTCCAGCTCCACGGCCGTCTCCGTCCCGGACAACGGCTCGGCGATCGAGTCCTCGATCGCGGTCAGCGGTCGCAGCGGCAACGCCCCCTCGGCCCTCCAGGTCGGTGTGGACATCACTCACACCTACCGCGGTGACCTGGTCATCGATCTGGTCGCGCCGGACGGGTCCACCTACCGTCTGAAGTCGGCCGGCTCGGACTCCGCGGACAACGTCAACACCACCTACACGGTGAACGCGTCGAGCGAGACCGCGAACGGCACCTGGAAGCTGCGCGTCCAGGACACGGCGGCGCAGGACACGGGCACGCTCAACAGCTGGAAGCTGACCTTCTGAGCGGACGGCAAGGAATGAGCAGAAGGTCATGAACCGGTAGCAGGTCATGAACCGGCGGGCTGCCAGAGACGGGCGGGCCGGTCAGTGCGGATGGGCACTGGCCGGCCCGTCGTTTTTTCGCCGTCACTCGATACCGTCCACCCCGTTTTTCGGCCATCCCTTCACGCACGCCACACGATGCGAAGAGTATGAATCTGCAAGTCGCGGGAATGGAGTGAAAGTAGAAGGTCGGTCTCAAGACCGTGGAAGCGGTTGTACGGTGAGTTATCGTCTACGGGGAGTAAGAACAAACGGCATGAGCCGTCTTTTTTACGGGAGTCCCCGATGGCCAGGCAGTTACGCGCCGAACAGACCCGCGCGGCGATCATCGCCGCGGCCGCCGACCTGTTCGACCGCCAGGGCTATGAATCGACCAGCCTGAGCGACATCGTCGAGCACGCCCAGGTCACCAAGGGCGCCCTGTACTTCCATTTCGCGGCCAAGGAGGACCTGGCCCACGCCATCATGGAGATCCAGTCCGCGGCGGCCCGCCGGCTGGCGGAGGAGATGGACAGCCGTGGCTACACCTCCCTCGAAGCGCTGATCCGCACCACATTCGCCATCGCCCGTCTGTCCGTGGACGGCCCGGTCCACCGGGCCGGCCTCCGCCTCGCCACCGGCGGGGTCGTCATACGGCCGCCACTGCGGCACCCCTTCACCGAGTGGCTGGAGATCATCTCCCGCAAACTCGTCGCAGCGGTCCGCGAATCCGACATCCACCAGGACATCGACGTCGACGCCGTCGCCCACTCCCTGGTCTCCTTCTTCATCGGCACCCGGGTCGTCGGGCGCTCCCTCGATCCCCTGGCCCGGCAGCCCCGCAGGATGGCCGAGATGTGGCACGTCCTGATCCGCGGCCTGGTGCCGGTTCCCCGGCGCGCCCGCTATCTGAGCCTCGCCACCCGACTGGAGCGGGAGATCAACGCGGGTTGATCCGCGCGATACGGTGACGCCCATGCCCCTCGTCCCGTCCGCGCCCGTGATCTTCGGCAACGAACCCGGCTCGTTCCCGCACAGCGTCCTCGCCGAGCGTCACCCCGCGATCGTGGCGCAGGTCCGGGAGGCCTTTCCCTACGGACCCGAGCGGCGGCGGGCGCTCGACGCGCTCCTCGACAGCTGCACCGAGGGCGTACTCGAACCGCTCCCGGCCGACGCGCCCGACCGGGACCGCTGGGCGGCCTGGGGCGCGACCGAGTACACCGGCCGGTCCTGGTTCGACATTCCCTGGCTGTGGTCCGAGAGCTACTTCTACCGTCGGCTCCTCGACGCGGTCGGTTTCTTCGGCCCCGGCGCCTGGCAGGGCATCGACCCCTTCCGTCCCTCCAAACTCGCCGAACTCGACGCCCCGGAGACGGATCAGGAACTCGCCGCACTCGACGACCTCGAGGCGAAGGAGACCGACCAGCGGGCGCGCGCCCTGCTGCACGGCTCCCTGTGGGGCAACCGCGCGGACCTCGGCTTCCGCCTGTCCGCCGTGGACGCGGGGACACCCGCCGCGACGCCCGCCCTGGTCGCCGACGACAGCGAGACCCTCTTCTCGCTCCTCCCGCCCTCCGGCTCCGGCACCCTCTGCCTCGTCGCCGACAACGCGGGCCGCGAACTCATCCCCGATCTGCTCCTCATCGCCCACCTCCTCGCGCACGGGCACATCGAGCGGGCGGTGCTGCACATCAAGCCCCACCCGTACTACGTCTCCGACGCCACGACCACCGACGTCCTCGACGCGCTGCGCCGGATCGCCTCGGCGCCGGGCGTGGCCGCCAGGTACGGACGCGAGCTGTGGGCGGCGATGGCCGACGGACGCCTGACGGTACGGGCCCACCCCTTCTCCTGCGCCCCGCTGCCGTACGCGGACATGCCCGACGACCTTCGTGCGGAGTTCGCCTCGGCCACGCTGACCGTGGTGAAGGGCGACCTCAACTACCGGCGCCTGGTGGGCGACCGCAGGTGGCCGCCGACCGCGCCGTTCGCCGAGGTCACCGCGTACTTCCCCGGCCCGGTCGCCGCGCTGCGCACGCTGAAGTCCGATGTGATCACGGGCCTCGACGCCGCCACCGAGGCCGCACTGGTCGCCGCGGAAGGACAGCGCTGGCGGACCGGCGGCACCCATGCGCTGATCCAGGTCCGCGGCTGATCAAGTCATCCGCACGGGCAGCGACTTGAGCCCGTTGATGAAGTTCGACACCAGCCGCTCCGGCCGCCGGGCGAGCCGCAGTCCGGGCAGCGTCCGTAGCGCCTCGCCGTACAGCACCCGCAACTGAAGCCGGGCGAAGTGCGCACCGAGGCAGACGTGCGGTCCGTCCCCGAAGGACACATGCGGGTTCGGTGAGCGGGACAGGTCCAGGCGTTCCGGATGGGCGAAGACCCGCTCGTCGCGGTTGGCGGAAGCATGGAAGACGACCACCTTCTCGCCCCTGCGGATACTCTGCCCCGCCAGCTCGGTGTCCTGCGCGGCGGTGCGGCGGAAGGTCAGGACGGGCGGATGCCAGCGCAGCAACTCGTCCACGGCCAGGGCGAGTTCGGCCTTCTCCGTGCGCAGCAGTTCGTACGCCTGAGGGTGCTCGGCCAGTGCCAGCAGTCCGCCCGGCGCGGCGCTGCGGACGGTGTCGTTGCCCGCGACCGTGAGCAGGAAGAAGAACATCTCCAGCTCCGCGTCGGCGAGTTCGGCGTCGTGCGCGAGGGTGGTCATGACGTCGTCGTCCGGGTAGCGCCGTTTGTAGGCGGCGAGTTGCCGGGCGTACGCGAACATGTCCTTGAGCATCGCGGGCGACCGGGGATTGACCGGCTTGCCGTCCGAGTCCAGCACCGGCGGCCCGGCCTCGTCCGGGTCCTGGTAGCCGATGACCCGCCGGGTCCAGTGCAGCAGCAGCCCGCGGTCCCGCTCGGGGACGCCGAGCAGATCGGCGAGGTTGAGCAGGGCGTAGTCGTCGGTGACGGCGGTGACGAGGTCGACGGTGCCGTCCGCCGCGCGGGCCGTCTCCAGGGCCCGCGCGAACAGCGTCCGGGCCCGCTCCCGCGCGACGGCCGTGAAGCGTTCGATCCGCCCGGGGGTGAAGGCCCGACTGACCAGCCGTCTCAACCGGCCGTGCTGCGGCGGGTCCTGATTGAGCATCATGCGGCGGATGAACGGCAGGTCGTCCGGGTCGGGATCCCGGATCTGCGTGGCGCCGAGGTGCGAGGAGTACGTCGTCGAGTCGCGGAGCACCCGCACCACGTCCGCATGCCGGGTCACCGCCCAGAACCCGGGACCGGCCGGCCAGCCCAGCACCTCGGGCTCCTCCTGCCGGGCCACCGGGTGGTGGTCGCGCAGGACGCGGTAGGCGGCGTACGGCACTCCGGCGGCGTACCGGCGTGGATCGAAGACGTCGGGGACGGGCGGTGCCTCGTGCACCGTCACGCCGGCTCCGTGCGTGCGGATGCCTTGCCGTCCTCGCCCCGGGCGCAGGTGAAGGTTTCGTGGTCGGGGCCGGGTCGGGCGATCCGGCCGGGCACGCCGCGGGGGCCGTGGCCGGGCAGCTCATGGCGGAGCACGCAGGAGGTCATGCGACTACCGTGACCCGGGGGAGAGTGCTCGGCAAGGGGCGCGCAATCTCTTCACCACGCTGCGGAATGGCGCATGAGCATGTGGTGATCATGACAGATCCTTGATACCCATGCGCGCATGACGTCACGCCACTTACGTGCGGGACCGCGCAAGCTCGCGGCGACCCTGGCCGCCCTGACCCTCGCCCTCACGGCCTGCGGCGACGACGGGGACTCCGGATCCTCGTCCGGCGGCGGGAAGACCGTCACCGTGGCCGCCCTGCCGCTGATCGACTGCGCCGCGCTCTATATCGCCCGGGACCGCGGCCTCTTCGAGAAGGAAGGCCTGGACGTCCGGATCCAGCAGATCCAACAGAGCCTCCAGGCGCTGCCCGCACTGGCCAAAGGGCAGGTCGACATGGTCGCGAGCGCGAACTACGTCACCTACTTCCAAGCCCATGAGCAGGGCACCCTCGACATCCGCATCGTCGCCGAGTCGATCCGGGCCGCGCCGCACATGATGGACGTACTGGTGCCGAAGGGCTCGGACATCAGGACCGCCGCCGACCTCGAGGGCCGCAAGCTCGCCGTCAACGTGCTCAACAACGTCCAGTCGCTGACCCTCAACGAGATCCTGGAGAAGGAGGGGGTCGGCAAACCCGTCTACCGGCAGGTGGCCTTCCCGCAGATGGGCGCCGCCCTGGAGAAGGGGCAGGTCGACGCGGTCCACGCGGTCGAGCCCTTCGACAGCGTCATCCAGGACGAGTTGCAGGCCAGGGTCGTGGTCGACGGCGCGGCCGCGCCCGTGGAGGACATTCCGCTCAGCGGGTACATCACCACGAGCCAGTACGCGGGCGAGAACGAGGAGACCCTCGCCGCCTTCCAGCGGGCCCTCAAGGCCGCCGCGGAGATCGCCGCGAAGGACCCCGCGGCGGTACGCGCGATCGTGCCGACGTACACCAAGGTGACCGATGCCCAGGCGGAGCAGGTCGGACTGCCGAAGTTTCCGCCCACCGTGGACGCAAAGGAGATCTCCCGGCTCACCGACCTGATGGCGAAACAGGGGCTGCTGAAGAAACCGATCGACCCGGCGACCCTCGTGGTGAAGTGAAACGGCGTCAGGAACTCGGGCTCGGTGTCCTCGGCGTGCTCCTGGCCTTCGGGGTGTGCGAGGCGGTGAGCCGGGCCGGGATCGTGCGCCGCAGTTATCTGCCGCCCGCCTCCGAAGTCCTCTCCAGGGCCTTCGAGTTGGCTGGTGACAGCGTTTTCCTGGACGGCATCGGGGCCACCCTGCGCGCCTGGGTGCTGGGCCTCGGCCTCGCCTGTGCGATCGCCGTCCCGCTCGGTCTGCTGCTGGGCAGCGTGCCCCTCGTCGACGCCGCCGTACGCGCGATCGTCGAGTTTCTGCGCCCGCTGCCGTCCGTCGCGCTGATCCCGCTCGTCTCACTGCTGCTCGGCTCCGGCACCGAGACCAAGGTCGCGCTCATCACATACGCCTGTGTGTGGCCGATCCTCTTCAACACCATCTACGGCCTCGGCGAGACCGACCCCCTCGCCAAGGACACCCTGCGCGCCTTCGGCTTCGGGCGGCTCGCGGTCCTGCTGCGCGTCGAACTCCCGGGCACGGCCCCCTTCATCGCCGCCGGCATCCGCATCTCCGCCGCCGTCGCCCTCATCCTGGCCGTCGCCACGGAGATCCTCGCGGGCTTCGGCGAGGGCCTCGGCATCTTCATCGCCCAGGCGAGCCTGTCGACGGACGGCACCCGCGACGTACTCGCCGGCGTGGTGTGGGCGGGCGCCCTGGGCCTCGTCATCAACGGCGCCCTGGTGTGGGGCGAACGCCGCCTGTTCCCGTGGACACCGGAGCAGCGTGAACGGGCGGCGGCATATGGGGGGAGGGGCGCGTGAGTGGGACGGGGGTCGGACTGTGCCCGTCGGCCGGGGGGTTGGGAAGGGCGCGCGGGCGCGTGAGTGGGACGGAAACCGGACCGCGTCCGCGAGCCGAGAGGCCGGGAACGGTGCGCGGGCGCGTGAGTGGGACGGGAGTCGGACTGTCCCCGCGGGCCGGGGGGCTGGGGAGGGTGCGGGTGTGGCGGGCGGGTCTGGGGCTGTGTCCGTGGGGTGTGCGGTGGGGGAGGTGCGTGTGAGCGGGACGGGGGTCGAACTGTGCTCGCCGGCCGGGCGGTTGGGAAGGGCGCGGGCGCGCGTGGAGCCGTGTCCGCGGGCCGTGCGGCCAGGGAGGTGCGTGTGAGCCGGGCCGGGATCGCGGTGCGGACTGTGCGGGGCGGTGCTCGGCGGCCGGTCGGCGGGGTCGCCGTGCGAGGTGCGTTGCTGCGCTGGATCGTGCTCGCCGTCGCCGTCGGCTGCTGGGAGGTCGCCGCCCGGGCCCACGACAGCGTCTACTTCCCGCCACCGGGCCGTATCGCCCACCACGCCTACGAGTTGTGGTTCTCCGGCCCGGTGCGGCACCTGTTCCTCACCGACGCGGCAGTCGACAACATCGGGCCCAGCCTCGGCCGGATGGCCGCCGGGTTCGCGATCGCCGCCGTCGCCGGTATCGCGCTCGGCCTGGCGGTGGGCCGCTCGCGCCGGACGTACGCGCTGTGCAACCCGGTGCTTCAGTTCGCCCGGGCCGTACCACCCCCGGCCCTTGTCCCCGTCTTCGTCGTCGTCCTGGACTTCGGCACGCAGATGCAGGTCGCGTCGATCGCCTTCAGCGCCCTCTGGCCGGTGCTGATCAACACCGCGGAGGGGGCCCGCAACACCGACCCGCTGCGGCTCGACGTCGCCGCCGTCCTGCGCCTGAACGCCGTGGAAAGGCTCCGCTTCCTCCTCCTGCCCTCCGCGCTGCCCCGCATCTTCGCGGGCCTGCGACTGAGCCTTTCGCTCTCCCTCATCCTCATGGTGTTCTCGGAACTGCTGCCGGGCACCGCGAACGGCATCGGCTTCACGCTCACCGACGCCCAGTCGCGTTCCGACCTGCTCACCGTCTGGGCGGCGCTGGTCCTGCTCGGCGCCCTCGGCCATCTGCTCAACACCGGCCTGCTGGCGGTCGAGAAACGGCTGATCGGCACGGGGAGATCCCGATGAGGACACAGGGGGAGGCCCCGGTGAGCGCACAGAAGGAGGCCCGCATGAGCGGAGCCGTCCCGCATCCACTCCACCTCCGCGTCACCGCCACCGCGGGCGCGCTCCACGACTCCAGGGCCAGGTGACGCTTCCGGATGCTCCGCCTCGACGAAGTCGGCCAGCACTACGGCGACCATCCCGTCCTGCACGACATCACCCTCACCGTGCCGGACGGCCAACTCCTCAGCGTCGTCGGCCCGTCCGGCTGCGGCAAGTCCACGCTGCTGCGCACCATCGCGGGCCTGCTCCCCGCGCGCGAGGGCACGGTCACGATCGACGGCACCCCGGTCACCGGCGTGCCCGACCAACTCGCCGTCGTCTTCCAGGACTACGGCCGCTCCCTCTTCCCCTGGCTCACCGTCCGCGAGAACGTAGCCCTCCCGCTGCGCCGCCGCGGCCTCGGCCGGGTCGAACGGCGCGCCGAGGCCGAGCGGATCCTGGAACGCGTCGGCCTCGACGGCGCCGCCCGCCGTCACCCCTGGCAGCTCTCCGGCGGTATGCAGCAGCGCGTCGCCATCGCCCGCGCGCTGGTCTGCCGCCCCTCGCTCCTCCTCATGGACGAACCCTTCGGCTCCCTCGACGCCCAGACCCGCGAAGACCTCGAGGACCTCCTCCTGGAGGTCCACCGCACCGACGGCACCACCATCGTCTTCGTCACCCACGACATCGACGAGAGCGTCTACGTCGGCGACCGCGTCGTCATCCTCTCCCCGGGCCCCGGCTCCCGCGTCGTAGGGGACCTGCCGGTCGAACTCCCCGGCAAGCGCGACCAGATCACCACCCGCGGTCTGCCGGAGTTCGTGGCACTGCGGACGGAGGTGGGGCGGGCGGTGCGGGGAGCCTGACGCCGACGGCCGGCCGTCAGACCACGCGCAGGTCCTGCCACACCATCCGGTGGTCCGACGTCGGCACGTTCGCCCCGCCGCCCACCAGCCGGTACAGCGGATCGTCGGACGTCGGCCAGAACACGCCGTTCGACCCCGGTATCAGGCCCTTGGACGGCAGGACGTAGTCGACGCGCAGATTGCCCGGCGCGGTGTCGCCGAAGTCCGCCGTGTCGAACGCGGGATCGCCGGTGTGCGAGGTGTTGGCGCCGCCCTGGAGCCGCGCCGCCTCGACCGCGCCCTTACTCGTGGGCGGCGTCCTGGGAACGTTGACCGCAGGGTGGTCCAGCAGCAGCCGGATGGCGTGGTCGTAGCTGTCGCCGTCGTACGGATCGGCGTTCTGATCGCCGGCCAGCACGAAGCGCGCCCCCGGCCGCAGCCCGCCGCGCCTCCCCTTGTCGTCGTACAGGTACGAGCTGCGCCGCCGCCCGCCGATGTAGTCGGCCCACAGCCGGATCTCGTCGTGGTTGCGCCGGCCGTTGCGGTCCTCGGTGCCGTCGAAGCTGGGCGGCGTCGGGTGCGACACCAGGAAGTGCACGGTCTCGTGGCCGATGCGGAGCGGCACGTCCCAGTGGCTCTTGGAGGAGAGCCGGAAGACCGCCTGGGCCTCGGCGCTGTAGTAGCCCTCAGGCATGACGTGGCCCGGCATGTCCTGCCACAGGAAACGCTGGAAGGTGCGCACCGCGCGTGTGTCGATCGGATACTTGGAGAGCACCGCCATGCCGTACTGCCCGGGGAACCAGCCGTATCCGTACGCGTCCTGGCCGTACGCGTCCGAACCGGGCGTCGTCACCGCGCCGCCACGGCCGTCGAAGTCCAGACCCGAGGCGACGCCGGTGTTCACCGGCCCGGTGAAGTGGTGCCGGTAGTGGACGGGCTTCGCGCCGAGCTGGCCGACGGCCAGGTAGTTGCGCAGGAAGAGGCGGACCGCCGTGCCGGACTCGTCGTAGTCGAACTCGTTGATCAGCAGCACGTCCGGGTCGACCCGCTGGATCGTCTCGGCGACGTTCTTCGCCTGGGTGTTGTCCGGAGTGGACAGGTCGGAGACGAGCGCCCCCTGAGTGCCGCGGTTCAGGGAGGCGTTGAACGTGGCGAAGCGCACCGTGCGACCCCGGCGGTCCGATGCCGCGGCGGGCAGCGCCGAGGTGCCGGCCAGCGCCGTCCCGGCGAGTGCGGCGAGGGTGGCGCGACGGGAGAGGGATCTGGGCTGGTCCATCGGAACTCCCTTGAGGAGAGGCACGTGAATTTCCGTAGTCTGCGCGCGTAGAGATGAACGCCACAAGTCCCTCCGAGAACTCCCGGATTCACCCTTGATTCACGCGATGGTGTGATCATGTCCGGGGCCGCGGATGTCCCCGGAAACCCCTGGGTAGGGCCCGGCCATGACGCAGCAGCCCTTCGAACTCCCGCACTTCTACATGCCGTATCCGGCACGGCTCAACCCGCATGTCGACGAGGCCCGCGCCCACTCGACCGCCTGGGCACGCGAGATGGGCATGCTGGAGGGGTCCGGGATCTGGGAGCAGTCCGACCTCGACGCGCATGACTACGGCCTGCTCTGCGCCTACACCCACCCCGACTGCGACGGACCCGCCCTCTCCCTCGTCACCGACTGGTACGTGTGGGTCTTCTTCTTCGACGACCACTTCCTGGAGATCTTCAAACGCACCCAGGACCGCGCCGGCGGCAAGGCATACCTGGACCGGCTGCCGCTGTTCATGCCGATGGACCTGTCCGCCGAGGTGCCCGAGCCGCAGAACCCGGTGGAGGCGGGCCTCGCCGACCTGTGGGCGCGCACGGTGCCCGCCATGTCCGTCGACTGGAGGCGGCGCTTCTCGGTTGCCACCGAGCACCTGCTCAACGAGTCCCTGTGGGAACTGTCCAACATCAACGAAGGGCGGATCGCCAACCCCGTCGAGTACATCGAGATGCGCCGCAAGGTGGGCGGCGCCCCCTGGTCGGCGGGGCTCGTGGAGTACGCGAACGCCGAAGTGCCCGCGGCCGTCGCCGGGTCGCGGCCGCTCAGGGTCCTGATGGAGACGTTCTCCGACGCGGTGCACCTGCGCAACGACCTGTTCTCCTACCAGCGGGAGGTGGAGGACGAGGGCGAACTGAGCAACGGCGTGCTCGTCCTGGAGACCTTCTTCGGCTGCACCACCCAGGAGGCCGCCGACACCGTCAACGACATCCTGACCTCCCGACTGCACCAGTTCGAGCACACCGCCCTCACCGAAGTGCCCGCACTGGCCCTGGACAAGGGCCTCACGCCCCAGGACCTCGCCGCGGTCGCCGCGTACACCAAGGGACTTCAGGACTGGCAGTCCGGCGGCCACGAATGGCATCTGCGCTCCAGCCGGTACATGAACGAAGGCGCCCGCTCCACCTCGCCCTGGCAGGGCCTGACCGGCCCGGGCACCGCCGCCGCCGACGTCGGCGCGCTGCTCGCCGCGGCCGGCGCCGAGCGCCTGCGCGCCTACACGCACATGCCGTTCCAGAAGGTCGGCCCGTCCCTGCTGCCCGACTTCCACATGCCCTTCCAGGTCGAGCTCAGCCCCCACCTGGACGACTCCCGGCACCGCCTCAAGGACTGGGCGCACCGCATGGGCATCCTCCAGGAGGGCGTCTGGGACGAGGACAAACTCCGCGCCTACGACCTCGCGCTGTGCTCCGCGGGCATCGACCCTGACGCCACCCCGGAGGCCCTCGACCTCAGCGCGCACTGGCTCGCCTGGGGCACCTACGGCGACGACTACTACCCGCTCGTCTTCGGCCACCGCCGCGACCTGGCAGCCGCCCGGGCGACCACGCAACGCCTGTCGGCCTGTATGCCCGTCGACGGCGAGGAGACCCCCCTCGTTCCGGTCAACGCCATGGAGCGCGGACTGATCGACCTGTGGGCCCGCACGACGGCGGAGATGACCGCCGAGCAACGGCGCTCCGTGAAGGCCACGGTGGACGTCATGACCGAGAGCTGGGTGTGGGAGCTGTCCAACCAGCTCCAGAACCGCATCCCCGATCCGGTCGACTACCTGGAGATGCGGCGCGCCACCTTCGGCGCCGACCTCACCATGAGCCTCTGCCGGATGGGCCACGGCCCCGCCGTCCCACCGGAGGTGTACCGCAGCGGCTCGGTCCGCTCCCTGGAGAACGCCGCCGTCGACTACGCCTGTCTGCTGAACGACGTGTTCTCCTACCAGAAGGAGATCGAGTACGAAGGCGAGATCCACAACGCGATCCTGGTCGTCCAGAACTTCTTCGGCTGCGACTACCCGGCCGCCCTGGGCGTCGTCCACGACCTGATGACCCAGCGCATGCAGCAGTTCCAGCACGTGGCCGCGCACGAACTACCCGTCGTGTACGACGACTTCGACCTCTCGGACGAGGCACGCGGCGTCATGCAGGGCTATGTGGCCGATCTTCAGTACTGGCTGTCCGGCATCCTGAACTGGCACCGGGAGGTCGACCGCTACAAGTCCGACTGGCTGTCCCGCCGCGCCCACGGCTTCCTCCCGGACCGACCGCCCGCCCTGCCGGTCAGTTGAGGCCGGCCGACGTCCCGCGCGTGAGCGTCCGTGACGCGGTCTCGAACAGGACGGACCTGGGCGCTCCGCCGCTCACCCGCCGGCCCTCACGCCCACGCCGGCGGGCGAGCGGTCGTCCGTGCGGTACGACGGCACGGACGTCCGTACTCTCACCGTCCTGGCGCCGTCCCGGTCAGGGAACCCTCAGCCACTATGGCTTCCCGTTCTTGACCATGGGTCAGTCTCACTCGTTCGTGGCTCGTCGTGCGCCGGCGCCCCGGGTAGTTCATCAGCCGGAGGCGAAGACATGGAACAGACTGCGTTGCGTCCCAAGCCGATGCCCGGTCAGGAGTCCGGCGGCGGCCCCGTACGCCGCCCGCACGCCGCACGCCGACGTCGCCGACGGCTCACGACCCTGCTGTTCGGGCTGTTCGCCGGAACGGTCCTGGTCCTGTCCGGGGTCGGTCTCGGGACGGTGGGTGCCAGTGTGATCGGCATGAGCAAACTCGCCGACCTGCAAAGCCAGGCGGGACAGGCGGGTCGGCCCGGCCATGGCGCGGCCCCGGCGGCCCCGTCCGCCTCGGCGCTCCCCGGACCCGTCCCGCCACCCGCGTCGCCCACCCCGTCACCGGCGCCCGCCGGTGCCACCCTCGGCGTGGAGGCCGTGGACGCCGAGAAGTCGGGAGCCCTGGTCGTCGGCGTCCACGTCCCTGGTCCCGGTTACACGGCGGGCCTGGTCAGGGGCGATGTGCTCCTCGCGTTCGACACGACCCGCATCGACACGGCCGCCGACCTCGCGCACGCGGTCGCCGACACCCGCCCCGGATCCGAGGTCACCTTGACGGTGCGTCATGAGAGCGGCGGCTATCAGCAGTTGACGGCCGTCCCGGGCGTCGTCACCTGACCGTCCTGGCGGAAGGGTTGTCCTAATGCCTGGGATGCGCCCAGGCATTACTTTCGAGGGTGGATCAGTGGTCGTCCGTCCGGGGCGGTGGCCGGTGGCGCGCTGAAAGGACCTGCAAACCGGCTCGCGCGGCCCCCGCCGTGCGGGCAGGATGCTGCCGTAGTCCCTTCAGCCGCACAGGGAGGCCCAGGATGACCGGCACTGCGCCCGCGCCCTTCAGCGCCGACGACTACCGGGCCCGTATGGAGCGCGCAGCGCGGGCGGCCGCCGAGGCCGGGCTCGCCGGGCTGCTGGTGGCGCCGGGGCCCGACCTGGTGTGGCTGACCGGCTACGCGCCTCCCGCGGTCACCGAACGGCTCACCCTGCTGGTGCTCACCCCAGGACAGGACCCCGTGCTCGTGGTGCCCACGCTGGAGGCACCGGACGCGGCCAAGGCGGCCGGCGCGTCCGCACTGACCCTGCGCGACTGGACCGACGGCAAGGACCCCTATGCCGTCACCGCGGCGCTCCTCGACTCCACCGGGCGCTTCGGCATCAGCGACAACGCCTGGGCCATGCATCTGCTCGGCCTCCAGAAGGCGCTGCCCGGCACCTCCTACGCCTCCCTCACCGACGCCCTGCCGATGCTCCGTGCCGTCAAGGACGCGGCGGAACTCCGGCTGTTGGCGGCCGCGGGCGCGGCTGCGGACGCAACCTTCGAAGAGATCCGGAAGGTTCCCTTCGCCGGCCGCCGGGAGTCCGACGTCGCCGCCGACCTGGCCGGCCTGCTGCGCCGGTTCGGGCACTCCCAGGTCGACTTCACGATCGTCGCCTCCGGCCCGAACGGCGCCAATCCGCACCACGAAGTGGGCGACCGGGTCATCGGACACGGCGACATGGTGGTCCTCGACTTCGGTGGCCTGAAGGACGGCTACGGCTCCGACACCTCCCGCACGGTCCACGTCGGCGAACCGACCGACGAGGAGCGCCGGGTCCACGACCTGGTGCGCGAGGCCCAGGAGGCGGGCTTCAGGGCCGTACGGCCCGGCGTCGCCTGCCAGGAGGTCGACCGGGCCGCCCGCGCGGTCATCGCCGACGCCGGATACGGCGAGTACTTCATCCACCGCACCGGACACGGAATCGGCGTCACCACGCACGAGCCGCCGTACATGATCGAGGGCGAGCAACAGCTCCTGGTGCCGGGCATGTGCTTCTCCGTCGAGCCCGGCATCTATCTGCCCGGCCGCTTCGGGGTCCGCATCGAGGACATCGTCACGGTCACCGAGGACGGTGGCCGCCGCCTGAACGACACCACCCGCGAGATGGTCATAGTGAACTGACCGAGCATCAGGAGCCTCCCACGACGACTTCGAGCGACGACGGCGTGACCATGACCCAGGCACCGACACCCACCGCGGACACCGTCCGACGACTGGTCCGTTCCCTGCTCAAGGACGGGGCCGCCGCGAAAGGCGCCGCCGGACCCGACGTCCGGCCGGTCGCCGAGGGCGGCGGACACGCCACGTGGTGGGTCGGCACGCGCCATGTCCTGCGTCTCGCCCCCGACCGTGACGCCGCCGTCCGGCAACGCCGCGAACTGCGCCTGCGCGACCTCGTCCGCCCGCACGTCCCGGCCGCCGTGCCGACGAGCGTGTCGCACGGCGAGTGGGCGCCCGGGCTGACGTACACGCTCGACACGAAGGTGCCCGGCGGTTCGGCCGAGGAGCACGACGTGTCGGCCGTCGGGGAGGCCGACCTGGCCGGGGTGCTCACCGGACTGCGCGAGGTGCCCGTACGGCAGGCCGAGACCCTCGGCGTCCCGCGCGCCGCACCGCGCTCCCTGGAGGCCCTGCGCCGTGCCGCCGAACGCGCCGCCGGACGTCTCGCCGCCGCCGACGAGTTCGACGCCGTACGCCTCCACCAGTTCACCGCACCCGCCGCGGTCCAGCTCGCCGCCCAGCCCGGTACCGCGGTCCTCGTCCACCACGGCCTCACCGGTGAGCACCTCGTGGTCAGCGCCGACGGCCGGGTGCGCGGAGTCCTCGGCTGGACCGACACGGTCGTCGGCGACCCCGCCGAGGACATCGCCGGCCTCGCGCTCGCCGTCGGCTCGCCCGCCGCCGTCCGCGCCGCCACCCTCGCCGGCTACGGCGCCCGCCCCTGTCTGCGCGGCCTCTGGCTCGCCCGCTGCGACTGTCTCATCCGCCTCGCCGAACGCCTCGAAGGCCGGGGCGCCAGCCCTCTGCCGCTGCTGCGGGAGCAGCTGGAGCGCGCCTGGGAGGCGATCCTGCTGGAACGGGTGACGGAGCTGCGGGACGACGAGGCGGACGAGGAGTCGTAGGGGCCGGTCGGCAGTCGCTGGAGGGCGGGCCGACGGACCGGGGACGACCGGCTGGGCGCAAGCGTTTGCGCAATCGCTTACGCAGGGCTTGCGTGCATTCACGCTTTCGCTTACGCGCGCTTCCGTGCCTTCGCGCCCTCGTCCGCACTGCCCCGCCTCGCCCCGCCCACCGCTCACGCCTGCAACAACACCACGCACGACTCCCCGGGCAGATGCAGCAGCCCGTCCTGGCCCGGCGCCTCGACCGGCTCCCATGCGGCGAGCACCTCCGCCGGGCGCGGGCCCAGGGGGATCGCCGCCGGCTCCTTGGCGAGGTTGACGGCCACCCGGACGTCCCCGCGCCGGAAGGCGAGCCAGCGTTCCGCCTCGTCGTGGGCCACCTTGGTGTCGGCCAGGTCGGGATCGGTGAGGTCGGCATGCTCGTGCCGCAGGGCGATGAGCTTGCGGTACCAGGCCAGCACGCGCGCGTGGGGCTCGTGCTCCGGCTCGGACCAGTCGAGGCAGGAGCGGTCGCGGGTCGCCGGGTCCTGCGGATCGGGCACGTCCTCCTCGGCCCAGCCGTGCGCGGCGAACTCCCGCCGTCTGCCCCGCCGTACGGACTCGGCGAGTTCGGGGTCGGTGTGGTCGGTGAAGAACTGCCAGGGTGTGCCCGCGGCCCACTCCTCGCCCATGAACAGCATGGGCGTGAACGGGGCGGTGAGGATCAGCGTCGCCGCGCAGGCAAGCAGGCCGGGGGAGAGGGACGCCGAAAGCCGGTCGCCCAGGGCCCGGTTGCCCACCTGGTCGTGGGTCTGGCCGTAGCCGAGGAGCCGGTGCGCGGCCACGCGCGAGCGGTCCAGGGGACGCCCGTGCTGCCGGCCCCGGAAGCTCGAATACGTGCCGTCGTGGAAGTAGCCGCCGGTGAGCGTCTTGGCGAGCGCCGCGAACGGGGCCCGCGCGAAGTCGGCGTAGTAGCCCTGGGACTCGCCGGTCAGCGCCGTGTGCAGGGCGTGGTGGAAGTCGTCGTTCCACTGCGCGTGCAGGCCCAGGCCGCCCTCTTCGCGCGGGGTGACGAGCCGTGGGTCGTTGAGGTCGGCCTCGGCGACCAGGAAGAGCGGCCGGTCCAGGTCGGCGGCCAGGGCGTCCACGGCCGTCGACAACTCCTCCAGGAAGTGGCACGCACGCGTGTCGGCCAGCGCGTGCACCGCGTCCAGGCGCAGCCCGTCGATCCGGTAGTCCCGCAGCCAGGCCAGCGCGCTTCCCAGCAGATACGCGCGCACCTCGTCCGAGCCGGGCGCGTCCAGATTGACGGCGGAACCCCAGGGCGTGTGATGCGTGTCGGTGAAGTACGGGCCGAACCGGGGCAGGTAGTTGCCGGACGGCCCCAGGTGGTTGTGCACCACGTCGAGGACCACGCCCAGGCCCAGCTCGTGAGCCCGGTCGACGAACCGTTTCAGCGCCTCGGGGCCGCCGTACGGCTCGTGCACCGCCCACAGCGAAACCCCCTCGTACCCCCAGCCGTGCCGCCCTGGGAAGGGGCACAGGGGCATCAACTCGACGTGTGTGACGCCCAGTTCGACGAGATGCCCGAGCCGCTCGGCGGCGGCGTCCAGGGTGCCCTCGCGGGTGTACGTGCCCACGTGCAGCTCGTACAGGACCGCGCCGGGCAGTGGGCGCCCGGCCCACTCACCGCGCCACGCGTAGCGCTCGTGGTCGACGACCGCGCTCAGCCCGTCCGGGCCGTCCGGCTGTCGTCGGGAACGCGGGTCGGGCAGTACGGGGCCGTCGTCCAGCGCGAAGCCGTACCGAGTGCCGTCGTGCGCCTCGGCCTCCCCCCTCCACCAGCCCGCTCGGTCAGAATCGCGCTCCAACGCGCGCGTGGCGCCCTCGCACTGGAGCGTCACACGGTCGGCCTGCGGTGCCCACACCTCGAACTGCACGGACGGTTCCCCTTCGTCTGCTCACCGTGATGTAGCCCGTCCATGGTGCTTCAAACGAGATCAATCCGCTTTTGAATCTTCCCTTTTGCGGCGGGTGTCGTCAGATGTACGCGCGCGTGGCGGCTGTTCTCATGGTGTCTGGACACCCGGCGTTCACTGCCCGACAATCACGAGCGTGATGTCGTCTTACGAGTTCAACACGTACCCCGCGCGGCTCTCCGACGCGGAGCGCGACAGGGCGCTGAAGGTGCTCCGGGACGGCGTCGCCATGGGCCGTCTGTCGCACGACACCTTCATCCGGCGCATGGAGGTGGTCCTCGCCGCCCGCAGATCCGAGGACCTCGCGGCCATCACCGCCGACCTGCCGACCGAGAGCCGCTTCTCGCGGCTGGTGTTCGGCACCGTGGAGGCCGTTTCCGGGTTCACGGTACGGCTGCGCAGGGCCTGGCAGGCCGAGCGGCTGCCGAAGCTGCTGCTGCCCCACCCGGGGAGCGGCCATTCGCTGCGGATAGGGCGTGACCCCGCCAACGGGCTGCGGCTGACCCACGAGACGGTGTCCCGGGTGCACGCCGAACTCAGCCGGCAGGGCGGCCTGTGGGTGCTGCGGGACCTCGGTTCGACCAACGGGACGACGGTGAACGGGCGACGCGTCATCGGCGCCGCCGTCGTCCGTGAGGGCGATCAGATCGGCTTCGGGCGGATCTCGTTCCGGCTCGCCTCGAACTGAGCAAGGCGGGTCCGGATCCTGCCTCGGTGGCCGAAATGCCTTTGCCTTTCGTGGTGTTGACGTACCCGTCAAGTCGTGACTGACTGTGCGTACACCATGCACACCAGGTGAACCGACGGCACCACATGTGGAGGTGTGCCCTGCCGCCACTCCTCCGCTATCCGACCGTCGACGAGCTGGACGCCCGGGCGGCGACGCTGGTCGCCCGGCATCCCCGGGATGCACGACTGCGCCGTGTCGGAAGCTCCCGCGCGGGCACACCCCTGTGGCTGCTGTCCGTCGGCCACGGCAGCCGCCAGGCGCTCGTCGTCGCCGGTCCCCATGCCAACGAACCCGTGGGCGGCGCCACCGCCCTGCGGCTCGCCGAACGGGCCCTCGCCGACCCGCGGCTCACCGAAGGAGCCGACGCCACCTGGAACCTGCTGCTGTGCCTCGACCCCGACGGCCTGCGCCGCAACGAGGGCTGGCTGCACGGTCCGTACACCCTTGGCCATTACTTCCGGCGCTTCTTTCGGCCCGGCTTCCTCGAACAGCCCGAATGGCTGCCCGACGGCGCGGCCGCCGCCGTACTGCCGGAGACCCGCACCCTGCTCGACGTCCAGGACGAACTGCGGCCGTTCCTCCAGTGCTCGCTGCACGGCGTCGACGTGGGCGGCGGTTTCGTGGAACTCACCCGCGACCTGCCCGGTCTCGCCGGGCGGATCGCGCAGACCGCGGCCCGTCTCGGCATACCGCGCGAACTCGGCCCGTACGACACCCTGTACTGGCCGGGCCTGGGACCCGCCGTCTACCGGATACCGCCACCGCGCCCGGGTGACCTGGCCGCGGCCATCACCGAGGCCGCCGTCGAGTCGACGTGGTTTCACCCCCACCCCTACGGCACGGTGACCGCGGTCGTCGAGGCGCCCATGTGGAGCGTGGCCGCCGTGGAGGACGCCACCCAGCCCGCCGACCCGGCCGGTGTGCTGCGGACGGTCAGCCACACGCTGCGGCACGACACCGAGGTCCTTCGGCGGCTCCTCGCGCGGATCCGGTCCCATCACGCGGGCGCACCGGACGCGGCGCGTCTGCTCGCTCCGGTCGACGACTATTTACTGGTCTGCCCCGGCCTCGCCGACGCCTGGGACCCGGACGTCAAGAGCACCGACGGCGCGCGTGGGCTGCCCCCGCTCAGCACCGCCCATCTGGCCACCCTGCGCATCGCCGGCCGCCGGCTCGCGCTGCGCACGGCGGGGCTGCTGCACCAGCTCGTGGTGGGCGCGGGGCGCGACCCGGCCGGGGTGCTGCCGGAGCTGGACCGGCTGATCGACGCGTGGTGCGCGGACTATCGCGACGGCTGCGGGGCCCGCTGGGTCCCGGTCGCCCGCCAGGTGGAGTACCAGGCGAGAGTGGTGCTCGCCGCGTTCGAGCTGGCCGGACGGCAGGAGCCGGTGCGCTCCCGTTCGGGTGAGCAGGGGTGGGGCGCGGAGGCCGCCGTGCCGATGCATCAGGAATGACGTACTTCACCACAGCGAATGCGGTACGGGGCGGTCTGCTCGCGGCGGCCGCCCTCCTCGTCGCCTCCGCGACACCGGCACTGGCGACCCAGGTGGCCCCTCCGGGCAACTGGCTCTACCTCACCGTCGCCCAGAGCGAGGCCCGGGCCGGTGACGCGCCCGGCAAGCTGCTGCTGTGCAACCCGCCCCGGGGACACGCCCGCGCGGCCGAGGCCTGTGCGGAACTGACGGCCGCGGGCGGCGACATCGGCGGCATCCCGCAGAAGGAGACCTTCTGCACGATGATCTACGCGCCGGTGACCGCCACCGCGCGCGGGGAGTGGAACGGGCGGCCGGTCCAGTACACCAAGACCTTCTCCAACCCGTGCGCGATGGCGGCGTCGACAGGGTCGGTGTTCGGGCGCCAGGACTGAACCTCGGGCGGCCCGGTGCACGCGCGCGTGCGTGCCGGGGAAGAGCGCGCCCATGGAGTCGCCCGGTGTGTCACGAGGCCCGGTCGCGCGCGTGCCGCACCGCCGCGACGACCGTACGGGACTGGTGCTCGACCTGGTGCTCCAGCGGCACCCAGCGGGCGCGGAAGCGCTCCGCGAACGCGTCGCTCCAGGTCGCGACGAGCCGCTCCAGCCGGGGCGCCGCGCGGTCGCCGCTCTCCTGGAGGACCCGCAGCAGCATGGCCGCCGCCCGCAGCGGCAGCCGGCGCCCGAACGCGTCCACGCTGCCGACGTACGCCATCGAATTGTCGGCGGGCGCCGTGTGGATCCAGTCCGCGGCCAGCCCCGGAACCAGCTCCAGTGCCCACCTGGCGGCCCGCAGCAGCGGCCCGTCGACGCCATGGAGCCGCGGCAGCACCTCGGTGAGCACCCGCTCCACCTCCAGCGAGTCGCGCAGCAGCCGTCCCGCCAGCCGCCGCATCTCCGCCGCCGGAGCCGGATGCGGCGCCGGGTCGTCCACCAGGTCGCTCGCCCACATCGGCACCTCGACGACCGCGGTCAGACCGCCGTACCGGTGTACGTGGTACCAGGTGCTGTGCCGTGCGTCGTCCGGCATGCTCGGATACGCCGCGCCCGCGCCGGGGCCGGGCATCACATGCACCCCGGGTCCGGAGGCGGGCCAGCCCGCGGCGTCCGAGGCGCCCGTCTCCACCGGGATGTGCAGCTCCGCCGCGGACTTGGCGAACGGCTCCGCGAGGCCGGGAAGGTCCTTCGTCAACTGCACCCAGCTGCCGCCCAGATCGGTGCCGTGCAGGGTCACCTGGAGGTAGGGGCGCAGTTCGTCGATGACGCGGGTCAGGGCGCGGGTCTCCGGCGGCAGCTGGTCCGGCGGCAGTACGGACGGAGACCATTCCGGCTGCTCGGGTCCGGCCGGCCGGAAGAAGCCGAGGTGGTAGTCGTGGAGGCTGCGCGGCGCCGGAGTCACATGCAGGCTCGCCCCGTCGGGGTCGGCGCACAACAGGAAGTGCCAGGAGGTGTCGGCCCGTAACCGCCGCTCGTGCAGCACCCGTTCCGCAAGGGCCAGAGCCGTCGAGCCCCCGGTCGGCTCATTGGAGTGGGCGCCCGCGACGACCAGGACGGCGTGGCGGGCATGGCCCATCGACAGCAGATGGAGGGGTCTGCCCGCGCGGGAGACCCCCACTTGTCTCAGGGCGCTGAGGCCGGGCCGGTGCGCGGCCAACGCCCGGGCGGATGAGACAAGTTCGGAAACGGTGGGGTAGCGCAGCTCCGGCAGGAGACTCACCCCCGACACATCCGCCCGGCTTCGCAATCCGCAGTACCCCACGGTCGCCGGACAGTGTCAAGGAGGTGGCGGGGGAGGCTCCAGGGGGCGCCCAGAGGCATTTACCGGCAGCCGGTAGGGCCGTTGGTGCCAGCAGGGTTGCCCGTTCCCGTCCGACCCGGGGCGCGGGCGCCCCGGCGCTCACCGCAGCGACTCTCCGCCGCCCATCTGGAATTCACCCGAATGGGTGTATGGCGGCGGGCTGCGGCGGCCGGCTCGGGCACGGAGGGCTCGCCCGGACGCAGCCGCCCCGGCTTGCCGCCGTACAGGGCGGCCCGCGAGCCCTCGGCTCTAGCCGACCCCCTCCAGCAGCACCACCGGCAGCCGCTCGAAGAGTTCATCCACGCGCGCGTGCCCCGTGAACTCCCGTTCCGGAGCCAGCACATCGGTCCACCGGCCCGGCGGAAGCGGCAGCAGTGTGTCGCGCCAGCCGCCCGCCTCCGTGAGCCGTAGCGACAAGCGGGTCACGGCGGTCACCACCTCGCCGGATCGCACGAACGCCACACAGTGCGCCGCCCCCGGACCCTCCGCGGGCAGCGGCGCGTACGTCGCGGAGTCCCCGAAGACGTCGGCACGCCGCCGGCGCAGCCGCAGGGCCGCCGCGCTCACCTCGGCCTTGTCGCCGGGATCGTCCGGCGGGAAGGAGACCGGCCGCCGGTTGTCCGGGTCCACCAGGGCCCGGTACTCGCTCTCCGTGCCCTGGTACAGGTCCGGCACGCCGGGCATGGTCAGCTGGACCAGGGCGGTGCCCAGCACGTTCGCCCGGATGTGGGGCTCCAGCGCGGCGCGGAAGTCGGTCACCTGTCCGCCCGGCGCCCCGCACGGCCCCGCCGCCACGAACGCGGCCACCGCGTCCTCGTACGGCGGCTCCTGCTCCGTCCAGCTCGTGTACAGCCCGGCCTCGCGCACATGCTTGAGCAGCGCCCCCTGGACACGGTCAGCGTCCGCCGGGCCGAGTCCGAACACGGTCTGCCAGGCCACCCACGCCAGCTGCGCGTCGGGGACGCCGTCGCCGGTGCGGGTCACCTCCGCCAGGACGTCCGCCCAGCGTTGCGGGGACTCGGTGAGCACGGCCAGCGCGGCCCGTACGTCGGCGCTGCGCTTGGTGTCGTGCGTCGACACGACGGTCCCGGTCGCCGGCCAGTCGCGCTGCACGCGCGCGCAGTAGGCGTGGAAGTCCTCCGGTGACACGGCCGGGCTGCCCGGGTTCCCGCCCACCTCGGTGGCCGACAGCAGCGGCACGTAGCGGTAGAACGCCGTGTCCTCCACGGACTTCGCACGCAGCGCGGACGCGGTCTGTGCGAACCGTGCCCGGAACTCGGCGTGCCCGGGCCCGTCACCCGCCCGCCCGAGCACCAGGTCGCGCACGACGTCGACGGCGCCCGCCTCCTCGGGGACGACGAAGGCCTGCCGGGCCTCGGCAGCGGCCTCCTCGTGGACGACGGACGCGGCGTCGCCGGACTCGTACGGCCGATAGACCTCGAGGCGGACCAGGAGCTCCTGGAGGGCGGTGCGCAGCGCCCAGGGAGCCCGGTCGCGCAGCGCGGCGTCCGGCGACGCGTCGCACAGGCGGCCCGCGTCCCGGGTCAGCCGCTCGACCTCGGCGGCCAGCTCATGCGTGAGCACCTTGTACGCCGCCCGTCGCACGGTGGCCTCCCACTGGCCGCCACGGTCGGTCTGGGGGGCCGCGAACCGCCGGTACTGGCCGAGGAGTTCCCCGAACCCCGCCGGATCCGTGAAGAGGCCGTCCACGTGCCGCAGGGCGTCGTAGCCGGTGGTGCCCGCCACCGGCCAGGAGGCGGGAAGGTGCTCACCGTCCGACAGGATCTTCTCGACCACCGTCCAGCGGCCGCCGGTCGCCTCGTTCAGGCGCCGCAGATACCCGTCGGGGTCGGCGAGTCCGTCGGGGTGGTCGATGCGCAGCCCGTCGAGCACGCCTTCGTGGAGCAGCTGAAGGATCTTGGCATGGGTGGCCTCGAAGACCTCCGGGTCCTCCACCCGCACTCCGATGAGCTCCGAGATGCTGAAGAACCGCCGGTAGTTCAGCTCCGTACGGGCCAGCCGCCACCACACCGGGCGGTACCACTGCGCGTCCAGGAGCTGCGGCAGCGGCAGCTCCTCGGTGCCCTCGCGCAGCGGGAACACGTGGTCGTAGTAGCGCAGGACGTCGCCCTCGACCGCCAGGGCGTCGAGCTCCGCGCCGAGCGGATGCCCGAGCACCGGCAGCAGCATCCGGCCGCCCCGTGCCTCCCAGTCGATGTCGAACCAGCGCGCGTACGGCGACTTGGGGCCCTCCCGGAGCACCTCCCACAGGGCGTGATTGTGGCGCGGGGCCATCGCCATGTGGTTCGGCACGATGTCCGCCACCAGTCCGAGACCGTGCTCCCGCGCGGTGCGCGCCAGCGCGCGCAGCCCGTCCTCGCCGCCCAGTTCACCGCGCACGCGCGCGTGGTCCACGACGTCGTAGCCGTGTGCGGAGCCCGGGACGGCCTCCAGGACGGGGGACAGATGCAGGTGCGAGACGCCGAGCGAGGCCAGGTACGGTACGGCAGCCGCGGCGGCCTCGAACGGGAAGTCGGGCTGGAGCTGCAACCGGTAGGTGGCCGTGGGCACCACCGGGTCAGGACGCTCAGGTGTCATGGAAACCTACGTACCCGCCCTGCCCTCTTTCGTGTCATCGCCCGGTGCAGGTTGCCACGCGCGTGTGCCTGGTTTCGAGCGAAGACGACCACGCTCGCACCAGGACAGGTGGCCTGCGCCCCGCTGGTGGGACGGCTCGCCGAGCCGGCCCTGGTCGGCCCGGTCGCCGTACTGGCCCATCCGGAGTACGGCCACCGCGGCGCGGCCGCACTCGCCGGCGCGACGCCGCTGACGGCGCGCCCGGCACCGTACGCCGTGCGCGCCGAGAGCAACCGCCACGCGCGCGTGCCCGGCGAGAAGGCGAACACGTCC
The DNA here is from genome assembly GCF_044593495.1 of Streptomyces sp. NPDC051963. Classification (NCBI taxonomy): domain Bacteria; kingdom Bacillati; phylum Actinomycetota; class Actinomycetes; order Kitasatosporales; family Streptomycetaceae; genus Streptomyces; species Streptomyces sp. NPDC051963. Next base: position 494,120 of record NZ_JBIUCC010000004.1, on the reverse strand, counting down.
TCCTAGACGGGCCGTTGCAACACCGTCATGCTCCGGTCCACCAGCGTCAGCCGGTCCCCGGCCTGCACCTTCGCGTCCGGGTCCGGTGGGACGCCGTCCGGGCGGGCGGTGTCGACGATCACCTGCCACTGCCGGCCGTGGTTGACCGGCACCACGAAGTCCAGTGACTTGTGGGAGGCGTTGAACATCAGCAGGAACGAGTCGTCGGCGATGCGTTCACCGCGCGATCCCGGCTCCGAGATCGCGTTGCCGTTGAGGAACGCCGTGAGTGCCGACGCCTGCGCCGAGTCCCAGTCGCGCTGGGTCATCTCCTTGCCCTCGGGGGTGAACCACGCGATGTCCGACAGCTCGTCGTGGGTGCCCTCCACGGGCCGTCCGTGGAAGAAGCGCCGCCTGCGGAAGACCGGATGGTCCTTGCGCAGCCACACCATCGCGCGCGTGAAGTCCAGCAGTTCACTGCCGTCCTCGGGCCACGCGACCCAGGCCAGCTCACTGTCCTGACAGTAGGCGTTGTTGTTGCCGCGCTGGGTGCGCGCGAACTCGTCGCCGTGGCTGATCATCGGCACGCCCTGGGACAGCATCAGCGTCGCGACGAAGTTCCGCATCTGACGCTGCCGCAGCTCAAGGACGCCCGGGTCGTCGGTCTCGCCCTCCGCCCCGCAGTTCCAGGACCGGTTGTGGCTCTCGCCGTCCCGGTTGTCCTCGCCGTTGGCCTGGTTGTGCTTGTCGTTGTAGGACACCAGATCGTGCAGGGTGAACCCGTCGTGGCAGGTCACGAAGTTGATGGAGGCCAGGGGCCGCCGACCGTCGTCCTGGTAGAGGTCGGACGAGCCGGTCAGCCGGGAGGCGAACTCCGCCAGCGTGCGCGGCTCGCCCCGCCAGACATCACGGACCGTGTCGCGGTACTTGCCGTTCCACTCGGTCCACAGCGGAGGGAAGTTGCCCACCTGGTAGCCGCCCTCGCCCACGTCCCACGGCTCGGCGATCAGCTTCACCTGCGAGACCACCGGGTCCTGCTGGACCAGGTCGAAGAACGACGACAGCCGGTCCACCTCGTGGAACTGCCGGGCCAGCGTCGCCGCGAGGTCGAAGCGGAAGCCGTCGACGTGCATCTCGGTGACCCAGTAGCGCAGCGAGTCCATGATCAGCTGAAGCACGTGCGGGGAGCGCATCAGCAGGGAGTTGCCGGTGCCCGTGGTGTCCATGTAGTAGCGCGGGTCGTCCGCCAGCCGGTAGTACTGCGGATTGTCCAGACCCCGGAAGGACAGCGTCGGGCCCAGATGGTTGCCCTCCGCCGTGTGGTTGTAGACCACGTCCAGGATGACCTCGATGCCGGCCTCGTGCAGCGCCCGCACCGCCGACTTGAACTCCAGGACCTGCTGGCCGCGGTCGCCCCAGGAGGCGTACGCGTTGTGCGGGGCGAAGAAGCCGATCGTGTTGTAGCCCCAGTAGTTGTTCAGACCCATGTCCACCAGACGGTGGTCGTTCACGAACTGGTGGACCGGCATCAGCTCCAGCGCGGTGACGCCCAGCTCGGTGAGATGCTCGATGACCGCCGGATGCGCCAGGGCCGCGTAGGTGCCGCGCAGCTCCTCCGGCAGCCCCGGGTGCCGCATCGTCAGGCCCTTGACGTGCGCCTCGTAGATCACCGTGTGGTGGTACTCGGTGCGCGGCCGCCGGTCGTCTCCCCAGTCGAAGTACGGGTTGACCACGACCGACGACATGGTGCGCGGTGCCGAGTCCAGGTCGTTGCGCTTGTCGGGGGCTCCGAAGTGGTAGCCGTACACCTCCTCGCCCCACTCGATGGAACCGCTGATCGCGCGCGCGTACGGGTCGAGCAGCAGCTTCGCGGAGTTGCAGCGCAGACCGCGCTCGGGGGCGTACGGGCCGTGCACACGGAATCCGTACCGCTGCCCCGGCATGACGCCCGGCACGTACGCGTGCCGCACGAACGCGTCGCTCTCCCGCAGTTCCACCGCCGTCTCCGAGCCGTCGTCGTGCAGCAGACACAGCTCTACTCGGTCCGCGGCCTCCGTGAAGACCGCGAAGTTGGTCCCGGCGCCGTCGTACGTGGCACCGAGTGGATACGCCTCTCCAGGCCAGACCTGCATGGATACGACTCTTTCAGGTGTGCCCCGCCGTCGGGGGCGCCTTGGACCCGAGTCTCCCCGAAAGTGAGGGAACCTCCTATGACTTACGTCCCTCTTACCGAGCGACCAGTGCAGACGCGGGTATGCCAAGCAAGGGCGTACCAGTGGGGCAAACACGTACTCCCGGGATTCCAGGGGGAGTAGGGGGATCAACGTGCGCAATGCAGTGCACCGCCATCTGGGCAAGGTGGTGGCCGGTGCGGCCATCGCGGTGGCCGGGACCGCCGCGATGGTCGCGGTGACCCTGCCGGGCACGGCGGGGGCCGACGACTCGGGAGGGAACAAGGCGGGCGCTCAGCAGGCCGCCCAGGGGCAGGGACAGGGGCAGGCCGATGTCCGGCCCGGGGTCGTGGAGGAGGCACCGGCCCAGGGGGACAAGGGCACGGGCCGGGACCCGCTCACCGACGACGAGATGAAGCGGGTCGAGCGGCTCGCGGTCAGTCCGCAGCTGTTCAACTCCAGCGAGAACGCCGAGGGGAAGCGCGGCCCGCAGCGGCTGAGTGTCGACCTGGCCGAGCCGGAGGCCGGCGAGGTGGACGACCCCGACGCGCCCCGACGCGCGGACGTGACGTTCTACGACTACAAGGACGACACGCTCGTCACCAGGACCGTCAACCTCGACACCGGGAAGGTCGAGCAGACCGGCACGCAGCACGGGGTGCAGCCGCCGCTGAGCCGTGCCGAGCTGTCCGAGGCCGCACAGCTTCTGATCGACGACCCGCTGGGCGCGGGCCTGAAGGCCGACTACAAGGACGCCGTCGACAAGGAGCTGACCTCGCCGGACCAGCTGCTGCTCGCCGGCGCGGTGTACCGGGCCGTTCCGGGCGGGCAGCCCGCCGTACTCGACCAGTGCGGCGAGCACCGCTGTGTGCGGCTGTTCCCCAAGATCAAGAACGGCTCCTGGATCGACGCCCGCTCCCTCGTGATCGACCTGAGCGCCCGCAAGGTCGCCGCGCTCAGCCGCGACTGACCCGCCCTGCGTTCACTTTCCACCTCTGTTCTTCCTGTAAGGGAGTCCTTTCTTCATGCACGTGCAGAGTTTTGTTGGCGGCCTCCGGCCGCGGAGAATCAGCCGTGCCCGCCGGACGGGGGCCGTGGGCCTGTCGCTGGCCGCGCTGGCCGCCGGCGTCACGACCGCCGCGGGACCGGCCACCGCACAGCCGAAGACCGCTGCCGCGGCGGCCGCGGACTGCAGTGCCGCGTACCGCATCGAGCAGAAGCTCTCGGGCGGTACGACCTGGCGGATGTGCTGGCGCTACGACAAATACGCCGGGCTCGTCCTGGAGAAGATCTCCTATCAGCCCAAGGGCGAGACCAAGCCGATCAAGGTCCTCAACAGCGGCAGGCTCGGGCAGATACATGTCCCCTACGACGACGGAAGCGTCGAGTACGACGACCTGACGGGCTTCGGCTTCGCCCAGGGGCTCATGAACCTGGCGCCCGGCGAGTGCCCCGGCGGCACCATCAAGACGGTCAAGGTCCCGGACTCCTTCGATCCGCAGCAGCCGAACGTCAAGGGCCTGTGCACCACCACCCGTTCCCGCGGCCACGCCTACCGTATGCAGGGCGACAGCGCGACCAAGGTCTACCAGGCCCAGGGCAAGGACCTCCTCGTCTACACGGTCAACCAGGTCGGCTGGTACGAGTACATGACCGAGTGGCGCTTCCAGGACGACGGCACGGTCAACATGAACGTCGGCGCGACCGGCAGCCTCTCCTACGAGGACTACGACGCCGGCGACGGACGCGGCTGGCCCATCGGCAAGGGTGATCAGGCGAAGGCCACCAGCCACAGCCACAACGTCTTCTGGCGGCTCGACTTCGGGCTCGACGGTTCCTCCAAGAACGGGATCGAGCAGTACGACTCGGCCGTCACCGCCCCCGGCGCCGGTCAGCAGGCCCCGAGCACCAAGACCACCCGCACCAAGGTCACCAAGGAACTCGCGGGCGACGCCAAGAACTACCGCTGGTGGCGGGTGGTCAGCGCGACCGGCAAGAACAAGGACCAGCACCCGAGGTCGTACGAGATCGTCCCCGGCGTCAGCACCAAGTACCCGGGGCGCAGCTTCACCAAGCACGACCTGTACTTCACCCAGTACAACAAGTGCGAGCAGTTCGCCAGCAACAACACGGGCAACTGCGGTACGGGAGCGGGCAAGTCCGTCGACAAGTGGGTGGGCGGCCAGGACCTCACGCACCCGATCGTCTGGATGAACGTCGGCTTCCACCACATCGCCCGGGACGAGGACCAGCAGCCCATGCCGGTCCACTGGCAGGGTTTCTCCATCGCCCCCAGGGACGTCACGGCCATGAATCCGCTCACTCCCGCCGAGCTCGGGTGGCAGAACGGCCACTGGCGGCCGCGCAGTTGAGAAACGGTCCGTCCATCCTGCTGCACCGCCGACCACTCCCGGAGTACCCTTCCTTGATCGTTGAGACGGGGAGTGCTCGGGGGAGCGGAAGGCGGTGCGCGGGTGGGCTCGGGAGGGCTGGAGTTGCCCCCTGGTGACGAGGGTCACGAGGGGAACTCCGCAGACGTCCCGCCCGGCACGGTGTCCCTGGCCCGGCCGATGGACACGGGTTCCATCGGGCCGGAGCTGGACTGGGACGCCGACGCATGGCGTGAGGTGCGTACGCGCGCCCAGCGAGCCGGCCGGGCCTACATCTGGCTGAATCTCGTCGAACAGCGGTTGCGCGCGGTCGTGGCCGCTGTTCTGCGTCCCATCTACGAACCCGTCCACGGCGACGAGTGGGTGGTCGCCGCGGCCGGCCCCGCCGGGCAGGAGTGGGTGCAGCGCGCGGTCGCCGTACGCGAAGTCAGCCGCCGCAAGGGCTATTTGCTCGACCCGGCCGACGACAACGTGCTCAGCTTCCTCACCCTGCCGCAGCTGCGCGAGCTGATGGTGCAGCACTGGCCGTGCTTCGAGCCCTACTTCGACGAGCGCCGGGACGTCGAACTCGCCCTGGACGAGCTGGAGGTCACCCGGAACGTCGTCTCCCGCAACCGGGCGCTGTCCGAGGCCGTCCTCAACCAGGCCGAGCGGGCCTCCGCCCGTCTCCTGGAGATACTCGGCACGGGCGGCGACGTCCCGTCCGCGCGCCGGCTGCCCGTCGACGCGGTCGAGGACCTCGTCGGCGACCGGTACGCGGATGTCGTCGCCGTGCACCCCGACCGGGTGCGGCTGATGCGGCAGTTCCCCGCCGAGGACATCTTCGGCGGCGCCCGCCGTCTCGACGCCGTCGGTATCGGCCTCAACCTGCTCGTGCAGAACTTCTCCGGGCGCCGGCTGGTCCGGCTGGCCGAGTCGGGCTGCCGGGTTCGGCTGCTGTTCCTCAACCCCGCCTCCAGCGCGGTGAAGCGCCGCGAGCGCGAACTCGGCATCAAGCGGGGCGAGTTGAGCCGCGCGGTCGAGATGAACATCCTGCACATGCGGCGGGTGCGGTCCAGGCTGCGGGACCCGGGCGCCTTCGAGATCCAGGTCTACGACGAGACGCCGCGCTTCACGGCCTACCTGGTCGACGGCGACGGCTCGGACGGGATCGCGGTCGTGCAGTCCTATCTGCGGCGGGCGCGGGGCATGGAGGCGCCGGTGCTGGTGCTGCGCAACGGCAACAAGGTGGTCAAGCCGGGCGAAGTGGATGAGAGCGGACTGTTCCCGACGTATCGCGAGGAGTTCGAGCTGGCTTGGGCGGATTCGCGGCCGGTGTCCTGACAAGTCCCCCGCCGGGTAAGCGGAATGCGGTCCTCTGATTGTCAGTGGCACATGGGATCGTGGAGACATCTGGGGGAAAGCACCACCGAGAAGGGGGGCCAGGCATGGGCTGGCACCGAGAGCTGCTGATCGGCTTCGACCTGGAGACGACGGGCACGGACCCGCGCGAGGCGCGGATCGTCACAGCGGCCGTGATCGAGGTCAGGGCCGGGCAGCCGATGGGGCGCCGGGAGTGGCTGGCGGATCCGGGAGTGGAGATCCCGGCGGACGCCGTGGCGGTCCACGGCATCAGCAATGAGCGCGCGGCCGCCGAGGGCCGGCCGGCCGACCAGGTCGCGGACGCCATCGCGGACGTCCTGGTGACGTACTGGAAGACGGGCGTCCCGGTCGTCGCCTACAACGCCGCCTTCGACCTGAGCCTGCTCGCCGCCGAGCTGCGGCGCCACGGCCTGCCGTCGCTGCGTGACCGACTGGGCGGCCGCGACCCCGCCCCGGTCATCGACCCGTACACCATCGACCGGTCCGTCGACCGCTACCGCCGCGGCAAGCGCAACCTGGAAGCGGTCTGCTCGGAGTACGGAGTCGCACTCGACTCCGCCCACGACGCCATGGCCGACGCCCTCGCCGCGGCCGAACTGGCCTGCGCGATAGCCGAGCGCCACCCCAAGGTCGCATCCCTCGGCCCGGCGGAACTGCACCGTCGCCAGATCGAGTGGTTCGCGGAACGGGCGGCGGACTTCCAGGACTTCCTGCGCCGCAAGGGAGATACGACCGCGGTGATCGACGGCAGCTGGCCGCTGCGGGAGCCCGCGGACGAGCCGGTTTGAGTCGCCGTGCTCCGGAAGCGCCCCAAGGGGGCGCGGGGCTGCATCGATATGCGGCTCCGCCGCGTGGGCGCGACCAGCCGCATAGGGCCCGTAGCCGCCCGACAACGACAGGCCCCCGACCAACAGGCGCTCAGAACGGATACCAGCGCACCGACTCGTCCCCGTCCCGCAGTGACGCCACCCGGCGTTCGAACTCGCCCCGGGCCTTGGGATTGGTCGGTGCGTGCTGGGCGACCCACGCGCAGCTCGCCGTCTCGCGGGCCCCGCGCAGCACCGAGCAGCCCGACCACTCGCTCACATCCCAGCCGTACGCCTCGGTGAACGCGTCATAGGCCGCCGCGGGCAACCCGTAGCGGTCGCGGGAGAGGGCCATGACCACCAGGTCGTGCTCGCGCAGATCGGCGGAGAAGGTCTCCAGGTCGACCAGGACCGGACCGTCCGGCCCGATGTGCACATTGCGGGGCAGTGCGTCGCCGTGGATCGGGCCGGGCGGCAGCTGCGGGGTGAGGGCGGAGGCCGCCGCCGCGAAGCCGTCGCGGCGCTCGCGCAGATAGGTCGCGTCCGCAGGGTCGATCGCGTCGCCGGCGAGCCGCAGCCAGCGTTCCACACCGCCCAGCAGCTCGCGGGGCGGCAGTTCGAAGGAGGGGGAGGGCAGGGCGTGGACGACCCGTAGCAGTTCGGCCAAATCCCGCGGCTCCGCGGGCCGTACCCGATCGGGCAGCCGGTGCCACAGGGTCACCGGATGCCCTTCGACCAGCCGCGCCTCGGGCTCGGCGGCGCGCACCGCCGGCACGGCCGCAGCGTCGAGCCAGAGCGCGATGTCCAGTTCCCGCCGGGCCCGGTCCAGGAGTTCGGCGTCCCGGCCCACCTTGACGACCAGGTCACCGGCGGCGAACACGGCGTTCTCACCCAGGGCGAGCAACCGCGCGTCCCGTGCCGGGACGGGCAGCACCCCTGCCGCGGCCAGTACGTCCCGCGCCCGTGCCTCGTCCATCGTCCGCCTCCGTGTGATCCCTGTGCGTGTGCATACGGCGTCACCTTCCCGCCATCCGCCGGTCAGTGTCGCATTCGCACAGGTCGCGCCGGGCGCACGGTGTCTTGACGCCACCGATCGCCTTCACGACCATGACGGGGCCCGTTCGAGCCGCGCAAAGGGGTTGATTCCGTGACATTGGTGACCGAGGTGAGAGGGGCGGCGAAACGCGCGCCGACCACCGGCCGGGAACACCGGGCCGACGGCCACGGTGCCTGGTTCCTGGTGCTGCCCGCGCTGATCCCGATCCTCGTGCTGAGCGTCGGACCGCTGCTGTACGGAATCCTGCTGGCGTTCACCGACGCCCAGTCGGGCCGCACCGAGCCCACCGAGTGGATCGGCACGCTCAACTTCCGTGACCTGCTGCACGACACGCTGTTCTGGGACTCGTTCCGGATCGGGCTGGTCTGGGCCGTCGGCGTGACCGTGCCGCAGTTCCTGCTCGCCCTCGGTCTCGCCCTGCTGCTCAATCAGGAGCTGCGCCTGAGATGGCTGGCCCGCGCCCTCGCCATCATCCCGTGGGCGATGCCCGAGGTGGTCGTCGGCGTGATGTGGCGGCTCGTCTACAACCCGGACGCGGGCATCCTCAACGAAACCCTGCGCGACCTCGGCCTCGGCGACGGACGCGACTGGCTCAGCGGCCTGGCGACCGCCCTGCCCGCTGTGATCGTCGTCGGCGTCTGGGCGGGCATGCCGCAGACGACGGTGGCCCTGCTCGCCGGACTTCAGAACACCCCGCGCGAACTCCACGAGGCGGCGGCGATGGACGGCGCGGGCGCCTGGCGCCGGTTCCGTACGGTCACCTGGCCCGCCCTCAGACCGGTCGCGCTCGCCATTACGGCGCTCAACTTCATCTGGAACTTCAACTCGTTCGCGCTGGTCTACGTGCTGACCAGCGGCGGACCCGGCGGCCGCACCCGCCTGCCCATGCTGTTCGCCTACGAAGAGGCCTTCCGCTACGGGCAGTTCGGCTACGCGGCAGCGATGGGATGCGTGATGGTGGCGGTGATCTCGGTGCTCCTCGCCGTCTTCCTCGTCGGCCGACTGAGGGGAGAGCGGGACACATGAGGACCAGCCCAACAGCCCGCGCGGGCCAGTACGTCGCGCTGCTCGCCTATCTCGTCTTCCTCGCCTTCCCCTTCCTCTGGCTGATCTCCACCGCCTTCAAACCGCCACGCGAGCTGGGCAGCCTGCACCCCACCTGGATCCCGGACAATCCCACCCTGGCCAACTTCCGCCAGGCCTTCGACGAACAGCCGCTGCTGCACGCCGCGCTCAACTCCCTTGTCGCGGCGCTCGGGGCCGCGGTGATCGCCGTACTGATCGCGACACCGATGGCGTACGTCATGGCCCGGCACCGCACCCGGCTCGCCCAGGCCGCGACCGGCTGGGTGGTCGTCAGCCAGGCTTTCCCGATCGTGCTGGTGATCATCCCGCTGTTCCTGGTGCTGAAGAACCTGCGGCTGATCAACTCCGTGCCCGGACTGGTCATGGTGTACGTCGTGTGGGCGCTGCCCTTCGCGCTGTGGATGCTCGTCGGGTACGTACGCGCGGTGCCGGCCGAATTGGAGGAGGCGGCTGCCGTCGACGGCGCCGGGCGGCTGCGCACCCTCGTCTCGGTGACCGCGCCGCTGCTCGCGCCGGGGATCGTGGCGACGGCGCTGTTCGCGTTCATCACCGCGTGGAACGAGTTCTTCTTCGCGCTGGTGCTGCTCAAGACGCCGGAGAAGCAGACCCTGCCGGTCGTGCTCACCCACTTCATCGGCGCGGAGGGCGTCGCCGACCTCGGCCCGCTGGCCGCCGCCGCGTTCCTCGCCACCCTGCCCTCACTGGTCGTCTTCGCGATCATCCAGCGACGGATCACGGGCGGCATGCTCACCGGGGCGGTGAAGAGCTGATGCGAACCCCATGGAGCGGAATGCGGAACCCCTGGAGCCGAATGAGGCCCCGATGGATTCTCACCCTCGGCCTCGTCCTGACCCTGCTGCTCACCGGCTGCACCGGCGGCGACGACAGGGCCGAGGACGGCCGCATCACGCTGCGCTTCCAGTCCCTCGCCTGGCAGGAGGAGTCCGTCGCCGCCAACAAGGAGCTGGTGGAGCAGTGGAACGCGTCCCATCCCGACGTCAAGGTCGAGTACGTACAGGGAAGTTGGGACAGCGTGCACGACCAGCTGCTCACCTCCTTCGAGGGCGGTGAGGCGCCGGACATCATCCACGACGCCTCGGACGACCTCGCCGACTTCGCGTACGGCGGCTATCTGGCCGACCTGACCGATCTGCTGCCCCAGCGGCTGAAGTCCGACATCCCGCAGCGCAGTTGGCGGACGACGACCTTCGGCGACGGGATCTACGGAGTGCCGTTCCTCCAGGAGCCACGCGTGCTCATCGCCAACGCCGAATGGCTGAAGAAGTCGGGGGTGCGCATCCCCACGCCCGAAGAGCCCTGGAGCTGGGCCGAGTTCCGCCAGGTCACCGAGGAGCTGAGCGGCGACGGGAAGTACGGGGTGGCCTGGCCGCTCAAGGAGCCCGTCTCCGCCACGCTCAACCTGTCGCTTTCGGCCGGCGGGCAGCTGTTCCACCGGGACGCCGAAGGCAAGGTCACCGTGCGTTTCGAAGCGGCCGACCAGGTGGTGCCGGACACCGTTCACGAGCAGGTCAACACCGACCGCAGCGCCTCGCCCACGACCCTCGGCAGCGGCGGCTCGGACACCCTGCCCGGGTTCTTCGGCGGGAAGTACGCGATGGTCCCGCTCGGCTTCTCGTACCGTCAGCAGATCGTGCAGCAGGCACCCGAGGGCTTCGACTGGCAGGTGCTGCCCGCCCCCGCGGGGGCCGACGGGCTCGCCCAGGGGGTCAGTCCGCAGACACTGTCCGTCGCCGAGGACAGCCCGCACAAGAAGCAGGCCGCCGAGTTCATCGACTTCCTGCTCCGGCCGGAGAACATGGTCCGGCTGGCGCTGGGCGACTGGATGCTCCCCACCGGCACACAGGCCCTGAAGGACCCGGCCCTGCACACGACCGAGCACGACTGGGCCACCGGCACCGCCCTCGCCGCCCACCTCCGCTCGGCACCCGCACAGTCCGTCCGGGGTTACCCCGAGTGGAAGGACAAGGTGGCCACCCCGGCGTTCCAGGAGTACTACAGCGGGGCGATAGGACCGGACGAGCTGCGGGAGCGGCTGGAGGAGGACGGAAACCTGGTGCTGGCGCGCTATCAGCGGTGAAGCACAACGGGCCCTATACAGGTTGCACGAGACGTATCGTCTCGCATACGGTCGACGGCATGACCACTCGCGCCCACATCGCCATGTTCTCCATCGCCGCCCACGGCCACGTGAACCCGAGCCTCGAGGTGATCCGCGAGCTCGTCGCCCGCGGACACCGGGTGACCTACGCGATCCCCCCGGTGTTCGCCGAGAAGGTCGCCGAGACCGGCGCCGAGCCCAAGGTGTGGAACTCGACGCTGCCCTCGCCCGACGACGACCCGGAGGCGTGGGGGAGCACCCTGCTGGACAACGTCGAGCCGTTCCTCGACGACGCGATCCAGGCGCTGCCGCAGCTGATCGCGGCGTACGAGGGCGACGAGCCGGACCTCGTGCTTCAGGACATCACCGCCTACCCGGCGCGCGTCCTCGCCCACCGCTGGGGGGTGCCCGCGATCTCGCTCTCGCCGAACCTCGTCGCCTGGGAGGGCTACGAGGAAGAGGTCGGCGAACCGATGTGGGAGGAACCGAAGAAGACCGAGCGGGGACGCGCCTACTACGCCAGGTTCCACAACTGGCTGGAGGAGAACGGGATCACCGAGCACCCCGACCCCTTCGTCGGCCGCCCCGCCCGCTCCCTCGTCCTCATCCCGAAGGCGCTTCAGCCCAATGCCGACCGGGTCGACGAGAGCGTGTACACGTTCGTCGGCGCCTGCCAGGGCGACCGCACCGCGGAGGGCGACTGGCAGCGGCCCGCCGGCGCCGAGAAGGTCGTGCTGGTGTCGCTCGGGTCGTCCTTCACCAAACAGCCGGCCTTCTATCGGGAGTGTGCCAAGGCGTTCGGTGAGCTGCCGGGCTGGCACCTGGTGCTCCAGATCGGCCGGCATGTCGACCCGGCGGAGCTGGGGGACGTACCGGCGAACGTGGAAGTACGGTCCTGGGTACCGCAGTTGGCGGTGCTCAGGCAGGCCGACCTGTTCGTCACCCACGCCGGGGCGGGCGGCAGCCAGGAGGGAATGGCGACGGCCACGCCGATGATCGCCGTACCGCAGATGGTGGACCAGTTCGGCAACGCGGACATGCTCCAGGCCCTGGGCGTCGCCCGCCGGCTCCCCACGGAGGAGGCGACCGCCGACGCCCTGCGCACCGTCGCCCTCGAGCTCGTCGACGACCCCGAGGTCGCCCGGCGGCTGAAGGACCTCCAGGCCGAGATGGCCCAGGAGGGCGGCACCCGGCGTGCGGTCGACCTCATCGAGGCGGAGCTGCCCCAGAAGTGAGCAAGCGAGGGCCCGTTGACTCCCCTGTGGTCAACGGGCCCTCTGTCAGCGGGAGTTCACACCCCCGCGGTCCTTGGGTCAGACCCTGATCCGCTCACCCTCGTCGTCCCGCGCCGCAGCTCCCCGCGTGACGGCCTCGGGCGCCTCGTCGTGCGTGAGGTCGGGCATCCGGTTCAGCCACTTCGGCAGATACCAGTTGCGCTCGCCCAGCAGCGCCATCACCGCCGGGAGCAGCACGCCCCGGATGATCGTCGCGTCGATGAGCACCGCGGCCGCGAGACCCACGCCCATCTGCTTCATGGACTGCATCGACAGCGTCCCGAAGATCGCGAACACGGCGACCATGATGACCGCGGCGCTGGTGACGACACCGGCCGTGGTGACCACACCGTGCTGGATCGCGTCCTTCGTCGTACGGCCGCGCAGCCGCGCCTCGCGGATCCGCGAGACCACGAACACGTGGTAGTCCATCGACAGGCCGAACAGGATCACGAAGAGGAACAGCGGCAGCCAGGTGATGATGGCGCCGACGCCCTCCGCACCCACCAGCGACGCGCCCCAGCCGTGCTGGAAGACGGCGACGAGGATGCCGTACGCCGCGCCCACCGACAGCAGGTTCAGCACGATCGAGGTGATCGCGATCGTCAGCGAGCGGAAGCACAGCAGCATCAGCAGGAAGGCGAAGACCACGACGAACGCGAAGACCGGGATGACCGCTCCGGCCAGCTGGTCGTTGAAGTCCTTCGAGCCGGCGACCTGTCCGGTGATCGGCGCCTCGACGCCGTCGACCTTGCCGAGCGTGGCAGGCCGCACGTCGTCGCGCAGCTTGTCCAGGCTCGCGCCCGCCTTGTCCAGGTCGGAGCCGCCGACCAGTGGGACGTAGACGAAGGCGACGTTCTGCGCGTCGTGCAGCTTGATCTCGACCGGGCCGCGCGAGGCGCCCGAACCGATGGCCTGCTCACGGAAGTCGGCGATCGCGGACCGCACTTCGGGAGCGTTGATGTCATCGGCCTTGACGACCACCTCGGCGGGCTCGGAGCCGCCGGGGAAGGCGTCGTTGACGCGGTTGTACGTCTGCACGATGGGCAGCGAGTCGCCGAACTCCTGGTCCAGTGTGAGGTTCTGTGTCTTCATGCCCACCGCCGGAGCCGTGATCGCCAGCAACGCACCGGCCGCCACGACGACGGAGACGACGGGCTTGGCGAGCACGCCCTTGAGAACGGCGGTCCAGAACCGGCTCTCGGAGCCGCCGCCCCGCCGCCGGCGGCGCAGGAACGGAATCCGGCCCTTCTCCACGCGCCCGCCCAGCAGGGAGAGAAGCGCGGGCAGGACGGTCACGGACCCGACCATGGCGACCGCCACGACCATCAGCGAGGCCAGGCCCATCGCCTCGAACTCGGCGAGTCCGGTGAACAGCATGCCCGCCATGGCCACGCACACCGTGACACCCGAGACGATGATCGCGCGCCCGCTGGTGGCGGCGGCCACCCGCAGCGCGGTCTGCGCGTCCCGGCCGGCCTCCCGCTCCTCGCGCTCACGGCGCAGATAGAACAGGCAGTAGTCGACACCGACGGCCAGACCGACCAGCAGCATCACGGAGTTGGCGGTCTCGCTCATCGGCATCACATGGCTGACGATGCCCATCAGGCCCATCGTGGCCATGATCGCGGTGATCGCCAGCAGCACCGGCAGCAGCGCCGCCACCAGCGCGCCGAAGGCGATGAGCAGGATGCCGAGGGCCACGGGCACCGCTGAGAACTCGGCCTTCTTGAAGTCGTCCCCGAAGGCGTCGTCGAACGTCTTGTTCATGCTGGCGCTGCCGATCTCCTCGATCCGCAGCGACCCGTGGTCCTTCTGGACGTCCTCGACGGCCTTCAGGACCGGCTCCACCCGCTCGCCCGCCGTCTCGGCGTCACCGCGCATGTCGAACTGCACGAGCGCGCTGCGGCCGTCCTTCGAGATCGTGTCCGTTTCGTACGGCGATGTCACGTCCGTGACCTCACCGGTCGCCTCGACCGCCTTGACCACGGACTCGACGGCGGCCCGGAAGTCGGAGTCGGTGGCCTTGACGCCGCCGTCCTTCGCCTGGACCAGGACGGTCTCACCGGCCGGCTCGTCGATCCCGGCGTCCTCGATGATCGTGGCGGCGGTGTGCGTCTCGCCCTTGAGCTGGTCGCTGTCCTTCACATCGACCCGGCCCGCCGCCGAGCCGAGCCCCATCGCCAGGACGACGAACAGCACCCAGATTCCGACGGCAGCCCATCGGTGCCGGGCGCTCCAGCCGCCGGCCCGCGCGGCGATGCCCCGCACCCGTATATCTCCGTTCCCCATGACGGGCTTGCCCCCTCGTCAGCGGTGCCGGCCCCCTGCCGTCACCTTTCGTTTCGAAGGTATGGGCCGGATAAACGCATCTCGTCGTGCTGCCCGGTGAGGTGCCGCGGCCGGGACTCATCCCCCCGGACCCCGACGTCTCCGCACTGGGGAGGACCGTGACCCCCTACATGTACCCGGGGTTCTCGGGGACGGGGACCAGGGTGTCCGCCCCCGGTCACCAGTCCTCCGCCCTGCCGTTCCCGCCCTTGCACAACCTGTTGAATAAGTCACAGGATCCTGTTGCGGTTGATCCCGCCCCGCCGATCGGCGAGAGTTTCGCGCAGTCCGCCTCCGCGCGGACGCGGCCGTCGTGCTCACCCCCACGGGGCACGACGGCCGCATAGGCTGAGCTGATGACGACGTATGCGGCGCTGCTGCGCGGAATCAATGTGGGGGGCAGCAGGAAGGTCCCGATGGCCGAGCTGCGCACACTCATGGAGGGCCTCGGCCACGACGCCGTACGCACCTATCTCCAGAGCGGCCAGGCCGTCTTCTCCAGCGGCCACGGCGACACGGAGTCGCTCGCCGCGGAGCTGACGCGGGCCATCGAGAAGCACTTCGGCTTCGGTGTCGACGTGATCGTGCGCGACCACGCCTACCTGAAGACGATCGCCGATGCCTGTCCCTTCCCGGCCGCCGATCTAGAGGCCAAACAACTCCACGTCACATACTTCTCCGCACCCATCGACGCAGAGCGCTTCGCCGAGATCGATCGGACCGCCTACCTCCCCGAGGAATTCCGGCTCGGTGACCGCGCGCTCTATCTCTACGCACCGAACGGCCTGGGCCGCTCCAAGCTCGCCGAACACCTGTCCAAGCCCCGGCTCAACAAGGGTGTGATCGCGACCAGCCGCAACTGGAACACGGTGGTCAAGCTCGTGGAGATGACCGGTGACTGAGCCGCAGGCGGCCGCGGAGACCGCGATCCGAACCGGTGTCCCGCAGCCCGATGGATGATCAGGTTCCGTACGACGCGGGCGAGTTCACCGGCTCGCGCGGAAGATTCAAGCCGATTCCGCCAGCCGGGCCAGATCGGACTCCGTCAGCCGTACGGCGCCGGCGTCGAGGTTCTCCTCCAAGTGTAGGAGGGAGCCGGTGCCCGGTGTCGGGCAGAGTGCGGGGGAGTGGTGCAGGAGCCAGGACAGGGCGATCTGGCCGGGTGTCGCACCGTGGGCGGCGGCGATCGGGGCGCACACCGGATGTGACGTCAACGACCCGTTGCCCAGCGGGAACCACGGCAGGAACGCGATCCCGCGGGTCTCGCACAGCTTCAGCAGCGGCTCACATGCGCGGTCGAGGAGGTTGTAGCGGTTCTGGACGGAGGCGATGTCGGTCAACTCCAGGGCCTGGGTGAGCTGTTGCACGGTGACCGTGTCCAGACCGATGTGGCGGATCTTGCCCTCGGCCCGCAACTCGTCGAGTGCACCGAGCTGTTCGGCCATGGGGACGTCCGGGTCGAGGCGGTGCAGCTGATACAGGCCGATGGTGTCGAGCCGCAGTCTGCGCAGGCTCGCCTCACACATCGCCCGCAGCTGCTCGGGTCGCCCCTCGATGTGCCAGGCGTCGGCGCCGGTGCGGACGACGCCGCCCTTCGTGGCGATCAACAGGCCCTCGGGATAGGGGTGCAGGGCCTCGGCGACCAGTTCCTCCGCGATCGAAGGGCCGTAGTTGTCCGCGGTGTCGATCAGCGTGACCCCGCGCTCGACCGCCCGTCGCAGGACCGCGGTCGCCTCCCGGGCGTCGCCGCGCGGGCCCCAGTAGCCGGGTCCGGTGAGCTGCGCGGTGCCGTAGCCGAGCCGCCGCACCGGTGCGGATCCGCCGATGACGAAACGTTCCTGGACCATTCGATGCAGATTACACACGGCTGTGCGAGGCTCGTCCCATGCGCTACATCATCATCGGTGCGGGGGCGGTCGGCGGCGTCATCGGCGGGCGGCTCGCGGGCTCCGGACACGAGGTGGTCCTCGTCGCACGCGGCGCGCACCACGCGGCCCTGCGGGACGGCGGACTGCGGCTCAGGGTGCCGGACGGCGAGTTCACCCACCGGCTGCCGACGGTCGACGGGCCGGAGGCACTCGGCGAACTGCGCGCCGACGACGTACTCGTCCTCGCCGTCAAGACCCAGGACAGCGCGGCCGCGCTGCGGACCTGGGCCCCGGCCCCGGTGGCGGGCGGCGGTACGGCGGCCCAGCGGCTGCCGCTGCTCTGCGCGCAGAACGGCGTGGAGAGCCAACGGCTCGCCCTCCGCCTGTTCCGTCGCGTGTACGGCGTCTGCGTCTGGCTGCCCGCGACCCACATCGAACCCGGCGTCGTCAGCGCCGCCGGCACCCCGCTGACCGGCATCCTGCACCTCGGCCGCCACCCCCACGGCACCGACGAGACCGTCCGGCTGATCGCCGCCGACCTGGAGAAGTCGCGGTTCGAGGCGCCGGTCGTACCGGACGTGGCCCGCTGGCAGTACGCCAAGCTGCTGGCCAACCTCGGCAACGCCGTCGAGGCCGTCGCCGGACCGCTCGACGAGGCCGCGGCGCTGCTGGAGCGGGTGCGGGCCGAGGGCGCGGCCGTGCTGGACGCCGCCGGAATCCCGTACGCGAGCGTCGAGCGGCAGCGCGAGATGCGCGGCGACAAGGTCACCCTGGTGCCGCTCGACGGCGCCCCACGCGGCGGCGGCTCCTCCTGGCAGTCCCTCAACCGCGGCACCGGCACCATCGAGGCCGACTACCTCAACGGCGAGATCGTCCTGCTGGGACGGCAGCACGGCATACCCACCCCGCTGAACGAGCTGTTGCAGCGCCTCGCCGACACCTTCGCGCGCGAACGACGGGCACCGGGATCGATGCCGATGGGGGAGTTGGTGCGACTCGCCGACGAGGCGCAGCTGTCCCCGTGAAGGCGATCAAGGAGACGGTCAGGCGTCGACCGCAGCGAGCAGCGGCCAAGGTGACGGTCAGGCGCCGACCGCACTCAGCAGCGGCGCGCGCGCCTCGTCGTACCGCTCCAGCAGCACCCTTGCCACCTCCGGCGCCGGGCCCAGCACATCGGCGAGTACGTCCGCCTCGGCCGCGCCCCGCGCGATCCGGTCCGGCAGGAAGCCGGGGGCCAGGACGTACGGGGCCACGGCGATCTTCGAGCAGCCCAGGGACCTGAGCTCTTGGACCGCGTCCTCGGTGCGCGGCAGGGATGCGGAGGCGAACGCAGGCCGCACGGCGCACCAACCGGTGTGCCGCCACTCCCGCGCGATTTCTGCGATCACTGCGATCGCCTCCGGGTCGGTGGACCCCGCCGAGGCCAGCACGACCCCGGTCGAGGACTTGTCGGCGGGCGTCAACCCCGCCTCGTACAAACGCCGTTCCAGCGCCGACAGGAGCAGCGGCGACGGGCCCAGCACCTCCGCCTGGCGGATCCGCAGCTGCGGCGGTGCGTCCCGCAGCACGGCGGGGATGTCGGCCTTCGCGTGGAAGGCGCGCGTCAGCAGCAGCGGCAGCGCGACCACATCCCGGACGCCCTGCGCCGCCAGGGACTCCAACACGCCCTGCACGGACGGGATGTTGAAGTCCAGGAAACCGGTCTCTACACGCAGCCCCGGCCGCCGCGACCGTACCCGGCGCACCAGGGCATGGACGGTCGCGGCGTGCCGCGGATCGCGGCTGCCGTGGGCGATGACGAGGAGAACCGGCTTGTGATGCATGGGACTCAGCTCTTCACCAGCAGGCCGCGGTTGCGCAGCACCCACCGCTCCAGCGGGCTGAAGATCAGCAGGTCGATGGCGATGCCGACGAAAAGGATCAGGAAGATGGCCTCGAACACCATGGCCATGGAACTGACGTTGCGGCCGTTCTCCAGCAGTGCGCCCAGGCCTATGCCCAGGTCGGGCGAGGAGGCGATGATCTCCGCCGCCATCAGCGAGCGCCAGGAGAAGGCCCAGCCCTGCTTCAGCCCCGCCAGATAGCCCGGCAGCGCGGCCGGCATCACGATGTGCCAGGCACCCTTCAGACCCGTCGCGCCCATGGTGCGGCCCGCCCGCAGGAACAGCGGCGGCACCTGGTCGATGCCGGACACCAGGCCGTTGGCGATCGACGGGACGGCGCCGAGCAGGATCACCGCGTACATCATCGAGTTGTTCAGGCCCAGCCAGATCACGGCCGGCGGCACCCACGCCACCGACGGCAGCGACTGGAGGCCGGACAGGATCGGGCCGATCGCGGCGCGCACGAACTTCACCCGGGCCACCAGCAGGCCCAGCGGCGTACCGATGGCCAGCGCGAGCAGGAAGCCGAGCAGCCCGCGCGACACGCTCGTCCAGATGTAACCGAGCAGCTCGCCCTCGAGCCAGGCCTCCTTGAACTCGCTGCCCACGTCGGCGGGCGAGGGCAGCTTCGTCGGGTCGTCGACGATCTTGAAGGTGATCAGCGCCTGCCACACCACGAGGACCACGGCGGCGGCGATGATCGGCGGCAGGATCTTCTGGGTGAAGGTCTGCCGGAAGGGCGTGCGGCCCGACGCCGAGGTCTCCAGAGCGTCGAGGCCCGCTTCCAGGCCACCGAGCCCGTTGCCGTCCTTGACGGGGGCGTCGGCCGTCGTGCCGGTCGTCTCAGTGCTGGCCATGACGGCGGATCTCCCCACGCAGTACATCGGTGATCTCGAGGGACAGTTCGGCCACGGGGGCGTCCTCGATACGGCGCGGCTGCGGAATGTCGACCGTCCACTCCCGGGCCACACGGCCCGGCCGGGAGGACAGCAGCACCACGCGCTGCGCGAGCCGGACCGCCTCACGCACGTTGTGCGTGACGAACAGGACGGACACCTTCGTCTCCGCCCAGATGCGGGTCAGCTCGTCGTGCAGCACATCGCGGGTGATCGCGTCGAGCGCCGCGAACGGCTCGTCCATCAGCAGCAGCTGGCTGTCCTGCGCGAGCGCCCGGGCCAGGGCCACGCGCTGGCGCATACCGCCGGACAGTTCGTGCACCCGCTTGCCGTACGAGCCCTTGAGCCGGACGAGTTCGAGCAGCTCCTCGGCCCGGCCGCGGCGCTCGTTCTTCGGAACTCCCCGCAGCCGCAGGGCGAGTTCGATGTTCTTGCCCGCGGTCAGCCACGGGAAGAGGGCGTGCTCCTGGAACATCAGGGCCGGGCGCCCGTTCGTCGTGATGGTGCCCGCGGACGGGTCGTCGAGACCCGCCACCAGGTTGAGCAGCGTCGACTTGCCGCAGCCCGAGGCACCCAGGAGGGTGACGAACTCGCCCGGCGCCACATCCAGCGTGATGTCGTCGAGGACGAGCTGCTGCCCGGCGGGCCCGGCGAAGGACTTCGAGACGTGCCCGATGCGGGCGGCGTGTTCGACCGCCTCGGCGTCCTCGGTCTTGGCGAGCGTGGTGGACATGGTCGTCACCTCCTGGGAACTCATCGGTGTGCGGGGTTACTCGGCGCCGAGACCGGCGTCGTCGACCGTGCTGTCGCCCGCGGCCTTCAGGACCTTGTTCAGGAGCGAAAGGTCGTAGATGCCGTCCAGCAGCGGGTCCTTCAGCAGACCGGCCTTGACCGCGTGCTCCGCCTCGGTGTTGAGGGTGGAGGCCAGCGGGTCGTCGGTGATCTGGATGGACTTCCAGGCCGGGTCGAGCACGTCGGCCGGCAGGGGCTTTCCGGAGTCGCTCTCCAGCTGCTTGTTCGCCGCGGCCTTCGCCTCGTCCGGGTTGGCGTTGATCCACTTGTTGGTCTCGACCGAGGCCTTCAGCACGGCCTCGACGGCCTTCGGGTGCGCCTTGAGGAACTTCTGCGACACGATGATGTTCGTGATCACGAACTTCTTGTCCGGCCACAGGTCGGCCTCGTCCAGCAGCACCTTCGCGCCCTCGGCGACCAGCTTGGACGCCGTCGGCTCCGGCACCCAGGCGCCGTCGATGGAACCGGCCTTGTAGGCGTCCGGGGTCACCTTGTTGTCGGTGCGGACCACCGAGACGTCGCCCTTGCCGCTCTCCGCGTCGACCTTCCAGCCCTGCTCCGCGATCCAGTTGAGGAACGCCACGTCCTGCGTGTTGCCCAGCTGCGGGGTCGCGATCTTCTTGCCCTTGACGTCCTTCAGGGACTTGATCTTGTCCGGGTTGACCACGAGCTTCACACCGCCGGACGCCGAACCGCCGATGATCCGCAGGTTGGAGCCCTTGGACGCGGTGTAGCCGTTGATCGCCGGGGAGGGGCCGATCCAGCCGATGTCGATGGAGTCGGAGTTCAGCGCCTCGATCTCGGAGGGACCGGCGTTGAAGATCTGGTACTTGGCTTCCGTGGCGCCGAGCTCCTTCTGGAAGAAGCCCTTCTGGTTGCCGACGAGGGCGGTCGCGTGGGTGAGGTTGCCGAAGTAGCCGATGCGCACGGAGTCGAGTCCGTCGATCTTCTCGGCCCCGGCTGCGACCTTGGAGGTGTCGTCGTTCTTGGCCTCGGAACCGTAGCCGCAGGCGGCGAGGGTGAGCAGAGGGAGCGCTGCCATCACCGCAAGGCTGCGGCGGAAGCCAGATTTTGCAGGCACGGGAGGTGTTCCTCTCGGAGGCCCGGCGGTCACGGTCTCTCAGGTCGTGGCCGGGAGGTCGGCAGGTTTTCGTCTACGGCGGTGGGGGGTGAGGGCGCGCAGGCAGTGCGCGTACGTCAGCACACACATCGCGCCACTCCGCCCTGCCCGCTGCCGAGGGCACCGCTGCCGACGCGGCCGCCCTCCTTCGCGAACGTGGAGTAGTAGTCGGTGGAGTTCATCGTCAGAAGTCCCACCCGTCGTCCTCGGCCGCGTCCTTGACCGGCTCCGGGGACGCGAACGACTCGCCGACCATGCCCGCGGTGAGCGTGGTGCCGTCGCTGGGGTCGATCAGGATGAACGAGCCGGTGCGGCGCGAGTCGGCGTAGGAGTCGACCGGCAGCGGCTCGGCGGTGCGGATCTTCACGCGGCCGATGTCGTTGGCGACGAGCTGCCCGGGGTGCGGGTGCAGGGACAGGTCGTCGAGGGTGAGCCGGGACGGGATGTCCTTGACGAGCGCCTTGACCGTGCGGGTGCCGTGCTTGAGCAGCACGCGGTGGCCCACGGTCAGCGGGGCGTCGGCGACATGGCAGACGGTCGCCTCGATGTCCTGCGTGGTGGGCGGCGCGTCCTGGCTGGGCACGATCAGGTCGCCGCGGGAGATGTCGATGTCGTCCTGGAGGAGGAGGGTCACCGACTGGGTGGTCCAGGCGACGTCGACCGGCTTGCCGAGCAGGTCGATACCGCTGATCTTCGTGGAACGGCCGGACGGCAGAACGGTGATCTGCTCGCCGACGTGGAACGAACCGGCGGCGATCTGGCCGGCGTATCCCCGGTAGTCGGGGTGCTCCGCGGTCTGCGGCCGGATCACGTACTGCACGGGCAGCCGGGCGTGGCAGTGGCTCAGGTCATGGGCGACCGGCACCGTCTCCAGGTGCTCCAGCACGGTCGGGCCGCCGTACCAGTCCATGGTCGCGGACGGCTCCACCACGTTGTCACCGGCGAGCGCCGAGATCGGGATCGCGGTGACCTCGGGGACACCCAGCTCGGTCGCGTACGCCGTGAACTCCTCGGCGATCGCGGCGAACACGGACTCCTGGTAGTCGACGAGGTCCATCTTGTTGACGGCGAGGACCACGTGCGGAACGCGGAGCAGCGCGGCCAGCGCCGCGTGCCGGCGGGTCTGCTCGACGACGCCGTTGCGCGCGTCGATCAGGATCACCGTCAGCTCGGCGGTGGAGGCACCCGTCACCATGTTGCGGGTGTACTGCACGTGGCCGGGGGTGTCGGCGAGGATGAACCGGCGCTTCGGGGTCGCGAAGTAGCGGTAGGCCACGTCGATGGTGATGCCCTGTTCGCGTTCGGCGCGCAGGCCGTCGGTCAGCAGGGCGAGGTCGGGGGCGTCCTGGCCGCGGCTCGCCGAGGCGCGCTCCACGGCCTCCAGCTGATCCGTGAGGATCGACTTGGAGTCGTGCAGCAGCCGTCCGACGAGCGTGGACTTGCCGTCGTCGACCGACCCGGCCGTCGCGAACCGCAGCAGGGTGGTCTCCGCCAGCAGATCGACCGGCAGCGTCTCGGTGGGTTCGGTGGTGGACATGGTTAGAAGTACCCCTCGCGCTTACGGTCTTCCATCGCGGCCTCGGACATCTTGTCGTCGGCGCGGGTGGCGCCGCGCTCGGTGAGCCGGGAGGCGGCGATCTCGGCGATGACGGCGTCCAGCGTGGTGGCGTCGGAGTCGACGGCGCCGGTGCAGGACATGTCGCCGACGGTGCGGTAGCGGACCTGCCGCTTCTCGACCGTCTCGGTCTCCTTCGGCCCGCCCCACTCGCCGGCGGTCAGCCACATCCCGGCCCGCCGGAACACCTCACGCTCGTGCGCGAAGTAGATCTCCGGCAGCTCGATGCCCTCGCGGGCGATGTACTGCCACACGTCCAGCTCGGTCCAGTTGGACAGCGGGAAGACGCGGACGTGTTCGCCGGGCGCGTGCCGGCCGTTGTAGAGGTTCCACAGCTCGGGGCGCTGGCGGCGGGGGTCCCACTGGGAGAACTCGTCGCGCAGGGAGAACACCCGCTCCTTGGCGCGGGCCTTCTCCTCGTCCCGGCGTCCGCCGCCGAAGACCGCGTCGAAGCGCTCGGCCTGGATCTTCTCGGTCAGCGGCAGGGTCTGGAGCGGGTTGCGGGTGCCGTCGGGACGCTCCTTGAGGACACCGCGGTCGATGTAGTCCTGCACCTCGGCGACATGCAGCCGCAGACCGTGCTTGGCGACCGTGCGGTCGCGGTACTCCAGTACCTCGGGGAAGTTGTGCCCGGTGTCCACGTGCAGCAGGGAGAAGGGGATCGCCGCGGGGGCGAAGGCCTTCAGTGCCAGGTGGAGCATGACGATGGAGTCCTTGCCGCCGGAGAACAGGATCACCGGCCGCTCGAACTCACCCGCCACCTCACGGAAGATGTGCACCGCCTCGGACTCCAGCGCGTCCAGATGACTCAGGGCGTACGGGGTGTCCGTGCCCTCGGTGGCCGTGACCACGGTCGTCATGCCAGTCCCCTCTCGGTGAGCAGGCCGTGGAGCGCGGCTGCGGACTCCTGCACGGTCTGGTGCTGCGACTCGATCCGCAGGTCGGGCGACTCGGGCTCCTCGTAGGGGTCGTCGACCCCGGTCAGCCCGGACAGCTCGCCCGCCGCCTGCTTGGCGTACAGGCCCTTCACGTCCCGCTCGCTGCACACCTCGACGGGGGTGGCGACATGCACCTCGATGTACGCCGCGCCGCTGTCCTGGTGGCGCTTGCGCACCGCCTCGCGGCTGTCGGCGTAGGGGGCGATCACCGGGACCAGGGCCATGACGTCGTTGCGGGCGAGGAGTTCGGCGAGGAAGCCGATGCGCTGCACGTTGGTGTGCCGGTCCTCGCGGGAGAAGCCCAGGCCCGCGGAGATGAACTCGCGGATCTCGTCGCCGTCGAGGACCTCGACGCGGTGGCCCTCCGCGCGCAGCCGGCCGGCCAGCTCGTAGGCGATCGTGGTCTTGCCGGCACTGGGCAGACCCGTGAGCCAGACGGTGGCTCCGCTCGTCACTTGCATCTCCTGGTGGGTCGAAGGGTCCGTCGGATCCGCGGTCTCGGTCACAGGTGCAGCCCGCACTCGGTCTTGTTCCGGCCGGCCCAGCGGCCGGCGCGGGCGTCCTCGCCCTCCAGGACGCGGCGGGTGCAGGGGGCGCAGCCGACGGAGGCGTAGCCGTCCATCAGCAACGGGTTGGTCAGAACGCCGTGTTCGGCGACGTAGGCGTCGACGTCGTCCTGGCTCCAGCGGGCGATCGGCGAGATCTTGACCTTCTGGCGCTTGTCGTCCCAGCCGACGACCGGGGTGTTCGCCCGGGACTCGGCCTCGTCCCGGCGCAGTCCGGTCGCCCAGGCCGAATAGCCCTTCAGGCCTTCTTCCAGCGGCTGGACCTTGCGCAGCTTGCAGCACAGGTCGGGGTCGCGGTCATGCAGCCGGGGACCGTACTGGGCGTCCTGCTCGGCGACCGTCTGACGCGGGGTCAGGGTCAGGACGTTGACGTCCATGACCGCCTCCACCGCATCCCTGGTCCCGATCGTCTCCGGGAAGTGGTAACCGGTGTCGAGGAACACCACGTCGACGCCCGGCATCGCCCGGGAGGCCAGGTGCGCGACGACCGCGTCCTCCATGGAAGAGGTAACGCAGAAACGGTTACCGAAGGTGCGGGCGGCCCACTGGAGAATCTCCAGTGCCGAGGCGTCCTCCAGGTCACGGCCCGCCTGCTCGGCGAGCGCCTTGAGATCCTCGGTCGTGCGATCTTCCGAGACGGTGTTCATATCTGCTCTCCCCCTGACTCGGTCTGCTGAAGCCCCCGGGCGAGCAGCCCGAGGAACTTCAACTGGAATGCGCGGTTGCACGCCGCGCATTCCCACGCGCCATGGCCCTGCTCGCTGGGACGAAGATCCTCGTCGCCGCAGTAGGGGCAGTAGAAGGGGGCCGCACGCTCGCTCATGAGAGGGACTCCTCACTGGCCCGCGAGGCCCAGGCGGCGAACCGCTCGCCCTCCTCGCGCTCGGCCTCGAACCGCTTGAGCACGCGCTCCACGTAGTCCGGCAGCTCCTCCGACGTCACCTTCAGACCGCGCACCTTGCGGCCGAAGCCGGCCTCGAGACCGAGCGCACCGCCCAGGTGCACCTGGAAGCCCTCGACCTGCTCGCCCCGGTCGTTGAGGACCAGTTGGCCCTTGAGACCGATGTCCGCGACCTGGATACGGGCGCAGGCGTTCGGGCAGCCGTTGATGTTGATGGTGATCGGTTCGTCGAAGTCCGGGATCCGGCGCTCCAGTTCGTCGATCAGCGAGGCGCCGCGCGCCTTGGTCTCGACGATGGCGAGCTTGCAGTACTCGATGCCGGTGCAGGCCATGGTGCCGCGCCGGAAGGGCGAGGGCTTGGCGGTCAGGTCCAGGGCCTCCAGGGCCTCGACCAGCGACTCGACCTGCGCCTCGTCGACATCGAGGACGAGCATCTTCTGCTCGGCGGTGGTCCGCACCCGGCCGGAGCCGTGGGCCTCCGCCACCTCGGCGATCTTCGTCAGGGTGGCGCCGTCCACGCGGCCGACGCGCGGGGCGAAACCGACGTAGAAACGGCCGTCGTTCTGCTGGTGCACGCCGACGTGGTCGCGCCAGCGCTCCACGGGCTGGGCGGGCGCGGGGCCGTCGATGAGCTTGCGCTTGAGGTACTCGTCCTGGAGGACCTGGCGGAACTTCTCCACGCCCCAGTCGGCGAGCAGGAACTTCAGCCGGGCGCGGGTGCGCAGCCGCCGGTAGCCGTAGTCGCGGAAGATCGAGATGACGCCCTCGTAGACGTCCGGGACCTCGTCGAGCGGGACCCAGGCGCCGAGGCGCTGGCCGATCTTGGGGTTGGTGGACAGTCCGCCGCCGACCCAGACGTCGAAGCCGGGGCCGTGCTCGGGGTGGTTCACGCCGACGAACGCGATGTCGTTGATCTCGTGCGCCACGTCGAGGAGCGGTGAGCCGGAGATCGCGGACTTGAACTTGCGGGGCAGGTTCGAGAAGTCCTTGTTGCCGATGATCCGGCGCTGGATCGCCTCGATCGCCGGGGTGCCGTCGATGATCTCGTCCGCGGCGATACCGGCGACGGGCGAACCGAGGATCACGCGGGGCGTGTCACCGCAGGCCTCGGTGGTGGACAGGCCGACCGCCTCCAGGCGGTTCCAGATCTCGGGCACGTCCTCGATCCGGATCCAGTGGTACTGGACGTTCTGCCGGTCGGTGATGTCGGCGGTGCCCCGGGCGAACTCCTGCGAGATCTCGCCGATCACGCGCAGCTGCTCGGTGGTGAGCCGGCCGCCGTCGATGCGGACGCGCAGCATGAAGTACTCGTCGTCCAGCTCCTCCGGCTCCAGGATCGCGGTCTTGCCGCCGTCGATCCCGGGCTTGCGCTGGGTGTACAGGCCCCACCAGCGCATCCGTCCGCGCAGGTCGTTGGGGTCGATCGAGTCGAAGCCGCGCTTGGAGTAGATCGTCTCAATGCGTGTCCGCACATTGAGACCGTCGTCGTCCTTCTTGAACTGCTCGTTGCCGTTGAGCGGGGTGTGGTGTCCCGCGGCCCACTGGCCCTCACCGCGGTGACGGCTCACCTTGCGGCGTGGAGTCGCGGCGGCAGGCTTCTGCGGGGTGGCGGCCATGGTTTTAAGTCCTTCGGGACAGGCGGGAAGCGGCTCTGACCTGCGCGTACAGCGCATGGGTATACAGGCGCGACATTGCGCGGGAAATCAGATGGAACTGGGAGATGTCGGCGCGGCCGGGGCTCTCAGCGGGCCGGACAGATGGCGCTGGACATGCGGCCGAGGTCGACGTGCCGCCGACTCACCAAGGCAATTCCAGTTCCAGACATGACGGAAGCGTGTCACGGCGATCTGGACACAGTCCAGCTTCGTCCATCATGCGGACATCAGAGTCTCGCATCGTGGGATGCGGGTGGCGTCGGTCACACGGTCCGAGGCGGCCGGTGTCTGCCCAGGTCAGACAGGGTATGCCCCAGGCCAGGGGCCCGGCGTGGCCACCTCCGGCTCCTCCTCGACCTTGGTGTCGAAGAGGGTGAAGCCCCGGCGCCGGTAGTTGTCCCTCGCGAACTCGCCGTCCTTGCTGCATGTATGCAGCCACACCCGCTTCGTGCGCGCCAGTCCCGGCCAACGGTCCGCGAGATCCCAGGCGCGGGCGGAGCCGTACGACAGCAGGTGCCCGCCGATCCGCCGCCCGCGGAAGGCCGGGATCAGCCCGAAGTACTCGATCTCGACGACGCCGTCGTCCTGCGGGCCCAGCTCCACGTACCCCGCGGGCGTGCCCCGGTCGTAGGCGACCCATGTCTCCACGCCGGGCCGGCCCAGGTGCTCCAGCCACTGCGCGTACGTCCAGCCGAGCCGGTCGATCCAGAGGATGTCGCCGCCGACGGACGCGTACAGGAACCGGCTGAACTCGGGCGAGGGCACCTCGGCGCGGACGACCCGCACGTCGCCCTGCGGGGCCTGGGCCGGCAGGAGGTCGGTGGGCGCGGTCTGTTCCAGGGACCAGGTGGTCACGGCGATGTTCGGCATGTGGGTCAGGGAATCATCCGGGTGGGGGCTCTGTCGATCGTCCTCGGGTCCGTCATGGCCGGTCGCGCCCGCGCGCGGAGCCGCAGATTGGATACGGCCCCGCGTGCCTGTGGAGCGCCTCAGTCGAGCGCCCTGTCGATCGACGCCAGCGGCACGGCGAACAGCGTCCGTCCCGACTGCGACCAGGCCTCGCCCATCGCCTCCCAGTAGGAGAGGGACGCGGTGCGGGCGCTCCAGCAGCGATGGGTTTCGTCCGCCCCGCACTGCGTGGCCCGGGCTCCGTTCGCGTTCTGGCGCCACAGCGTGCCGCGTCCGGCTCCCGTACCGGCGAGGTACCAGTCGGCGCGGTCGGCTCCGGCTTCCCGGTAGGAGAGGACGCCGCCGATGCCGGTCGTCTCCGTCCGGTACGCCTCGTCCGCGTGTACGCGCCCTGCCGGGTCGGTGGCGAGCAGCCCGGAGCGCTCGGGGTCGGTACTGAAGGGGTAGCGCCATAGTCGGGTGGGCCGGTCGCCGTCCGCGCCGGACCGTTCGCTCACGGCCAGGCTGTCGGGTGCCGAACTGCGGTCCAGGGAGATACCGCCGAGACAGGGGGCGCCGGTGTCCGCCGCCGGGTCGCACGCCCCGCCGGGCAGGCGGTACGAGCCGACGGCCGGCAGCACCCACCGGTAGCCGTGCGCCGACCAGCCGGCGTGCACCCGGCCGACGGCGGCGTCGGAGACGGTGGCCTCCTGGACGCGGTCCATGTCGTACACGTACAGCGCGGTGCCGTCCCGCCCGTCGGCGGTGACCAGCAGCTTGTCCTGGTACCAGACCATGCCGGACACCTGCGAGGCGAGGGCGCGGTAGTCGCGTCCGCCGTCGACCGGCACGGCGAGCAGCGCCGAGGCGTAGGTGAGACGGTCCAGGTCGTTCGCGTCGACGAAGGTGACCCGGGCGAGGCCCTGCTCGTCGGTCGAGCTCCAGCCGGAGAGGATCGCCCGGTTCTCGCCCCATCGGCCGTCGTCGTCGGCGTCCCCGGAGGTGGTGACGGCGCCGGCCTGCCAGCCCAGGGTGTCGGCCTCGTTCCAGCAGTACGCGCGCGTGGCCGCCGGTTCGACGGGCAGCGCCGAGCGCTCGGTGGCCGTGCAGTCGGCCGCGGTGTGCAGGGTGCGGTCGGCGCTGTCGAGGACGGCGCCGACACCGACGGGCGTGCCCATCGCGGTGGCGAGCCGGTCGAGCGTGCGCTCGGGCACGAGGTCTTCCTGGAGCCGGAGCGGATCGATGTCCGCGGCGGAGGTCAGCGGCTTCAGCGCTCCGGGGCCCTCGCCGACCGTGGCCTGCGAGGCGCTGATCATGGTGGCGGCGGCGGTGAGCGCGAGGGCGGTCCCGGCCAGGGCACCGCGCAGCGCCCTGCCCCGATTGCGTCGACGGTGTCGGCCGCGACTCATCATCCAACCTCCAGACGAGAGCCAACTGCGCCTGACGATCCGTGCGTTGACCGTGGAGCAGGTGGGGTGGCCCGTACAGGGATGCTACGGCAGTCGGCGGCGGCTCATGACGAAGACCCTGCAATTATGCGGAAGATGCCACCTCTTGTCCCCCTCAGGGCACATGAATCGACATCCGCCCCCTGGCCACCGCCGGAGCCGTGGAATGCGGCAGCAACTCACGCGGATCGTCCGGCAGCACCACCTCGACCTCCGCGTCCTCGCAGAAACGGTACGGCCGGTGTTCCAGGAACCCCCCGAGATAGCGGCGCACCCGCGACATCTCCGCGCGCACGGTGACCGTGCGGCCCGCATCACCGAACAGGTCCTCGGCCAGCCCGGCCGCGCTGCGGCCGCTGCGATGCAGGGCCAGCAGATACAGCAACTCGGCGTGCCGGGGACTCAGTTCGCGAGTCCAGGAACCCGCGCCGCCCGACACCGTCACCGACCAGCGGCGCGGCTGCGACAGATCCAGCACGATCCGGGTGGCACCGTGCGCCACCGGCCCCTCGTCGGCCCGCACCAGCCAGCCCTCGGCCAGCGGCTCCACCGAGCAGACACCCAGCGCCGGCATCCACCGGCGGCCCGGCGACAGGGACTTGGGCAGCGCGATCCGGTTCGTGTACGGCATCCCCGTCACCGCCGCCGTCCAGCCGTCCCGGTCCACCACCAGGGCCCGGCCGGCGATCCGGGCCAACGCCGGCGCCGCGACCGCACGCAGCCGCTCCAGTGAAACCAGGTGCAGTTCCCGCAGCTTGGCCTCGGCGAGCTTGGCCACCGAGTCGACCCAGGCGAGCGTGGCCGGATGCATGGTCTCCAGGGGGCCGCTGACATCGACGACACCGATCGGCCGGCCGTCCCTGGGATCGGTGATCGGGGCGCCCGTACACGTCCAGGAGGCGTGTGACCGTACGAAGTGCTCCGAGGCGAAGACCTGCACGGGCCGGCGCACCACCGCCGGCGTGCCCACGCCGTTCGTGCCGACGACGTCCTCGCGCCAGTCGGCGCCGAGTTCGAACCCGAGCCCGTCGGCCTTGCGGAGCACCGGCGAACACCCCTCGCGCCACAGCACCCGCCCGTCCGGGTCCGCGACGACCATGATGTGGTGGGCGACGTCCGCGACCGACAACAGCCCTTCCCGCAGCACCGGAAGCACCTGCCTGAGCGGCGACTCCTCCCGGCGCCGCTGGATCTCCTCGGTGTCGAGGAGCCCGGACCTGAAGTCGTGGTCGGGGTCGACTCCGCTGCGCAGCATGCGCCCCCAGGACTCGCCGATCACCGGGCGCGGAGGCAGCCGTGTGCGCTGTCCGGCGAGCGTCGCGTCGCGTACCTCGCTGAGCACCCGCGCCGCCTGCGCCGCGTCGACGGCGGCGAGTTGCGTCACGTTCATCGGCGAGTTCGGCACGGAGCCCTCCCGGCAACAGCCCTGAGGGGAACCGGTTGTCGGGCGATTGGGTCGACGCTTTCCGGTCCCTTGTTGAATGTTCGTCTCATAGTGCCCTTCGCTGTGAGCGGAGGGACACAGTCCGCACACAGACGCCAACAAGTTGCAACCCCTTGCAACCCTGGTGGTCTGCGCGCGCCCTGATTGAAACTTGAGCAACGCTGCCCTCGGGCGGCGTTCGTGGCCTTGCATGGGCCAGCGGCGGGGGTGGTGCCGTGTCGGCGCAGCACCACCCCCGTGACGTGCGCGGCAGGGGATCGGGCAGGGGTGCGTCGGCGTCTGCAACCTGAGTCGGCCGGCTGGACTTCTCAGACCACCGGTCGGGCGCGCTCCACCACCGATGCCAGATCCAGGCTGGACGGCAGCGTGCCGAAGGCTGCGCCGCCGTCGCCGCCGAGGCGGGAGGCGCAGAACGCGTCGGCGACCTCCGGGGGCGCGTGGCGGACCAGCAGTGAGCCCTGGAGCACCAGCGCCAGTCGCTCGGTCAGACGGCGGGCCCGGCCCTCGATGCCGTCCAGGTCGGCGAGTTCGGTCAGCAGGTCCTTGATGGCCCCGTCCAGGCGGTGGTCGGCGCCGCGGGCCCGGCCGACCTCCTGGAGATAGGCGTCGAGTGCCTGCGGCTCCCGCTGAAGGGCACGCAGCACGTCCAGTGCCTGGACGTTGCCCGCGCCCTCCCAGACCGAGTTGAGCGGCGACTCGCGCACCAGTCGCGGCAGACCGGAATCCTCGACGTAACCGTTTCCGCCCAGGCACTCGGCCGCCTCCACCGCCACCGGCGTACACCGCTTCGTCACCCAGTACTTGGCGGCCGGCACCGCCAACCGCAGCAGCGCCCGCTCCTGTTCGCCCCCGTCGTCACAGGCGGCCGCCAGACGGAGCGCGAGCGTGGTCGCCGCTTCCGACTCCAGCGCCAGATCGGCCAGTACGTTGCGCATGAGCGGCTTGTCGAGCAGCTTCCCGCCGAACGCCTCGCGGTAGGTGCAGTGATGCACCGCCTGTGCCACGGCCTGCCGCATCAGGCCCGCCGAGCCCAGCACGCAGTCGAGCCGGGTCGCGGCCACCATGTCGATGATGGTGCGCACCCCGCGCCCCTCCTCGCCGACCCGGCGCGCCCAGGTCCCGTCGAACTCGACCTCGCTGGAGGCGTTCGACCGGTTGCCCAGCTTGTCCTTCAGCCGCTGGAGGAGGAAAACGTTGCGGGAACCGTCTTCGAGTACCCGCGGTACGAGGAAACAGGTCAGCCCGCCTTCTCCCTTTGCAGGGGCTGCCTGCGCCAGCACCAGGAACCCGTCCGACATCGGCGCCGAACAGAACCACTTGTGCCCCGTCAGCGCATACGTCCCCGCCTCGGCCAACGGCACCGCGGACGTCGTGTTGGCGCGTACGTCGCTGCCGCCCTGTTTCTCCGTCATGCCCATCCCGAACAGCGCCCCGGCCTTCAGCCGCGCGGGCCGCAGCTCACGGTCGTAGACCATGGACGTCAGCCGCGGCTCCCACTCGGCCGCCAGGGCCGGGTCCGTGCGCAGTGCGGGCACCGCCGCGTGGGTCATCGACAGCGGACAGCAGTTGCCCGCGTCGACCTGCGTCCACACCAGGAACGCGGCCGCCCGGCGCAACTGACCGCCGGGCCGGCTCCAGGCCGCGGTCAGACCCGCCGAGACGCCCTTGCCGAGCAGCCGGTGCCAGGCGGGGTGGAACTCGACCTCGTCGACGCGACGGCCGTAGCGGTCGTGCGTACGCAGCCGGGGCGGATGCTCGTTCGCCTGGACGCCCCACTCCTGCACCTGCGCCGACCCGGAGGCCCGGCCGAGCGCCGCCAGCTCGCCCCGGACCTCGTCGAGCAGAGCGGGATCGAGATGCCGTTCGACGGCCTCGGTCAGGACCCTGTCGGCGCTGTAGACGTCGTAGCCGACCAGCGGCGGGGGCTGATTGGTCACGGTATGGGTGTTGCCGGACATGTCTGCGAACCTACCCCTCGGTACGGCGATGGTCACCACACTGGCACGCCGCGCCCCACCGGCGGCGGACGAGGCGACCCGGCCGCGGCACCGGGGGATGAGCCGAGCCTCCCGCGGCGGATACCTTTAGGTCGTGCAGCCAGCAAGTGAAACCCCCGGGACGCCCCCCTCAGGCCGTCTCCACCGGGCTCGTGCCCTCTACCGGAACGTCTCCAAGCGCAGGACCGCCTGGCTGTTGCTCAAGGACACCGTCAACTCGTGCATCGAGTACCGGATCCTGGGTCTGGCGGCGGAGGCGGCGTTCTTCACACTGCTGTCCGTACCGCCGCTGCTGCTGAGCATGATCGGGCTGCTCGGTTACGTCGACGACTGGACCGGCACCGACACCATCAGCAGCCTGGAGACCAACATCCTGGAGGCCTCCCGCACGGTCCTGTCGGACAAGGGGGTCGCCCAGATCGCCCAGCCGATCCTGGACGACGTGATGAAGGGCGGCCGCCCCGACGTCATCTCCATCGGCTTCCTGTTCGCCCTGTGGTCGGGCTCCCGCGCGGTGAACGTTTTCATCGACACCATCACCGTGATGTACGGCCTCGACGGCGCCCGGGGCATCGTCAAGACCCGGCTGCTCGCCTTCCTGCTCTTCCTGGTGGCCCTGGTGATCGGCTCGGTCGCGCTGCCGCTCATGGTGGCGGGGCCGGACGCCGTGCTGAACGTCCTGCCGTGGTCGGAGACCCTCGTGCAGGTGTTGTACTGGCCCGTCGTCATCGTGCTGTCCATCGCCTTCCTGACGACGCTCTACCACGTGTCCGTACCGGTGCGCTCGCCGTGGATCGAGGACGTGCCCGGCGCCCTGGTGGCCCTCGGGATGTGGGTCCTGGGCAGCTTCCTGCTGAGGATCTACCTGACCAACACGGTCGAGGGCGCCACCATCTACGGCTCGCTGGCCGCCGCCGTCGCCGTCCTGCTGTGGATCGGCGTGTCCGCCTTCGCCGTCCTCGTCGGCGCCGCCGTCAACGCCGCCATCGACCGTGTCTGGCCCGCCGCCGCCACGGCCGCGGCCCGCGCAGCCAATGAACGGATGCGCGAGGCCCAGGTCGCCGAGTACGTCGCCCGCGCCGCCGCCCACCGCGACGACACCGACCCCGACGACCCGGACATGCCCTCCGAATTCCCCGAACGCTGGTCCCGCTTCCTCCCCCCGGAGGACGTCACCTCCAGGTTCCGCACCCAGGCGAAGAGCCCGTCGAAGGGGGAAGACGTGGGAACACCGGAGAAATGAGGACCGCTCGGAAGCGGTTACCGCTTCCAGACCTCCTCCGCCGCGGATTCCCGTACGAACTCCGAGAAGTCCCGGGCCTCCCGTCCCAGCACCTGCCGCACCCCGTCCGTGACCTGGGCGTTGTGCCCGTCCAGCAGCCCCGCGAAGACCTCCACCAGGAAGTCCGCCTCCTCCGCCGGAACCCCCATGCCGACCAGGAACTCCCCGTAGGCCCGGGCCGGGACCGGCGTGTACGTCAGCTCGCTCCCGGTTGCGGCGGCGATCTCCGCCACCGCCTCCCGGAAGCTCAGCAGCCGCGGCCCCGTCAGCTCCAGCGTCTGCCCCACATACCGGTCCCCGGACGTCAGCACGGCCGCGACCACATCCCCGATGTCCCGCACGTCGAGGAACGGCTCGGGCACCTCACCGGCCGGGAACACCAGCTCGCCCGTGTGCACCAGACCCTCCACCAGCGGCCCCTCGCTGAAGTTCTGCGCGAACCACGCGCACCGCACGATCGTCCAGTCCGCCCCGGACGACGTCAGCGCCTCCTCCGTCGCCAGCGCCTGCTCCTCGCCCCGCGCCGAGAGCAGCACCAGCCGGCGCACGCCCAGTCCCACCGCCTCCCGGGCGAGCGCGCCGATGCCCTCGGTCGCCGCCGGAGCGCCGACGTCGGACGGGTACATCAGGTACGCCGCGTCGGCGTCGCGCAGGGTGTCCGCCCAGGTCGTCGGGTTCTCCCAGTCGAAACCGCGGGCCCGGGAGGCCGCCCGCACGGTCAGGCCGGCGCTCCGCAGGGCGTCGGCGACCCGGCTGCCGGTCCGCCCGGAGGCGCCGGTCACCACAACTGTCGTCTTCTGCGTGTTTTCCGTCATGCCTCCAGTCAACGACCCCGTGCTTCAACAGCCCATCGCTGAACGGCTCATTCCCATAAGAGCGCGTCTACGCTGACCCCATGGACGCTCTCGCAGGCCTTCTCGAGGGTCCACGCGCGCGTGGCGCCTTCATGATCCGTGCGTGCTTCGAACCGCCCTGGGCGATTCGTGTCGAGGACCGCGCCCCGCTCACCGTGATGCTGATGATCCGCGGCACCGCCTGGATCCTGCCGGACACGGGCGAGCGAAGCGAGATGGGGGTCCCCCCGGCCGAAGGCTGGGGGAGGGTACGCCTCGCGCCCGGCGACCTGGCCATCGCGCGCGGCCCGGACCCGTACACCTGCGCCGACGACCCGGGCACGACCCCGCAGGCCCTGATCCTGCCGGGCCAGGAGTGCCGCTACCCCGACGGCCGCTCCCTGAACGGCTCCATGGACCTCGGCGTCCGCACCTGGGGCGACCGGCTCGACGGCTCCGCGGTGATGCTGATCGGCACATATCCGATGCAGGGCGAGATCAGCGGCCGGCTGCTGGACGCGCTGCCGCCGCTGATCACCCTCACGTCGGACGTCTGGCAGTGTCCTTTGACACCGCTCCTCCTGGAGGAGGTCGTCCGCGACGAGCCGGGTCAGGAGGTCGTCCTGGACCGCCTCCTCGACCTGCTGGTCATCGCCGCGCTGCGGGCCTGGTTCTCCCGCCCCGACGCGGAGGCCCCCGCCTGGTACCGGGCCCTGGCCGACCCGGTCGTCGGCCGCGTCCTGCGCCTCGTCCAGGACGACCCGGCCCACCCCTGGACGGTCGCCTCCCTCGCCGCCAAGGCCGGCGTCTCCCGCGCCGCCCTCGCCCGCCGCTTCACCGACCTCGTCGGCGAGCCCCCGATGTCCTACCTCACCGGCTGGCGCCTCGCCCTCGCCGCCGACCGCCTCCGCACCTCCGACGACACCATCGCCGCCATCGCCCGCCAGGTCGGCTACGGCAGCGCGTTCGCACTGTCCAGCGCCTTCAAGAGGGTGTACGGGGTCAGCCCGCAGGAACATCGGACGCGGGTGGCTTAGGGCGGGGAGAGCGGGGGGGCAGTCGCGTGGGTGGATCGTGGGTGGGTGTCCCCGGCGTGGGCGGCGTCGTAGCCTTTCCCATGTGTACACGGAGCGGGCGTCCAGGGTGCCGGGCGCGGTCGTGTGGCGCCGGACCATCGAGGATCCGGTCGTCCGGCCGGTACTGCCCGACGGCTGCATGGACCTGCTGTGGAACGACGGCCGGCTGCTCGTCGCGGGGCCCGACACACAGGCGTACGTTCCCGAAGGCGGCCTGCGGCACTGGGCGGGCGTCCGCTTCCACCCCGGCACCGCGCCCGCTTTCCTCGGCGTACCGGCACACGAACTGCGCGACCGGCGCGTCGAGTTGGCCGATCTCTGGCCCGCCGCGGAGGTGCGACGCCTGCACGGACGTATCGACGCCGGCGCGGACCCGGTGACCGCGCTGGAGGACGCGGCACTGGAGCGCGCCGCCGACGCCGAGCCGCCCGACCCGCTGCTGCTGCGGGTCGTCGAGGCGCTCGACACGGGACGCGCGGTCGCCGCCACCGCCGACGAACTCGACCTCAGCGCACGCCAGTTGCACCGCCGCTGTCTGACCGCCTTCGGCTACGGCCCCAAGACCCTCGCCCGGGTGCTGCGACTGCAACGTGCCCTGACGCTGGCCCGCGACGGTGTGCCCTTCGCCGAGACAGCGGTCCTTGCGGGCTTCGCGGACCAGGCCCATCTCGCCCGTGACGTACGGGAGTTGGCGGGTATGCCGCTCACGGAGCTACTGGGCCGGTAGCGGGGCGAACAGATCGACCCCGTTGCCGTCCGGATCGTGCACCACCGCGTACCGCTGGCCCCAGAAGGCGTCCCACGGCTTGAGCTCACCGTGGTACCCGGCGCCGACCAGCTCCTCGTACACCGTGTCCACCTCTGCCGGGCCGTCGCAGAGCAGCGCCAGCGAGTGCCGGCCGCCTCCGGACGGCGGCTGGTACCCGGCATGGATGGACCGGACCATTTCCTCGCTGTCCAGCATCAGCCGCAGCCCGCCCGGCAGCGGGGCCTCGGCGTGCGGCTCGTTCTCGACCCCTTCGGGGAAGGCGAAACCGAGCCGGCGGTAGAAGGCGACGGAGGCGGCCATGTCCGAGACGACCAGGCCAATGGCATCGAATCGTGGAGTCATGCGGCCACCGTAGGCAGCACCGCGGCGACAGGTCTTGAAGGAATCGGACGGCTCCGACGCCGGGCACGGTCGGTCGAAGGTCACTCCCCGGGAACGGTCGGTCGAAGGTCACTGGGTCGCGCTGTGTGTCCACGGTGAAGGCCGGTTGCCGGCCATGGCGGGGCGAGGCGGTGGAGCAGGCATGGTCGGCGCTTCTCCGGCTCCGCGGAGGCCCCCGGCGGACCGGGGCCCAGCGGGTCGTCGATCGGCAGGAAGGCGGCCGCCCGGTCGTCGGGTAACGCGGCCGCTCGCTCCTTGAGGTACCGCCGGACCCGTCGCTTCGCCCGCGGCGCACGTCCGTGGTGCGATGGAACCGGGGGCGGAAAGGAGAGCGATCATGCCCGCAGCGAAGCGAACGAGTACCGCCGCCCCGGTGTCGGTCCGCCCGCTGGTCGAGCCGGACCTCGATCGGGCCGACGAGATCTTCAGGGTCGCCTTCGGGACCTTCCTCGGGGTCCCTGAGCCGGAGACGTTCTTCGGGACCGCCGACTATGTCCGCACCCGCTGGGCGGCAGATCCACACGCCGCCTTCGCAGCGACCGTCGAGGACGAGGTCGTCGGATCGAACTTCGCCGCCAACTGGGGCAGCGTCGGGTACTTCGGCCCGCTGACCGTACGTCCGGATCTGTGGGACCAGGGCATCGGCAGACGGCTCATGGAACCGGTCATGGCCTGTTTCGACACCTGGGAGAACCGTCACCTCGGCCTGTTCACCTTCTCGCACAGTCCCAAGCACCTCGAGCTCTACCGCCGATACGGTTTCTGGCCCCGATTCCTCACAGCCATCATGAAGAAGCAGGTCGCCGTCACGGCCGCAGTCCCCGGCCGAGTGCTGTACGGCGAGCTGCCCACCGCTGAGCGGCCCAACGCACTGAGCCTCAGTCGCGCACTGACGGAGGCCGTGTACGAGGGTCTGAGCCTGGAGCGCGAGATCATGGCCACACAGGCGCAGGGGCTCGGTGAGACCGTCCTCATCGAGGGCGCCGGCTCCGACCTCGACGGTCTGGCCGTCTGCCACTGCGGAGCGGGGTCGGAGGCCGGTGAGGACGTGTGTTTCATCAAGTTCGGCGCCGTACGCCCCGGCCCGGACGCCGCGGACCGGTTCGAACGACTGCTGACCGCATGTGAGCAACTGGCCACCGAGAAGGGACTTGGACAACTCGACGCCGGAATGAACCTGGCCCGCCAGGATGCCTACCGACGCATGATCGACCGCGGTTTCCGTACCTGGCTGCAAGGCGTGACCATGCACAAGCCCAACGAACCCGGCTACAGCCACCCGGACGCCTACGTGATCGACGACTGGCGCTGAGTCCACCGCCGTACTCGGCTTGGAAACCGCCTTCTCCCAGTCTCTCCCAGTCAACTGGGCCGATCGGCCGGAGCGGCCGTACTCGCCCGTTCCACCAGGCGTGTGGACAGTTCCGTCCGGGTGCTCTCCGGACGGTGGCCGTCCATCATGCGGGCCAGGAGACGCAAGGCAGTTGCCGCCATCTCCGAGAGGGGCTGGCGGACGGTGGTGAGGGCGGGGGCGACCCAGCGGGACTCGGGGAGGTCGTCGAAGCCGACGACGCTCATGTCGTGCGGGACCTTCAATCCATGCTCGGACAGCGCCTCGTACACCCCCAGAGCCATCCGGTCGGAGCAGACGAAGACAGCCGTCGGCGGCTCGGGCAGGTCGAGGAGTTCGAGCATGCGCACACGGGCCACCGTCTCGTCGAAACCGGCATGGCGGACGTACTCGGGGCGTTGCCGCAGTCCCGCCGACGCGAGTGCCGAGCGGTAGCCGGCCAGGCGGGCGTTGCCGGCCATGGTGCGGCGGTGGCCGGCGACGACGGCGATGCGCTCGTGCCCGAGCGACAGGAGGTGCTCG
Organism: Streptomyces sp. NPDC051963; assembly: GCF_044593495.1. Classification (NCBI taxonomy): domain Bacteria; kingdom Bacillati; phylum Actinomycetota; class Actinomycetes; order Kitasatosporales; family Streptomycetaceae; genus Streptomyces; species Streptomyces sp. NPDC051963. The sequence goes on along the minus strand of NZ_JBIUCC010000004.1, from coordinate 455,320 downwards.
GTCGCGGTGACGCCGCCCTGCCAGTTCGCCGCGCCCACCGACACCACGCCCGGCGGCGGTTCGAGGACCGGGTCGATCATCACGTACGGGATGCGGTGCTGGTCCAGCCAGGAGTACTGGGACGGCGTCAGCTCGGCCAGATTGAACAGCACCCCGGACGAACCGCGCGCGGTGAGCTTGTCCAGCCAGCCGCGCTCCGGTCGGCCGCCCCGGCTCCGGGACAGCCCGGCCGAGACCACCACCTCCAGGCCCGCGTCGTGGGCCGCCTCCTCCACCCCGTGCAGCACGGCCCCCGCCCACGAACTCTCCAGCGAGTGCACCACGAGGTCGACCAGGCCCGGCGGCTTTCCCCCTTCGAACCGGGGTCTGCGGACATAGCCGAGCCGGTGCAGCGCCTCGGTGACCCGACGGCGGGTCTCCGGCGCGACATCCTCCCGGCCGTTGACCACCTTGGAGGCGGTCGGCACCGACACCCCGGCCTCACGAGCCACGACCGCCAGGGTCGGCCCGGCCGTCACGCTCGCACTCCCCGTACGGACCATCGGGAACCACCTCTCCGGCCCGCCCGAGGGCCATCGAACGCTTCGACCAGACAGTAGGCGCTGATGGTAAGCGCTTCCTACCCTAGGTTCGCCGCAGTTCGACGTGAAGAGGCCGGAGTTCGGAGGGATCCGCGGGCTCGGGCTTTCGAAACCTCGAACGAGGCGGGGCGAGGCGGGGCGATTGCGACTTGCGATGCGTGAGTCGTGAGATCAGCTGGGCGTGCAGTCCAGCCGGAACCCCGTGAAGTCGGCGGTCAACTCCGCGTCGACGAGGTCCCATGCGTGGATGCCGGCCATCGCGCCGGTGAAGCGCAGCCGTGAACCGTGGTCGTCGGAGAGCTTGCCGAAGTCCAGCGGCGGCCCGATCGGAATGCGTTTACCGTCCCGTACGCACCAGAAGCGGGCCTCGACTCCCTCGACGGTCACGCCCAGGGTGACGGACGTCGTCGAGTCGACCGTAGCGATGTGCCGGGTGCCCTCCTCGTCGCGCTCCACCAGACGCAGCACCGTCCGCCCCGTGCCCCGCCACTGCTGGCCGTGCTGTCCCTCGCCCTCCGGCTCGGCCCAGGTCAGGTCGAGGGCGAGATAGGCCTCGGTGTTGTACCAGAGCACCAGACCGGCGCCCTGCGTAAAGCTGAACGGCCCCGCCTCCAACGTGACTTCGGCTTCCGTGCGGTGCTCGGTGATGCGCTGCGCGAGCAGGCTGTGCGCCCACCGGGACTCGGCACCGTGCCGTCCGCGCAGCCGGATCCAGCCGGGGCGTGCGGCGGTGTCGGCCCAGGACGGATCCGGGTATCCGCGCAGGGAGCTCCAGGGCCAGCCCAACGGCTCGTCGGCAGAGGGGAGTTCGGGCTCGTCGGGACGCACTGCCGGTCCGTCGGGCCCGACGGACCGGGTGGGTACGTCGGCCTCGACCTCCATGGGCTGTGTGGGCACGTCGGCCTTGAGGGGTCGGGTGGGTACCTCGGCTTTGGCAGGCTGAGTCGATACATCGACTTCGACCGCCGGGTGATGCCCCCCGTGCCCCAACCTCGGCCAGCCCTCCGCGTCCCACACCACCGGCAGGATCGCCGTCTCGCGGCCGAGGGGACAGCGCGGGCCGTCCGGCGTTCGCAGCGGACGGGCGGTGAGATGGCTCAACACCCAGTCACCATCGGCCGTTTGAACCAGTTCGCCATGTCCGGCCTTCTGCAATGGCAGCGACGGATCATCCCGTGACGTCAGCAGCGGCCGGTCGTCCACCTCGTACGGCCCGGTCACGGAACGGCTGCGCGCCACCACCACCCCGTGCTCGAACCCCGTCCCACCCTCGGCCAGCACGAGGTAGTACCAGCCGTCACGCCTGAGCAACTTCGGCCCCTCGACCAGCCGTTCGTGCTGGAGCAGCAGATGCGTATCCCCGACGGGCGTCAGGGTGTCCCGATCCAGCTCGGTCACGACGATGCCCGCGAAGCGCCTGCCGCCGGGACGGTGATCGCTCTGCAAGTTGAGCAGCCACAGCCGGCCCTCGTCGTGGAAGAGCGCCGGGTCGAAACCGTGACTCGCCACCCGGCGCGGCGCCGTCCACTTGCCGCCGACCTCCGTGGCCGTGCTGACATACGTGTCCAGATCGAAGTACGGCGTCCCCACCGAGCGGACGATCGAGTACGTCATCCAGAACCGTTTTCCGTCCCAGCTCAGGGATGGTGCCCAGACGCCGCCGGAGTCGGGGACGCCGGCCAGCGAGTCGCCGGGGACCGCGCCGCGGACATGCCCCGCGTACTGCCAGTGCGCCAGGTCCCGGGAGCGATGGATCGGGATCGTCGGGAACCACTCGAAGGAACTGGTGGCCACGTAGTACCAGTCTTCGACGCGGACGAGCGACGGGTCCGGTGCGAAGCCACGGATGACGGGATTGCGCAGCACGGTCATTTGAGGGCCCCCAGCGTGACACCGGTCCGCCAGTACCGGCGCATCGCGACCATCATGATCGCCATCGGGACGATGGACAGCAGTGCACCGGTCAGTACCAGGCTGGTCAGGTCCACGCCGGACTCCAGGCGTTTGCCGGACCAGTTGTAAAGGCCCAGGTTGAGCGTCCAGTTCTCCTCGCCACGCAGCACCGTGAGGGGGAGGAAGAAGGCGTTCCAGGTGTTCACGAAGGCGAGCAGGAACACCGTGGCACCGCCCGTCGTCATCATGCGCAGCACGATGCTGAAGAAGATGCGCAGCTCGCCCGCACCGTCGATCCGGGCCGCCTCCAGGAGTTCGAAGGGGACCGTGGCCTCGGTGTACACCTTGGCCAGATACACGCTGAACGGGTTGATCAGACAGGGGATCAGCATCGCCCAGGGCGTGTCGACCAGCCCGATCTCCGAGAACAGCAGATAGAGGGGGAGAGTGAGCAGGGCTATCGGAATCAGGAAACTGCCGACTACACACGCGAACACCAGGTTGCGGCCCGGGAATTGGAAGCGCGCCAGTCCGTAACCGGTTGCGAGGGCGATCAGTGTGCCGCCGAGGGAGCCGACGCCCGCGTACAGGAGCGAGTTGGCCGTCCAGCGCAGGAAGATCCCGTCCTCGTAGGTGAAGAGCTGATCCAGGTTGTCCCACAGATGCCAGCCGGAGAACCACAGGCCGTTGCTCTGATAGAGACCGGTGCGGTCCTTGGTGGCGGCGACGATCAGCCACCACACCGGGAACAGGCTGTAGGCGCTTGCGAGGATCAGCCCGACCAGCAGAAAACGCTGGCTCCCGCGCGTGCGCGCGGCGGGATCCGGTTGGGTGAGACGACGAACGGAGTGCGTCGGGGGCTGCTGGGCGCGGTCTTCGGTGAGCGTCATCAGTCCACCTCCCTCGAAGTGAGCCGGTAGAAGAGGAAGGAGGCCACGCCGAGGATGAGAGCGAGCAGCACCGACAGGGTCGCGGCGTAGTGGTAGTTGCCGGCGTTGAACGCCTGGTTGTAGATGATCATGATCGGTGTGAAGCTGTCGTCGACCGTCTGCGGTGTCACGTTCCGGAACAGCGCGGGCTCATTGAAGATCTGGAGCATCTGGATGATCGACAGCATGCCGGTCAGCACCAGCGCCCCCCGCACATGCGGGATCTTGATGCTCAGCGCGATCCGCCGCTCGGAGGCCCCGTCGAGCCGAGCCGCCTCGAACAGCTCCCGGGGCACTCCCTGGAGCGCGGCGTAGATGATCACCATGTTGTAGCCGATGCCGTGCCAGGTGAGCAGATTGCCGATGGACGGCCAGACCATCGACGGCGAGAAGAAGTTCCAGTCGAAACCGAATACTTCACCGAGCGGCGTCAACGGGCCGACATCCGGGCTGTAGAGGTTGATCCACACGAGCGCGGCGACCACCCCCGGGATCATGTACGGCACCAGCAGCAGCACCCGGAACCGGCCCGCCGTCCGCGATGTGAGCGCATCCAGAAACAGCGCCAGCAACAGGCTGACCAGCAGCATCACCGGGATCTGCACACAGGCGAACAGCACCACGCGCAGCACTGCACCCATGAACGCCGAGTCGGTCAGGCCCTGTTGGTAGTTGTCCAGACCCGCGAACTTCTCCGTCGCGCCGCCGAGACCGAGGCCCGACTGCTGCTCCACGAAGAGCGACTGATGGACGGCGTACCCGATGGGGAGGAGGTACAGAAACACGAAGCCGAGCTGGAAGGGCACCGTGAAGGCGGCACCCTTCCAGCGCAGGGAACGAATCATCGGAAGTGCCTCAGCCCTTGACGCTGATTCCGCGGGACTTCAGGTCATCGACCGTCCACTCCTGCATGTGCGCCAGCAGATCGGTGACCTTCTGCTCCTTGTTGACGACCTTGGCCCAGCCGCTCTGCATCTCCGTGAACATCGCGGTCCAGTCGGGGCCGAAGGTCCAGTCGGTGGTGACGGTGCCCAGGCTGTCCTTCACGACCTTCTGGGCCGGCTCGTAGTTGGAGCCGAGCAGCTTTTCGGAAACCGCTTCTCCGACGTACGCGTCGCTGTCGGCCAGGGCCGGCATCACGCCGTTGCCCGTCTCGGGGCTCGCCATCGTCTTCACCGCGCCCGGATCGGTGGACATCCACAGCGCGGCCTCGGCGGCCTGCTCCTGGTGTTCGCACTGCTCGGTCACCAGCGTCACGCTGCCGGTCAGGTTGGTGCCCGCCGGGGTCTTCGCCGCTTCACCCTTGAACGTCGGCCACGGCGAAAGCGCCCACTTCCCGAAGGACTTGGTGAAGTTCTGCACCATGCCCGCCATCTGCCAGGTGGAGATCTGCCGGGTCGCGGTGGAGCCGTTGTCGTAGTTGCGCTGCACGGCCGCGTAGTCGGCGAAGGACAGCTTGGCGTTGAGGTCGTTGTCGATGATCTCCTGGATCACCTCGGCGGCCTTGAGAGTGCCCGCGTCCTGGAAGTCCACCTTCCAGGAGTTCCCGTCGATCGTGTACCAGTGCGCCCCGGCCTGCATGGCCATCACCTCCAGGGTGCTCGGGTCCTCACCGGCATAGTTGGTGATCTTGACGCCGTGCTTCTTCAGCTCCTTGCCCGCGGCGATGAAGTCGTCCCAGGTCGTGGGCGCCTCGATGCCGTACTTCTGGAAGATGTCGGTGCGGTAGATCGTGAAGTTGGGCGACGAGCTGGTGGGGACGCCGTACAGCTTGCCCTGCACCTGCGCGCCCGCCCAGGAACCGGCGTTGAACTCGGTCTTCTCACCCTCGACGTACTGCGTGATGTCGGCGAGCGCGCCCTGCGACACCCAACTCGTCACGTACTCGGCGGTGTTCTGCACCAGACAGGGTGCGTTGCCCGCCTTGACCGCGTTGGTCAGCTGCTTCTGCATGGTCAACTGGTCAGTGACCTTGGTGTACTTGAGCTGGACGTCCTTGTGACTGGCGTTGAACGCCTTGACGACGGCCTCCTGGCCGTTGGCCCAGCCCCAGAAAGGCAGGGTGACCGGACCCGATGCCTTGGAGTCCCCGGTGTCCCCGGAGTCCGATCCGCCGCAGGCGCAGAGCAGACCTGTCAGTGCGAGCCCCGCCACTGCGGCGCGGGCGAACCTTCTCCGGGGGCTGGTGAAGTTCATCTGACCGTGATCCTTCGGAAGTAGGCGTTCTCAGAACGAGAGGACGGCGGCTCGGTACTGGCCAGGAAAGACGGCCGAAGGGCGTTGGCTCACGGCCCGGTGGGGCCGGCCAAGCGCAAGCTGTAGTAACCGGTTGCTATGGACGGTAGGCGGATGCGCGCGGTCCTAGCAAGAGGTGTGGCGGGATTTGTTGGGCGGGGGCGGGGAACTGGAGGGAAAACGTTTACGAAACGTTTGCTGCGGGTGCCGGGTGCCGGGTGCCGGGTGCCGGGTGCCGGGTGCCGGGTGCGGGGGTGCGGGGGTGCGGGGGTGCGGGGGTGCGGGGGTGCCGGGGTGCCGGGGTGCCGGGGTGCCGGGGTGGTGGGGTGGTGGAGTGGAGGGGGTTAGCGGCGCCGTGTCGGCGGGGGTTGTACCGAGTTGCGTACGACGACGTGTGTGCCCAGCACCAGATGGTCGCCGTCGGCACCCCTGCGGCGGCCCGCGCCCCCCTCGCGGCGGTCGGCGACAGCGCGCAGGGCGACTCGGCCCATCTCCTCGTACGGCACATGCACGGTGGTGAGTTGGGGTGTGAGCTGGGCGGCCAGGGGGATGTCGTCGTAACCGACGATCGAAACGTCCTCGGGGACCCGCAGTCCGCCCGCGCGCAGTGCCTGCATCGCGCCGGCGGCGACCACGTCGGTCCCTGCGAGCACGGCCGTGAAGTCCGGCGTTTCGTGCAGTGCCCGCTCGACGGCCGCGTAACCGTGCTCGTAGTCGTACGGCCCGTGTCGCACCAGACCGGGATCCAGCTTCACGCCGTATGCCTCGAACGCGCGCCGGGCGCCCGTCAACCGCCCCTGAGCGGTGGTGAGTTCGGAGTGCCCGGGGAGGACGAGCACCCGTCGATGACCGGCCGAGAGCAGATGGCTGGCCATGGCGTAGGCGCCGCCCTCGTTGTCGTAGTCGACCGTCGTCGCCGGGACGTCGCCCTCCAGTGGCGGACGGCCCACCAGCACCAGATGTGAGCCGGCCGCGTCCAGGGAGCGGGCGAAGCGGGCCATGCGCAGCTGGTACTCGTCGTAGTCGTACGCCCCGCCGAGCAACACCACTGCCGCGACGCCCTGTTGGCGCATGAGGTTGACCAGGGCGAGCTCTCGCTCGGGGTCGTCCCCTGTCGTGCCGACCAGGGAGAGCCAGCCGCGCAGGGTGGCTGCACCCTCGACTCCCTTGGCCACGTGGGCGAACGCGGCGCCGGTGATGTTGTTGATCAGTATCGCCACGGTGGGTGTGCCGCCGCCCGCGAGGGAGCGGGCGTGCGCGTTGGTCACGTAGTCCAGGTCCCGGACGACCTTCATCACCCTGCGGCGCAGGTCCTCGGAGACCGGGTAGTTGCCGGACAGCACACGGGAGACGCTCGCGACGGAGACCCCAGCCCTGGACGCGACATCACGGATGGTGGCTCGTCCGACATCACTTGCCGCTTTGCGCTGACTCACCCCTGCGGCTCCTTCACCGTCGTGACCTGTTCAAACCCGCGTCCAGACCTCGTCCGGCGCCGGGTCCAAAGACCGTATCCCATGCCCACTCCGGGCCATTCGGCCTGTGGATAACCCTGGGCAATGACCCGCTGACCTGCTCTGATTGCACGCGTTGAGAGGCGGTGCAGTGCTGATGGCTGCGGCGGCCTGTGCGGGTGAGTGGGGGTGCGCGTGGCGCGTGCGGGTTGTGGGGGTGTCCGTCCTTGGAACGTCGTGACTCGGTCTCTCATGTGATTCCGTGCGTCGAGTGGAGCGGCGGTGCCTGCGGCAGCCCGTGCGGGTGAGTGTTCGGTGCCTGCGGCAGCCCGTGCGGGTGAGTGTGGGGTGCGCATTGCGCGTGCGGGTTGTCTAGGGGCGGGGACGTGCCGGGGGTGTCCGTCCTCGGAACGTCGCGACTCGGTCTCTTGGTGAGCGGGCCGTGCTGACGCGACAACCGCTGCGGGCGGACACCCCCGGCACGTCCCCTTCTCGCCGTGGGCGACCGCGGGTGCGTTGTGCCTGTGGTTCATGCGACACGGGTCAGGTCTGTCCGACGTACCTCGTGCATCAACGGCATGTCTGTGACCAGGCGTTCCAGCTCTTCTACGACGATGCGGCCGAGGCGTTCGAGTTCGTTGCCGAGGGAGCCGGCGATGTGGGGTGTGAGGAAGACGTTGGGGAGTCGGTAGAGCGGTGAGGAGGCGGGCAGGGGTTCGGGTTCGGTGACGTCGAGGACGGCGTGCAGGCGGCCTGAGACCAGTTCGTCGGTGAGTGCGTCGGGGGCGATCAGGGCGCCGCGCGAGGTGTTGATGAGGACGCCGCCGTCCTTGATCAGGGCCAGTCTGCCGGCGTCGAGCATGCGGTAGGTCTCGGGGATGTCGGGGGCGTGCAGGGTGACGATGTCGCTGGTGCCGAGCAGGTCGTCCAGTGGTAGGAGGGTGGCGCCCAGCGCGTCGGCTTCGGCGGGGGTGACGTAGGGGTCGTGCAGCAGCACCGTGAAGTCGAACGGCCGTAGCAGATCGAGGAGTCGGCGGCCCACGCGGGAGGCGCCGATGACGCCGATCCGGCGGCCGACGTTGCCGGTGTGTGCGGTCTCGGCGTGGGTGGGCTGGGCGTGGGTGGCGCGGAATCGTTCGCGGTGGGTGAAGGTGTCCTTCCCGGCCAGCAGGATCATCGCGAGGGTGTACTCCGCCACGGGCAGCGCGTTGCCGGTGACCGCGCTGGAGACGGTGATGTTGCGCTCCCACAGGGCCTCGCCGACGAGCGAGCGCACGGAGCCCGCCGCGTGCAGGACGGTGCGCAGCCGGGGGGCCGCGGTGAGGATGCCGGCGTCGAGGCGCGGGCAGCCCCAGCCGGTGATCAGTACGTCGGCGTCGGCGAGGATGTCCGCCGCCCCGGGGCCGGCGAAGTCCCGTACGACCAGCGCCGTGTCGATGTCGGCGGCCTTCCGCAGCCGCGCCATCAGGGGTGGAGGGAAGAGCAGGGGGAGGTGCACCGGATCCATCGCGAACACGGCCCGCGGCTGCTGTGGGCTGGGCATGTCTCTCCTGACGCACTGAGTGGAAACAGATCATCGGAAACGTTTTCTGAAAGCGTCTTCTACCGTAGATCTGCTGGGAAGCGGCGGTCAATCGGTGGGAGGTGGAGGTGAGTTGAAATCGGTTACTGAACGTTCCCGAGGGGTTCGGGAGGGTCGGATCGGTAACCGGTTCCTGTCGCTGTGAAGTCGTCGCAGGTGGCAACCGGTTCCATCCTTGGCGTGATGGCGCCGAGGTTACGCGGACTTTTCGAAAGTTCGTCAAGCCTCTTGACGCCGATTCGGGACGGGAAGAAGCTCTGCCCCAACGCCTAGCAACCGGTTGTCTCGGTGGATTCCTCTTCGGTGTCCCGGCCTTTGGTCGATATGTCGAACCGGTGGAGCGGCTCGAACCCGTTGGAGCAGGAGGTGGTGCGTCCATGCGCCCACATGTTGGTGCCCCCTTGAGCCGCCGTCGGCTTCTGTCCCTCGCGGCGGTCGGCGGCGCGTCGGCGCTGAGTGGTTGCGCGTTGCAGGTCTCCACCGGGGTCGGCGGCTCGGGTGAGACCGTCACGGTGATGGTCAAGTCCGGGGAGATCACCTCGGACGACGCCAAGCAGGCCCAGAAGGACCTCGGCATCAGGATCGTCCTGGTGAAGTACGACATCACCAAGCTGATCGCGATGATGACCACCGGCAACCCGCCCGATCTGGTGCGCGGCGTCGGCGCGATCGACACGCCGTACTTCGCGGCGCGGGAACTGATGGAGGATCTGGATCCGTACTTCGCCAGGAGTGACGTCCTCAGGCTGGATGATCTGGATCCGGCCAACGACCTGTGGTGCTACGACGGCCGGACGCAGGGTGAGGGCCCGCGCTATGGCATGGCGAAGGACTTCTCCCAGGACTCCATGTACTGGTACAACACCTCGCTCTTCGATCAGGCGGGTGTTGATCTGCCCTCGGAGCTGGAACCGGTTACGTTCGAGGAGTGGCTGGAGAGCGCCAAGCGCCTCACCCGGCGCAGGAACGGCCAGACGACGGTCTTCGGCGGCAGCTACAACGGCCTGATGAAGGCAAGCCTCCTCGCATGTCTGACGGCAGCGGCCGGCGGCAACCTCTTCACCGACGACTATGCGCGCGTCGACTTCACCACCCCCGAGGCCCGCAAGGCACTGGGCTGGTACATCGACTACTGCAAGACCAGGGTCGGACCGAGTCCTGTCCAGCCCGACCCCAACACCTGGGACGGACCCACCTACCAGGCGAACCGGATGGCCATGTCGAACTCGGGCTACTGGCTCGGCGGCATGATCAACACCGATCCGAAGCTCGCCGAGGTGTCACGCCTCGCCCCCGCTCCGGTCTTCGAGGGCGGCCCGCGGATCAGCCCCTGCCAGGGCGGCACCGGCCTGTGGATGCCGAAGAAGGCACGGAACAAGGACGCCGCCTGGCGGGTCTTCGAGTGGTTCTTCGGTGAGGGGCCGGCCAAGGCCCGTGCGTCCGGCGGCTGGGGCATCCCGTCACTGAAGTCACTGCGCCCGCTGATGCCGGCCCAGGAGGACTACCAGAAACGGGCGCTGAAGGTGCAGGACGCCGAGCTGTCGCACTTCTCGGTGATCTCGTTCACGCCGTACGCCACGGCGGACGCGTTCGAAGCCCTCTTCAACCAGCTCGCCCCGGCGGCGATGACCGGCGGGATGTCCGTCGACACCCTCGCCGGACGCCTCAACTCGGCCATGAACGAACAGCTCAAGCGGGGGAAGGAGCAAGTGGGATGAGGGCCGAGCAGATCCGCTCCGTGGCCGACCGGCCGAGAACCTCCACGACGGCCCGCAGGCGTCGCGCTTTCTACATGTTCGCCTCGCCCTGGATCCTCGGGTTTCTGCTGCTGACCATCGCCCCCATGGCGTACGCGCTGTGGCTCAGCTTCACCACCTTCGACGGCCTCTCGCCCAACTGGCGCTTCGTCGGGCTCGACAACTACCGCGAGCTGCTGTCCGACTCGGTGACCTGGGAGGCCTTGGGCCGCACCGGTCTGTTCGCGGTGACCTCGGTGCCGCTGTCGATCATCGCGGGGCTCGCTCTCGCGGTCCTGGTCAACCGCCCGCTCAAGGCACGCGGGCTGTTCCGCACCCTGCTCTACCTGCCGGCCGTGGTGCCGCCCGTGGGAGCGGGCATCGCGTTCAAGCAGGTCTTCGACCAGAACTCCGGCGCCGCGAACGGCGTACTGGACCTCTTCGGGATGGACGCCCTCGGCTGGCTGGCCGACCCCTACGCCCGTTACGTACTGCTGATGACCGTGTTGTGGACCGCCGGAAACATCATGATCATCTCGCTCGCCGGACTTCAGGACGTGCCCCGCGAACTCCATGAGGCGGCCCGAGTCGACGGCGCGAGCGCCTGGCGGACCTTCCGCAGCATCACCGTGCCGCTGCTCTCACCCGTGCTGCTCTTCCAGACGGTGACCGGGGTGATCGCCTCGGTGCAGACCATCATGCCGCTGCTGCTCGCCCCCGACGGCACCACGGCCGGCGTCACCTTGGTGCCCCAGTCCAACTACCTCTACATGATGCATGTGTTCGCGCAGTACTTCGCGATCGGCCGTTACGGCTACGCCTCCGCGCTGTTGTGGGTGCTCTTCGTCCTGATCCTCGTCGCGACCGGCCTCATCTTCAGGTTCACGTCCGGCGTGGTGTTCTACAACGTCGATCCGGAGGCGAAGAAGTGACCGCCACCAGCCTGTCCGCGAAGTCCTCGAAGCCCGCGGAGTCCACGGAGGAGCCCTCGGGATCCGAGCAGCCGGCGGCCCGGATACGGATCCGGGTCAACCGCCTCGTCCTCTACACGGTCCTCGTCGTGATCACCGGGCTGTTCCTCGGCCCCTTCGGCTGGCTCGTCGTCTCGGGCCTCAAGACCCAGGCCGAACTGGCCTCCTCGCCCGTCCGCTGGCTGCCCGGGCACGTCCAGTGGCACAACTTCGCCGACGCCTTCAGCCAGATCGACTTCCTCGGCTACGCCCGCAACTCCCTCATCATCGCCCTCATCTACGCCGTCCTCGTCACCCTCAGCTCAGCGTGGGTGGGCTTCGGCTTCGCCCGCCTCGACGCACCCGGAAAGAAAACGCTGTTCGGCATTCTGATCGGCTCGATGATGCTGCCCCAGATGGTCACCCTGCTGCCGACCTACCTGATCTTCGCCAAGCTCGGCATGGTCGACACGTACTGGCCGTGGGTCCTGTGGGGCCTCGCCTCGGCGCCGTATCTGGTCTTTCTCTTCCGGCAGTTCTTCGCGGGGCTGCCGCGCGAGCTGGAGGAGGCCGCGATCGTCGACGGCTGCGGCTACAACCGGATCTTCTGGCAGATCTTCCTGCCCCAGTCCTGGCCGGTCGTTTCCGCGAGTTTCGTCATCGCTTTCACCTGGACCTGGGGTGACTACATCGCCCCGCAACTGCTGCTGTCCAGCGACCGTTCCACGCTGGCCGTCGCCATCATGTCCGCTTATGTCACCCCGGCGGGACAACCCGTCCCCGAACTCCAGGCCGCCGCGTCCGTGATGTACGTCGTCCCGATCCTGCTGATCTTCCTGGTCGCCCAGCGCGGGTTCGTCGCCGGAATGTCCACCTCGGGCCTCAAGTAACCGTTCTTACCGACCTGTTGCAAGGAGTCACGCATGACCACGCCTCTGTCACGCCGTACGGCCCTCCAGGCGGCCGGCGCCACCGTCCTCGCCGCCGGCACCAGCCTGACGGCCACGGCGGCCCAGGCAGACGAAGCCGCCCGCAAACCCGCGCCGAAGCTGGTGACTTATCCGCGCCCGAGTTCCATGCCGACGAACACCAGCTTCAAGGTGAGAGTCCGCACCGCTCCCGACGGAGAATGGCGGACCCTGGACATCTGGCGGCCTCAGCTGGAGGAGATCAACCCGACCACCGGGTCGGGCAAGGTCTACAACACCTCGATGGTGTACTTCGACTTCCAGGGCTCCGTCGAGATCGAGGTCACCTACCTCAAGGGCGGCACCACCAAGGCGCGGGTCCGGCCGGACGCGCTGGGCATCACGCCCGAACTCGGCGGCGACACCCTGGTGTTCACCCTCGACAAGCCGCGTGACGTGGTCGTCCAGATCAACGACGAGATCTTCGACGCCCTGCACATCATCACCAACCAGGTCGACTGCAACCCCCCGTCGGCCGACGACCCCGACGTCATCTACTTCGGCCCCGGCGACCACACCGTCACCGGCAACATCCTCACCGTCCCCAGCGGCAAGACCGTGTACCTGGCGGGCGGAGCCGTTCTCAGGGCGCAGGTGTTCTTCAAGGACGTCGAGAAGGCGGCCCTCAAGGGCCACGGCATGCTCTACGGCGGCCCCGGCGGCGTCCTCTGCGAAGGCAGCAGGAACATCCGCGTCCACGACGTCATCATCATGAACCCGAACGGCTACGCGGGCACCTTCGGCGAGAGCGAGAACATCCACGTCAAGAAGGCGCGTTCGTTCAGCTCGAAGGGCAACGGCGACGGTTTCGACATCTTTTCCTCCAGCAGGATCGTCTTCGACGGCTGTTTCATGCGCAACTCCGACGACTGCTTCGCCATCTACACCCACCGCTGGGACTACTACGGCGACACCCGCGACATCACCATCCAGAACTGCACCCTGTGGGCCGACGTCGCACACCCGATCAATGTCGGCACCCACGGAAACACCGACGCTCCCGAGGTGATCGAGAACCTGGTCATCAGGAACCTCGACATCCTTGACCACCGCGAGCCCCAGATGAACTACCAGGGCTGCATCGCCCTCAACCCCGGCGACGCCAACCTGATCAAGAACGTACGGATCGAGGACGTACGGATCGAGGACTTCCGCTGGGGCCAGGTCATCTACATGAAGGTGATGTACAACCCGAAGTACAACACCTCGGTCGGCCGCGGCATCGAAAACGTCTACGTCAAGAACCTCAGCTACACGGGCACCCACGCCAACCCGTCGATGTTCCTGGGCTACAACGCCGAACACGCCATCAAGGACGTCACCTTCGAGAACCTGGTGATCAACGGTGTCGTCATCGCCGACTCGATGAAGAAGCCGAGCTGGTACTACACCACCGACGCGATCCAGTGGTTCTACAACGAGCACGTGACGAACCTGAAGTTCCTCACCACCGCCGAGGCCGAGGCGGCCACCGCGTCATGACGATCCCCGCGCCGAGTCGCCGGGGCTTCCTCGGCGGCACGGCTGCCCTGCTGCTGGTGGCGGGCGCGAGCGGACTGCTCGCGCCCGGCGCGGCCCGGGCGGCCGAGAAGAAGACCGGTGGCAGATCCTTCACCCACCCCGGTCTGCTGCACAGCGCCGCCGACCTGGCCCGGATGAAGGCCGCGGTCGCCGACCGGGAATCACCGATCTACAACGGTTACCTCGCGTTCGCCGCGCATGCCCGGTCCCAGGCGACGTACTCGATCCAGAACACGGGCCAGATCACCTCCTGGGGGCGCGGCCCCACCAACTTCCAGAACCAGGCCGTCGCCGACTCGGCCGCCGCCTACCAGAACGCGCTGATGTGGTGCGTCACCGGCAACCGAGCCCACGCCGACAAGGCCCGCGACATCCTCAATGCCTGGTCGGCCTCCCTGACCATGATCACCGGGGCCGACGGCCCCCTCGGCGCAGGGCTCCAGGCCTTCAAGTTCGTCAACGCGGCCGAGCTGCTCAAACACAGCGACTACGACGGATGGGCCGACGCGGACATCGCGCGCTGCGAGGCGTCCTTCCTGGACGTCTGGTATCCGGCGGTATCCGGTTACATGCTCTACGCCAATGGCAACTGGGATCTGACGGCCGTCCAGTCCATCCTGGCCATCGGTGTGTTCTGCGAGGAGCCCACCCTCTTCGAGGACGCCCTTCGCTTCGCCGCCGCCGGAGCCGGCAACGGCAGCGTCGGTCACCGCATCGTCACCGACGCCGGACAGGGCCAGGAGTCAGGCCGCGACCAGGGCCACGAGCAGCTCGCGGCCGGCCTGACCGGCGACCTCGCCCAGGTCGCCTGGCACCAGGGCGTCGACCTCTGGGGATACGACGACAACCGCATCCTCGCCAACTTCGAGTACGTCGCCCGCTACAACCTCGGCGGCGACGTCCCCTTCGTCGCCGACCTCGACCGCACCGGCAAGTACCTCAAGACAACCGTTTCCGACAAGGCCCGCGGCACCCTGCCGCCGATCTACGAGATGGCCTACGCCCACTACGCCGGCGTCCGCGGCCTCGGCGCCCCGTACACCGAGGCGGCCGTCTTCCGCGGCACCGGCGGCGCCCGCGTCGTCGAGGGCAGCAACGACGACCTGCCCAGCTGGGGCACCTTCACCTATGCCGGCACAAAGGCGCCCGTGCCGACCGTCCCGACGGCCCCGGCAGGCATCACCGCAACCGGTTACGACACGTCAACCACCCTGACCTGGCTGCCGTCCGCGTGGGCGAGGACCTACACCGTCCACCGGTCCGCGCGCCCCGAGGGCCCCTACGAGGAGATCGCCACCGGCGTCGATCAGCCGACGTACACCGACCGCGACACACGCTCCGGACGGACGTACAGCTACGTCGTCAGCGCCACCAACTCCCGGGGCAGCAGCGGTGTTTCGGCAATCGCTTTCGCCGCCGCCGGGCTCCCCGAGCCCTGGTCCACCCAGGACGTCGGGGACGTGAAGATCCCCGGTTCGGCCCACTTCGACGGCGAGCGGTTCGTCCTCGAGGCGTCCGGCACCGCCGACACCCACCGCCTCGCCCATCTGCCCCTGCGCGGCGACGGCTCGGTCACCGCACGGATCGTATGGCCGCTCAGCTCGCAGTACTCCAAGATCGGCGTCAGCATCCGGGCCTCCCTCGATGCGGACGCCGTGCACGCCGCCATGCTCATCCAGGGGCTGCCGCTGCACACGTGGAGCGGCGTGTGGACCGTACGGCCGACCCCCGGGGCATCCGTCTCCGCGACCGGCAGTACACCGGTTCCCCCCTCGCAGCAGGCGGCGATCACGGTGGACGCAGCCTTCCCGATCTCCAGCCTCGGCACGCTGCCCGAGTCGGCGACCCCGCTGGAGGCCCCGTACGTCGAAGGCGCGGGCGACGGTTACCGGCTGCGCGCGCCTTACTGGGTGCGGATCACCCGCAGGGGCCGCCGCTGCACCGGCGCGATCTCCCCGGACGGCATCCGCTGGACCGAAGTCGGCGCCACCGACGTCGAGTTGGGGCGGACGGCGTGCGCGGGCCTCGTCCTCACGTCCTGTCTCGGCGTCGACGAGGAGTACGCCGAGACGGGCACCGGCGCCTTCGATAACGTCAGCGTGACGTCAGCGTCCGGTGAGGTCTGGTCCGTGCCGAGACCCCACCGCACGGCCGGCGACCTGAAAGCCGTTACCGGCGCCGACGCCGTGGAGCTGGCCTGGACCGACCCCGACCTCTCCGCCCGCTACAAGGTGCTGCGCGCCACCGACGCCGACGGCCCGTACATGACCATCGCCACCGACGTCGGCCCGCTCGGCTTCGGCACCCGCGTCCGGTACGCGGACGCCACCGGCACGCCGGGGACGACGTACCACTACGCCGTCGCCAAGACCAACACAGCAGGGCGAGGGCCGCTGTCGCATCCGGCCGCCGCACCGATGCCGACGCCGTCCACGCCCCAACTCGCTTCCATCACCGTAGCGTTCGCCAACAAGGGCGCATCCTTCCGCCATCTGATCCGTGCCTCGCACGAACCCGTGCGGTTCACCGCGACCGGCCTTCCCGACGGCCTTCGCGTCGACAAACGCACCGGTCTCGTCTCCGGAACGCCCAGGCAGACCGGCGAGTTCAAGGTCACCACGACCGCGGGCAACGCGGCCGGTGACGGCACCGGCGCCCTCACCCTCACGGTCGGCACACCTCCACCCGCGCCGTGGACCCACGGCGACCTCGGCGACGTGGTCCGGGACGACCGCGCCTTCGGGACGCTGGGTGCGGTCGCCGTCCTCACCCCCGGCAGTACCGCGTACGACGACGGGACCTTCACCGTGCGCGGCGCGGGTGTGGACCTGACCGTCAACAACCAAGGCATGACAGGGCAGTTCGTACGGCAACCCGTCAGCGGCGACTGCACGCTCACGGCCCGGCTGGTCTCCCGCAACGGAGCCACCGCCGACCGGGTGGGGCTGCTGATGGCCAAGTCGCTGTCACCGTTCGACCAGGCGGCCGGGGTGATCGTCACCGGCGGAACGACCGCGCAGCTCATGCTGCGGAAAACCGTTGCCGGAGCCTCTGCCTTCTCCGGCACCGCGACCGTCCAGCTGCCTCTGCTGCTGCGGCTGAAGCGCACGGGAACCGCTTTCGCCGCCGCTGTCTCCACCGATGACGGCGCCACCTGGACCGCCCTCGCCTCCGGCGAGATCCCCGGGTTCGGTGACGCCCCCTACCACGTGGGCCTCGTGGTCTGCTCCCGCAGCCCACTGGCCCTCGGCACCACCGAGTTCGACGAGGTGAGCATCAACCCCGACTGATCCTCCACGGATTGGAGATGCACAGCTATGAGCCGCACATCCCCCCACCGGCACCTCCCGCAGACCGAGCTGAGCCGCCGCGGTCTGCTCCGGACCGCAGGCGGCCTCGGCGCCGCACTGGCCCTCGGCGTCGGCACCTCCGCCCTCACCCGGGCGGACGCCGCACCGGCGACCTGGACCCACCCCGGCATGCTGCACAACTGGGGTGACATCAATCGCGCCCGGGTGCGCGTGGCCGCCGGCACCGACCCCTGGCTGTCCGGCTGGAACCGGCTGACCGCCAATTCCCACTCCCAGTCGACCTGGACGCCCAACCCGCAGGCCACCATCATCCGCGGAGGCACCGGCCAGAACTACGGCATCCTCTACAACGACATCGCCGCCGCCTACCAGAACGCCCTGCGCTGGCAGGTCGGCGGCACCGAGGCGAACGCCCAGTGCGCCGCCGACATCCTCAACGCGTGGTCGTCGACCCTGACGACGGTCACCGGCAACGCCGACCGTTTCCTCGCCGCGGGACTCTACGGCTGGCAGTTCGCCAACGCGGCCGAACTCATGCGGGACTACGCCGCATTCGACCTCGGCCGCTTCCAGCAGATGATGGCAAGCGTCTTCTACCCGCTCAACAACCAGTTCCTGCTCAACCACAACGACGCCTGCATCACCAACTACTGGGCCAACTGGGACCTGTGCAACATGGCGTCGATCCTCGCCATCGGCATCCTCAACCAGGACGCGGCCAAGTACGACCAGGCCGTCACGTACTTCAAGTCCGGCGCGGGAAACGGTTCCATCGCGCATGCCGTGCCGTATCTGTACACCGACTCCGACGGCTACGCCCTCGGGCAGTGGCAGGAGTCGGGCCGCGACCAGGGCCACACCGTCATGGGCATGGGACAGATGGGTGCGATCTGCGAGATGGCCTGGAACCAGGGCGAGGACCTGTACTCGTACGACGGCCGCCGCTTCATGAAGGCGGCCCAGTACGTCGCCAAGTACAACCTCGGCAGTGACGTGCCCTTCACCACCTACACCTGGGGGAGCGGGCAGAACTGCGCGCAGAACTCGCAGACGGTGATCTCCGCCGCCTCCCGCGGCCAGGTCCGACCGGTCTGGGCGATGCTCCACTACCACTACAACCGGCGGGTCGGCCTCGACGACAAGTACATCTCCCAGATGTGCTTCTCGGTCGCACCCGAAGGCGGAGGGGGTGACTACGGCTCCGTCAGCGGAGGCTACGACCAGCTCGGCCTCGGCACGCTGATGTACGCCAAATAGCCCTCTACCCCACCTCGCTCGCCGGAATAGTCGCTCGTGATGTGGTGCTCTGATATGTGCAGGGTGCACGAAGTGCGGCGAGAGCAGGTGGGCGCATGACGGCAGACCAGGTGGGTCAGGTGCCGGAGCCGGCGGAAGGTCCGGTGGTCAGGACACCGTACGGGGCCGTACGCGGCCGGTACGAGCACGGCGTCGCGGTGTTCAGGGGCATCCCGTACGCGGCGCCCCCGTTCGGCTCCCGCAGGTTCCGGCCGCCCGAGCGGCCGGAACCCTGGGACGGCGTGCGGGACGCCGGCGTCTTCGGGCCGACCCCGCCGAAACCGCCGTACTCCGAGGCCTTCGCGCAGTACCTGTCCGACCCGGTCGTCCCCGGGGACGACTGCCTCAACCTCAACGTGTGGACCCCCGAGGCCGGCCCGGGGGCCCGGCTCCCGGTCATGGTGTGGCTGCACGGTGGCGCCCTGACCCGCGGATCCTCCGCAGTACCCGTTTACGACGGAAGCCGCTTCGCCCGCGACGGCGTCGTCCTCGTCTCGGTCAACTACCGGCTGGGTGTCGAGGGCTACGGCCTCTTCCCGGATGCCCCCGCCAACCCCGGACTGCGCGACCAGCTCGCCGCGCTGGAGTGGGTGCACGCCTCGATCGAGGCCTTCGGCGGCGACCCCGATCGGGTAACCGTTTTCGGCCAGTCTGCCGGCGCCATCAGCATCGGTGCACTGCTGGGCGCCCCGCAGGCGCAGGGCCTCATCCGGCGGGCGGTGCTGCAGAGCGGGGCGCCCGAGGCCGCCGAACGGGACAAGGTACGCCGCATGGTGCGCCGTATGGCCGGCCGGTTGAAGATCCCCGCCACCGCCGCGGCATTCGCCGAGGTCGACCGGGAGCTGCTCCTGCGCACCCAGGCCGACGTGGGCAAACTCAGCAGCCCGGTGCTCGGCGGGCCCGCCTTCGGGATCGTGGTCGACGGTGATGTCGTCCCGCACGACCCGTTGGAGGCCCTGATCGAGGGCGATGCGGCGCGGGACGTCGACCTGATGATGGGCTGGACCCGCGACGAGTACCGGCTCTGGCTGGTCCCCGGCGGGCTCCTGGAACGCGTCGACCGGCTCGGCCCGGTCGCTCTGGCAGGCGCCATGGCCCGCTGCCGCTGTGGCCACGAGGTACCCCGCGGCTACCGAGCCCTCCACCCGGACGCCGGCACCGCAGAGATCGTCGGTCAGCTGGTCACGGACCACCTGCTGCGCCTGCCGCTGCACCGCCTGGCCGACGCCCGTCCGCAGTCGTCGTACGTCTACGAGTTCGCCTGGCCCTCCAGCCTCCCCGACCTCGGCTCCTGCCACGCCCTGGAACTCGGTTTCGTCTTCGACACCGGCGACGTCCCCGACTCGCGGAAGCTGGCCGGCGAGGGCGCCCCGCCGGAGCTGGCGGACACGATGCACTCGGCCTGGGTACGGTTCGCGACCGACGGCGACCCGGGCTGGCAGCACTGGGACGTCACCCATCCGGTCCGCATGTTCGATGACGGCGAGCCGCGCATCGCTCTCGGCCCGCACGATGCCGAACTCGCCGTGTGGGCGGCCGACGCAAAGGCTCGGGAAGCGGTTCCGGAATCGGCTCCCGCCGATGGCGCGGTCGCGCGGGGTGCGGAACTGAGGTCGGTCGTACGACGGCTGCGGCTGCCGGGGTCGGTGCGGCGTTCCTGACGTCCGTTACCTCGACGCCACCGAGTCCCGTACCACCACATGCGTGCCCAGGAGCAGGTGCTCGTCCGGGGTTTCCGGAGTGCGGCCCAGTGCCGTGCGGACGGCGAGGCGGCCCAGTTCCTCGTACGGGACGTGGACCGTCGTCAGGGCGGGGTGGAGGTCGCGGGCGAAGGGAATGTCGTCGTAACCGGCCAGCGAAATATCGCCGGGCACATCCAGGCCCGCTTCGTGCAGGGCGGTGAGTGCGCCCGCCGCGACCATGTCCGTGGCCGCCACCACAGCCGTGAACTCCAGCTCCTGCTTGAGGGCTTCGCGCATCAGACGGTGGCCGGAGTCGCGAGTGAAGTCGCCGTGGAGGAGCAGCGCCGGGTCCGGTTCGAGGCCGCGGCCGCGATGGGCGGCGAGGTAACCGCGTTCACGGCCCTGCGCGGTGGTGTGGTCCGGTTTGCCGCCGAGGAACAGGACGCGGCGGTGGCCCTGGGAGAGGACATGGGCGACCAGGGCGTAGGCGCCGCCCTCGTTGTCGTACTCGATGACCGACACCGGTGCGCCCGGCCCCAGTGGCGGGCGCCCGCACAGCACCAGCCGGGAGCCCGCCGACGCCAGCGAGTCGGCCATCCGACGGGTGCGCTCGCGGTACTCGTGGGTGTCGGCCGAGCCGCCGACCAGGATCACGGCGGCTGCCCGCTGCGCGCGCATCATCTCGACGAACTCCAGCTCGTGCCGCACGTCGCCCTCCGTGCTGCACACCACGCACAGATGCCCGAGCCGGGTCGCCTCACGCTCCACGCCGTGCGCCATGTGCGCGAACGACGGTCCGGTGATGTCCTCCAGCACGAACGCCAGCGTGGGTGTACCGACACCCGCGACCGCCTTGGCGCGCGCGTCGGCGACATAGTCCAGCTCACGCACCGCCCGCATCACCCGTGTACGGGTCGCCGAACTCACCGGATACACCCCGCCGAGCACCCGCGACACCGTGGAAGCGGACACCCCCGCGCGCGCCGCCACATCCCGGATGGTGCTGCGGCTCGCGTCTGGGCTCTTCCTCGTCATGCTCCGCCCTGCCCCCTCTTTCAGCAGTGGCAACACGGTGGAAACCGGTTCCCCTGGCGGAGGCTAGCAGTGGGGGAGGGCGGCGGACGAGAGAGCTGCGGTGGCCTGTTCGTCGGAGCTACGCCGAGCTCGTCGCAGCCTCCTCCGCCGACAGCCGCGGACGCGCCACCGCCGCCTTGGTACGAGCAGTCGTCGCCACCGGGTCGGCCGGGCGCCGGGTGTGCCAGTCGGTGACCGCCTGATAGGCCGCCGCGACCTCCAGCAGCCGGTCCTCCTCGTACGGCTGACCGCCGAGGATCGCACCGACCGGAACCCCGTTGGCGCCGAACCCGATGGGGAAGGCGATCTCCGGCAGCCCGAGGATGTCGAAGGGCACCGGACCGGTCTGGAGCACGACGTCGCAGCTGCTCATGACTCCATCCAGCACCTCCCGCAGGAGATGGTTCTTCGCGCGCTGAGCAGTGATCCACTCGTCACCGGACAGCATCAGGCCCTGCAGCCAACTCAGCAGGGACACACCGAACTTGGTCGGATCCGTACGCAGCCAGTGCCGGAACGGCTCGGTGCGCTCGGCGAGCCGGGCCGCGTTGAACGAGTCGGTGAGCAGAGCCCAGTCGTCCGGATAGGTGACGTTCACGAGCGTCACGCCCGTAATCGCTTCCAGCCTGTCGAGCAGGGTGCCGCGCAGCTCTTTCTGCGCGGACAGGAAGTCGCCGGGAACCCCGATCCGCGTGGCCCGGCGCATCCGGACCGCGCCCTTGCGGGAGACGACCGGCGTGGCGGCCCGGACCAGGTCGGGCACCGAGGGCAGCCCGAGCGTGCGGGGATCCTGAGCATCCGGGCCCGCCATGATCTGCACCATGATCGCCGCGTCCATGGCGTCCCGGGCGAGCGGGCCCGCATGATCACGGGTGAACGACAGCGGGATGACACCGTGTACAGAAACCCGGCCCATCGTCGGCTTCAGGCCGGTGAGGTTCTGCTGGTTGGACGGCAGCACGATCGAACCACCGGTCTGCGTCCCGATCGACGAGGCCGCGAGCCGCCCCGCCACCGCACAGGCCGGACCGGTCGAGGAGCCGCCCGGATCGACGGACGGGTCCTCGGGCGTCCAGGCGTTGACCGTGGTCACCGTGCCGTTCGGCCGCGTCGCCCGGGTGGTGGCCAGCGGCCCCATCTGCCCCTTGCCGAGCACGATCCCGCCGGCTGCCGTCAGCCGTGCCACGGCCGTGGCATCCACGTCCGGCACGAAGTCCTCGAAGATGTACGAGTTGCAGCGCGTCGGCACGCCATGCGTGAAGTAGTTGTCCTTGATGCACAGCGGGACGCCGCTCAGCGGGCGCCGCGAACCGCGGTCCGCCGCACGCGCCGCCTTCAGCGCGGCCTCCCCGGTGACCTCCGCATACGCCTGGTAGGTGGAGTCGTAGCGCTCGATCCGCTCCAGGTACGCCTCGGTCAGGTCCGTCGACTTGAGCCTGCCGCGCCGCATCAGGGTCACGGCCTCGGCGAGGGTGGCCTCGGTGGGGTCGGTGCGGGCGGCCTGCCGTACGTCGACGTCGGGGATGCGTACGGATACCGAGGCTGCCTGCGCCGAAGTCGTGGAGGCCTGGAGCGCCACTCCGCTCGCCACGGCCACCGAACTCGCCAGGAACACACGCCGGTTGAGAGCACGACTCATCGTCCGTCCGCCTTCCCGGTCCACGCCTCGGTGATCGAGGGGTACAACAGGGGCGGCGAGGCCTGTTGCGCGTACGCGGGCCCGTCGGCCGGCGGAGTCCAGCCGGATATCGCGCCGGGCGTCGCCGCCACGAACGACCGCAGCGAGGCGAGCACTTGGGCCCGCGTCGGCACCCCGGTGTCGGGGTCGGCCTGCTCCGGCAACAGCGTGAGATCGAAGCCGGCCAGCGCGAGCCGGGTTCTCACATAGGCGTCCAGTTGTTCCTGCGTGGGCGGCTCGGACATGGCGGCCTCCGTGATCGGCAGATGAGCAATGGGGACTTCATCACCATTGCGTGAAGTCCCCATTGAGCCCGTGCTTCACAGGAGTTACTGCAAGATCCGGGCGATCGAGGCGATCGCCTCCGGTCCCACCCGGCAGCACCCGCCGATGAGGCGCGCCCCCGCCTCATGCCAGCCCCGTACCTCTTCGGGCGCGAAGGCGGAGCGGCCGTCCCAGGCGCGGGCCCGGGCGTTCCAGGCCTCGCCGCTGTTCGGGTAGGCGACGACCGGCTTGCCGGTCACCCGGGCCGCCGTCTCGATCGCGCCGTCGACATCCTCGGGCGCGCAGCAGTTCACGCCGACCGCGATCACCTCGTCCGCTTCGGCGGCCAGGGCAAACGCTTCCTCCAAGGGCTGGCCGGCACGGGTGCGGTCCCCGTCGACCGTGTAGGACAGCCAGGCCGGCACCCCGAGTCCGCGCACCGCCCGCAGCAGCGCGACCGCCTCATCGGTGTCAGGAACCGTTTCCAGCGCAAGAACATCGGGAGCCACCGTGGCCAGCACCTCGAGCCGGGGCCGGTGGAAGCGCTCAAGCTCGGCCACGCTCAACCCGTACCGTCCCCTGTACTCGGAACCGTCCGCGAGCATCGCCCCATACGGGCCGACCGATGCGGCCACCCACAGAGGCCGGTCCGTCCGCGCCCGGCGCGCCGCCTCGCGGGCCAGCTCCACGCTGAGCGCGAGCAGCTCGGCCGCCCGCTCCCGGCCGATCCCGCGCTTGCCGAAGCCCTCGAAGGTGGCCTGGTAACTGGAGGTGATCGCCACGTCCGCGCCTGCTTCGAAATAGGCGAGATGGGCCTCGGTGATCGCCTCCGGCCGTTCGGCCAGCAGCCGCGCCGACCACAGCTCGTCGCTCAGGTCGTGTCCGGCGGACTCGAGCTGGTTCGACATACCGCCGTCGAGGACGACCGTTCCGGCGGCCAGGGCGTCCGCGAGGGTGAGAGGGGTGTCGCTGGTCATACAAAGACGCTAGTCGAAGGCTGGGTGTGGTGCCCCGTGGGGTTATGGACGCCACGACCGTTTGAAGGAGTTGCCGCGCATTGAGGGCGTGGCGTCGTCCGAGGTTCCCGTGAGCCGTCTGCGGGGCACGCGAGAGCCGTGGACGCGGTGAAACAAGCGGAGGCCAGGATCTGCTGTCTCCTCTGGTTGCCCGTCAGCTTGATTTCCTCTGCGTTGTTTCCGTGAAGGCCAGCCCTTGCAGGGCGAGTTGTTGCGTTTCGTATCGACCTTCGGTCGTGGCCTCCACGTCGAACCCGTGCGCGACCTGCGGTGGGTAGCCGATGAGTTCGAGCGCCCGGCTGGGCAGTGCCTGCTGGGACGCCTCTTCCGATTCCCACAGGAGAACGGCTCCCCACCGGTTGCTGTCGGGATCGGAGAGCCACATCTTGAAGCGAAGCCCGGGTACCTCGGAGAACGCGGCGACGGATTCCTCACGCAGGTACTCACGCATGGACTCGATGGTCTGTCCGGAGGCGGACAGGTCCCACCAAACAATGTCGGCACGCATGGCGCTCTTTCCTTCCTGAACGGAATTCGGATGTCGGCCGGTCAGGGCACGCGGTTACGGCGCTGTGGAGGGTGGGGCGGCCAGGGCCCGAGAGCCGGCAGCTCCTCCGGTGACACAGGCGACACAGGTGACACAGCGGGCGTACGACCGGCCAGCCAGGCCGCCAGGTCGCGCAGGCCTCCGGTAACCACCGTGCCCGGCGGCCCGTCGCCGACGGACCACTGGCGGTCCACGTCCTCGGCACGGAGACGTGCGCCTGCCGGAAGGCGGACGAGGAGGAAGTCGATGGTGTGTGCGGCCAGGTTCTCGGGCCAGTCGTCCGGCCGCACGCCGAGTTCCAGATCGACCATGTGGATCCATGCCTCGCGCCAGCGTGCGAAAACGGTTGCGGCAAGGTTCGCGTTGCGGAACGTCACCGGACGGGTCCAGTCCGCGTCGGTGGCGCGTGCCCAGGATGCCTCCAGTCCGGCCGTGTGCGCGGCGAGCTGCGCGCGGTGCTCGGCTGCGCTGCGGCCGGCCGTCGTCTCGATGATCGCGTTGCGCTCGTCGACCCCGCCGTCGTAGCCCGCTACGAGTTCACCGCGCAGGGCATGTTCCGCGAGACGGGCGAACATTCGCGCGTTGTCGGTGAGATGCGCGAGGACGTGGCCGCGTGACCAACCCGGAAGGGCGGATGCCTCGGCGACCTGCTGGTCGCTCAGTCCGGCCACGAGCCTTTCCAGCGTCCGGTGGGCTTCGATCACAGCTGCGACAGGAGGTTCCATGACCCTCCGCCCTACCGGGCCGGGGTCTGGTTCAGGACTGCCGGGGCCTGGGCGGCGAGTTCCTTGAGTGGGTCACCGCTCAGCCGACATACCGTCCACTCGTTCAGCAGCTCCACGCCGAGCGACTTGTAGAAGTCGATCGTCGGTTCGTTCCAGGCCAGGACCCACCACTCGAAGCGCTCGTAGCCGTTCTGTTGACAGACCGCGGCCAATGAGGCGAGCAGAGCCTTGCCGTGTCCTCCACCTCGGGCGTGCGACCGCACGTAGAGGTCCTCCAGGTGCATGCCGCGCGTGCCGGTCCAGGTCGAGAAGCGGGGAAACCACAGGGCATAGCCCACGACCTCCCCCGTCTCGTCGTCCTCAGCGATCAGCGCGGAAGCGGCGGGATGTTCTCCGAACAGCGCGTCGCGGAGCTGCTCCTCGGTTGCTCGGGCCTGCTCGGCAGCCCGTTCGTACTCGGCGAGTTCGCGGATCATCGCGCGGATCTCCGCGATGTCGTCCACAGTGGCGGCCCGGATCATGCCGTAGATCATCAGTCATCGTACCGAGCCGTGTCCATCCGATTCCGCGCCTCGCACCTTCTCCGCTGCGTGAACACGACCGTGGTCCTCGCCTCGACGGACGATCCCCGGAACACGTTCGCAGACGGGCCGGCAAGAGGCTTGTGGCGCATCAACGCGCTTGGCGATGCTGCCTCGATGATGACTTCCGTCGTTGCGTTCGTCGGTGCGGCCTTCCTGGTCGCGATGGTCCCAGGGCCAAGCACGGTCGTGATCCTGCGCCGAGCGGTGGTGAACGGCCGGAGGACCGGCATGGCCACGGTCCTGGGCAACGAGTGCGGGGTGCTGCTGTGGGGCCTGGCCGCGGCCTTCGGCCTCTCCGCCCTACTGCAGGCCTCGCAGGTCGCCTACGACGTCATCCGGATCGCCGGCGCCGCGGTGCTGGTGTGGATGGGAGCGCGTGCCTTGTGGCAGGCGAGGCGAGCTGGACAGCCGGATCGGGTAACAGCGGAAACAGTTGCCGTGTCGCTTCGGCGGGCGTACTGGCAGGGCCTCGCCACCAACTTCGCCAATCCGAAGGCCGGCGTGTTCGCCGTGTCCTTCCTGCCGCAGTTCGTGCCGCACGGAGCCCCTGTTCTTCCGACGCTGCTCGCCTTCTCGGTGATCTGGGCCGTGGTCGACTTGATCTGGTACCTACCGTTGGTCTGGCTGGCAGGACGTGTCGGAGGAGTGCTTCAGCGGCAGTCCGTTCGGCGCCGGATGGAACAGGTTTCCGGGACGCTCTTGGTGGGGCTGGGGGTGCGCTTGGCTACCGAGTCTTAGAGGCCGTGCTCGCCGGCCGAGTCGGAGCGGGATCGGAGCGGGGTCGGCCGGCTCAGAAGGGTTCAGTCGATGCCGAGTACCGCCTTGCCCCGCAGGCGGCCTGCTGCCATCTCCTTCAGCAGCGAGTCCGCGCCGGCCCAGTTGTCGCGGCGACCGATCTCGACCTGGAGTTTCCCCTGCGAAGCCAGGTCCAGTAGCGCGTTCATGTCCTGGGCGTCACGGCTCCCGTCACCGTCGCCGTAGACGAAGTGGCGCAAGGTCAGCGAGGCGCCCCCCTGGACCTGTCGGAAGAAGTCCAGAGTGATGGGGCTTCCGCTGGCCTGACCGAACCAGAGGAACTGGCCGCCGGGGCGCAGCTTGTGGGCCGTCTTCGACCCCAGGTCGCCGCCCACGGACTCGAGGACGATATCGAAAGCGGTGTCCTCGACGGCATCTATATCGAGGGCGATCTCGGCGCCCAGCGCCGCCATGTGGTCGGTCGGCTGGCCCTGCGCGGCAACGGCGATGATCTCGGCCCCTTCCGCGACAGCGAGCTGGATGAGGACCTGGCCTACTCCGCCGCCCACGCCCGTGGCGAGGATCCTGCGCCCCTTCAGAGGGCCGGCGAGGGCGAGGAGCCGCTGCGCGACCAGCCCGCCCAGGGGGAGCGCGGCGGCGGAGGCGGAGTCCACATTGTCGGGGATGACCGCGAGACGGTCCGCCGAGGCGGCGACGTACTCGGCGGCGCCTCCTCCTGAGGGCAGGTGGAGGGCGACCCGGCTGCCCTCCGACGGTCCGCTGCCGTCCACTGCGGCCTTCGCGACCACCCCGGCCGCGTCGATACCGGGGCGGAACGTGGTCGAAGGGTCGCTCAGGTACAGGAAGTCCGCCCGGTTGAGCGCGACGTCGGTGACCCGGATCAGCGCTTTGTGGCGCTGCGGGGTGGGGGGATCGACTTCCCCCAGCTCAGTGAGGGTCTCCGGGTTGTCGGTCGGGATGAGCGCGCGCATGAAAGCACCTTCCTGAGAAACGGCAGTACGACTACCGCTTCACCGTAACGCACGAAACGGTAGTGGAACAACCGGATCGAGCTGCGGCGTGATCGCCGGAGAGTGGACTCGCTCGCCGCGAATCCCGCGAATCGGGGCGCGCCGCCTGGGTGGTGGTCCGATGTGGCGAGGATGGCGCGGGCGTCTGGTGCCGCGCGTCTGCGCACTGGTGGGCGGGGCTGAGTCGCCGTACCTCTCAGGAGAAGCGGTAGTATTACTACCGAATCCATCGTGCTGCCAAGGCGGGGCAACCACCATCGCCTCGGTGAGTGATCCCGATCAGGAGCCTGGATTGACCGCCACGTCACCGCGTGCACCGCGCAAGGATCAAGTTCGCAACCGGCGGCGGCTGCTCGATGCCGCCCGCCTGGCCTTCGCCGAGCAGGGGCCCGACCTGAGCATCGAGGCCATCGCCCGGACCGCGGGAGTGGGGGCAACCACCTTCTACCGGCACTTCGCGACCAAGGACGACCTTGTCCTGCAACTGCTGGAGGACTTGGCGCGCGGCGCAGGCCAGGTCGCGGAGGAGGCCGCTGCCATCGCCGACGACTGGGAGGCCTTCCGCACGGTGTTCACCCGCGGGTGCGCACTCGATGACGCGGGGCTGCGGTTGTTCGACGCTCTGTGCAAGACAAGTCCGCCGGCGGCCGAGCGGGGGAGGGCTCTCACCACCTCCTTGATCGCCCCGGTCGCCGAACGAGCCCGGCGCAGCGGTCAACTCCGCGAGGATGTCTTTGTCGAAGACGTAGCGGCGCTCATGCGCATGGCCGACTCGGCCTCAACTCCCCGGCAGCGTGAGAGCGCGCACGAGGTGATGCTGGCCGGCCTGCGCACCCCGGCCGAGTAGCGGCATCCTGCTCTTGTTTCTGTTCCTCTTTTTGTTCCTTTTCCCTTTCCTGTTCCTGGCCTTGGGCGGAGGCCGCCTGGCGACCCGGGCTGATTGCCACCGGGTCCCTGTGGTCGACCCCGGCCGACGACGGGCTGGCGTTTACTGTGGCCGGGAGGGGCGCCTACGCCGCGTGCCTGCCGCCCCGGCGCCGTCCCCCGCGCCCCCGTACCCGTCGCGTCGCCGGCACCATCAGCCCGCCCAGCAGCCCGAGCGCCATCGCATACGGCCACCAGCCGAACGCTGCCTTGCTCTCCGCGCTCGCTGTGCGCGTGTCCGCGGACGCCGCACCGGTCGCCGTACGGGTGGAGACGGTCGGGGAGGGGCTCGCGGTGGTGGACGTCGTCAGGACGACGTCGTTGCCGTCGCCGCCCCGGTAACTGATCCGGTACGTCGTGTCCGCGAGCTTCAGCCGGGCGCCCTCCCGGAGGCCGGTGAACGTACCCGTGGTCTTCGCTCGGCCCGTGTGGTCGAGGATCCTGACCTCACGCGCGGGTCGCGTACCGGCAGCGGATACGTCGAGGTCCCCGGCCAGACGGACCGACCCCGCGACCTTCAACGGCTTGTCCCCGAGGACCAGTTGACCCTTCGCGTGCTGCGTGTAGTGACCGGTTACGGTGACACCGCCCGCGACCACGCCGTCGTTCGTCACCGAGCCCCGGACCGTGCCTGGACCGGAGAGAACGGTTGTTACACGCAGGACCCCCGTACCCGCGTCCAGCCGCGCCCCAGCCGTGGTGAGCCGAATCGCCCTGCTGCGTACGAGAGTTGCCCCGTCCCGCAGCGCCAGGGTGCCGGTCTTCACGGTCGTCGTCCCGGTGTACGTCACCGAGCCGCCCGTGAGCGTGGTCGTCGCCGCGCCCGACTGCACGAGCGATCCGCTGCCGCCGACATGCGTCAGCTTCACGGAGTCGGTCACGTTCCTTACGACGAGCGTTCCGTCGTTCGCGATCCTCCGTTGCTCCGTCCCCGTCAGCAGCGAGCCGTCGCCGCCCCGCTCGCCGGAACCCAGCCGCAGCACCGCCCCCTTCTCCACGGTCGTCGAGCCGTCGTAGTACTGCTTGGCCGCGAAGGTGACGTCATTGCCGCGTGTTCCGGCTATGACGATGTCCCCGGCGCCGGGTGCGGACAGCGTGTCGTGGAAACGGCCGCCGCCGATGGGGGCGCCCAGCGTCACCGGCCCGTTGTAGTCGAAGGTGAGCTTCGAACGGGAGCGGGCGGCAAGGAGGTTGATGTAAACGGTCTCGGCGGTGCCCGGCATGAAGATCTTGCTGGTGGTGCCGTCGCCCCACTGGACGTTCGCGCCCTTGATGTTGGTGCCGCGCTTGTTGACGTTCTTCCGCGCCGGTGTCCAGTTCAGGGCCGGGTCGCTGAGCGAGGGGTCGTTGTCGCCGCCCTGGTCCGACCAGCTGTACTGGCCGGTGAGAACGACCTTGCTGCCGGGCCTGGACTGGACGTTGATGTCGCTGCCGTACTCGCGCTGGTAGAAGTCCATGCCCATCGTGACGGTCTGGCCGAGCGGGGTGTCCACGGTCCAGGTGCCCTGGTTGAGGACCTTGCGCACGTTCGGTAGCGAGGTCGCGAACTCCGGCCGTCCGGCGTTGGCCTGCGTGCCGTTGTCGATCACTCCGGAGAAGGAGTGGGTGCCCGACAGGTCCCAGGTGCCCCAGAGGAAACGCGGCTGCGTGACCAGGCCCGAGCCGCTGATCGTGCCGAGGTTGTAGGCGCTCGCGAGGGACAGCCGCAGCGTGCCGTCGACCCGGATGTTGTCCTGGTTGAGCCGGAACGCCGGTGTGTTGTACGGAAAATGGCCGATCAGCCCGGTCGTACCGCCGTTTCCGTACTGAAGCGTCGCGCCGCGCTCGACCGTGATCGCGGGCGGATCCGGGTCGGTCGTGGTGACGTACGGGTGGTTGCCGCCCTGCGTGGTCACCTGCTGCCGTTGCCGGGACGTGGGCAGCGTGAAATCGCTGTCCTTGGTCAGCACCAGGGTGCCGCTGCCGCGCACGGTCAGTGTGCCCTCGCCGCGGAACACCCCGTCGTACGTCGTCGTCCCGGACGGCACGGTGACCACCGTGTCGCCGGTGAGCGTCACGTCGCGGTCGGCGATCACGTCGGCGGTGACGTCCCGGGTGCCGGCGGCCTCGGCCGTGGGAGCGGTTACCAGGAAGGCGACCGCCGCGAAGGCGCCCGCTGCCGCTGCTGTCTTGTGGGGGAAGCTGCTCACGCATTGGGAGACGGCCGAGCCGGCCGTGGATAACAGAAACTTCTCCGGCCGAAATTCGGCGCGTCGGTCCCGTTGACCTCCTCGTGACACCCCCTTACCTTTTCGGCGTTCGTAATGACAGATGTTGTTCGGAATCACGAACGACCGTTGCCGACCACCGACCACCGACCACCGACCACCGGTCGACGACGACCGACCACCGACCTTCTCGCTTTCCCCCCGAGAGGCAGCCCGTATGAGCCGCGACGAACCCCATGCCCTCGACCGCAGACTGATGCTGAAGGGTGCCCTTGCCGCGGGCGCTCTGGCCGCCGCCCCTTCGATGGCCCACGCCGCTCCCTCGGTGGCGCACGCCGCCGCCGACACCCCCGGCCGGAAGGCCGCCCCGTTCGTGAACCCGCTCGTTCGCAACCGTGCCGACCCGCACATCCACCGCCACGCCGACGGCCACTACTACTTCACGGCCACCGCCCCCGAGTACGACCGGATCGTCCTGCGCCGCTCCCGCACTCTGAACGGCCTTGCCGCCGCTGAAGAGTCGGTCATATGGACCAAGCACGCCACCGGCGACATGGGTGCGCACATCTGGGCACCGGAGATCCATCGCATCGGCGGGAAGTGGTACATCTACTTCGCCGCAGCGCCCGCCGAGGACGTCTGGGCCATCCGCATCTGGGTCCTGGAGAACGCGGGCCGTGATCCCTTCAAGGGGACCTGGGTGGAGCGCGGCCAGCTGAAAACGGCCTGGGAAACCTTTTCCCTCGACGCCACCACCTTCACCCACCGGGGCTCCCGCTACCTCGCCTGGGCCCAGCACGAGCCCGGCATGGACAACAACACCGGCATCTTCCTGTCCAGGATGGCGAACCCATGGACCCTGACGGGGCCTCAAGTCCGGCTCTCCACCCCGGAGTACGACTGGGAGCGCATCGGCTTCAAGGTCAACGAGGGGCCCTCGGTCATCGCCCGCAACGGCCGGCTGTTCATGTCGTACTCGGCCAGCGCCACCGACTGGCACTACTGCATGGGCCTGCTGACCATCGACGCGGACGCCGACCTGATGGACCCAGCGAACTGGGCCAAGTCGCCGACGCCGGTCTTCACCAGCAACGACACGACCAAGCAGTACGGCCCCGGCCACAACAGCTTCACCGTCGCCGAGGACGGCCGCACCGATGTCCTCGTCTACCACGCCCGCCAGTACAAAGAGATCGTCGGCGACCCTCTGAACGACCCCAACCGGCACACCCGCATCCAGAAACTGGGCTGGAAACCGGACGGCACTCCCGATTTCGGTATCCCCGTGGCGGACACGGCCGCCGACACCACCGCTGACATCGCGAAGGAGAGTGTGTGAGATGAGACGTGCTTGCGCGGTACTGCTCGCCCTCTGTCTGGCGCTGTTCGGCGCCCTGGCCACCGCGGGGCCTGCCCAGGCCGCACCCCAGACCATCGCGAACGGCACGCAGTTCACCGATGTCAGCGGCTCGCCTGTGCACGCCCACGGCGGTGGAGTCATCAAGGTCGGCTCGTACTACTACTGGTTCGGCGAGCACCGCAATGCCGACAACACCTTCCGCTATGTCGACGCCTACCGCTCCACCGACCTGAAGAGCTGGGAGTTCAGGAACCACGTCCTGACCCAGTCCAGCCACTCCGAGCTGGCCAGCGCCAACATCGAGCGGCCGAAGGTCATGTACAACGCGTCCACCGGCAAGTTCGTGATGTGGATGCACAAGGAAAACGGTTCCGACTACAGCGAGGCCCGGGCGGCCGTAGCCGTGTCCGACACCGTTGACGGAAACTACTCCTGGCAGGGGAGCTTCCGCCCGCTGAACACCCACATGTCCCGTGACATCACGGTCTTCGTCGACACCGATGGAACCGGTTACATGGTCTCCGCCGCCCGCGAGAACTACGACCTGCACATCTACCGGCTCACCGCCGACTACACGGGCATCGCCGCCCTGGTCGCCGACCCCTGGCACGGCGGCCACCGAGAGGCCCCGGCCCTGTTCAAGCGGAACGGGGTGTACTTCATGCTGACGTCGGGTGCGACCGGCTGGAGCCCCAACCAGCAGCAGTACGCCACCGCCGGCAGCCTCGCCGGTCCCTGGTCGGCCATGACGAACGTCGGCGACTCCGCGGCGTTCGGCTCGCAGACCGCCTACGTCCTCCCCGTGCAGGGCGGTTCGGCCACCTCGTACCTCTACCTGGGCGACCGCTGGGGCAACTCCTTCGGCGGCACCGTCAACGACTCCCGGTACGTCTGGCTCCCGCTGACCTTCCCGACCTCCACCTCGATGTCGATGTCCTGGTCCCCGGAGGTCACCGTCGACACCGCCGCCGGGACGATCAGCGGTACGGGCGTCACGTACAACACCCTGATCGCGCGGCACAGTTCGAAATGCGCCGACGTGACCAGCCAGTCGCTGTGGCAGGGCGCGCAGATCAAGCAGTACGACTGCAACGGCGGCACCAATCAGAGGTACTGGCTCAAGTCGGTCGGGAGCGGTTACTACCAGATGGTCGTCAGGAACAGCTCTCTGTGCGTGCAGGAGAACGCGAGCACGGTCACCCAGGAGAACTGCAACGCAGCGGCCACCGCCCAGCAGTGGTCGCTCACCACCACGGGCAGCTATGTGACCATCGCGTCCCGCGCGACCGGCGAATGCCTGGACGTGTCCGGCGCGTCCACCGCCAACTCCGCCGCGGTCATCACGTACACCTGCAACGGAGCGACCAACCAGCAGTGGACGCGCGGGACATGAGCATCCGTGGAATCAGACCAGCAGATCGATCGCGTCGATCGACGTGCCCGCGCTGAGATAGCCGGTCGATCCCGAACCGCTCACCACGTGGATCTTCAGCGTGTTGTAGGCGCCGGTGTCCGTCAGCCAGGCGGACGCCGGCACGCTGTAGGTGAAGGTGTTGTTGTTGCCGCGGTACGAGCCGTTGGTCAGGGACCGGGTGCTCGGCTGCGTGGGCGGCGAGGGGATCGCCGACGTCCAGGTGTCATTGACGACGACCTGCGGACGGCCGTTGGCGTAGGCCGTCGTCACGCCGATCCGCAGCGTGTGTGCGGCTGCGGCCTGCGCGGCCGTCAGCCGGAAGTACACGATCAGCCCGCTGTTGACGTCCTTCCACAAGTAGCAGGGGAAGGCGGACGTCTCGCTGCCGCTGCCGATCACCACGTTGCCCGTCCAGGAGGCGGCCCGGACGTCGGACGGATGCGCGTACGTCATCAGGTCCGCGTTCTTGAAACCGCTCGGCGAGCCGTTCCAGTCGCCGATCCGCCAGATGGCGCTCGCGTTGCTCGGATCGTTCGAGGAGGGGATCGCGATCGTGTTGAGGGTGGTCGTGGCGCCCGCAGAAACCGTTACCGACACCGTGTACACGGCGAACTCACCCTTGAAGACGGTCAGCGTGTACGTCCCCGGAAGCACGCCCCCGATCGAGAAGTTGCCGTCGGAGGACCGGGCCGAACCCCAGTACTGCGTCGCCGAGTTGGCGAGCCCGACGGTATACGCGTACGACGTGTTCCGCCCGGAGATCCCGACCCCCGCCACCCGGCCCCGGCCGCTCGCGCCGACGTATCCGGAGATGCCGAGCGAGTCCGCCCACGACGTAGTGAGCGTGCCCGGAAACAGCGCCGAGGACGGTGCCCCGCCGTCCGTGAAGGCGATGACGTACGGGCCCTGGAGGCCGAAGCGCTGGGCCTCCGTCTGGTTCTGGCCGTAGTACAGGATCTCGTACAGGCCGCCGCCGTCCGCGCTCTGGTGGCGGAGGAGCGAGCGGTAGAAGGGACCGCCGGAGGCCTTCTCGTGGTGGCTGCGCACGATCCACAGGCCGACGCTGCCCGTCGTCCAGCCGATGTAGTTGTAGTCCATCACCCGGAGCCTCGAGTAGTGCTTCGAGCGGGTCTGGCCGTCGGACTTCGCGAACACGTCCGAGGCTTCGATGGTGGTGGGCGCGTAGGTGTAGGAGTCGGGCTCGTCGTTGCTGAACAGGCCCGCCTTGACGCGCAGGATGTAACGGGTTGCCGAAACAGAGGTGTCGGCCTTGTTGGTCCACAGATAGACGTTGTTCTCACCGCTGCGGGCCGCGTAGTAGTGCCTGAGTGTGCCGTAGGTGACGGAAATCAGGATCGTCGAACCGGACTGCGTGATCGTCACGGTGGATCTGCCGAGGCCGGACTCGATGTGCGAGTTCATCCCGCCGTAGCCCTGGTACTCGGTGCCCCGGTAGACCAGCGAGGTCAGGTCGCCGTTGGACTTGCTGACCTTGAAGACCAGGTTGGCGCCGGTGTCGACGACGTAGTTCGAGCCGTCGTCGCTCCAGCCGAAGGCCGCGGCGGAAGCGGTTTCGGCGAGTGGTCCGGCGAGCGTCGCCGACCCTGCCGCGGCTGCTGTGCCGAGCACGAAGGTACGGCGTCGGACCGGTCTGTTCGCGGATCCGGACATGGGGGTGCCTCCTTCGGAGATGCGGGGGTGCGAGTGCCTCGCAGAGTGACAGTTGAATCGTTTTCGCGAAAGGGCTTTCGCAGCCCGGGAGTTGGGAATCACGCGAAATCGATCCAAGGTCTAGAAAGCGCTTGCCAAGCGCGATACGGTCCAGCCGCCAGGCCGTGTCGACCTGGTTGTCGTCGGAGGGAGCCGCGCATGAGACGTTTCACCCTGACCGCCCTGGCGGCGGTCACGCTGAGCACCGCGCTGTCCGCCGTACCCGCCCACGCGGACGCCTCTGCACAAGCCCCAGCACACGCCCACGAGCAGCCTCTGGACCTGGCCAACTGCACTGCCACCGCCTGCCACTTCGCGGTCCCGCCCGGGACGTACGACGTGCAGATGCTCCTCGGCGGCCCTGCCGAGTCGAGCACGAGCATCACCGGCGAAACCCGACGCTCCCTGCTCCCGGAAACGCCCGCCGCGGCCGGTGAGGGCGTCGCCCGCAGCTTCACCGTGAACGTCCGTACTCCCGAGGGCGAGCCGACCGGCCCCGACGGCACCGCGGGCCTCGACCTGGTGATCGGCGGCTCGGCGCCCGCACTCGCCGACATCCGCGTCACCCCGGCCCGCCGCGACTCCCGCCAGATCTTCCTCGTCGGCGACTCCACGGTCTGCGATCAACCCGGCGACCCGTACTCCGGCTGGGGCCAGCAGCTGCCGCAATTCCTCCGCAAGGGCGTGTCGGTCGCCAACTACGCCGACTCCGGCGAGAGCACCGTCAGCTACCTGGCGAACCCCCGACTCTGGGCCACCGTCCAGCCGTTGATCCACCCCGGGGACCTCGTCCTGATTCAGCTCGCTCACAACGACAAGACGACCGACGGGGCGACATACCGCGCCAACCTGGAGACACTGGTGGCGGGCGTGCGCGAGAAGGGCGGGACCCCGGTCCTGGTGACCCCCATCGTGCGACGCTGGTTCAACTCCGACGGCACCCTGAACAACGACACCGCGCTCCTGGTCAACGGCCTCGGGGTGGACCACCCGGCCGTCGCCCGCTCGATCGCCGCCGACCGGGACGTCCCGCTCGTCGACTTGACGGCGAAGACGAAGGCGTTAGTGGAGTCCTTGGGTGTCGAGGCGTCCAAGGCGCTGTACCTGTACAACGAGAAGCGGGACAACACGCACACCTCCGTGCACGGGGCCACGGTGTACGCCGAACTGGTCCGTGACGAACTCGTCGCCCAGCATCTGGTGCCGAACGGCTCGGTGCGGGTGGGATGAGCCCCTGGGGCGCTTCGACCGGAACCGGAGCGCCCCAGGCCTTTGCCGCCAAGGAAAGCGCTGTTGATGAAACTCTCCCGCGAGGACCGTGATCTGAGTCCCTGCACCGGTTACACCCGCGCCCACTGGGAGGCCGCCGCCGACGCACTGCTCGCCGCGGTCGAGCCGTACGCGACCGAGGACCGTGCGCTGTACCACCTGCCCGGCGACCGCACGAGCTGGTCGGGCCGGCTGTCGGACGGCCTGGAGGGCTACGCCCGTACGCTGCTACTGGCGGCCTTCCGCCGGGACGAGACCGCGTTGGAGCGTTACGCAAACGGTCTCGCGGCCGGCGTCTCCGGCAGCTGGCCGCGCATCGAGGACCGCAGCCAGCCGCTGGTCGAGGCGGCGTCGATCGCCCTCGCGCTGCGTGTGACGCGCCCGTTGCTGTGGGACCGGCTGGACGACGGGGTACGACAGCGCGCCGCGGCCTGGCTGGGCGACGCGCTCACCGCCGAGGCCTGGCCCTGCAACTGGGAGCTGTTCCCGGTCACGGTCGGCGGTTTCCTCCAGGAAATCGGTTACGAAGCCGAAGCGTCCCGTGCGGCGATCGACCGCGGTCTGGAACGCATCGAGAAGTGGTACGTCGGCGACGGCTGGTACACCGACGGCGACGGCCGCAAGTTCGACTACTACAACGGCTGGGCCATGCACCTCTACCCGGTGCTGCACGCCTGGCTCGCCGACGACACCGAGCTCCTCGACCTCTACGGCGGCAGGCTCGCCCGGCACCTGGAGGACTACGCCCGTCTGTTCGGCGGCGACGGCGCCCCCATGCACCAGGGCCGTTCCCTGACGTACCGGTTCGCCACGACGGTCCCGCTGTGGCTGGGTGCGCTGACGGGCCGTACGCCACTGTCGCCGGGGGAGACGCGACGGCTGGCGTCCGGAGCCCTGAAGTACTTCCTCGACCGGGACGCCGTGGACTCCCGCGGCCTGCTCACCCTCGGCTGGCACGGCCCCGACCCGGCCGTCCTGCAAGGCTATTCGGGCCCGGCCTCTCCGTACTGGGCGAGCAAGGGCTTCCTCGGTCTGCTCCTCCCGGAGGACCACCCGGTATGGACGGCAGCCGAGGAACCGGGTCCGGCCGAATGCCCCGACGCGGTCACCCCGATCGCCGCCCCCAACTGGCTTCTCCAGTCCACCGGTTCCGACGGCGTCGTCCGGCTCCACAACCACGGCAGCGAAGACGTCCGCTACGACCCCTACTACACACGGCTCGCGTACTCGACGGTGACGGCGCCCTCACCGTCGTACGACAACAGCGTGATCGTCGGCGGCGACCCGAGCCGCACCGGCATCGAGCCCCTCGGCGCCGGCGACGACTGGGCGGCCTCACGGCACCGGACGGGCTCCGGGGGCAGCGTGACGTGCGTTGTCCTTGCGCGGGGCTCGGTGGAGGTACGGGCGTTCCGTGTGACGGGAGTACCCGAGCAGACGGAGATCCGGGTCACGGGCTGGCCGGCTATGGTCGGCGCACGCTCCGAACTCCTCCCGGTCTCGGGGCTGTCGGAGACAGGAGCCGAGCTCACCGGTGTCATCGGCGCCGAGCCGAGCCTCTTCGTGGCACTGATTCGTCTCACTGCCGAGACCGACCCGGCGCCACCGACGGAAGCGGTCACCGTCGAGGTGACCGGCCCGGACGAGTTCGTGGTCCGCTGGACGGAGGGGCCGGCGCGGCGGGTACGGATGGGGGTGGGGGAGGTCGGGGTCGTGGGCTGAACACGGGGGATGGGCAAGGCCGTTGGGCATTTTCCAAGGGTGGTCCCGGAGAGTGACCGTCCCGCTACAGTGGAGCGGAGTGCTGCGGGGGGACGAGCGATGGTGCTGCGGGTCGGTCGGCGGTTCTTTCTCGCGCTGGGCGTGGGCCGCTACTGCCACCTCCCGGCGCACGAACAACTGGGGCAGGTCCCCACGGACGTGCGTGACATGCGCGACTTGTTCGTCGGTCTCGGCTACCGGCCCGTCCTGGCCGGCCTGGGGGAGTACGACACCGCCGAGCAGATCCGACAGAAACTGCGCCACTGGTCCACCGACGCCGCCCTCACCGCCGACGACGTTGTCGTCCTCTACTTCGCCGGACACGGCCTGGTCCAGGACCGGGACCGGCACTACCTGCTGTGCTGGGACTCGCGTCCCGACGAGGACGCCGCCACCACGGCCCTGGCCACCGAGGA
Organism: Streptomyces sp. NPDC051963; assembly: GCF_044593495.1. NCBI lineage: Bacteria > Bacillati > Actinomycetota > Actinomycetes > Kitasatosporales > Streptomycetaceae > Streptomyces > Streptomyces sp. NPDC051963. The sequence goes on along the minus strand of NZ_JBIUCC010000004.1, from coordinate 416,467 downwards.
CCTCGTCCGCATCCTGTGCCGGGGAGAGCTGCGCCATCTGCTGCTCGTCCTGGACACCTGCGCCGGCGGGGCGGGCGGCGCGGAGGCCGCCGCGCTCGCGCTGCAGTCGATCACTTACCGGCACGCCGGCGCCGGCGCCGCCACCGGGCTGTGGTTCCTGGCCTCCGCTCGCCGCAAGGACGTCGCCGAGGAAGGGCGGTTCGTCACCGCGCTGCGTTCCGCAGTGGACGTCACCACCGGACGGACCGGGCAACGGCAGCAGTACCTCGACCTCTCCGAACTGGTGAAGGCCGTCAACGAACGCTTTGAGACGGAAGGCCTCGGCCAGCGCGCCGAACTCGCCAGTGGACTGGTGACGGGTCTGGCCCCGTTCCTGCCCAACTCCGGTTACCGGGAGGCCCTTCCGCCCCTCGGCACCGACTTGGAGATCCAGCGTCGAGTGGCCGGGCAGGACCTCGCCGAGCACTTCGGGCCGCGCTCACGCGGGGTGGAGTTCGAGTCCGAGCACGGCCTGTACTTCAGCGGGCGGATCCGTGTCCTGGCCGAACTCACCGAGTGGCTGATCGCCGAAGAGGGCGACGGCCGGGGGCGGGTCGTCACCGGCCGGCCGGGTTGTGGCAAGTCCGCGGTCCTGGGCCGGGTGGTCGCCCTGTCCGATCCCGGTTACCGCCCACGCTTCGACCTCGACGTGCTCGACCCCGCGACGGTCGTCCCCGAAAAGTGCGTGACCGCCGCCGTGCACGCCCGCCACAAGCGGCTGGACGAGATCGTCGAGCGCATCGCGGGCAACCTCGGCGTTGACGTCGACGGTTCGGCCGCCCTCATGCAGGAACTCACCCGGCGCGGCCGCAAGGGTCCACCGGTCGTCATCGTCGTCGACGCGGTGGACGAGGCCGGCTCCGACACGGCCGCGGACGCGGGCGGCCACGGCGAGCCCCGCCGGATCACCCGCGAACTGCTGCGGCCGATGTCGGAGATTCCGGGCGTACGGCTCCTCGTGGGCACCCGCCGCGAACTGGTCACCCCGCTCGGCCCCACCTTCCACTGCATCGACCTGGACCTGCCCGGTTACCGGGCGGAGCGGGACGACGTCGCCGGATACGTCACCAAGATGCTCCTCGCCACGGAGGAGCCGGAGGTCCACAGCCCCTACCGGGACCGGCCCGAACTTGCCCGGGCGGTCGCCGCGGGCGTCGCCGACCGGGCCGCCGGGGTGTACCTCTACGCCCGCACCACCGCCCGCACCCTGCGCTCGGACCGGGCCGCCGTCGACATCCGGCGCCCCGGCTGGGCCGACGACCTGCCCAGCGAGATCGGCGAAGCCTTCGACGACTACCTCGCCCGCTTCGGCCCCGACGAGCCCCGGGTCCGCCGTATGCTCCTCGCCCTCGCCTTCTCCGAGGGTACCGGCCTGCCGCGCGGCCGTATCTGGACGACGCTCAGCAGCGTGCTGTCGGGGGTCGAGTGCACGGAGGCGGACGTGTCCTGGGCCCTCGACGTGGCCGAGGCGTACGTGGCGGAGGTGGTCGACGACGACCGGCGCTCGGTGTACCGGCTCTACCACAAGGCCTTGGCGGAGCATCTACGCAGAACGGCCGGGCGGGCCACGGCCGAGATCCAACGGGCCGTCGTCGACGCCCTCGTCTCGGTCGTCCCGGCCGTCGCCGACGGCAGACGCGACTGGCTCGCCGCGGCGCCCTACGTCCGTCAGCACCTGGCCACGCACGCCGCGGCCGCCGGTCGGCTCGCCGGGCTCATCGAGGACCCCGGGTTCCTGCTCGCCAGCGAACCCCTGGGGCTGCTGCGGGCGTTGGCGTCGGTCGACGGGGATGCCTCGCGACGCATCCGAACCGCCTATGAGCAGGTGGCGCACCGTCTGACCCCCGACCGCGCGCTCGGCACCCGCGCGGCGGACCTACAGCTGTCCGCTCGGCGCTGCGAGGCCGACCGCCTTGCGGACCGCATCGAACGACTGGGCGTGGTCCTGCCCTGGACCGCGCGCTGGGCGTGGTGGTCGGCCAGCGGCGCCCACCGGCTGCTCAGCGGCCACACCAGGAGCGTCGCCTGCGTCTGCGTGGGCCACCTCGACGAGCTCCCTGTCACCGTGACCGGCAGCACGGACGGCACGGTCCGGGTCTGGGACCTCACCACTCAGCGGCAGATCGGCGAACCGCTGGCGATGGGGGTCGCCGTGAGCGCGGTGGCCATCGGTGAACTCGGCGACTACACGGTGGCCCTGGCCGGCGGCGTGGACGGCACGGTCCGGGTCTGGGACCTCTCGGCCGGCCAGCCGTACGGTCCGCCGTTGACCGGACACACCAACGTGATCCGAGTCATCCGCGTCTGCACCCTCGCCGGCCGGACGGTGGTGCTGACGGGCGGCGGGGACGGAACGGCGCGCATGTGGGACCTGGCCGAACGCAGGCAGCTCGGATCGCCCCTGTCCGGCCACCGGCGCACTGTGTGGGACGCGGTCCTGGCGAACGTGGACGGCCGCCCCCTGGCCGTCACCGGCGGGGAGGACAAGGCCGTACGGATCTGGGACCTCCGCGACGTCCCGGACGGCGGCGACGCACGGATCGACGGCAGCCCGCTGATCGGGCCCGCGGACGGAGTCAGGGCCCTGTGCACGGGAGAAGTGGACGGCCGTACCGTCCTGCTGGTCGGGGACATGACCGGCACGCTGGGCCAGTGGGACCTCGCCGAGCGTCGACAGATCGGCGAACCGGTCGTCGCGCACCGCTACTACGAGCGCAGTGGGGTGCTGTCGGCCGCGATGGGGCGTTTCGGCGGCCGTACCGTGGCGCTGACCTGCGGTCGCGAGGAATCGCGGCTGTGGGACCTGCCCAGCTTGCGCCAGCTTGTGCCACCGCTGCGCGGTCACATGGACGACATCTGCGCGGCGGTCCTGACCAGCCGCGGGGACACGTCCCTTGCGGTCACCGTCAGTTCGGACCGTACGGCGCGCGTCTGGGACCTGTCCGCCGATCAGCCGAACGAGGGGCACAGCGGACAGGTGGACACCGTCGCGGTCCAGCAGGTCCGGGGCCGTCCTCTGGCGCTCACCGGCGGGGCCGACGGCACGGCCCGGTTGTGGGACCTGCGGACCCGTGAGCAGATCGGCCGCCCGATGGAGGGGCATCAAGGACGTGTGCTCGCCGTGGCCCTGGGCACCGTGTGCGGTCGGCCGGTCGCCGTCACGGGAGGCGAGGACACCCAGGTCAGATGTTGGGACCCGGTCACCGGCCGGGCTTCGGGGCCCGCGCTGGCGGGGCACACCAACGTGGTGCGATGTGTCGCGCTCGGCATGCTGGACGGGGCCGCCGTCCTGGTGAGCGGCAGCGAGGACGGAACGGTCCGGATCTGGCAGCACGCCACCGGCAGGCCCCTGTCACCACCCCTGGACACCCACATAGGCGGTGTCGAGTACCTGGCCGTCCGCAGCGTCGGTCGCGCTCTCCAGATCGCCGTCGCGACCGCCCTCAACCACGCGTACGTCTGGCACGTAGACCCTCAGGGGACGGGCACCTTGGAGGCCCACCTCGACCTGGAGGAAGTCTCGCTGCACGCCCGTGCCCTGGGGGTGGCATTCCTCGGGGACCGCCCCGTGGTCCTGTCCAGACGCGAGGGAAACGCCGTGCACGTGCACGACATCGCGACGCGCGTGTCTGCCGGCGGACCGCTGGTCGGACACACCAACGGGGTACTGCGCGCCACGCTCGCCCGTATCGGTGGCCGGACCCTGGTCGCCTCCCTCGCCTACGACGACTCCGTACGGGTGTGGGATCTGGACGCGGCCACGGCGCTGGACCCACCGCTGGAGGGCATGACAAGACTGACCGACGTGACACGTCCCTGCCCGTCACCCGCGCTCGGCACCGTCGACGGGGCACCCGTCGTGGTGACCGCCTTCACCCGTGAGGTGCGGGTCTGGGACATCGCCACCATGAGCCCGCTCGGGGAGCCGTTGTGCGGTGTGGACCGCAGTCTGGTCTCCGCGGACGTCGTCGAGGCCCCCGACGGCGGGGCGATGGTCGTGACCGGAAGCCAGCACGGAGGCGTCCGCTTCCACGCCCTTGACACCGGAGCACAGGTCGCCCCCCACATCACCTCCGGTAACTTCCAGCTGTTCCATACCTCCAGTGCCCGTCTGAACGGCGAGACGGTGATCGTGATGAGCAGTTGGTCGGAAGCGGACTCCTGGACCTTGGTGCCGCGCCGACGCCTCGACAAACGGTTCGGCACGTCCTGGAGGACCTCCCTGCACGCCGTCGACGGCACGGCGTTCGTCGTCTCCGTCGCCGGCGACTTCACCCTGCACGCCTGGAACCCGCACACGCAGGCTCCCGTCTGCCCTCCGATGCCCGGCCACACCGCCCAGGTCACGGACCTGCGGGCCGTTCATACGGGGGAGAGGAACCTCCTGGCCAGCGCCTCCCTGGACGGCACGGTGCGGCTGTGGGACCTGCGCACCGGTGAACCGGTCGGCGAGCCGCTGACGGGACACGAGCGGGGCGCGTTCAGCGTGGACTTCGTGCAGGAAGGCGAGCTCCTCGTGGTGGGATGCGGCGACGGCCGGCTGGTCTTCCGGGACTTAGCCACCCGGGCCGCCGCGGGGCCCGAACTGGAGCCGTTCCCTTCCCGGGCCCGGGCGCTCAAGGCGGCGAACATCCAGGGCGTTCCGTTGCTCATCGCCGGCGACGACTTCGGTCTGGTCCGCGTCTGGGACAGCCGGCACCCGGGCTGGACCGCCGAACTCGACGTGGGTGGCGGCATCAACGCCGTGGCCGCGGCACTCTCCGGGCATGTCTGCCTGGCGACGGACATGGGCGTGGTGGTCCTCGGCCTCAACGTCGACTCCGACCCGGAGCCCCGGAGGGTGGCCCGGTGACCCGCCTCGTCCTCCTGCACGGTATAGCCCAGCAGCACAAGGGCCCGCACACCCTCCTCGCCGACTGGTACCCCGCCCTCGCCGACGGTCTCACCCTCGCCGGCGCGGCGCTCGAACGGCGGGACGTGGCCATGGCGTTCTACGGCGATCTGTTCCGACCCGCCGGTCACCGTGGCCCAGGTGAGCCCGACTTGGATGCCTCCGACGTCGAGGAGGGCCTCGAACAGGACCTGTTGCTGGCCTGGTGGCAAGCAGCGGCCCGGGCCGAGAGCGAGGTGCCCGGGCCGGACACGGCGGCCCGAGGCCGTGCCCCCTACCTGATGCAGCGTGCCCTGGACGCCCTGAGCCACTCCGCGTTCTTCGCCGGCCTCGCCGACCGGCTGTTGATCTCCGACGCCCGACAGGTCCGTCGCTACTTCACCGAACCCGAGCTGCGCGCGGCGATCCAGGCACGCTTTCTCGCCGCGCTCACCGACCGGACCGAAGTGGTCGTGGCCCACTCGCTGGGCACGATCGTCGCCTACGAGACCCTGTGCGCCCGCCCGGAGGTGCCGGAACTGACGCTGATCACCCTCGGATCGCCGCTCGCCGTACGTGGACTCGTCGCCGACCGGCTGGTCCCGGCGCCCCAGGACGGCCGGGGCCGTTGGCCGGCCCCCGTAAAACGCTGGACCAACGTCCTGGACCGGGGCGACATCGTGGCCCTGGCCAAGGAGTTGGCACCGGTGTTCGGCGACCGCGTCACCGACGTCCTCGTACACAACGGAGCGCAGGCTCACGATGTCCGGCCGTATCTCACCGCACGCGAGACAGGGCAGGCGATCGCCTCGGCCCTGCGCACACCGTCCACGGACCGACGCGGAACGGGTGGCGGCGGGGAGTACCCGTGACGGAGCTCTCGAGCTGCTGGATTCCTGGGCGGACGGACTCTCGCTCGACCCGGCAACCCCGGCGGAGCTGCGCCCGCTGCTGCACCAGCCGAGCATCGCCCCCGAGCAGTGGTCCCGTGTGATCCTCGGTGAGCGGGACGAGCGTCACCGTTGGATCCTCACCATGGTGGCCGCGGACCGGCGGCCGCGCTGCATCCCCACCTGCCGGTGGGGATCCTGACCAGGCCGCTGAGGAACCACGGCAGCGCGGAGAGCACCGCCCGGAGCCCGGTGCTGCCCGTCGAGGTCGGGGAAGCGCCCGTCAACGCGCCGGCGTACGACGGCTTGACCGGAACGTACGCCCACGTCAGCGTCCCGTCCTTCTGGACTGCCACGTCACCGGTGATGCGCGTGCCAACGACCTTGTCGGTGCTCTGAACTTGGGGTTGCCGCGACTCGTCCGTAATTGCGTTGCCCGGAACCGTTGTCTGCCCAAGAATCCCCGCATGACTTCAGCGATTCGCCATACGACCGTCGACTGTGCCGACCCCTACGCGCTCGCTGTCTTTTGGTCGGAGGTCCTGGGCCTGTCCGTGCACGAGGACGACAAGCCCGGCGACGAGGAGGTGCTGATCGAGGGTGCGGGCCTGCTCTTCGTCGCCGTGCCGGACGCCAAGAGCGGCAAGAACCGCGTGCACCTCGACCTTCAGCCGCAGGACCGCACGCGTGACAAGGAGGTCGAGCGGGTCATGGCCCTCGGGGCCACGATGTTCGACGACCGCCGTAAACCGGACGGCACCGGCTGGGCGGTACTCGCCGATCCCGAAGGCAACGAGTTCTGTGTGGAGCGGAGCGCGGGGGAGCTGGCGGGCCGCTGATACGGCACCGGCACAGTTCGGCGGGCACCGAAGCAACCCGCTCGTACGGTGACCGGCATGACCTTCGCCGACCTCCATCACGCCGACGAACCCCTGCTCCTGCCCAACGCCTGGGACCATGCCTCGGCGGCGGCCCTCGCCGCCCAGGGTTTCCCCGCGGTCGCCACGACGAGTCTCGGTGTGGCCGCATCCGTGGGGGTACCAGACGGCGCTTCGGTGACCCGGGAACACACACTCCAACTCGCTCTCACGCTCGGCTCGGAGGCGTTCTTGCTCTCCGTCGACGCCGAGGGCGGCTTCAGTGAGGACCCCGACGAGGTGGGGGAGTACGCGCGCGAACTGGCGGTCGTCGGAGCCGTCGGCATCAATCTGGAGGACGGTCTCGGGCCCGTCGGCCGGCACGCCGCGAAGATCGCCGCGGTGAAGTCGGCGGCGCCCGGTCTCTTCGTCAACGCCCGCACCGACGCGTACTGGCTGGGAGACGGCGAGGACACGCTGAGTCGCCTCGACGCCTACCAACAGGCGGGCGCGGACGGCGTGTTCGTCCCCGGACTGACCGATCCGCGGGAGATCGCCCGACTGGTGAAGCACCTCGACGTCCCCCTCAACATCCTCTACTCACCCGTCGGACCGACCGTCCCCCAACTCGCCGACCTCGGCGTACGGCGCATCAGCCTCGGCTCGCTGCTGTACCGGCGGGCGCTGGGCGCGGCCCTGGAAACGGTTACCGACATCCGGGCCGGCCGCACACCGCGGGGCGCGCTCCCGTCGGTCGCGGAGGTGCAGGCATTAGCCCGCACACCGTGAGACCGAAGGCGCAGTCCGGCACCGTGAGACTGAGGGCGCAGTCCGGCACCGTGAGACAGACGGCACACACCCGCGTGAGACCGACGGCACAGACCGAAAACGGCCCGACTGGTACCGTAGAAGCTTTCCTGGGTATCAGAACCTTTGTACTCATCTCCGGCGAGGGACCGAGGAACCATGGACATGGACATCCCCGGCAACAGGCGACTGGCGGCTGCTGTCGTGATGAACGACGAGCAGCAGGTCCTGTTGGTGCGCCGCAGTGAGAAGGAGCGGTTCCTGCCCCGGGTGTGGGGCGTCCCGTGCGGGAAGCTGGAGCCGGGGGAGAGCCCCGAGGACGGCGCGCTGCGTGAGCTGAAGGAAGAGACCGGGCTGCTCGGGGAGGTCGTCCGCAAGGTCGGCGAGTCGTCCTTCGTCAGTGACTACCGGGGCCAGGAGACCAAGAACTGGCAGGACAACTTCCTCATCAGGCCGTTGTCCGGGCAGGTCACCCTCCCGGAGCCCGACCAGGACCACATCTGGCTCCGGCCGTCCCAGCTGACCCAGGTCGACATCGACGACTACAACCTCGACGTCGTACGCCAGGCCCTCATGAACTCCTGAGCAGTTCCGCCAGACCGCCCAGCGCACCCAGATAGTCCGCCGTGCTCAGCGGCACCTTCTGCACCGCCCCCGGATGCGGTCCCGCCGCCGTGAACACATCGGTGCTGCGCCGCCGTTCGCTCCCTGTCTCCAGGAACAGTGTCACGGTCGGCTGATCCGTGTCGCACCAGGCGCGATGCAGGGTGTGCGGTGGCAGGGCGTACGAGCTGCCCGCCGCGTACTGCCCCACATGCGTCAGCCGCAGCCGGGCCGGACCCGTCGGCGCCAGCCGCCAGTCCGCCGACTGCTCCGCCAGGGACTCCTCGTACCGGTCCGCCGCGATTCCGCCGTCGCCTCCCACCTCGTACAGCTCCATGGCCAGCCGCCCCCGGACGATGTAGGAGGCCAGCGGGGAACGGTGGTTGTGGATGTCCTCCTTGCCGATCCCGTCGGCGCCCGGGTGCCACAGGTGGGCGCGGAGCATGTGCCGGCGGCCGCCGTCGATCAGCAGGAGCTTGTCGAAACCGAGTACGTGGCGGTACGACAGCCGGGCACATCCCTCCGGATCGCCCTCCCCGCAGGCGAGTTCGGCGATCAGCTCCAACAGGCGCTCGGACGAGCCCAGTTCGGCGACGGCGGAGCGGGCGGCGATGACGAGTTCACGCTCGGACAGCTCACCGTCCATCGCCGAGGCCAGCAGCCACCGAGCCGCCAGAACCTGCCGACCGCCCATGCGTCATCCCCCAACTTCCGCCCGGTGCAGGCAGGTTCAGTGGTCCGGCTGATCCGGCTGATACATCCATACGGCATGGGCCCGCAGCGCGCAAAGGCCTTGATACGTCATCCAGATCGGCCGGCGCAGCTCGGTGCCGTCACCGAGCTCCCAGGTCCAGATGCCGTCGGTCTGACCGGCCCACACCGCGGCGACGGCGCCGTCCAGCCGTTCCCGCCACCGAGCCTGAAGCCCTTCGGCGCGGGCGATCCGCGACGCGGTCGGGGACATCAGGGCGCGCACCACCCAGGCCGCCGTGAAGTGCCGTACGTTCAGCACTTCGTGGCGCGCGGGGTCGTCCGAGCGCGGGCGCCGCACCTCCTCGCGGAAGTTGGCCAGGTCGGCGCAGCTGTCGTGCGGCCCGTCCGGACAGGCCAGCAGCCAGCGGACGCCGTCCTCCCGGGTGGCGCGGGCGGCAGCGTTGTCGCCGAGGATGCGGGCGGCCCGGTCGAGGGCGACCACCGCCTGGGCGGTGTGCAGCGCGGACGCCCGGCCGTTCTCCAGGTCCAGCCGGTAGTCCCAGCAGCGCAGATGCTCGCGGCCCGGGTCGCTGAGCGCGCCGTCGACGATCGCCTCGCGCAGCCTGGGCAGCAGGGCGGAGTCGGGCGCGGCGCGCAGCAGCCCGCGCAGCACGGTCGTCACGACATGGGTCGACTGCCGTCCGGCGCTGTCGAGTTCATGGCTGAACCCGTCCGTGCACCGGGCCACCTCGTCCGCGAGCCTGGCCCGGGACGCCCCCGCCCTGGCCAGCGCGCCCAGTACCAGCGCGGTGACCTCCGGGCGCGGCTCGGACCCCTGCGAACGCGCCGACCAGCCGCCGTCCGGGAGCCGCAGCCGCCACAGGGTGTCCACCAGGTCCCCGGTGGACAGCCGTCCGTCCGGCACACCGAGGTCCAGCATGATGTGCAGGCCGTACGCCGTGCCGACCGCGGTGGGGCGGGCGGAGCTGCTCTCGCCCAGGGCGTGCGACCAGCCGATGAGCGGCCCGCGGTCCGGGTCGTCGTCGACGGTGAGCTGCTCGGAGAGGGTGTCGTACGCGTCGGCGAAGACCTGGGGGAGCGGGCCGGGCGCGGTGGTCGGTGTGCCCGGCGCGGCCACGGCGCCGGTCCGGGCCCGCACCAGTGCCGCCGCCAGCCAGGCGGCCAGGCCCGTGCCGAGGCCGCTCACCCCGGCGATCAGATATTTGGCGGGCTCGCCGTCGAGGGAGTCGGGCAGCACCTCGAACAGGAACTGGAACACCGCGTACCCGGCGGCCAGGGCGCCGAACCCGCCGAGCCAGCCCACGAACCGGGTGGGTTGCCCACCGGCGGCGCCGTCCGGAGCCGGGGGCGCCGGACTGTGCCTGGGCGGTCTGCGGCCCAACTGCTGTTGTGACAAGGCGCGCTCCCTCCCCCCTGGGCGGCACGTGGCATCCGCGAAGCTTCCAGTCTAAGTGGTCAGCGTGGCGCCTGGGGTGTCGACCGGAACCAGCGTCTCCGCGATCCGCTCCGCGAAAGCGACGGGCTCCTCCATGGCACCGATATGCCCGCCGGGGAACTCGACGAACGGACTCCCGGTGCGCTCGGCGACGAAGGAGGCGGTGCGGTGCAGGAGTTGACCGCGCGAACCGGTGCCCGCGGCGAGGGTGAGCCGGGCGGAGAGGGAGGCGAGCGTCCCGAGGTCGGGGGTGTACGAGGTGAACTGGCGCAGGACATGGATGACGGAGAGGGCCATGGGGTTGGCCAACTCCTCCTCGCGCGTGAGGTGTTGAACGGACGGGACCTCCGTGGGCTCGCTCGACGTCAGCTCGGCGGTCATCAGGGCGGCCGCCGCCGCGAGCCCCTGCGCGCGATAACGGTCGTACACCTCCCGGAACATGGCCTGGTGCCGTGCCCCGTCGGACAGCACACCCACGCTCGGCGGTTCGTGCGCGATGACGTGCCGCAGCCGTTCGGGATGCCGGGCGAGCAGGTCGAGGACGACGATGCCGCCGGCGCTGGTGCCGAAGACGTAGGCGGACTCTCCGTCGGGGAGTACGGCGTCGAGCACCCGGCTCGCCCCGTCGCTCCACTCCTCGACCCGCTGGTCGGCGACGGGTTCGCCGAGGCGGCCGTGGGCGAGGCCGAGAGGGTCGTAGGTGACGACGGTGAACTGCTCGGCGAGCCGGGCGGTCAGGGGGGCGAGGCCCATCGGGTGCCCGGCGCCACCGGGGACGATGAGCAGGACGGGGCCGCTGCCGGCCAGGTCGTAGTACAGGTCAGTCACGCTTCTCCTCCTTGTGGGGCCCGTGCTTGCGGGGCCAGTGCTCCAACGCTCCGTGCAGTGCCGCCACCGCTGTGTGCCAGGACTCCTCCACATCGCGGGGCGCACCGAAGCCGCCGTTGGCCTCCAGCGCGCAGTAGCCGTGGAACGTACTGCGCAACAGGCGTACGGCGTCCGTGAGATCGGGCTCTTCGAGGCCGTACGCGCGGAGCATGCCGTAGGTGATCTCGGCCGTGCGCCTGAGGACCGGGGAGTCGGCGACGAGGGCCTGGTCGATACGGATCTGTGTGGCGGCGTACCGCCCCGGGTGCTCCAGGGCGTAGGCGCGATACGCCCCGGCGAACGCCGCCAGCGCGTCCTTCCCGGCCCGTCCGGCGACGGCGGCACCGATCCGGTCGATCATCTCGGCGCCCGCGAAGAAGGCGAGGCGTGTGCGCAGGTCCTGGAGGTTCTTTACGTGCGAGTAGAGGCTTGCGTCCTTGACGCCGAAATGGCGGGCCAGCGCGGACACCGTGATGCTCTCGAAGCCGACCTCGTCTGCGAGTTCGGCGGCGGCGGCCACGACTCGGTCGGTGGTGAGGCCGGCTCGGGGCATTGGGGTTCCTCGGTCCACTGGGTTTCCTAGAGTCTCTAGGAAATACCCTAGCGCACCAAGTCGAAAGGGCGGTGAAACGCTTGCGGAAACGCCGAGGTGGCGGTCGCCGCAGCGAACCGCCACCTCATACCGCTTACCTCGTGCCGCCGCGCGTCAGCCGATCGGCGCGTACAGCACGCCCAGCTTGTCGATCTCGTCGCCCGCGCGTCCCGTGAAGCCGACGATCTGCCGGCCGGACGGAGCCGTGAAGGTCTTCGTGTCGGACGTCGCCGTGCCGGAGGCCAGGGTGCGGCCCTTGTCCGTGGTGAAGGTGGCCGAGAAGATCCGGGTCCGGCCGTCCTTCTGACCCTGCGTCAGCTTCACCGAGGTGAGGTGCTCACCGGAAGCGAGGGTCAGGGAGGTCGCCGTACCGCCCGTGCCGCCGTGGCTCAGTGTCGTGCCGCCGTCATGGGTCAGGGAGACCGCGTCCAGACGGGAGCCGCCGCGCAGCGTCAGCGTGCGGGGCGAGGGTGTGGCCGGCAGGTCGTCCGCGTCGTTGAAGGCCGTGCCGTGCGGGCCGCCGAAGAAGTCGCTCGCCTTGAGGGAGGAGCTGACGGTGTAGGAGAAGTCGACCGTGTGCGGGAAGTGGTCGGAGAGGTGCTCGCCGTCGGAGCGGAGGAACGACTTCCACTCGTTGTTGTAGCGGGTGGCGTCGAGGGAGACGAGGTTGCTGCCGCGGTAGAGGACCTTGTCGACGACCTCGCAGTCGTTCGTGGGGGCGGCCGAGTCGCAGACCAGGGCGTCGCTGCCTTGCGCGGGCGGTGTACCGCCCTTGACCAGGTCGACCCACGCGTCCTTGAGACCGTTCTCGGAAACAAGCGTGCGGATGTTGTCGCCCGCGCGCGTGTAGCGCGTGTTCGTGTCGCCCATGACGATCACCGCGTTGCCCGCGGAGTTCGCCTGGATGAAGTCCGACAGCTGCTCGACGTTGGCGCGGCGGGCCGCGAGCGCGTCGTCGGTGTCGTCGGCGTTCGTGTGGACGTTGTACAGGTCCATGAAAACGCCTTCGGCGAGCCGGACCCGGGCCAGCGAGAAGCCCTTCGGGGTGAGGCAGTTCGTGCCGGTGCAGGCGTTCCACCTCACCCGCTCGAAGTCCTCGAAGGCGTAGTCCGAGAGGGTGTTCATGCCGTCGCCGATGGCCGCGCCGCCGCTGGTCGCCGTGCGGTACGGATGGGCGTCGTTGGCGTACAGCGAGGCGTGGTAGTTGAAGTCCTCCTGGACGTTCACGATGTCGTACGGCCCGAGGCGCTGCCCGATCAGCGGGGTGTTGGTCTCCGGGTCGCTGTCGCCGAGGCCGAGGGGGAGGCCCGCGACGTTGTACGTGAGGACGTTGAAGGAGCCGGTGGCGGCTGCCGCGGGGGTCGAGCCGGTGGTGGCAAGGCCGGTGACGGCCAGCGCCGCGGCCGCGAGGGTGCCCAGCAGTCTTCTCATGGTGGGGGTTTCTCCGGTCGGAGGATATGGAGGAAGGTTGCGAAAAGAAGTTGAACAGTGCTCAGATTCACTGCCAACGAGTGTGGCGGTAAAGGCCGGTTGGGAGAACAGTGAGAATCGGGCTTACCCGCCGTGTCCATAAAACCCGGTGATCACCCCGCGGTCGTTCAATGTTCATGTTTCGCCTCGATTCTCCTCAGGCGGCGCGTTCGCGCCGCAGAAGGCAGCCGCAGCAGCCGGCGGCATCCGGGAGGCGCACCATGGGTCACGGACATCACCACAGACACGGTCATGGGCACGATCACGGCCATGACCACGACCACCAGCCGGAGTCGGCGCTTCCCGCCGCCTTCGACAGCTCCGTGCCCGACGAGGCTCTCTCCCCCGAGCAGGCGTCGCGTCGCACCATGCTGCGCCGTGCGGGCCTGCTCGGTGCGGGCCTGGCGGCCTCCAGTGTGCTGACCGGCACGACCGGTGCCGCCCCCGCGGCCGCCGCGCCCGCCGCCGGCGGCCGTAAGAACGGTTTCCTCTGGCTGTCCGGCGACCACCACATCCACACGCAGTACAGCAGCGACGGCAAGTACCGCGTCGTCGACCAGGTCCGCCAGGGCGCCAAGCACGGCATGGACTGGCTGGTCATCACCGACCACGGCAGCACCACGCACGCCAAGATCGGTGTGGAGAAGGTCAACCCGGACATCAAGCAGGCCCGTTCCGCCTACGAGGACACGCTTGTCTTCCAGGGTCTGGAGTGGAACATCCCGTCCGCCGAGCACGGCACCGTGTTCGTGCACCCCGGGCAGAACGAGGTCTCCGTCCTCAAGCAGTTCGAAACCGATTACGACGGCAGCGTCAAGAACGCCTCGGGCAGCTCGGCCGCCAACGAGGCCCTCGCGGTCGCCGGCCTCGCCTTCCTCTCCGACCAGGTGAAGCGGCGCAAGGTCAAGGACGCGCTGATGCTCGCCAACCACCCGGCGCGGCGCGGTGTCGACTCCCCGCACGAGATACGCGCCTGGCGCGACGCCACCCCCGCGAGCCACCAGATCGCCGTCGGCTTCGAGGGCGCACCCGGCCACCAGGCCGCCGGTATCCCGGCGCCGCTCGGCATGGGCCGGGCCCGCGGCATCTACGACAACAACCCCAGCGCCGACTCCTTCGCCGGCTACCCGCTGGAGAGCTACCGCACCTGGGGCGGCTTCGACTGGATGACCGCCACGGTCGGCGGCCTGTGGGACAGCCTGATCGCCGAGGGCAAGCCCTGGTGGATCACCGCCAACTCCGACTCCCACCAGGTCTACGCCGACACCGCCGCGCGCGGCGGCGGCAACTTCGACGCCAACGGCCGCTACGACGACCCGGTCTACGCCGGCAAGATCGACATCGCGCAGGGCGACTACTGGCCGGGCTACTACAGCCGTACCCACGTCGGCGCGGACGGCTTCTCCTACGCCGCCGTCATGGACGGCATCCGCGCGGGCCGCATCTGGGTCGACCACGGCCAGCTCCTCAGCGGCCTCGACGTCCGCGTCGCCGGCGGCTACCGCTGGGCCACGCTGGGCGGCGCCCTGCATGTGCGCAAGGGCACCCGCGTGACCCTGACGGTGGACGTGGCCCTCGCCGGCGGCCCCAACTGGGCCGGTTTCGAACCGAAGCTGGCCCGCGTGGACGTCATCCAGGGCGATGTCACGGGCGAGGTCAAGGACAAGGACACCTTCACCGCGCCGACCGCCAAGGTGGTCAAGTCGTTCGAGGTGAACAAGTCCACCGGCACGGTCCGGCTCAGCTACGACCTCGGCAAGGTCGACCGCCCGGTCTACGTCCGGCTGCGCGGCACGGACGGCAACCGCAACGCCGTCGGCCCGAACGGCGCGGCCGTCGACCCCAACGGCCCCGCCCTCGACGTCGTCGGCGACGCGGACCCGTGGGCCGACCTGTGGTTCTACTCCAACCCGGTGTGGGTCCTGCCCTCGTGACCGAGTTCGTCCTCACGGTGGACGCGGGCATCACGGACCTGCGCGCCTCCGACCACCTGCTGCAGACGCTTGCGGCCGAACTCGCCCTCCCCGAGGGTGAGTTCGGTTGCACGCATCTGGTGCGGGGCGACCGGCCACGCGTCGTCCTGTCCCTCACCCTGCCGTCGCAGTCGCTCCTTCGCACCGCCCAGGAGCGGCTTTCGGAGCAGGGGTACGAGGTGACGGGCGGCGCGCCCGACGCGGTCGGCCGTGCGGTGGTGTACCCGGGGGTCTCGTCGCTCACCGGCACGCTGACGGTCGCCCAGGTGCTGGCGCGCTCAGCGATCGACAGGGTGACCGTGCTGGGGGCCGCGGGGCAACCGGCCCCGGATGCCCGTCTGGTGACGCAGGATCACGTACGGCCGCAGTGGACCGACGGTGAACTGGTCCTCACCGCCATGCCCGCGGTCGGCGGTGTCCTCGTTCCCTTCGAGGTGCCGGATCCGACCCCGTGCTGCGCGGACCACTGAACCGTTTTCATTCATTGAACCGTTTCCATTCCTTCGCCATGACCCGCAGGGCCTGGGCTTCCGGAGTGTCCGGGGCGGCTGTGTAGACGAGGAGGCTCAGGTCCGGGTCCTGGGGAAAGTGGGTGATCTCGTAGGCGAGGGTCAGCGGGCCGGCCTCCGGATGGTTCACGCGCTTGAACCCGGAGGACTTGGTGTGCACGGCATGCCGCTCCCAGTGATGCCGGAACTCCGTTGAGTTCTCGGTCAGTTCGGCGATGAGCCGGTGCAGCGCCCGGTCCCGCGGATACCGGCCCGCCGCGATCCGCAGCTGGCCCACGACCTCCCGGGCGATGAAATCGCGGTCCGGGTAACGGCTCCCGATCACGGCGTCGAGCAGATGCAGACGCGCCATGTTGCGTGCGCCGGGCGACAGCGCCGCCAAGTCGGTGATGAGCGCACAGGCCGCGCGGTTCCAGGCGAGGATGTCCAATCGGTGGTCCACGGCCAGGGCCGGGGCGGAGATCCAGTCGAGCAGCTGCCGGACGCCCGGGCGCGCGGTGCGGCCGTCGGGGGCCCCGGAGGCGCCGTCCGGCCGGGCGAGCCGCACCAGATGGGCGCGCTCGTCGTCGTCCATCCGAAGCGCGTCGGCGACCGCGCCGAGGACGGTGTCGGAGACCCCGCGATTACGGCCCTGCTCCAGCCGTACGTAGTAGTCGACGCTGACCCCCGCCAGATACGCGACCTCCTCCCGCCGCAGCCCCGGCACCCGGCGCGGCCCCGACCCCGAGGCGAAGCCGGCGTCCTCGGGGCTGAGGCGTGCCCGTCGGGACCGCAGGAACTCTCCCAACTCCTGTGCAGGATCCATGACGTCATAGTGCCGTGTGGGTGGGTCTGCGCGTCCCTGGGTCCGACAGCGCCTGGGAGCGGCGAGGCCGCCGGGTGAGCATGGGGCGAACGGACGGACGTGAGAGGAGCGCGGAGTGCGCACACGGTACTTCAGCAGCGGCCTGGCCGCGGCGTTGGTGGCGGCGGCGGGACTGGCCTGGGGAGCGGAGGACGGGGGCGGTCCGCCGGACCCCGCGCCCGGCGGACCGCAACGGCCGTACGAACCGGATGTGTCCGGCCCGCGCAACATCGACTCCTTGACGGTCGGGGTCGACGGGGACGGGGGAGCGGGCGTCCGGGTGGCGTTCGACCGGACCAGCCGCGCCGAGCCGGCCGGTCCACCGGCCGCGCCCCGCAGGTTCGTCTTCCTCTTCGACGAGTCGCTGGACTTCCACCCGCGTGACTTCCCGGTGTGCGCACGGGCCGTCATCGAGACGAACGGACCGGCGGCCTGCCCCGACGGCTCGCAGGTCGGCCGGGGCACCAGCCACCTCCACCCCGAGGGCACCGCCGACGTGTACGCCTTCAACGCGCGCCATGCGAACGGGCTGCGCGGCGCGCTCGTCGTGATCCCCGCGAGCAACACGATCCTCGAACTGACCTGGGAGAAGGTCACCCGGCCCTACCGCGAGCGCGGTTACCGCTGGGCCCTGGACGAGATCGTCCCACCGAGCCCGCTGCCCCCGGAGCAGCGCGTGGGCACCCGACGCTTCGAACTCACCTGGGGGGCCACCCACGGCACTGCGTCCTTCGCGACCGTACGAAAGGACGACGGCAAGTTCCGCTTCGGGCTGTGGAGCGAGTTCGTGACCGGGCAGGTCGTGCTGCCGGAGGCGCTCAACGTCTCCCGCCGACAGGGGACGTGAGATGTGAGACTTGACTCTCACAGTTTCTGAGAGAACACTCTCACACCATGGAACCCGGTAACCGTTTCGGCGACATGGAGATCAGCGACCCGAAGGCCATGCGGGCGCTGGCGCATCCCGTACGCCTCGCGATCCTCGAACGACTTCAGCGGTACGGGCCGGCCACGGCCACCCAGCTTTCCCCGCACGTCGGTGCCACCCCGTCCGTGACCAGTTGGCATCTGCGTCATCTGGCGGGCTTCGGCCTGGTCGGTGACGCCGAGGGCGGCACGGACCGGCGGGAGCGGCGGTGGGAGGCGATGGCCCGCGGCTTCCGGTTCGAGCGGCCGGAGGACGAGGACGGCGCCGCGGCCGCACGGGCGTTGTCCTGGGAGATGTTCGCCCAGGCCGCGGCCGTGCCCGAGCGGTGGGCCACGGATACCGAGCCCGGCCTGGAACCGTCCTGGCGGCGACTCGCGGGGCTGGCGAACACCCGTGTCGTGGTGTCGGCCGAGGAACTCGCCGCGATCCACGACGCGATCGAGGCCGTACTCGAGCCGTATGTGACGCGGGACGCGGCGGAGCAGCCGGGGAGTCGCGGCGTGCGGTTGCTGCGGTACGTGCTGCCGGAGGCGGACGACGAGTCCGGTGCCTCCGCGTGACGCGCCGCGGCCTCGTCCCCGCGTCCTCCCTCTGGCGTGACCGGCGCTTCGTGCGGTACTGGACGGGCAGTGCCGTGTCCCAGTTCGGCGACCGGATCTCGGAGTTGGCGCTGCCGTTGATCGCCGTCGGGGTGCTGGACGCCTCGGCCGGGCAGGTGGCGTGGCTGACCGCGCTCGTGTGGACGCCGAACCTTCTCGCGGTGGTCCTGGGGGCGTGGGTCGACCGCCGGCGGCGCAAACGCCGGCTGATGGTGGCCGCCGATCTGATCCGCGCGGGCGTGCTGCTGACCGTGCCCGTCGCCTGGCTGACGGGCGGTCTGACGCTCGCGCAGCTGTATGCGGTGGCGCTGCTCACCGGTTTCGCGGGGGTGCTCTTCAACTGTGCGTGGCCGCCGTTCTTCGCCCATCTGGTGCCGCGTTCGTCGTACGTCGACGCCCACAGCAAGCTCAGCGCGGCCCGTTCGGCCTCCTTCGTCGCCGGTCCCGCCGTCGGGGGCGGTCTCGTGCAGGCGCTGAGCGCACCGGTCGCCGTCGTCGCCGACGCCCTGTCCTTCCTGGCCTCCGCGGTACTGCTCGCGCCGGTCGCGGTCGACGAGCCCGCCCCGTCGGCCGAACGGGAGAAACCCTCGCTGTGGCGAGAGGCCCGGGAGGGGCTGGCGTTCGTCGTCCGCCACCCGGTGCTGCGGGCGAGCCTCGGCTGTGTGACGACGCTGAACTTCTTCACGTTCATATCGAGCACCGGCCTGGTGGTGCTGTTCGCCGACCGGGTCCTCGAACTCTCCCCAGGGGCCATCGGGTTGACGCTGGGCATCGGAGCGACCGGCTCCCTGCTCGGCGCTCTGATCGCGCCCCGGCTGTCCCGGCGCATCGGAGTGGGGCGCGGTATCGCCGTCGGGGCCGTGCTGTTCCCGGCCCCCTTCGCCGTGGCCGCGCTCGCCGACGGCCCCGCGTGGGCGCGTGCCGGGATCCTGGGCGGGGCGCACTTCCTCGCCGGCTTCGGGGTGATGCTGTTCGACATCAACCACAACTCCCTTCAGGCCGCGGTGATCCCGGACGACCTGCGCAGCCGCGTGGCCGGCGCCTACGGCACCGTCAACTACGGAGTACGTCCCCTCGGTGCCGTCGTCGGAGGGGTGCTCGCCGAGACCGTCGGGCTCAGGGCGACCCTCGTCACGGCGGCCGTCGGCGGGACCCTGTCGCTGCTGTGGCTGCTGCCCTCACCGATACCGGGGATCCGCTCGCTGGAGCAGGTGGCTGCGGTGCGGCCCCCTGCGCTCGTGCGTCCGCCGCGGTCGTAAGGTTGCCGGACCGGTTACCAGGTGCCGGAACCGGTTACCAGGTGCTGAACCGGTTACCAGGGGGAGGGCGGTTTGACGTACGACGCGCGGCGGACGGACGAACCCGCCGGCCGCAGGCCCGACTCGGCGTCCGAGGACAGCCGTCCGCTGTGGCGGCGCCGGGACTTCGGCATCTTCTGGGCCGCGCAGACCCTCTCCGTCCTCGGGGACTCCTTCGCCCTGATCGCACTGCCCCTGCTGGTGCTCCAGGCCACCGGTTCGCTGGCCCGGATGGGTCTGCTGACGGCGGTGGGCGGTGCGGCCATGGTCGTGGCGGCCGTGTTCGCGGGGGCCGTGGTGGACCGCGTCGACCGGCGCAGACTGCTGATCGGCTGCGATCTCGTCCGGATGGTGCTGTACGGGGTGGTCCCGGTGGTGTGGCTCTTCGGGCCGCAGATCTGGCTGCTGTACGCGGTGCTGCCGCTGTGCGAGGCGGTCGGCATGCTGTTCGCCGTCGGCTATGTCACCGTCGTCCGCAGCCTGGTCGGCACCGAGCAACTCACCGAGGCCAACGGCCGGTTGAACGCGACCGCCGCCGCGGCCGGGGTGCTCGGGCCGCTGGGCGCGGGGCTGGTGGCCGCCTGGTCCGGCCCGGCCACCGCCGTCGGTGTGGACGCGGCCAGCTTCGGGGTGTCGGCGGCCTGTCTGGTCGCCGTACGGTTCCGGGCCCGCCCTGGAGACGACCGACCGAAGGAGCGGACGAACCTGTGGCGTGACCTGCGCACCGGTGTGTCCTTCCTGTACGGGCACCCGGTGCTCCGCACGCTGACCGCCCTGCTGTTCCTCTTCAGCTTCTTCACCCTCGGCCTGAACGACCTGGTCATCTACCACCTCAAGCACGACCTCGGCCATGACGACGGCACCGTCGGCACCGTGATGGCCGTCGGCGCGCTCGGCACCATCGCCGGCTCCCTGCTGGTCGCCCGGATCCGCCGCCGGCTCGGCTTCGGCCCGACCTGGATCGGCGCGGTCGCGATCTGCGGACTGGCCTTCGCCGGGCTCGGCCGGGCGAGTGAGGTACCCGAAGTCGCCGTCCTCGCCGCGGCCTTCCTGGCGTGCGTCGCCATCGCGGGCACCTGCTCGATGTCGCTGCGCCAGGAAGTGACCCCGGAGCCGCTGCTGGGCCGGGTCACCTCTGCCTTCTGGACCCTTCAGTACTCGGCGGCCCCGATCGGCGCGGCCGTCCTCACCTGGGCGGCGGAGCGGCAGGGCACGGCGCCCGTCGCGCTGATCGCGGGCGGCAGCTGTGTACTCATCGCGCTCGGCGCCCTGTTCACACCGCTACGACGAGCGGGCACCGACTGACGCGTGGCCCGGCAGCAACCACGCCGGCAGCAGCGCAAGCCCCAGCAGGCCGGCCGCCACCGCGAAGGTGATGCGGAAGCCCGACGGGTCCGTGCCCGCGGCACCCAGGACCACCGACATCAGGGCCGTGCCCACCGATGCCCCCACCTGCGCGTTGATGCTCAACGCCGTGCTCGCCGCGGCGATACGGTCCTTCGGCAGATCGCGGGTCGCGGTCGTCATCGTCGGCATCAGCACCATGCCCGCGCCGATGCCCATCACCACCGACGCCGCCACGACCCGCCAGGCCGCCACACCGTCCACGCCCGTCTGAAGCGCGGTCAGCACCATGCCCAGCGCACCCACCACGATCCCGGCCGGGACCAGGCGGCGCGGCGACATCTTGTCGATGCGGCGGGCGGCGATCTGCATCGTGACACCGACAGCGAGGCCGACCGGTGCACCGAGGAGACCGGCCGCCGTCGCGCTGGTGCCCCGCACCTCCTGCCAGTACATCGGCGCGAGCAGCATCGACCCGAAGTAGCCGCAGGTGAACAGTGCAAGCGTGCCGATGCCGACGGCGAAGGTACGGTCGCGCAGCAGCCGTAGGTCCAGCAGCGGGTCGCGGGTCGTCAGCGCGCGCCGGACGAAGGCGGCGACGAGAGCCGTGCCGGCGAGCGTGGGCAGCAGTACGCCCGTCGCCGCGAAGTCGCCGCGCTCGCCGCCCCGCGCCAGCCCGAACAGCAGCAGCGCCAGTCCCGGCGAGAGCATCAGCAGGCCCGGTACGTCCAGCCGCGGCGCCGATGCGGACCCGCGGGGCGCGTCCGATCGTAGGAGCTTCGCCGCGAGGGTCAACGCGATTGCTCCCACGGGCAGGTTGACGAGGAAGATCCACTGCCAGGACGCGATGTCGATCAGCCAGCCGCCCAGCACGGGCCCGGCGACCGGCCCGACCAGGATGGGCAGCCCGAGCAACGCCATGGCGCGGCCCATCCGTTCGCGCTCCGCGGTGCGCATCACCATCGCCATGCCGACCGGCATGATCAGCCCGCCGCCGAGCCCCTGCACGGCCCGGAACGCGATCAGACTGCCCGCGTCCCAGGCACACGCGGCGAGCAGCGAGCCGAGTGTGAACAGCGCCAGCGCGGTGAGGTAGGTGCGCTTGACGCCGATCCGGCCCATCGCCCAGGCCGCGGTCGGGATGACGGCGGCGAGCGCGAGCGTGTACGCGGTGGCGGTCCACTGGATCGTCTGAAGCGGGGCGTGGAACGCCTCGGAGAGTCTGCGCAGCGCCACGTTCACGATGGTCATGTCGAGCACCGTCATCACCGAGCCGGTGATCACGACGACGACCGTGCGGTGGAGGGCGGCGGAGGGGGTGGCGTGCTCCGCCAAAGCCCGCGCCGGCTCGGTGGAGGTCATCCGCTTCAGCCCTCGTACGGCCGCGTCGCGCGTGCCTCCCGCAACACCCGCCCCCACCAGGTCAGTTGACCGAGCATGCCCTTGGCGGCGCCCTCGCAGACGGCGGCGTCGCGCGGGGTGCCGTCCTCCTCCAGGCCCGACCACGGCCAGTGCAGGCTGACCGAGTCGCGTACGGTCATCGCGTGCAACTCGGCGAAGACCAGCCGGAGTTGCTCGACCGCCCGCAGGCCGCCGCCCAGTCCACCGTAGGAGACGAAGCCGACCGGCTTGGCCCGCCACTGTACGTAGTGCCAGTCGATGAAGTTCTTCAGCGCGGCCGGAAAGCTGTGGTTGTACTCGGCCGTGACGATCACGAAGGCGTCCGCGGCGGCGACGCGCGGCGTGACGTCCTCCAGCGCGGCGACGGCCTCCGGGCTCGGGGAGCCGCCCCAGTCGGGCATGACCAGCGGCAGCGGTACGTCCGCGAGGTCGATGACGTCCAGTTCGACCCCGTCGTAACCCTCCGCGGCTCCCCGGAACCAGTCGGCGACGGCGGGTCCCCGGCGACCGTCGCGGACGCTGCCGACGATGACGGCGAGGCGCAGCGGTGTGTCCGCGGCGTCCCCGGGGGCGGCAGTGGGCGTGATCTCGGTGGCAGACATGGAAGTATCCCCTCGTCAGCGGGTCGGCCGCCCGATACGGCCGCCCGCACCAGAAAGGTACAACGGTCGTTGTAGGAATTACAATGGACGTTGTACTTCGGGATCGTGAGGAGGCGAGAGTGGGCAGCGGCAACGAGGCTCGGGTGGAGCAGGCGCGGCGTGAGGTCCCGCCGCGCAGGCTGGAGAAGCAGATGGCCATCGCGAGCGCGTCCTGCAAGGTCTTCGGCCGCGAGGGCTACGCACGCGCCTCCGTCGACGTGCTCGCCGCCGCGGCGGGCGTCTCGACCCGCACGCTCTACAACCACTTCCCGGGCGGCAAGGCCGAGCTCTTCCGTACGGTCGTGACCTGGACGTCGACCGATGTGCGGGACGCTCAACTCACCCGCCTCCACACCCTGTTGGACCTGGAGCGGCCGCCCCGCCCGGAGGACCTGGAGCGCGACCTGGTGGCCCTCGCGCGCGCCTTCGTCGCCCTCATGACCGACTTCCCCGACCACTTCGCGCTGGTCCGGCACATCCACGCCGAGGCCGACCATGTGCCGCCCGAGGTCCTCCAGGCGTGGCAGGAAGCGGGCCCGAGCCCGGTCCAGCAGGCGATGTCCGACACGATGACGGGCCTGGAGGAGGCCGGGCTGATCGACGTGCACGGCGACGCGCCCCTGGCGGGCATCCACTTCCTCGCCCTGATCTCGCACTCCGTCGTCCAGCAGTCCCACTACGGCGTACGGCCCCTCCCCAAGGGCGAGACCGACCGCATGGTCACGGGAGGCGTGTCGGCGTTCCTGAGGGCGTACCGGGCCGGTTGATCCGCGGGCGCCCCTTCAGCCCGCCCCGACCGCCGGTGCCGTCGCCGTCAGCCGTTCACCCCCGTGTAGTGCCGCAGCGCCCACCGCCACAGCAGCCGCGCCCCCGCATACGCCAGCACGCCCAGCAGCGGGGAGACCGCCGCCAGCCAGTACGGGGCGCCGGTGTCGTGGCCGTGGCCGGTGAGGACCGCGGCAGGGAAGAAGGCGACGAACGCGAGCGGAAGGCCGTACGTCAGGAAGCCGCCGACCGCCTTCGGCAGGACGTTCAAGGGGTAGCTGCCGAAGGTGCCGAGGAGTTCCTCCAGCCAGCGGCCCCAGTAGTCGGCGGCGGGGAACCGGAGCGAGGCGCAGGCCACCACCGTGAACAGGGCCGCCTCCAGGAGCATGCCGCCGAGCACGGCGGCGACCAGGTACGAGATCCGGCCCGACGTCCAGTCCAGGTCACTGCGGCTGAGCGCGCCCACCATCAGGCCCGCCGCGATGGTCAGATCGCCGATCGCGTTGGTGGGGAAGTAGGCGAGCTGGACCTGGCGGTGCACCGGCATGGGGCGGACCAGATAGACGTCCAGCATGCCTTCCTGGATCTGCCGGCCGATGAAGGGCAAGCGCCCCAGCACCAGGACGAACAACCCGTGCGCGAGCATCCGGATCGCCGGGATCAGCAGGACGTCCGAGCTGTCCCAGCCGCCCATCCCCGTGAACCGCGCCAGCAGCACCGTCGCGAACACGATCACCGACACCTGCCAGATCGCGCCGACCGCGATGTTCAGCAGGAACTCGGTGCGGTACTCCATCGCGGCGCGGATGTTGAGCAGCGTGATGCGCCACGTGATGCGCAGCGACTTCACCGCCTTCGGCGACATCTCAGCCTCCCTGCGAGATCACGCGCAGTGCGGCCCGCCGCCACACCCACCGGGTGAACAGAGCCAGCACGACGACCCAGGCGGCCTGAACGGCCAACTGGACTCCTGCGTCGGACAGTTCGATCCGGCCGACATAGATGGACAGCGGCACGCTCAGCGTCGCCTGGAAGGGGAGGAAGCCGCTCAGCCTGATGAACCAGTCCGGGAAGAACCACAGCGGTGCGTAGACCCCGGACAACAGGTTCTGCGCGAAGATCAGGATCAGCATCGCGGAGTTGTTGCGGATGGTGAAGAAGCACATCTGGTCGAGGACGAGCATGACGTAGTACAGGACCCACTGGCCGAGCAGCATGCTCACCGCGAACACCCCGGCCACGGCCGCCGACCCGGGCGGTTCCACCACACCCGCGGCCAGACAGACCACATACCCGCCCAGCGCCCAAGCCAGCCCGTACAGCTGCTCGCCGAGCGCGCGCAGGGCGTAGTAGCGCTGGGGCGGCAGCGGGCGCAGATACCAGTAGACGATCGTGCCGAAGTGCATGTGCTGCAACACGGTGTCCCGGCCCGCGTACTGGTCCAACTCCCGTAGCCGGGAGGCGAGTACGGCCATCACCGCGTACGTGACCGCCTGGTCGCGGGTCAGTCCGGCGGTGGTGCCGGTGTGTGCGTACAGGCCGCGCCACAGCGATGCCACCAGGACCACCTGGACGGTCAGCCGGAGCAGGACGGCGGTCATCCGGGGCGGTGTGTGCAACTCTCCGAGCGGGGTGACGCGGGCGGCGCGCCAGCCGTGCAGGACCGCCATCTCAGGCTCCCTCTGCCACGGGCTCGGCATGCACGTACGCGGCCCGCATCACGTCCTCCAGGTCGGCCTCGTCGAGGGCGAGGTCCGTCACCTCGTACCGCTCGATGACGTGCTTCAGCGCCTGGTGCACGGTCGGCGCGTCCGGGCCGTCCGGGCCGAAGACCGCCTGCGGGCCGTCGTGCCGGAGCAGCGCGATGCCCGGCAGGGAGCCGACCTCGGTGTGCGGGTCGGCGAGCGTCACCCGTACCTGCCAGGTCGAGCCGTACTTGCGGCGGATCTCGTCGAGGGTGCCGTCCAGGACGAGCCGCCCGTGGTTGATCAGGACGACCCGCTCGGCGAGCCGCTCGACCTCCGTCATGTCGTGGGTGGTGAGCAGCACCGTACGGCCGCGCTCCTCGACCTGGTGCCGCAGGAACTCCCGCACCTGCTCCTTCACCACCACGTCCATGCCGATGGTCGGCTCGTCGAGGAAGACCACCGGCGGGTCGTGCAGCAGGGCGGCGGCCAGATCGGAGCGGACGCGCTGGCCGAGGGAGAGATGACGGACCCGGGTGTCCCAGAAGGAGGAGAGGGCCAGGAGGTCGTCGAACTCCTTCAGTCTCGCCGCGTGTTCGGCCTTCGGCACTTCGTAGATGTCACGCAGGATCGCGAACGACTCCCGCACCGGGAGGTCCCACCACAGCTGGGTGCGCTGCCCGAACACCGTGCCGATGTTCCGGGCGTTGCGCTCGCGCTCCTCGTACGGCACCACGCCCGCGACCCGGGCCTCACCGGCGGTGGGGGTGAGGATGCCGGTGAGCATCTTGATGGTGGTGGACTTCCCGGCGCCGTTCGGGCCGAGCAGGGCGAGGAGTTCGCCGGGGGCGACATCGAACGTGACGTCCTGGACGGCGTGCTTGGCGACCCGCTCCGGGTTGACCAGGGACCGCAGCGCGCCGGCGAAGCCCGGTCTGCGGACGGTGGTGTGGAAAGTGCGGGACAGGCCGCGGACCTCGATGCTTCGGCTCACGTCGTGAATTCCCTTGCCTGGAACATGAGTTGCGGCCGGTCGGCTTGGAAGGGGCCGACCGGCCGCGGGCACATCACGACCGTCGCAGAATGTCGATCAATCGGTCAATGGATTAATGGTCCGTCCAGTTGGACTAATCGATCACCGAGAACACGAACGAGAACTCCGCCGGCTCGGCCTTGAGGAAGTACTGCGGCAGCGGTCCCGGCCCGCACGACTGGGAGCCGATGCCGTGCTGCCCGTGGTCGAGGTTGACCCACACCGTCTCACCGGGCGTGAGATCGGTGAGGTGCCCGGCCGCGTCCAGCTGCTCGTTCGTCCAGCGGCGCGCACTGAACCAGAACTCCGGCTCACCCTCGATCCGCAGCCCGCCCAGCTCCGCCCAGCGGACGTCGGACCGGGCACCGTTCTCCTGCGGACGGACGTACGGCGTCTGGAGTTCCCCGATGCTCGCGTCCCACTGAAGGAGCTTCGCCGCGGCCTTGGTGTCCGGGTACGCCTCGCCGCCACTGCCGAACCAGACCGCGGAGTCCGTGGACGCCGCGGGCAGCCCGAACCGGACGCCGAGCCTGGGCAGCGGCACGGTCCAGTCGCCCTCGGGCGCGACCGAGACGGTGAGGCGCAGTCGCGTTCCGTCGGACGTCCACCGGTACACCGTGCTGAGGCCCACCTCCCGGGCGGCGGGCGCCACCCGCGTCCGTACCGTCAGCGCGTCGTCGCCCGACTCCACGCCGTCCAGCCGGTGCCGCATGCGGTGCAGGCCCAACTGCCGCCACCGCACGCCGTACCGCACATCGTCCTGCCAGGACGCTCCCTCGTCGTTGTCGGTGGGGGCGCGCCACACGTCCAGACGCAGTCCGGTGACGTCGACCCCGCCGATGGACCGCAGGGCACCGGTGCGGGCGTCGAAGGAGGCCGGGCCGAGCACGATCCGGTCGCCGTCGGCCGCGGGCCCGGCACCGGTCGCCGCCGGGAGGGGCGCACGCGGCGCGACGGTCCGCTGCGCCCACGCCACCTCGTGCCCCCTGCCGGACCAGGAGGTGTCCTCGGCGAGCAGCGCGCGGACCGTCCACCGGACCTCGTCGCCGTTGCCGTCGGGGGCGGCCGCCGGCAGCTTGACCTCCGCCGACTCACCCGGCCCGAGCGGCGGCACGGCGAGCGTGTGCGCACCCGTGGGGACGCCGTCCACCTGGTACGAGAACTCGAACTCCAGGTGCGACAGATCGGCGAAGTCGTACGCGTTCGTCACCCGTACGGTGCCGTCCGCGCCGTCTCCCTCGATCCGGACCGGCTCGATCACCTTCTTGTACTCGACGAGCCCCGGGGACGGCGTCCGGTCAGGGAAGACCAGTCCGTCGCAGACGAAGTTGCCGTCGTGCAGCTCCTCGCCGAAGTCGCCGCCGTAGGCGAACCCCAGCTCAGGGTGGGTGATGCCGTGGTCGATCCACTCCCAGATGAAGCCGCCCTGGAGCCGGCCGTACGACTCGAACAGCCGCTGGTAGTCGGCGATGCCGCCGGGGCCGTTGCCCATGGCGTGGCCGTACTCGCAGAGGATGAAGGGGAGTTCACGCCGTTTGCGCGTCCCCCCGTCCAGTCCGGCGCCGATCCGCTCGACCTCGGCGTGCCCCGCGTACATCCGCGAGTACACGTCCGTGTCACGGCAGTCGATGTCGCCCTCGTAGTGCACCAGCCGCGATCCGTCCCGCCCGTGGATCCACTCGGCCATCGCGGTCAGGCCGCGGCCGGTGCCGGCCTCGTTGCCGAGGGACCAGATGACGACGGAGGGGTGGTTCTTGTCGCGCTCGACCATGCGGGCGGCGCGGTCGAGCAGGGCCGGGGTCCAGCGGTCGTCGTCGACGGGGTTGTCGCGCCAGGCCTGCTCGGTGAAGCCGTGGGTCTCCAGGTCGCACTCGTCGACGACCCACAGGCCGTACTCGTCGCACAGGTCCAAGAAGGCCGGGTGCGGCGGGTAGTGCGAGGTGCGGACGGCGTTGAGGTTGTGCCGCTTCATCAGCAGCACGTCGGCCCGCATGGTCTCCACATCGAGGGCACGGCCCTGCTCCGGGTGCCATTCATGGCGGTTGACCCCCTTGAAGAGGAGGGGTTTGCCGTTGACCTTGATGAGTCCGTCTTCGAGGGCGACCGTACGGAAGCCGATGCGCAGGGGCACCCGCTCGCCTCCGGTGGCCAGCACCCCGTCGTAGAGATACGGGGTCTCGGCGGTCCACGGCCGCACCGGGACCGTCACCGACTCGCCCGTCGCGACATCGATGTCCAGGGCGGGCACGGACACCCGCCCGTCGACGTCGGAGTCGACGCGCAGGGTGCCCTCGCCCGTGACATGGTCGAAGCCGGCGTGCACGAAGAAGTCGAGCGCGCTGTCCGCCGGCCGGTGCAGCAGCGTCACATCACGGAAGATGCCGGGCAGCCACCACTGGTCCTGGTCCTCCAGATAGGAACCCGCGGACCACTGGTGCACACGGACCGCGAGAACATTGCCGGTCGGCTTCAGCAGCAGCCCGACCGCGAACTCGTGCGGCAGGCGCGAGCCCTTGAACTCCCCGAGGTCCGTGCCGTTCAGCCAGACGCGGGCGCACGACTCCACCCCGTCGAAGCGGAGCACGGCGCCGCCGTCGCCGGGCCAGTCCGCCGGCAGGTCGAAGAACCGGACGTGGTCGCCGGTCGGGTTCTCGGTCGGGACGTGCGGCGGGTCCACCGGGAAGGGGTACAGGTGATTCGTGTAGATGGGCGACCCGAACACGCCGCCGCCTTGGAGAACCCAGTGACCGGGGACCGCGACCTCGGCCCAGTCCCCGGTGTCGTACCCCTCCGCCGCGAAGGACTCGTCCTCGGCGTCGGCCGTCGCGGACAGCCGGAAGCGCCAGTTGCCGTTGAGGGAGAGCGACTTGGCGTCCGAGGACGCGAACCAGGCGCGGGGCGGGAGGGCCCCGCTGCCGGGTGCGACGTCCTCGACGTAGTCGATGGCCGGGGTGGTGCGGTAAGACATCGGTCTCCTAGGTCAGCCCTTGATGCCGGTCTGTGCGATCCCCTGGACCAGCCAGCGCTGGAGGAAGAGGAAGACGAACACCAGGGGCAGGATGGAAATGGCGGTGGCCATGAAGATCAGGTGGTAGTTGACGGTCTGGTTGTTCATGTACGCCGACAGCGCGACCTGCACGGTCCATGCGCTCGGGTCCTGGCCGATGACCAGCGGCCACAGGAAGGAGTTCCACCCGTTGATGAAGGTGATCGTCGCGATCGCCGCGAAGAAGTTCAACGAGTTCGGCACCACGACACGCCAGTACGCACCCCAGTAGCCGAGCCCGTCCACGCGTGCCGCCTCCTCCAGTTCCTTGGGGAACCCCAGGAAGTACTGCCGGAACAGGAAGCAGGTGAAACCACTGAACAGGCCCGGAATGATGAGACCCCGGTAACTGTCCACCCAGCCGAGGGACGAGACGAGCACGAAGCTGGGGACGAAGGTGACGGCCGTGGGAACCATCAACGTCGCCAGGACCGCGTAGAACACCTTGTTGGCGTGCTTGTACGGGATACGGGCGAGGCCGTAGCCGGCGAGCGAGCACAACAGGAGGATGCCCGCGGTGTGCAGGACGGCGACGACCACGGAGTTCCACATGGCCCGCGCGAAGTCGACGGTGACATCGTCGAACGGCTCGGTGATGTTGCCCCACTGGATGTCGGTCGGGAACCACTTCCAGCTCTCGCCGGTGATCTCCGGGTCCTTCATCAGGGCGTTGCGGACGATCAGATAGAAGGGGATCAGGAACAGAAGTGCGGCGACGGCGGTCGCGACGTAGAGGCCGCTGCTGCTCATGACGCCGCCGCGCCTTGCCTTCACCGGCTTCGTCTTCCCGACCTCGGGTGCTGTGGTGGTCACTTGGACTCCTCACCCCTTCCGAAGCCCATGATCTTGCCCTGGAACAGGGTCACGATGCAGATCAGCATCGTCAGCACGACGGCGCCCGCGCTGCCCGCGCCGTAGTTCTGGTTCTCACCGAGGGCCATCTTGTACAGCTCGACCAGCGGAGGCTGGCCCCAGGTCGCCCTCGGCAGCAGATTGAAGAACTCGTCGAAGGCCTGGTAGGCGGCGACCAGCAGAAGCAGGATCACCGCGGTGGACGTGGCCCGCAGCTGGGGCAGCGTGATGAAGCGGAAGGTCTGCCAGCCCCGCTTCGCACCGTCGATGGCGGCGGCCTCGTACAGCTCCCGCGGGATGTTCTGGAGCGCGGCGATGAAAAGGATCATGTAGAAGCCGGACTGGAGCCACAGCCGCACGGTCACGATGACCAGCCAGTACCAGGGCGGGTCGGGGACCGCGAGCCAGGCGATGTTGTCCACGCCGAACCAGCCGAGGACGGTGTTGGCCAGGCCGAAGCGCACGCCGTTGAAGAGGGACATCTTCCAGATGAGCGAGGCGGCGACATAGCTGACCGCCGTGGGCAGGAAGAACACCGACCGGAAGAACGCCCGCATGAACCGGATCTGGTTCACCAGCAGCGCGAGGCCCAGGGAGAGGGCCCAGGTGGCCGGCACGATGAACGCCGCGAACACGGTGAACGTGACCAGCGAGTTCCGGAAGTCGGTGTCGGTCAGGATCAGCTTGTAGTTGTCGAAGCCGACGAAGTCGCTCGGCGTGACCGTGAAGCGTGCCTCGAAGAAGCTGAGATAGATGCTCCAGCCGATGGGCACGAAGACGAAGATCACCAGGCCGATCAGGAACGGGCCGGTGAAGAGCCAGAAGTTGAAGGTGCTGTTCGCCCTCAGGCCCCGCCGCGGCCGGCCCTTGGAGACCTTGGCCGAGGCGGGCGGGGCGACCCCTCGCGTGGTGGTGGTCGACATGTCGAGATCCGTCCGTCGGCCTATCCGAAGAGCTTCTTGAGCTCGGTGTCGACCTTCTTCTCACACGCGTCGAGCTGGGCCTTGGGGTCGCCGTCCTTGCGGACGGAGTTGGCCATCACGTCCCAGAACGCGGTGATCATGGCCTGCGTCCAGCCGATGTTGTCGAAGTGCCCGAACTCGTTGAAGAGCTTCACGCCCTCGGCCGGCAGGCCGGACTTGAGCTTGGTGGCGCTCTCCGCGAGGGAGGTGCGCGGCGGGATGTGGAAGCCGTAGGAGGTGGCCCAGTCCTCCTGGTACTCCTTCTGGTCGATCCACAGCCACTTGACGTACTCCTTGGCCGCCTCGACGTTCTTGCCCTTGGCGTTGACGAACATCGACCAGCCGCCGTTGTACACCGACTCCTTGCCGGCCGAACCGACCTTCGGGAAGGGGAAGATGCCGATGTCGTCGCCGAGCGCCTGCTGCATCGCCGGCATGGCCCACATGCCGCACCACTGGATCGCCGTCAGGCCCTGGGTGAAGGCCGAGGGGTCCCACCACTCGGTGGGGGCGCCGAGCAGCAGGTTGCCGCTGGTGAACAGGGTGCGCAGCTGCTTGAGGCCCTCGGCGACGGCGTCCGTGTTGAAGGCGGCCTTGTTGTCCGCGGTGAGGGTGTCGGCGCCGGCCGACCAGATCAGGTTGTGCTGGACCGGGGTGATGTCGCTGCCGAGGAAGGCGCCCTTGACCTTGCCGGTGGTGAGCTTGTCGGCGGCCTCGAGCAGCTCCTCCAGCGTGGTCGGCACCTCGACCTTCGCCTTCTCGAAGAGCGAGGGCCGGTAGAAGAAGAACTGCGGGTCGTCGATCATCCGGACGCCGTATGTCTTGCCGTCGACCGTGTGCGATGTGATGTCGGCCTGGTTGAAGTCGCTCTTGACCGGCTCGATGATGTCGGTCAGGTCCGCCACCTGACCGCTCTTGATGAGCTGGATCTGCGGGTGGAACTCGAAGACGTCCGGCGCGTTCTTGGTGAGCAGCGCGGCGAACAGCTTCTGCTCGAAGTTGGAGCCCGTGATCCACTGCGTGGTCACGTTCGCCTTGTCGTAGGCCTTCGCGTACTTCTTGATCGCCTGCTCGGTCCCCGCCTCGCCGTACGCGTGGAAGTACTGGACGAGTGCGTCGCCCGAACCGCCCCCGCTCCGACCGGTGTTGCCGCCGCATGCGGCCAGTCCGCCCGCGGCAGCCAGGCCCATCGCGGCGCGCAGTACGGATCGGCGATCCCAGTTGCTGTTGCTCAGTGCCGACATGATGACGTCCTTGTCTCGAGTACGGCTGCGGCTCCACGGCCCGGCGGCCGGTGGCTCAACCGGTGGCTCATTTCGGCTTGCGGTGCGGGACGTTAACCTTCGGCTAAGGCTTCGGCAAGGGGTTGGACGAAGCCTGTTCGAAGCGTTGTGGGGCGTTCGGAATGCCGGACATGGGAAGGGGGCGGGCCGCCGCGCGGCGGCCCGCCAACTCGTCGATCAGGAAGGGTTACTGACGGAACCAGGCCTGGTTCGTCCCGCCGCCGCAGCGGTAGAGGATCACCTTGCTGCCGTCGGCGGTCGCCTGTCCGCTGACGTCCAGGCACTGACCGGACGCCTCGCTCACGATCTGCCCGTTGGAGTTGAGCAGCCAGCGCTGACCGGCGTCACCCGTGAAGGCCGCGCTGGTCGTCAGGCCCGAACTCCCGGCCGTCAGATAGCCGCCCGCGCCCTTCAGCGCGCCCCTCGCGTCGTACGACCAGTCCTGCGCGTCCTCGCCCGTGCAGGCGTTGATCGCGGCCCCGGAGGCGTCCGCAGTCAGGCACTTGCCGGACTGCGCGCCCTGCCAGGCGCCGGTGACGGCCGAACTGCCGTGGCGCTTCTGGTCGAGGACGTACGTCGTGATGGAGCGGGCGGGCAGCGAGGCGGAGACGGTCGATCCGCTCACCTTCGGCTCGGCGGCCTTCGCCCAGTTCTCGTCCGCCGAGGTCCGCACGGCCTGCGTGGCCCGCAGCGGTGTCCTGGTGTTGAAGTGCAGGTTCAGCGAACTGCCGGTCGTGTTGTGGTTGTTGACCACGACGACCCACTTGCCGTTCCGGTCGTACGTCGACACCTCGACCCCGTCGGGCGCTCCGGTCACGTTGTGCGCGACCGAGCCCGGTTTCACGAACTTGCTGTACTGGCCGAGCGCGTAGTAGCGCTTGGTGAAGTACAGGGTCTGGTTGCCGTTGGTGGCGTAGTCGGGGTCGTAGTAGATCAGGCCGTCGTTCCAGCCGGAGTCGTTCTTCGCGTACGGGTCGCTGCCGATCATCTCCGACAGGGCGACCCACCAGTGGAACGCCGAGTCGTGCGCGGTCGCGAAGTCCTTGTAGATGATCCGGGAGAGGTTCAGGCCGCCGTCGATCGTCGGGTCGTACTCCTGCGCCCAGCCGGTGCCGCCCTTGCCGAAGCAGCAGTCCTCGGTGGACCAGGACTCGATGCCGACCTTCTTGGCCGTCTCGTAGACCTGCGCCCGGTTGGCGTCGCTGGGGTTGTCGTAGGTGTGGTGGGCGAGCTTGTCGACGTACTGGGCCGTGCCCGGCTGCGAGATCCACCGGGGGACCTCGTCGTTGAACTTGACCGTGCTGGTGGACTCGTCGGCGATGATGCCGGTCTGCTGGCGCCGTGCGTCCTGCTCGGCGCCCAGCGCCCGCACGATGTCGTCGCGCTGGTCGACATCGACCAGCATGCCCTCCTGGCCGCAGTCGGCGAAGCTGTTCGTCGGCTCGTTGAAGGGGCTGATGTAGTCGAACCTCTGGCCCAGTTTCGCGAAGTGGTCGGTGACGTCGGCGACGTACTCCGCGAAGTCCTGCTCGTTCTCCGCCTTCAGATACCCGCCGCAGCTCTTGGCGTTGGTCTTCCACTCGGCGGGCGCGCTGTTCACGAAGGCGACGAGGTTCTCGACGCCGTACTTCGCGGCGTAGGACAGGAACGTACGGCCGCCCTCGTCCTTGCTCCAGTCGTACGTCCCGTCGTCGTTCCGGAAGTCCTCGGGGGCGCGGGACGGGGTGGTGACCGAGGTGCCGCCACCGCCGATGTTGTAGCGGTAGTTGCTCAGGTCGAGGCCGCCGGAGGAGAACAGCAGCTTCGCCACCCGGGCCTGGACCTTCGGGTCGAAGTTCTTCAGGTCGTTGACCCACCAGGCGCCGGACGCACCGATGTTGTCGATGGTCTGCGCGGCGTAGGGGGAGACCTCGGCGGCCACCGGGTCGGCGGCGCCCGCGGGCGGGGCGGATATCAGGGGGCCTGCGACAGCGAGTGCGGCTGCGGCTGTCAGGAGGGCCGATCTCCTGCGGGGGTGAGTGGTGCGGGGGTGAGTCACGTGCATCCCTTCCGTCGTCATGAAGGTGGTGCGGTACGGCTCCTTGCGGGGGTGGTGCGTTTGGCGGTCCTCTGCCCGACGGACTGGAGTGCACCTTCGAGCGCGAACGTCGCCGCGCCCAGACACGCCGGGTCGGTGGGGATCGGGGAGAGGACGATCTCGGTGGCGGCCATCGGCCGCGGCAGCGCGTGCCGGCCGACGGCCTCGCGCACCTCGGCGACCAGGGGCTCGCCGAGGGCGGCCGCGACCCAGCTGCTGAGCACGACCACTTCCGGGTTGAACAGGTTGACCAGGTCGGCGATGCCGGCGCCGAGGTAGCGGGCGGTGTCCCGGACCACCTTGATCGCCACCGGGTCGTGATCCCGCACGCCCCGGGCCAGCGCGGCGATGGTGGCCGTCTGGTCCTCCGGGTGCAGCAGTGTGCTGCCGGGGCTCAACTCCCTTAGGTTCAGCATGATTCCGGGCGCGCCGACATACGTCTCCACACAGCCGTGGTTGCCGCAGCGGCACAGCCGGCCGTCCAGGACGATCGTGTTGTGGCCCCACTCGCCGGCGCTGTTGCTCACCCCGCGGTGCAGCCCGCCGCCCAGGATGAGCCCGGCGCCCACCCCGGTCCCGAGGTTGACCACCACGGCATCCCCGCGCCCGCGCGCGGCCCCGAACCACAGCTCGGCCACCGCGCCGGCCCGCAGCGGGTTGTCCAGGTACAGGGGGTAGGCGATCTGCTCGGTGAGCAGGTCGAGCAGCGGCACGTCGTGCCAGTCCCAGTTGGGGGCGTACTCCGAGATACCGGTCGCCCGGTCGACCTGCCCCGGCACGCTCACCCCGACGCCGAGCACCCGAGCGCCCTCGATCCCGGCCTGCGCGACCACCGAACCGACGGTGGCGGCGACATGGCCGACCATCTGCTCGGGCAGGCTCTCGCCGGGGCGGACGTCCTCCTCGGCGCGGGCCAGGACGTTCAACGCGAGGTCGAACAGCTCGACATGGACGTACGTCTCCGCGATGTCGACGCCGATCAACGCGCCCCCCGACGCGTTGACCGCCACGAGTCCCCGGGGCCGGCCCCCCGCCGAATCCTCGAACCCGACCTCCGTGATCATGCGGAGGTCGAGCAGCTCACCGACGAGCGTGGCGACCGTGGCGAGGCTCAGCCCGGTGGAGGCCGCCAGCTGCTGCCGGGAGGTGGGGGACTGGGCGATGATCTGGCGCAGCACCTCGTAGCGGTTCGCGGTGCGGATGTCGCGTGATGTGCCGCGCTTCATCGAACTCCCCTCGCTGACAAGCGCCGGTGCGGGTGCTTCGGCCGGGGGTCCGGGGGTTGTCCCCCGGGAGGACGCAGCACCGGGGTGCCCCATCCTTCCAGCCGGGCCGGGGTCGACGTCGTCACCGGCGCGGCGCAAGGCTATGGGCTGCTCGGACTTTCGACAAGGGGTTAGGAAAGGGGGTGGAGAAAGTCCCCGCCGGTTCAGTCGGCCAGGATGTCCCACACAAAGGCGTTGGCGAATTTACCGCTGGGGTCGAGTGCCCCGGCCAGCGCCCGGAAGTCGCCCAGCCGCGGATACCGCTCCCGCACCACCTGCGGGGCCTCGGCGAACACCTTCCCCCAGTGCGGCCGTGCGTCGAGGCCGTCCAGCGCCTCCTCCACCCGCCGCACCACCGGCAGTACCGCCTCCAGGTCCTCGATCCAGGTGAAGTGCACGGCCACGGTGTCGCGTCCGTACGCCGGGCTCAGCCACTGCGTGTCGGCGGCGACCGTGCGCACCTCACAGGTCTGGAGCACGGGCGCCACCGTCGTACGGATCGCGTCCAGCGCATGCAGGATGTCGAGGGCGTACGGCCGTGGCAGCAGGTACTCCGACTGGAGCTCGGCGCCGCTGCTGGGCGTGAACTCCGCCCGGAAGTGCGGCAGTCGCTCGTGCCACGGACCAGCCACCCCGAACTGCTCGGTGCAGTTGACGGCGGACATGCCGGGCACCGGGTGCATCTTCTCCGCGGCGGGCGCCGCCCACGGGAAGTCGGGCAGCGGCTGGTCGGTGCGCCGCTTCAGCCACACCTGCCGGAAGCCCGGCTCGCGCCAGTCGGTGAACAGGCTCACGCTGTACGCCGTCGCCGCCACGGTCTCGAAGTCCAGCCCGGCCAGCGGCAGTTCGGTGAAGACATGCTGCTCGACCTCGAAGTCCGGCTCCAGGTCCAGGGTGAGCGCGGTGACGACACCGAGGGCGCCGAGGGAGGTCACCGCACCGTCGAACCGTGCGTCGCCCTGTCCGATGACCACGGTCGACCCGTCCGCCGTGATGATCTCCACCTCCCGCACGGGGGCGGCGAGCGATCCGTTGCGGACGCCCGAGCCATGCGTACCGGTCGCCACCGAACCGGCCACCGAGATGTGCGGCAGGGACGCCATGTTCGGCAGCGCGAGTCCGTGCTTGTGGACCCGGCGGGCCAGCTCGGCGTAGCGGACGCCGCCTCCCACCCGTACCGTACGGGCCGCCGTGTCGACGTCGACCTCGGCCGGCATCCCGGCCAGCGACACCAGCGCCCCGTCGACACCCGGCTCGGCGATCTCGTTGAAGGAGTGACCGCTGCCCAGCACCCGCAGCCGTTCGCTGTCGGCGACGAGCGAGCGCAGCGCGTCGAGCGAGTGCGGGCGGTGCAGCTCCTTGGCGGTGAACGTGATGTTGCCCGCCCAGTTGGTCACGGTCTCGGCCATGCGGTCGCCCTCCCGAGGTATGCGCGAACGAGGAATGCGAGAACCAGGAATTCCCAGGTGGAAACTACCTTGCCGACAACACGGGGCCACCCCGCCCCCACCCGCGCCCCCGACGGGGCATACCGTGAGGAGTCGAACGCCTGAGCCGGGAGGAGACACGGGATGGGCAGCCGTACCGCGCTGGTCGAGGATCTGATGGAGCGCTTTCCCCATGTGCCGCGGGAGGCCGTCTTCAAAGAGGACCTCCTGCGCGGTGGTGTCGCCTTCGACCCCTCCGCGCTGAGTGACAACGAAGGCGGGGAGGTGAAGCCGAAGTCGTACTTCATCTTCTCCTTCGACCACGGCACCCTGCCCGAGCTGGGCGAGGCCGCGCTGCGCCGCCCGCCGGAGGAGATCATCCTCACCGGCGGGCCGTACGACCTGCGGCGCACCGTCGTCTCCGTGCGCGTGAACCCGTCGTCGCCGTACCGGGTGGCCGCCGACGAGGACGGGATGCTCGGGCTCTACCTCGACGGCAGGCGGATCTCCGACGTCGGGGTGCCGCCGATGCCGGAGTACTACCGGCACAAGCTCGCCAGCGGCAAGTCCGTCATGGAGGTGGCCCCCACCATCCAGTGGGGCTACCTGATCTATCTGACCGTCTTCCGGGTCTGCCAGTACTTCGGCGCCAAGGAGGAGTGCCAGTACTGCGACATCAACCACAACTGGCGCCAGCACAAGGCGGCCGGGCGGCCGTACACGGGCGTCAAGGACGTGGAAGAGGTCCTCGAAGCGCTGGAGATCATCGACCGGTACGACACCGCGAAGACCTCCACCGCCTACACCCTCACCGGCGGTGCGATCACCAAGACCGTCGCCGGGCGCGACGAGGCCGACTTCTACGGCCACTACGCCAAGGCCATCGAGGAGCGTTTCCCGGGCCGCTGGATCGGCAAGGTCGTCGCCCAGGCGCTGCCGAAGGACGACGTACAGCGCTTCAAGGACTACGGCGTGCAGATCTACCACCCCAACTACGAGGTGTGGGACGAGTATCTGTTCAAGCTGCACTGCCCGGGCAAGGAGCGGTACGTCGGCCGCGACGAGTGGCACAAGCGCATCCTCGACTCCGCGGAGATCTTCGGCGCGCGCAATGTGATCCCCAACTTCGTCGCGGGTGTGGAGATGGCCGAGCCCTTCGGCTTCACCACGGTCGACGAGGCGATCGCGTCGACCACCGAGGGCCTGCGCTTCTTCATGTCGCACGGCATCACGCCCCGGTTCACCACCTGGTGCCCCGAGCCCACGACCCCGCTCGGCAAGGCCAACCCGCAGGGCGCCCCGCTGGAGTACCACATCAGGCTCCTGGAGGCCTACCGCGCCACCATGGACGACTTCGGCCTGTCCTCGCCCCCCGGATACGGCCCGCCCGGACCCGGCCGCGCGGTGTTCTCCGTCAGCTCCTTCATGGACAGCCTCGCGGCACAGGATCCGGCCGAGGTGTAATCCGTCCCGCGCGTCCGGACATAGGGGGGTGTCACAACGGATCGCGGACGGAAGGGGGCAGGTGTGCCGGAGGACGGAACACCTGAGACGGAACCGGACGGTGAGGAGAGACTCCGCGCGCTGTACGCGGCGCACTACGGGCGCGTGCTGAGCTTCGCCCGGCGCCGCGCAGGCGACGCGGAGACCGCACAGGACGTGGCCGCGGAGACCTTCCTGGTCGCCTGGCGCCGGATCGACAAGGTGCCCGCCACGCCCGACGAGGCGTTGCCGTGGCTGTACGCGGTCGCCCGCAACATCCTCGCCAACGTGCAGCGCGGGCAACGGCGCGGCGGTCGGCTGGCCGCACGCCTCGGACGTACGGCACCCGCGACGCCGGCGGCACCCGACCACGCCGGGGGAGTGGTCGAGGCGCTGCATGTGCGCCAGGCGCTCGCCGCGCTGTCGGAACGCGACCAGGAGACACTGCGGCTCGTCGGCTGGGACGGCCTCGACTCGGCCGCCGCGGCCCGGGTGGTCGGCTGCTCGACACGCACCTTCGCGGTACGGCTGCATCGCGCACGGCAGCGACTGGAACGGGAGTTGACAGGGCGCGGGCCCGTCGAGCGGCTGGCTCTGCTGGAGGGGGAACGGGCATGAGAACTCACCGGAACACAACGGAAGTCGAGGAGCGCGTACGGCAACTGCTGGGCCCGGCGGACCCGGTGACCCGACAGGAGCGGCCGGACCCGGCGGTGCTCACCCGCATCCTGGCCGGCGAGGGACGTCCGCGGTCCTACCGCCCCCCTCGGCGGCACTGGGTGGTCGGCGTCGCGGTCGTCGCCGTCCTGGGCGCCGGCGGACTGGCCGCCGAAGCCACCGGCGTCATCCCGGACGACGTGGTCTGGGGGCTGAACCGGACGGGTCACGGACCCGGCTCCGAAGGGCTCGCGCCCGACACCGACCGGGCGAAGATGCTGTTCTCGGGCACCGCACCGGACGGTGTGCGCATGCAGTACTGGTCGGCGCCGAACCCGTCCGGTGGGACATGCGAGTTCGTCCGTGTCCTCGACCGTCACGGGGATCGCCAGGAGGGGGGCTGGTCGTCGTGCGGCCGCGGCGGCGAGTACGGCGAGACGCCGACGACCTGGTCCGACGTCGACATGAACGCGCTGGCCGACTGGGTCACGGTCTACGGCCGCGCGCCGCGGGGAGCGGTCGGTGTCCGGGTCACCTGGGAGGGCGGCCGGGTCACCGGTCCGATCGATGTCGGTCCGCATCGATACTTCTTGGCGTTCCTTCCGTATGACTCTCGTAGTAACCAGGAGTGGATCGAGCTGTACCGGACGGAGTACCTCGACGTCGACGGCCGGGTCGTGGCGGTGGAGCAGTCGCGCCACTGATCCGGGACGGGGGGATGCGCGGTCCGGCAGAGGGGAGCCGGACCGCGCATTCGTCGGTCAGGGGATTTGAATAGCGCGCTTGTCAGTTGTGTGGGGAACGTGAAAGGCTCGTGCTCTGCTGCGAGGTTCCCCCCAACTCCGTTGCCAACATGGTGAGTTGACCTCGCTCGTGATGCAGGAGACCCATGCCCGACCTGCCGACCCCCCAGGATGCCGCCGAGGCCGCGCTGTTCTCCGAGTGCTGGGACGCCGTGCTCTCGTACGCCGACCTGTGCACGGCCGGATCCGTGGCGGCCACCCGCCTGGCCACGGAGGCGTTCGCACTCGGCGTCCGCGAGGCCCGCGCCGCCGAGACCGGCCCGACCCGGAACAGTGGCCGCCGCTCGGCCCGACTGCCCCGGATTCCCTTGCTGCTGACCGCCGTTCGCACCACGGCGGCGGCCTGGGAGACCGACGGCCACGGCCACAAGCTCGACCCCGAGCTGCGGCTGTGGCTCAACTCCGAGAAGGCCGCCCGCTACACGGGCCCTCCGTTGCAGCGCCCGATCGCGTTGCGCGGTCTGCGCGACATGCAGGAACCGGACGCGGCGCTGCTGTGGCTGGCCGAGGTGGAGGCCGTGCCGCTGTCCATCGTGGCCCGGCGGCTCGGCCTCGACCCGGCCACGGTGTCCGACGAACTCGACCAGGTGCGGGTCCTGTTCAGGGACCGCTGCCACCGCAACCACATCGACACGCCGATGGCCGCGCAGTGCCGCAGCTACGCCCGGCTGCTCGACGCGGTCACCCGCTCGCCCCTCGCCGACACCCCGGACGACCTCTCCCGCCACCTCGCCCGGTGCGTGGACTGCGCGGAGGCCGCGGCCTGTCTGCGGCTGCACGGCGGCGGGCTGCCGGCCGCCCTCGCGAGCGGTGTGATCGGCTGGGGCGGCCTCGCCTATCTGGAGCGCCGCCGCAGAGCCGCCGAGGTACGGCTGGGCGCCGGGCGTCCGGACCTGGTGGACATGGACGGACCCCCGAACCCCGGCGCGCACAAGGCGCGTGTCCTGCGGGGCGGCCTGCTCGTCGCCGCCGTCCTCGTCTCCCTGCTGGCACTCGCCGTGTCGATGCTGCCCGGCGGCGCCACCGACGACGGGGCCGCGGCGCCCACCGACGGCTCCGACCGCCAGCCGGTGGCCGACCCCGGCGCCCCCACGCCGCCCGTCACCGCGCAGCCCTCGGACTCGGCGACCGCGTCGCCCGGGCCGTCGGTGACCACTGCCTCGGACCGCTCCGAGCACCCGGCCTCCGACCCGGAACCCCAGGGCACCACCTCGTCCACCGCCCGCGGCACCGAACCCGACCCCGGGAACGGCGAACCGGACCCCGAGACCAGCGAACCGGCCACCTGTCAGGTCGACTACGACCTGGTCAACCAGTGGCCCGACGGCTTCCAGGCCACCGTCACCGTCACCACCGTCGAGGCCCTGGACACCTGGCGCGTCGCCTGGTCCTTCAAGGACGGCCAGCAGGTCGGCCAGATGTGGGACGCGGGCTTCACGCAGAACGGCGGCCGCGTCACCGCCACCGCCGCCGACTACAACAAGGTCGTCCCCGCCGACGGCTCCCTCGCCTTCGGCTTCATCTCCTCCTGGCGCGGCAAGAACTCACCGGCGTACGACTTCACGCTGAACGGACACAGCTGCACGAAGGCCTGATCGCGGGCCCTGACGGAAAATGCGTTGACGGACCGCCACCGGGCGGAGCTAGAGTTGCCACCATCGAAAGGCGCGGCCTGCCGGGCGCGCCTTTGTCCGGCGAGCGAGAACGGGAGGTGTTGACCGATGGCTGTCACTGAGATGGGCGCTGCCCGCATCCAGAAGACCGTCAAGTCCACCTCCGTGGCCGCCGGCTGACCTTCCTTCTCTCGCGTCCGAGTGCGCGTGCCGGGGCCGCCCATTGAAGGGTCACCCTTGACTTCCACCTCAGTTTTCTCCGCTCTCGCTCCCTACGGCTGGGACGCGGCATGGGAGGACGAATTCACCCCCTACGCGTCCGAAGGGCTGCTGCCCGGACGGGTGTTGCGGGTCGACCGCGGACAGTGCGACGTGGTCACCGCCGACGGGGTCGTACGCGCCGACACCGCGTTCGTCACCCCGCACGATCCGATGCGGGTCGTGTGCACCGGCGACTGGGCCGTCGTAGAACCCGGCGGCAACCCCCGCTACGTACGGGCGTATCTGCCGCGCCGTACCGCCTTTGTGCGCTCCACCTCCTCCAAGCGGTCCGAGGGGCAGATCCTCGCGGCCAACGTCGACCACGCGATCGTCGCCGTGTCGCTGGCCGTTGAGGTCGACCTCGGCCGGATCGAACGCTTCCTGGCGCTGGCCTGGGAGTCCGGTGCGCAACCGGTCGTGGCCCTCACCAAGGCCGACCTGGTGCCGGACGCGGCAACCCTCGCCCATCTCGTCCAGGACGTGGAGACCACGGCGCCTGGTGTGCCGGTGGTGCCGGTCAGCGCCGTCGACGGCGCCGGGCTCGATGTGCTCGCGGCGGTCGCCTCCGGCGGTACGTCCGTGCTGCTCGGACAGTCCGGCGCGGGCAAGTCGACCCTCGCGAACGCACTGCTCGGCGAGGACGTCATGGACGTACAGGCCACGCGGGACGCCGACGGCAAGGGCCGCCACACGACGACCACCCGCAACCTGCTGGTGCTGCCGGGCGGCGGTGTACTGATCGACACGCCGGGGCTGCGGGGCGTCGGGCTCTGGGACGCCGAGACCGGCGTCGGGCAGGTCTTCTCCGAGATCGAGGAGCTGGCCGGGCGGTGCCGGTTCCAGGACTGCGCGCACGAGAGCGAGCCGGGGTGCGCGGTGCTGGCCGCGATCGACTCCGGGGAGCTGCCGGTGCGGCGGCTGGAGAGCTACCGCAAGCTGCTGCGGGAGAACCAGCGGATCGTGGCCAAGACGGATGCGCGGGTCAGGGCCGAGATCCGCAAGGACTTCAAGCGCAAGGGAGCGGAGGGGAGGGCGGCGATGGAGGCGAAGCGAGGCCGTTGGCAGTAGGTTGTCTCGACGTCCGATTTCCGCCAGCCCCGTCCCCGGAACCGGCGGAGACTGGAACATGTGATGGACGAAGACACCAGGTACGAAGCGGTCCGCAGCCGGGACGCACGGTTCGACGGCGAATTCTTCTTCGCCGTCGAGACGACCGGCATCTACTGCCGCCCGAGCTGCCCCGCCGTCACCCCCAAGCGCCGCAACGTCCGCTTCTTCACGACCGCCGCCGCCGCGCAGGGCTCGGGTTTCCGGGCCTGCCGGCGGTGCCGGCCGGACGCGGTGCCGGGGTCGGCCGAGTGGAACGTGCGCGCGGACGTCGTGGGCCGGGCCATGCGGCTGATCGGGGACGGCGTGGTCGACCGCGAGGGAGTCGCCGGGCTCGCCGTACGGCTGGGATACAGCGCGCGGCAGGTCCAGCGGCAGCTCACCACCGAGCTCGGCGCCGGGCCGGTCGCACTGGCCCGCGCCCAGCGCTCGCACACCGCGCGCGTCCTGCTCCAGACCACCTCGCTCCCGGTCACGGAGATCGCGTTCGCGTCCGGGTTCGCCAGCGTGCGGCAGTTCAACGACACGATCAGGGCCGTGTACGCCGCGACGCCCACCGGACTGCGGGCGTCCGCGCCCAAGGGCTGTACGGCCACCCCGACGGCCGGTGTCCCGCTGCGCCTCGCGCACCGGGGCCCGTACCAGGCCGAAGCCGTCTTCGACCGGCTGGCGGACGAGGCCGTCCCCGGCGTCGAGGACATCGGTGGACCGCACGGGCGGCGGACGTACCGGCGCACCCTGCGCCTTCCGTACGGCACCGGGATCGTCGCCGTCGAAGAGCGGCCGGGACTCCCGCACCCCGGGCCCGGCGGCTGGCTGGACGCCCGGCTGCACCTCACCGACCTGCGCGATCTGACGACGGCCGTGCAGCGGCTGCGGCGGCTGTTCGACCTGGACGCCGATCCGTACGCCGTGGACGAGCGGCTCGGCGCCGATCCGCGGCTCGCCCCGCTGGTCGCCGCCCGCCCCGGGCTGCGGTCGCCCGGCGCCGCCGATCCGGAGGAGCTGGCGGTGCGGGCGCTGGTCGGGCGTACGGCGGCCGAGGGGCTCGTACGGCGCTACGGCAAGGCCCTGGACGCGCCCTGCGGCAGCCTCACGCATGTCTTCCCCGAACCCGCTGTCCTCGCCCAGGCCGAACCGGACGGCCCCCTGGGAGCGCTCGCCGCCGCCCTCGCCGACGGCTCCCTGCGACTGGACCCCGGCGCCGACCGGGACGAGGCGCAGGACGTGCTGCTCGACCTGCCCGGGATGGACGCCCGCACCGTCGCGGTCATCCGCACCCGTGCCCTCGGCGACCCGGACGTGGCCGTGCCCGGCACGGACGTCCCCGACAGCTGGCGCCCCTGGCGCTCCTACGCACTACAACACCTGCGCGCAGCAGGGGAGTCGGAGCAACGATGACCTACTACACCACCCTCGACAGCCCCCTGGGCCCCCTCCTCCTCACCGCCGACCCCGACTCCACACTGACCTCCCTCTCCATGCCCGGCCAGAAGGGCGGCCGCACCGTCCAGGACGGCTGGCGGCACGACCCCGGCCCGTTCCGCGAGGCCGAGGAGCAGCTCGCCGCCTACTTCGCCGACGACCTGAAGGAGTTCCGGCTGCCGCTGCGCGCCGAGGGCACCGAGTTCCGGGAGCGGGTCTGGTCCGCGCTCGACTCCGTGCCGTACGGCGCCACCACGACCTACGGCGAGATCGCCGCCCGCATCGGAGCGTCCCGCGCCGCCGTACGCGCCGTCGGCGGTGCGATCGGCGCCAACCCGCTCCTCGTCCTGCGCCCCTGCCACCGAGTGATCGGCGCGGACGGCTCCCTCACGGGCTACGCGGCCGGCCTCGAACGCAAGGTGCGGCTGCTGACGCTGGAGGGCGTGCTCTGAGCTTCGCTGGACAGGCGGTTCGTCGGCTGCTGGCCGGTGGGGGCTGGTCGCGCAGTTCCCCGCGCCCCTTACGGGGCGCGACACCGCACCGGACCTCA
The DNA here is from genome assembly GCF_044593495.1 of Streptomyces sp. NPDC051963. Lineage (NCBI taxonomy): Bacteria > Bacillati > Actinomycetota > Actinomycetes > Kitasatosporales > Streptomycetaceae > Streptomyces > Streptomyces sp. NPDC051963. The sequence continues at coordinate 371,493 of NZ_JBIUCC010000004.1, read as the reverse complement.
TCGGGCCTGCTCAGCCCTCCTCCAGCCCCCAGCTGTGGATCCGCCGCGGCAGGATGCGGATCACCTCCTCGCTGAAGTGCGGGCCCAGGTCGTGCGGGCCGACGAGGAGTTCGGCCTCGCCGCGGATGTCGACGCCGCGCACCTTCCAGGGGCGGGCGCTGATCATGTCGTCGACGACGAGGGCGACCTTCGGGTTCTTCTGGAGGTTGCGCCACTTCTTGGTGGTGCCCATGGCCCGGCCGCTGATCAGGATGGTGCCGTCGTCCTGCGGGAAGATCCCGACCGGGTTCGCCTGCGGCTGACCCTGCGGGTCGACGGTGGCCAGCCGCCCCAGCCGCTGGGTCTTCAGATACGCGCGTTCGGCCTCGGTGAATTCCGCCATGACGGCAGCCAAGCACGTCGTCCGCACCGGGCGCATCGGATCGGCGGCCGCAGAACCGGCCGGCGCCCGGTCACTCTTGCGTGCCGGGCGGCCCCCAGCGGGGCGCGTCCCCGTTGGGCCGTACGGGTCTGACGGGTGAGGTCGGGCCGGTCGCCGCCGCTGCGACGGGGATCCGGTGCGTCAGCCCCAGAGCACCGCGCCCAGCCACGCCCCGAAGATCAGCAGGCAGGTGAAGAGCTCCGCCAGCACGCTCCAGCCGCCGTTGCGCATTGCCGTGCGCAGGGCCGTCCTCGCCTCGCCGTGGCCGCCCAGCCGGAAGCGTTCGTAGAGGTAGATCCCGGCCATGAAGCCGGGGACGGCGCCCAGCACCGGGATCAGGACGAAGCCGAGGAACGCGCCCGCACCGGCGTACACCCCCATCCGGGGCGTGGCGCCGCTCGCGCGCAGCCGTCGGGGCGGCAGGGCCCAGCGGACCACCTGGGAGAGGAACAGGGCGACGGTGGCGCCCACGAGCACCCACCAGGCGACGGGCTGCGGATCCTTCAGCGCCCACCACATGACCGCGGCCCACACGAGCCACGACCCCGGCACCCCGGGCACCAGCACTCCGCACAGGCCGAGCAGGATGACCAGGCCGACCAGCAGGAGGTCCAGGACTCCCATCTGTCCAGGGTGCCGGAGCGCAGGAGAAAGCGCAGGTCACCCCTGCCGCTCCCGGGCCACCCACCCCCGCTCGTAGGCATGCCAGCCCAGCTGGAGCCGCGTCGACACCCCGCTCAGCTCCATCAGCCGCTTCACCCGGCGCTGCACGGTCCGCAGGCCCAGATCGAGCTGCTTGGCCACGCTCGCGTCGGTCAGGCCGGCCAGCAACAGGGAGAGGATCTCCAGGTCGGTGCCGTCGGGACCGTCCGGATCATCCTGCGACACACCGGTGGCGCCGATCCGCAGCGGCAGCGCGTCCCGCCACACCGACTCGAACAACCCGCAGAGCAGTTCCAGCAGCCCGCTGGCATGCACGACCAGCGCGGCGGGCTCCGCGGTCTGCGAGGTCAGCGGCACCATCGCGAGCGTCCGGTCGGCGACCACCAGCTTGGTGGGCACCTGGTCCACCATCCGCACCTGCTCGTCACGGCCGAGCGCGGCGGACAACTCGGTGATCCCGTGCGGCAGATCGAGGACCGACCGCTCGACGACCACCCGGTAGCGCACCCCGCGCCCGGCCGCCTGCTCCTCCGCGCCGTTCTCCGTGCCGGTGACCACGACCGGGTTGCCGGTGACCAGCGCGCACACCTCCTGACTCGCCCCCAGCTGGAGCTGGAGGAACCGCTGGGAGACCGCGGCCGACCCGGTCACCACCTCGACCAGGTCATGGACGGCGGGCTCGGCGGCCGCCGCCCGGTACTCCTCGGCGAGCAGCGCGGCCGCCAGCTCCGCCTGCTCCAGCTCGTGCCGCTGCTGGGTGAGGAGTGCGCCGAGCGCCACCCCGGGCGGCGCGGCGACCCAGCGCCCCGGCCGGGCCGGCGACTGGGCCGCGAGTCCGTGCCGCTCCAGGCGGCGCAGGGCGCGCTCGGTGTCGTACTCGCCGAGCGTCAGCCGCCGTGCGAGATCGGGCACGTCGGCCGCGCCCACGGACACCAGCGCCCGGTACGCCGACTCGTGCGTCTCGTCCAGGCCTATCGCTGCCAGCATGCGGCGCCGTCCCTCCCCAATGACCCCGTGGCGGAAACCGGCCACGGCGCAAACCCGCCTCGGCACATCATCGCCGTACCACCCGCCACTCTGCCAAGGTGACGCCACCGCAGCATCAACCACCGTCCGCATTGCCCGTATTGGGCCTCCTCGGCCTGCACAGAAACGTCCGCGGGCTGGCGGCCGCACGGGAAGAAGGCGATCTTGGGGAGAGTCATACGGCGTACGGCCCTGGGGGCGGCGACCGCCGCCGTCCTGGCCGTCACCACAGCCGTGCCCACGCACGCGACCGACGAGCCGAGACCGCTGACCGGCAGCCGGGCCACCCCCGGCACCGGATCCGTCGTCACCCTCGTCACCGGCGACCGGGTCCTCGTCACGAAGGACGGGGCCGTCACCCTGCCCGGCCCGGACGGCACGACCCCTATCACCCAGACCCGCCGGTCCGGCGACGACCTGTACGTCTATCCCGAGAGCGCGATCGAGGAGCTCGCCGCCGGCCGCGTCGACGAGGAACTCTTCAACGTCACCGGCCTGGTCCGCCAGGGCTACGACGACGCGCACACCGAGACGCTCCCGCTGATCGCGACGTACGACCGGTCCATGGCGCGCGGCGTCCCCGCCACGCCCCGCGGCGCCGAACGCGAACTCGTCCTCGACCCCATCGACGGCGTGGCCCTGAGGACGGACAAGGCGAAGAGCGCCGACTTCTGGGCGGACGTCAGCCAGGGCGACGTGAAGAAGCTGTGGCTCGACGCCAAGGTGCAGGCCACCCTGGACCGTTCGACCCGGCAGGTGCACGCCCCCGAAGCCTGGGCCGCGGGCTACGACGGCAAGGGCACCAAGGTCGCCGTCCTCGACACCGGGGCCGACGCCGACCACCCGGACCTCAAGGGCCGCATCACCGCGTCGCGGAACTTCACCGACTCCGAGGACGCGGCCGACCGCGACGGCCACGGCACCCACACCACCTCCACTGTCGGTGGCACGGGAGCGGCGAGCGACGGCAGGAAGAAGGGCGTCGCGCCGGGTGCCGACCTCCTCAACGGCAAGGTCCTCAACGACTACGGCTACGGCGAGACCTCCTGGATCATCGCCGGCATGCAGTGGGCGGTCGACCAGGGCGCCGACGTCGTCTCCATGAGCCTCGGCAATCCGGCCCGCACCGACTGCACCGACCCGATGGCCCAGGCCACCGAGGAACTCGCCGAGTCGAGCAAGGACACCCTGTTCGTCATCGCCGCCGGCAACACCGGACCCGGCAACAACACCGTCTCCTCACCCGGTTGCGCCCCGAGCGTCCTCACCGTCGGCGCCGTCGACCGCGACGACTCCACGGCCTCCTTCTCCAGCCGCGGCCCGGTGTACGGATCGCACACCCTCAAGCCCGAGATCACCGCCCCGGGCGTCTCCATCTCCGCCGCCAACGCGGGCGGCCGCGGCGTCTACGCCTACCGGTCCATGAGCGGTACGTCGATGGCGACGCCGCATGTCGCGGGCGCGGCGGCGCTGGTCGAGCAGCGCCACCCCGACTGGTCCGCCCAGCAGATCAAGGCGGCCCTGGTCTCCTCGGCCGACGCGGACATCCCCGGCGACGTCCGGGAGACGGGCGGCGGACGCCTCGACGTGGCGACCGCGATCGACCAGCCGGTGCTCGGCGCACCCGCGGTCCAGGGCGGCACCTTCAACTGGCCGCAGGACCCGAGCGACCGTACGACGGTCACCGTGCCGTACACCAACACCACAGACAGGGCGGTGGAGTTGACGTTGTCGATGCCCGCCGTAACCGGCAACGACGGCTCCACCGTCCGCTCGTCGATCGCCCGCCTCACGGCCCGCTCGGTCACCGTCCCGGCGGGAAGGACCGTCGAGGTCCCGCTCGCCGTCGACCCGACCGCGAGCCTCAAGCGCGCCCAGTACGGCGACATCACCGGCCGTGTCCTCGCAACGGCCGACGGCGTGACCGTCTCGACGCCCTTCTCCCTGTACGTCCAGCCGGAGACGGTCACCCTGCGCGTCAAGCTCGTCGACCGTCTCGGCAGGCCCGCCGACGGCGCCTCCTCCGTCGACGTCATCGGCACCGACGACGCGAGCGGCGAGCGGCGGTTCAACGAGGGCGCGAGGGACCAGACGTACGCGATCCGCCCGGGCAGCTACTTCCTCTCCAGCTTCATCACCACGTCGGAGACCGAGGGCACCCTCGTCAACTCCCTTTCCTACCTGGCCCGTCCGCAGCTGGAGATCCGCAAGGACACGACCGTCGTGCTCGACGCCCGCAAGGCCCACCGGCTGAGCGTGCGGACGGACAAGCCGTCCGAGATCCGGGCCACCACCCTCGGGTTCGCACGCAGCTGGGACGACACCTGGCTGCACGCCGGCACCGCGGTCGGCAACCGGACCGTCCGGGGCTACTACGCCTCGGTCGACGGCCGGGCCACCGACGGCAGTTTCGAGTTCGACAGCTTCTGGCGCGCGGCGGCCCCGCAGATCACCGAACTCGCCGTCGTGGGCGGGCGCTCGCTGCATCCGGTGACCGCGTCGACGAGTTCGGCGAACCTGGACGGCACGGGCAAGGCATCGCTGTTCGACGCCAAGTCCGGTACGGAGGAGGAGCTTTCAGGCGCTGAAGGGAAGATCGCGCTCGTCAGGCTGCCGGACAGCGGCAGCGCGTACGAGATCGCGGCGCGGGCGGAAGCGGGCGGTGCGGTCGCCGTCCTCGGGTATCGCGAGGAGCCCGGCCGCTGGTACCCGTCGGCCGGTTTCACCGGCGGTCCGCTGCCCGTCCTCGGCATCCCGGCCGAGGAGGCGAAGGCCCTGCTCGCGGCGACGGACGTGACCCTGCGCTGGAAGGCCACGGCCAAGAGCCCGTACGTCTACAGCCTCGCCTTCCCGGAGACGGGACCGATCCACGGTGACCGCACCTACGGCGTGCGGGACAGGGAACTGGCGGCGACGACGGCGACGTACCGGGCGATGGGCACGCCCACCGACTACATCGACCTGATGACCATGACCCGGCCGAGCGGACTGTCCGGCTACTTCGGTGACCTGGAGACCGTGCCCGCGCCCTTCACCCGCACCGAGTACCACTCGGCCGGCGCGACCGGCTGGGGCCACGATGTGTCCAGCAGCTTCCCGTGGGGCGAGTTCATGATCGACCCGGTGCGGACGTACGAGAAGGGCGAGCGGCGGACCGAGGAGTGGTACGGCGGGGTCGTCTCGCCGGTCGCCCCGCTCGACGACAGCGGGGAGCAGGCGCTCGCCGCCGAGCGGCAGGGCAACCTGATCGGTGCGGCGCCCGGGTTCTGGGGCGATGCCCGACACCAGGGAATTCAGGGCAGTTTCGGTGACATCGGGAACATGGTGCTGAAACAGGACGGCGAGACGATCGGCGAAAGCCCCTACCCCTTCGGGGTGTTCGAGGTCCCGGCCGAGGAGTCGTCGTACGAACTCAGCCTGAACACCACCAAGGTCGGCCCGCCCGCACGCGTGTGGAACCGGTCGACGAGCACGACGACGACCTGGTCCTTCCGCTCCGGCCTCGACGAGGACATCCCCTCCCAGGGCATCCCGCTGCTCTTCCCGCGCTACGAACTGCCGGAGGACGGGCTCAAGACGCTCCCGGCGCGGGACGGGCTGCGCATCGGACTCACGGTGACCGGCCACGCGGGCTACGAGCCCGGCGAGCCGACCTCCGTGCGACTGGACTACTCCTACGACGGCGGGGAGACCTGGACCGAGGCGCCCACCGAGCGCGGCGACGGTGGCTGGAATGCCATGGTGGACCACAGCGGAGCTTCAGGAAGGCAGGTCACACTCAGGGCCCGGCTCACCGACACGAACGGCAATTCGGTCACCCAGACCGTGACCCGGGCGTACGACGTGCGCTGAGCGCCGGTCGCGCACACGCGGCGGGAGCCGCATGTCGATAGAGCCCCGCGCCCCTACGGGCGCGACAGGCGTCGCCGGGCGGTTCTCCCGTGGGGGGTGGGATCGCCCGGCGACTTCACACGTGGCGCGGACGGGCACCGGATTTTCCCGATGCCCCATTTTCATCCGGCCCGTGCGGTGGACAATTGGGGGCATGAGCCAGCAGGGGGGAAGTCCCACCGGTCATGAGGACGACTGGTGGGGACAGCTGTACAACGACTCCACCGACGACACCGGCCCCACGCCCGAGCCCGACTCGGTCGACGACCGGTTCGCTTCGGCGGCGGGGGCGGTGGGCGACGGCAGCGCGTCGGCGGTGGCGGTCCCTCAGCCGCGCGCCGGGGCCGCACCGACAGGAGGCCCGGGACGGCACCGGGCCCCCTGGGAGTCCCCGCCCACCGCACCTCCGCCCACGGCGACGTTCCCGCCGGGACCCAAGCCACCCGGCTTCACCGAAGAGCCGCCCCCGACGACCGGTGCCGCCCGCACCTCGACGGAGACACCGGCCACGACCACCCCGGCGTCCTGGACACCGGAGGACACACCCCCGGAACCGGCGCTGACCCCCGGCACTCCGCCCGCCTCCGACGACGCCCTCCGCCCGGACCCCGACGACGATCTGCCGCCTGCCACGGTCCGTGCCGCAGCCGACTCCGCGGCCCCGCGCCTCCCCGACCCGGGCACCGAAGCCCCTGCCGCGTCGCCGCAGGCCCGCCATGCCGCGCCCACCCGTGTCGACCTCCCTGCAACCCCGTCCTCGTCCCTCGACTACGTCGGCTCCGGACCGCCCACCTACGACGCCGAACCCACCGCGTTGCCCCCGGCCGATCCGGATGAGCTGGACGATCTGGTCGCGGACACCGTGCTGGACGGGGCGCGGTACGGGACCTGCTCGTTGCGGGCCGTCTCCGTGCGGGGGGACTCCGCGCGGTACCGGGGCGAGCCGCGGCGCGACTCGCTGCTCATGGCGCGGTTCGGCAGCGGCGACGCTGCGCTGGTCCTCGTGGCGATGGCGACCGGCGCCCGCGCCACACCGGGGGCGCACCGGGCGGCCGCCGAGGCCTGCCACTGGATCGGGCGGGCCGTGGGACGCAGCCATGCCCGGCTCGGCGAGGACATCCGGGCCGCCCGGCGCGGTGATCTGAAGTCCGGGCTGCACCGGCTCACCGACCGCAGCCTCGGCAAGCTCCGCGCCACCGCCGCCGAGCAGGGCATCGACCCCGAGGAGTACGCGGCCACCCTGCGCTGTCTGCTGCTGCCCGCCGACCCCGAGTGCCGTACCCGCGTGTTCTTCGGCGTCGGCGCAGGCGGACTGTTCCGGCTCAGGGACGGCGCATGGCACGACATCGAGCCGCAGATCGGCGACATCACCGGCGAACCCGTCGTCGGCTTCGGCTCGCTCCCGCACGAGACCCCCGAGGGCGACCGGCTCACCATGGACCTGGGCATCCCGACACCCCCGAGCCCGTACGAACCCGCGCTCGAACCGCCCCGCGAACCCTTCCGCTTCCGCGCCTCCGTCGCCCGCCCCGGTGACACGCTCCTGATGTGCACCGGAGGCCTCGCCGAACCCCTGCGCGGCGAACCCGAACTGTGCGCGTACCTGACCGGCCGCTGGTCGGGCCCCACCCCGCCCGGTCTCGCCGCCTTCCTCGCCGACACCCAGACCCGGGTCAAGGGATACGCCGACGACCGGACGGCCGCCGCCGTCTGGGAAGAGTGACACACGGGCCTCGTAGGCTGACCTCTCACACGCGATGGACAGGAGGCCGAGGTGGCCGGGACGACACCGAACGGGACGACAGTGGCCGAGGTGATGGCCGAGCTGGCCGCGCTCGAGGACCCGAAGGTACGCGCGGTGAACGAGAGGCACGGTGACGATCACGGTGTGAACCTCGGCAAGCTGCGCGCGCTCGCGAAGCGGCTGAAGACGCAAGCGGAACTCGCGCGCCTGCTCTGGCGGACGGACGACACCGCGGCGAGACTGCTCGCGCTCCTGATCTGCCGCCCGAAGGCGTTCGAGCGGGACGAGCTGGACGCCATGGTGCGCGAGGCGCGCGCACCCAAGGTGCACGACTGGCTCGTGAACTACGTGGTGAAGAAGAGCCCGCACTCAGAGGAGCTGCGCACGGCCTGGTCCGCCGATCCGGATCCGGTGGTCGCGAGTGCCGGCTGGGCGCTGACCACCGAACGGGTCGCGAAGAAGCCCGAGGGCCTCGACCTGCCAGGGCTGCTCGACATCATCGAGGCTCAGATGAAGGACGCCCCGGACCGCCTGCAGTGGGCGATGAACCACTGCCTGGCCCGGATCGGGATCGAGCACGCCGAGCACAGAGCCCGTGCCCTCGACATCGGTGAGCGCCTGGAGGTGCTCAAGGACTACCCGACGTCCCCGGGCTGCACGTCACCGTTCGCGCCCGCCTGGATCACCGAGATGGTGCGGCGACAGCAGGGCGCGACGGTGCCGTGAGGGGCGCTCAGTCGGTCCGCGGGACCCACTGAAGCTCGGAGTACCAGTAGTGGGGCAGGCCCTCGATGCTGCTCGTGCGGAACGGGCGGCCGTGGTCGTCGATGCGGACCGTTCCGGAGCGGCCCTGGGAGGACCAGTCGAGCTCCAGGAACCAGCGGCAGTCGCAGGTCCGGGTCGTCGCGGTGACGAGCAGCACCTCCGGGTCCTCGGAGGAGACCCGGTAGGGCATGCGCACCGCCGGGATCGGGCCGTTCTCGTCGCCGCCGTCGACCGGGCGGGCGATGGGCCGGTTGATGTCCAGGTTGACGTCGAAGTAGCGCGGGGAGAGCGATCCGCCGCAGCCCTGGTCCATGGAGTACACGTTCCCGGCGACGGGCTCGCCGCGGCCCACCACCCGGACGCGCAGCGCCTGAAGGACCACGGCGGTGGAGTCGCGCCCCTGCACCGAGATCTCCACCAGCTGCTCCCGCCCGTGCACCGCCCCGAGCTCCCTGGCCCAGTTCGCGGCGTCCTGCGACACCGGCGGCGCGGGGACCTGCTGCGGCGCCTTGTCCACGATGTAGTCGTGCGCGCAACCGAGCGCCCACTGATGGGAGTTGGCGGTCCAGGTGAGCGGCACGGCGGCCGTGCCGCTCGGTGTCTGCGCACCGCCGGAGGAGCCACCGCCGGACGGGTCGTCGCCGGAGGGGGCGCCGCCGCCATGGCCGGGCGGTGCGGACGTCGTCGCCTTGCCGCCGGCGGACGGGGTCGGTGTGGCCGATCCGGGGGAGTGGCTGGGCGACTTCGCCGACGGGCTCTTCGGCGCGTCGGACGACGTCGGGGCGGCGGGGCCCGCGGACTGTGCGCTGCCGTTCACCGCGGAGCTCCCGTCCGGCAGAGCGGCGAGGCTGCCCAGGGTGGCGAGCAGCGCGGCGGTCACGGCGGCCGTCGCGACCGTGATGCGCCGGCGGCGGTACCAGGGGGTGCGGGGAGCGGCGGAGTGGGAAGCGGGGGCGGGATCCCGGGCCGTGTCGGTCGGGTCCATCGAGTCCATGGCGTCCGCCGCCGGGGACTCCGCGGCGACACCGTCCGCTGCCAGGGAGTCCGCGGCACCACCGGCCGCCGCCGCTCCCGCCGTACCGTCCGCCTCGGTCGTCCTGGCCTTCCCCGCGGAGCGCTGTCGGGCCGCCACCGCGGCCAGCCACATCCGGTGCAGCTCCAGTCGCTCCTCCGGCGACGCCCCGCACAGGGCGGCGAAGCGTTCCACGGGGGCGAAGTCGAGCGGGACCGCTTCGCCCGCGCAATAGCGGTGCAGGGTCGAGGTGTTCATGTGCAGACGGCGGGCCAGCGCACCGTAACTGCGGTCCGTACGAGCCTTCAACTGCCTCAGCAGCGTCGCGAACTGAGCGACGTCGTCCTCTTCCGGCACCATTCCCCCGTATCTCCCCTCCCGGGACGCCGTCCCAGGCGCCCCTGTACCTGCACGTCGGACGGGGTGGGATGGTTCCACCGTCGCCGATGGGGCGCCGGCGGTTGCCTCCCCCTGCCGTGACCGCAGATGCTCTTGGTGCCACACCGACCAGGACTCGACTACGGGGGACACCCATGCACAAGCCCACCCGAGCAGGCGCGCTCACCCTACTCGCCCTCACGGGCCTCACGCTCGGTTCGGTACTGGCCGCACCGGCCGGCGCGACACCCGCCACGGGGTTCCTCTCGGCCGCCGACCTGCCGCCGCACCCGTCGTCCTCCTGGACCGCCGGCCCGGTCACCGACGGCGTCCCGGCGGAACTGCTGCTGTGCCTGGAGGACACGCTGCCGGGCTACGACTCCCGCTACCGCGCCTTCCACACCGAACTGGACACCGGCGCCCGCCAGATGACGATCGTCACGGGCACGGCGGCCAAGGCGAAGGCCCTCGCGACCCGCCTCGACGCGGACATACGGTCCTGCCCGACCCGCATCGAGCAGCGCGACCCGGAGACCGAGGCCGTCCACCAGGACTACGGCAGGCTGCCCGTCGAGGAGGGCGCCCGCGTCCACGGCCTGCACACCGAAACCTCATGGGGCGCGACGGACATCCACCTCCTCTCGGTCGGCCGGGACGGACGCACCGTCACGGTCGTGGAGTGGTCGCAGCTGGGGGACTTCGACGACGCACCGGTGACCGCTTTCAAGAAGACGACCGTCACCGCCGTCGCCAAGCTCCACTGACGAAGACCCACAACGGCCGGGAGTGGCGATTTCCGGCCAGATTCACCGGCTTTGGGGAGGTGTCCGGGCCCAACTGCCTCACGGCTTCGTCGAGTACGGCGGGATCGGCAGAGCGCAGTCGGTAGTTGGGCCGACCTCCGACCCGGCCTCCCTCCCCTCCCGTGACCGCCCGGCGCGTCGAAGGGGCCCTCCACCAGCCCTCATCCACCGCCGGAACCCCCGCACCCGTGGCCGAACATCCGGTCGTTGACGATTCCACATGACTGTCGAGTGCCCTAGCGGGCATGGATCCCCGTGAACGTGTTCGAGGCAGGAGGGGAACCGACATCGGCACGCGGGCGGGGGTCATGAAGAGGCAGGCACGAGGGGGCGGTCCCATGGCGATCGGGGCCTCCTCGGCTAGGACAGTGGAGGAACAGGCCGACGGCGCCACGGCGCAGCCGCCGCAGCTGCGGCGCAGACTCGGACGCGCGGACCTGAAGGCGGTGCCGGAGGCACGCAGGGCGCTGCGCGAGCTGCTGGGTCAGTGGGGAAAACCGGGGCGGTCGGAGATAGCGGAGCTGCTCACCAGCGAGCTCGTCACCAACGCGCTCGTCCACACCGATCACGACGCGGTCCTGACGGCCGTGGTCGGGCCCCGTGGACTACGGGTGGAAGTACGGGACTTCGTGGCCCGCAGGCCCAGACTGTGCGTACCGAACGCCGACGACGGTACGCACGGCAGGGGCCTGGTCCTGGTGCAGTCCCTCGCGGACGCCTGGGGCGTACGGCCGCACGGGGTGGGGAAGGCGGTGTGGTTCGAACTCGACGCCGGAGCCGTATGACAAAGCGTCAGGGGGTACGGCCCCGGGCCGTACCCCCTGACGTCATCAGCATCCGTTCCTAGCCGAACTGCTGCTCCAGGTCCTTGAGCTTGCGCTCCAGGGAGTCCAGGCGCGGCAGCGCCATGGTGTCGTCCTCCGCGGTGAGGTCGACGGTGATCGGGTCAGAGCTCTGGCGGACGGGCTGAAGGGAGGGCCGTGAGCGTACGGGCAGCGACTCCGGCGCGGATATGGCAGGCTCCGCGGTGACTCGGTCCGAGCCGCGCTCCATGGCCGGCACCTCCATGGGCCGTCCGGGGCCGCGTCCGACGAAACCGCGGTGACCCCGGCTGATCGCCTTGAGCTGGGCCCGCTCGACCCGCTCCTGCTCGCGCCGGCGCAGTCGGGCCGTTTCCTTCTGCCGCTTGTCCTCGCGCACCTCGTCGACGGCCTCGTCCAGGCTGCGCACGCCCTCCAGGAGCATCAGCGACCAAGCCTTGTAGGTCTCGCGGGGCGCCCGCGCCCAGCGCACGATGCGGATCTGCGGCAGCGGACGGGGCACCAGACCCTGCTCGCGCAGCGCGGCCTTGCGGGTCTGCTTCAGCGCGCGGTCGAAGAGGACGGCGGCGGACAGGGACATGCCGGAGAAGAACTGGGGCGCACCCTCGTGGCCGAGGCCCCTGGGCGCGTGCACCCAGTTGAACCAGGCCGCGGCGGCCGCGAAGGTCCATACGAGTATCCGGGAGCCGAGTGCGGCGTCACCGTGGCTGGCCTCGCGCACCGCGAGCACCGAGCAGAACATGGCCGCACCGTCCAGGCCGAACGGGACCAGGTACTCCCAGCCGCCGGACAGGTTCAGGTTCTGCTGGCCGAAGCCGACCAGGCCGTGGAAGGAGAGGGCGGCGGCGACCGCCGCACAGCAGAACAGCAGGACGTAGGAGGCGGTTCCGTATATGGCCTCCTTGCGCCTGCGGCGCTCCTCGGCTCGCTCCCACGAATCGTCCGCGCTCGCATCCTTCCCCGAGGAGCGCTTGCCGCGCGCGAGCACCGCCACCGCTGCCAGCATGCCCAGGAGCAGTACGGCGCCCGGAAGCAGCCAATTCAGCGATATGTCGGTCAATCTCATCTGGGGTCCCTTGCATTGGGATAGGGCGTAACGCCCGCCATGGTGGCCCAATTCGACCGCCCCTCAGGGGGTTTCGGGGCAAGAGGCCGCCAAGTAAGTGCAAGGGGATGCCCAGGGCGACGTTCTGCTCGAACTGCCGCGTGAGGGGCGGGAGTTGAGTTCGAACAACACTACCCGTACGGATGGTTCTACGGAAAGTTCCTGCGGCGAGTGAGGGAATTGTGAAGTGCCTGTAACCGCAGGGGTGCGCTGTTCGTAGTTGATCTTACGGGGCGGGCGGTGGTGCCTCCGCCTGAGGGAGCGTCAACTCGCCGCGGTGGCCGCGAGCTTGACGACCCGGTCCGCGTCGCTGGTGCGCGGGCAGGTGACGCAGGTGTCCTCGGGGCGCAGCGTGTAGAACATGCAGCAGCTCGCCCGGTCCCGGGTGGGCAGCGATTCGCCGTTCGGTCCGGTCAGCTCGCGGAAGGCGGCGGAGCCGACGTACGGCTTGGTCGCGCCCGGCAGCAGCAGCTCCAGCTCCCGCATCGCCCGCTCCTGCTCTCCGAGCAGATGGGCGACGTACCAGAGCCCCTCGACGATTTCGTCGGTCGCCATGCCCCACAGTGCGCGCCCGCGCCGCCGCATGCGCGGTCCGAACCCGCGGAGCACGGGTTCCAGGTGTTCGGCGACGGCCTCCCGCACCTCGCCGCGCAGCGCCTCCTCGTCGGCGACCACGCGGGCGCCGGGCAGGGCGGCGGCGGGGTCGCCGGGCAGACAGGCGAAGCGGTGCGGCCGGACGGCCATGCGGCCGATGGGCAGTTCCGGGACCGTCCGGTCGCACGAGACGTCGGTCACGGGGAAGCGGGGTACGCGGCGGTGCAGAAACCACGGCACGGTGATCAGCAGACAGGCCGGCCAGGCGTACCGGTGGAGGCCGAAGCCGGCGACGACGTCCGGTCGTGCTCGCTGTCCGTAGTCGCGCACTACCTGTGCGTCGTCCCATGCGAGGAAGGTGTCGAGCCCGGCCCCGCCCTCCGCGAGCGAGTCGGCGGCGACCCAGCCGCCCTCCCGGGGGACCCGCTCCCCGGCGCCCAGTTCCGTGATCGCCAGCCCCGGGAAGGCCGTGGTCAGACGCGTGTAGGCGTCCGAGAGGGCCGAGCGGGGCGCGGGCATGCGGGACCGCCGATCTGGGTGTCTTGCCGGGGTTACTTGAAGGTAAGCCTTACCTTACCCAACATCGTTGGGATTTGAACCGGCCGCTTCTGGCCCTAAGGTGCTTGACGGACGAGTAACAACCCGCCGTAATGACCCCAAGTACCGACAAGCCCGGAGGAGGACCCCGTGAACCAGGGCATGCAGGGCTCCATGGAGACGGGGAATCCGCAGCGGGCGCAGCTGTCGGCCGGCGGAATGCGGGTACCGCAGCAGCCGCGGGCGGCCGACGTGGACCGGCGGCGGGACGCGGCGGCCGGAGCCGTCCGGGGTGAGCACACCCACAGTGAGGCGCCGATTCCGCGTCCTCGCCCCGCCGTCCAGCGGTCCTCCGTGCGCGGGCAGATCCTCGACGCGCTGCGCACCGCGCTGGTCTCGGGCGAACTGACTCCGGGCGAGGTCTACTCGGCGCCCGCCCTCGGCGAACGCTTCGGGGTCTCGGCGACGCCCGTACGCGAGGCGATGCAGCAGCTGGCCCTGGAAGGCGCCGTCGAGGTCGTACCGAACCGCGGCTTCCGCGTCATCGAACGCGGTGCCCGCGAGCTGGCCGAACTGGCCGAGGTCAGGTCCCTGATCGAGGTTCCGGTGATGATGCGACTGGCCCGGTCCATGCCGGTCGAACGCTGGTCCGACCTGCGCCCCCTCGCCGAGGCCACCGTACGCGCAGCCTCCTCCGGCTGCCGGGCCACCTACGCGGAGTCCGACCGCGCCTTCCACCGCGGCCTGCTCTCCCTGGCGGGCAACGACCAACTGGTCCAGATCGCCGAAGACCTCCACCGCCGCTCCCAGTGGCCCCTGGTGGGCGGCCCCGCGAGCCCCGCCCGCGCCGAGCTCCTCGCGGACGCCGCAGAACACACGGCGCTGCTGGACGCGCTCATGGCACGGGACCTCGATGTGGTGCGGTCACTGGTGGGGGAGCACTTCGCCGGGGCTCGGTGAGCCGGGGTCGGTGATCCTGTGGGGTGCGACCGCGCGGGGCTGCCGGCGGATGCCGCGGAGCACGCGGGTCGCTGTGCGCGCTGATGGCACGGGACTCCGGTTGCTGGGCGGCGTGTTGATGGCGCGGGATTTCGGTGTGGTGCGTTCGGCGGGGTCCGGTGAAGCCGGGTCGTGTGGGCCGCGGCCGAGTTGCCGGCGGATGCCGCGGAGGGCAGGGGTTGCTGGGCGGCGTGTTGATGGCGCGGGATTTCGGTGTGGTGCGTTCGGCGGGGCGCGGTGAAGCCCCGTGTCCTGTGGGCCGCGGCAGCGCCGAGGTGTTGGCGGACGCCGCGGAACACACGGTACTGCCGGACGCGCTGATCGCACGGGACCAGCCCGGTGAACCCGGTCAGGCTGTGGCCGCCGGTGGTGTCAACTCCCGGGCCAGCCACGTCGGTACGCCGCCCAGGAGCCGGAACAGCCGTCGGGCCTCCTCCCGCAAGCGGGACGCCTCCGGTTCGGTCTCCGCGTCGGCCAGGGATGCCAGGGCCGGTGCCGTGCCGACCAGGTATCCGAGCTCCTCGCGAATGCGCAGTGATTCGGCGAAGCCGTGCCGGGCCTCGGCCAACTCCCCCTCCCGCAGGGCGAGTCCGGCGAGATGGCGCCAGGTGAAGGACAGCAGCAGGGCGTCGGCGTGCGCCGTGGCGCCCGCGTGCGCGCGGCGGTAGGCGGCGCGGGCCGCCTGCGGGGAGCCGCTGAGGTTCTGGGCGACCAGACCGCGACGGAAGTCCAGCAGCGCCCGGCCAGGGGTGTCCGGAAGGATCAGTGCGGCCGCCCGCCCGAGCGCCGCACGCGCCTCGTCGGCCCGGTCGCGCACCCCGAGCAGTGTGGCCGCATAGGCCAAGTACCCGCGTTCACAAGCGGCCGCGCCCCGCTCGGCGTCGCTGTGCGCCAGGGCCTCGGCGGCGCGCAGTGCCTCCTCCGCCTCCGCCCACCCCTGCTCGGTGTACAGACACCGCTCCACGAACAGCCCGGCCCGCTGCAACGCGGTCACCGCGGTGACCGGCTGGAGCAGGGCCGCCGCGTCCGCCCAGCAGGCGCGCGAGCGCAGCCGCCATACCGCGGTCTGGAGGGGATCGTCACCAGGCGTCGTTCCGTAACCAGACATGGCGGTATCCGCCACATTGCCCTCCCCAGGGTCCTGTCCTTCGGATCAGCTCGGGGTCGCGGGGCTCGGCACGCACATCTGCCGCGTTGTCGTCGGTCGCCGACGCTCCGCGTCGGCTCCCTCCTCCGCCTTGCAGCTGCACGCACCAAGCCCCGCTCACCGGCGTCGCAAGGCACCGCCCTTGAGACCGACCTGATCCGAAGGACAGGCCCAGCACGCCATTGAGCTGTTGAGTGGTGGCCGCATCTCAGCACGAATCCCGGCGCCGGGCCAAGGGGGTGGGTGAAGGATTTCACAAAGTCGGGGGACTCTGCGGAGCTCGAGGTTTCAGCTCATTCGCAACGCCAGGAAGAAATCGAGCTTGTCCTCGAGTCTCGACAGGTCACGGCTCGTCAACTGCTCGATCCTGCCGACGCGGTACCGCAGCGTGTTGACGTGCAGGTGAAGGCGGCCGGCGCAGCGCGTCCACGAGCCGTCGCAGTCGAGGAACGCCTCCAGGGTCGGGATCAACTCGGCGCGGTGCCGCCGGTCGTAGTCGCGCAACGGGTCCAGCAGGCGGGCGGTGAAGGCACGCCGTACGTCGTCCGGGACGAAAGGGAGCAGCAGCACGTGCGAGGCCAGCTCCTGGTGGCCCGCGGCGCACACCCGGCCGGACCGCGCCGCCGCCACCCGCCGTGCGTGCCGCGCCTCCTCCAGCGCCCCGCGCAGTCCCTCCGCCGAGTGCACGGCCGCGCTGACGCCGAGCGTGACCCGCCCGTCCTCGTCCAGACCGGCGGTCAGGGGATCCCGTACGGACTCCAGGAGCGCGTCGGCGTGGATCCCCGTCTCGGAGCCGTCGTGCTCGGTCGACACCGCCGGGAGGGGTACGAGGGCGATCGCCTCGTCGCCGGTGTGGGCGACGGCGATGCGGTCGGAGGGCTCCGGTCCCGTCGACAGCGGGTCGACCAGGATCTCCTCGAGCAGCGACTGGGCGATCGGCCCGCCCTCGATCTCCTCGCCGGCCCCGACCCCCCAGTCCACCCGGGCCACGACCACCTGCCAGTGCGGTGCCGCGCCGAGCCCGGGCAGCAGCACCGGCGCGGCCACCCGCAGCCGGGCCGCGATCTCGGCGGGCGCGGCACCGGTCTGCACCAGCTCCAGCACCTCCTGCGCGAGCCGTCTGCGCACGGTACGGGCGGCGTCCCGCCGGTCCCGCTCGACCGCGATCAGCTGGGTGACGCCCTGGAGCAGGTCGAGCCGCTCCTCCGGCCAGTCCCCGGCATCCGCCGCGACGGCCAGCAGCCAGTCCGACAGCACCGTCTCCCGCACGTCCCGTGAGCCCTGCGGGGAGCGGCCGCTGCTGTGGATCGGGAAGAGGGCGTACGGCGTGCCGTCGACCGTCACCCGGTGCGGTCCCCGTCGGCCGGTGCGGGCGGCGCTCAGATGCTCGGCCGCGAGCTTCGCGCACACGTCGGCGGGCAGCCCCGGCCCGCCCACCTTCGGGCCCGCGATGAGCCGTCCGGCCGGCGACAGCACCCAGGCGCTCAGGTCGAGGTCGGAGCCGAGGAGGTCCAGGACCACGTCCGGGCCGCCGCCCGCCGGGCCGGAGGTCATCATCCGCCGGTGCCGGTCGACCACCGCCGCGAGGTCTCCGGCGCGCTCGCCCGAGACCTGCCGTACGACATGCTCGGTGATCGTCGCGAACGCCACCGACTCGTGCACCGCGAACAGCGGCAGCCGGTGCTTGACGCAGGCGACCACCAGATCGTCCGGGATGTCCCCGAGCTCGGCCTCACCGGCGGCGAGGGCGGCCACACCGGCCCCCACCAGGGTCCGTACGAACGGCTCGCAGTCCGCGGCCTCCCGGCGCCAGGCCAGGCCCGTGAGCACCAGCTCCCCGCCCGAGAGATAGCGGCTGGGGTCCTTCAGGTCGGTGGTCATCACACCGCGGACGGTGCGGTCCAGCTCGTCCTCGCCGCCGAGCAGCCTGAGGCCCAGCGCGTCGGTGTCCAGCAGTGCGCGCAGCCGCATTCTCGTCGCCGCCGTTCTTTGTCTCGAAATCTACGATGAATCGTGATGGGCCATTGTGGACGGGGCCCGATCGGCGGGCTGATGAGCGCCGCTGCGCGCGGTACTCGCCGGCTTCCGGAAGGTGTCCCAGGTCACAAGGGCTGTGCCTGCTGTTTCCCCAGGAAAACAAGGAGGTTACCGGTGGCCTTCTTTCATACGAATCTACAAGATGACCTCCCTGGCCAGCCAACTCCTTCATGGTTTCCGTGACTGACTCAGTGGACTCACGGCGCTGTGTACTGATTTCACTCCGCGTTAACAGCACATGAACGAGCCAGTACCGAAGCACCCGATCTGGCTTGATCAGTACGACTCACGAGACGAGGAAGAGGGCCGGTCATGGACTTCCTTCGCCCCGCCACCTGGGAGGAGGCGCTCGCCGCCAAGGCCGAGCACCCCACCGCCGTGCCGATCGCGGGTGGCACCGATGTGATGGTCGAGATCAACTTCGATCACCGCCGGCCCGAGTACCTGCTCGACCTCAACCGCATCGGCGATCTCTACGAGTGGGAGGTCGGCGAGGACTCCGTACGGCTCGGTGCCTCCGTCCCGTACAGCGCGATCATGGAGAGGCTGCGCCCCGAGTTGCCGGGGCTGGCCCTCGCCTCGCACACGGTCGCCTCCCCGCAGATCCGCAACCGCGGCGGCGTCGGCGGCAACCTCGGTACCGCCTCCCCGGCCGGCGACGCCCACCCCGCCCTCCTCGCGGCCGGCGCCGAGGTCGAGGCCGAGTCGGTGCGCGGCTCCCGTCTCATCCCGATCGACGAGTTCTACACCGGCGTGAAGCGCAACGCGCTCGCCGCCGACGAGCTGATCAGGGCCGTGCACATCGAGAAGGCCGACGGGCCGCAGCAGTACTCCAAGGTCGGCACCCGCAACGCCATGGTGATCGCGGTGTGCGCCTTCGGCCTGGCACTGCACCCGCGGACCCGCACGGTCCGCACCGGCATCGGTTCGGCCGCGCCCACACCCGTTCGGGCGAAGACCGCGGAGGAATTCCTGAACGCGGCGCTCGAAGAGGGCGGCTTCTGGGACAACGGCAAGATCATCACCCCGTCGGTCGCGAGGCAGTTCGCGGACCTCTGCGCCGCCGCCTGCAACCCGATCGACGACGTCCGGGGCACCGCGAACTACCGCAGGCACGCCGTCGGTGTCATGGCCCGCCGCACGCTGACCTGGAGCTGGGAGTCGTACCGCGGCACCGCCGCACGCACGGAGGGAGTCGCGTAATGCGCGTCAATTTCACGGTCAACGGCCGTGCGCAGCAGGCCGACGACGTGTGGGAGGGCGAGTCCCTGCTGTACGTGCTGCGTGAGCGGCTCGGTCTGCCGGGTTCGAAGAACGCCTGTGAGCAGGGCGAGTGCGGGTCGTGCACCGTCCGACTCGACGGCGTGTCGGTGTGTTCGTGTCTGGTCGCCGCCGGTCAGGTGCAGGGCCGGGAGGTCGTCACGGTCGAGGGGCTCGCGGACTACGCGAAACAGCGGTCCTGCGGCACGGGCGCCTGCGGCACGGCTCTCGACGAGGCACAGCGGTGGCAGGCCGGGGGCACCGACTCCCGGACCGGTGAGGGCACCGAGCTCTCGCCCGTGCAGCAGGCGTTCATCGACGCCGGCGCCGTCCAGTGCGGCTTCTGCACGCCGGGTCTGCTGGTCGCCGCCGACGAGATGCTGGAGCACAACCCGAACCCGACCGACGCGGACATCCGCGAGGCGCTCTCGGGCAACCTGTGCCGCTGCACCGGCTACGAGAAGATCATGGACGCGGTCCGCCTGGCGGCCGCCCGGCAGGGCGAGGTGGTCTGACGATGGCCACCATCGGCGCTCCCACGAAGATCACCCAGGGCTCGCAGACCAAGGGCGGCATCGGCGAGTCCACGCTCCGCCCGGACGGCATCCTCAAGGTCACCGGAGAGTTCGCGTACTCGTCCGACATGTGGCACGAGGACATGCTCTGGGGCCAGATCCTGCGCTCCACGGTCGCCCACGCCGAGATCGTGTCCATCGACACCGGCGAGGCGCTCGCGACGCCCGGTGTCCACGCCGTCATGACGTACGACGACCTGCCGACCGACGTGAAGCACTACGGCCTGGAGATCCGGGACACCCCGGTCCTCGCCCACGGCAAGGTCCGCCACCACGGCGAGCCCGTCGCGATCGTCGCCGCCGACCACCCGGAGACCGCGCGCCGCGCCGCCGCCAAGATCAAGGTGGAGTACCGCGAGCTGCCGGTCATCACGGACGAGGCGTCCGCGACCGCGCCGGACGCGATCCTCGTCCACGAGGACCGTGACGACCACCACATCGGCCATGTCCCGCACCCGAACATCGTGCACCGCCAGCCGATCGTACGAGGGGACGTCTCCGCCGCCCGGGAGCGCGCCGACGTCATCGTCGAGGGCGAGTACACCTTCGGCATGCAGGACCAGGCCTTCCTCGGCCCCGAGTCGGGCCTCGCTGTCCCGGACGAGGACGGCGGCGTCCACCTCTACATCGCGACCCAGTGGCTGCACTCCGACCTCAGGCAGATCGCCCCCGTCCTCGGCCTGCCCGAGAGCAAGATCCGGATGACGCTGGCCGGCGTCGGCGGCGCGTTCGGCGGCCGCGAAGACCTGTCGATGCAGATCCACGCATGCCTCCTCGCGCTGCGCACCGGCAAGCCCGTCAAGATCGTCTACAACCGCTTCGAGTCCTTCTTCGGGCACGTCCACCGCCACCCGGCGAAGCTGTCCTACGAACACGGCGCGACCAACGACGGCAGGCTCACGCACATGAAGTGCCGGATCGTCCTGGACGGCGGCGCCTACGCGTCGGCCTCCCCGGCAGTGGTGGGCAACGCCTCCTCCCTGTCCGTCGGTCCGTACGTCGTGGACGACGTGGACATCGAGGCCATCGCCCTCTACACCAACAACCCGCCCTGCGGCGCCATGCGCGGCTTCGGCGCCGTCCAGGCGTGCTTCGCCTACGAGGCCCAGATGGACAAGCTGGCCGCGAGGCTCGGCATGGACCCGGTGAAGTTCCGGCAGCTCAACGCCATGGAGCAGGGCACGATCATGCCGACCGGTCAGCCGGTCGACTCCCCGGCGCCGGTCGCCGAACTCCTGCGCCGCGTCAAGGCGATGCCGATGCCGCCGGAGCGCCAGTGGGAGAGCAGCGAGGGCTCCGACGTACGGCAGCTGCCCGGCGGTCTGTCCAACACCACGCACGGTGAAGGCGTCGTACGCGGTGTCGGCTACGCCGTCGGCATCAAGAACGTCGGCTTCTCCGAAGGCTTCGACGACTACTCGACCGCCAGGGTGCGCATGGAAGTCGTCGGCGGCGAACCCGTCGCCACCGTGCACACCGCGATGGCCGAGGTCGGCCAGGGCGGCGTCACCGTCCACGCGCAGATCGCCCGCACCGAGCTGGGCGTCGCGCAGGTGACCATCCACCCGGCGGACACACAGGTGGGCTCGGCGGGTTCGACGTCGGCGTCGCGCCAGACGTACGTCACGGGCGGCGCGGTGAAGAACGCCTGCGAGATCGTCCGCGAGCAGGTCCTGGAGCTCGGCCGCCGCAAGTTCGGTACGTACCACCCGGCTTGGGCGACGGCCGAGCTGCTGCTCGAAGGCGGCAAGGTCGTCACCGACGGTGGCGAGGTACTCGCCCACCTGGTGGACGTGCTCGAGGACGAGGCCGTCGAGGTCGAGGAGGAGTGGCGGCACCGTCCGACCGAGGCCTTCGACCTGCGCACCGGGCAGGGCAACGGGCATGTGCAGTACTCGTTCGCCGCGCACCGCGCCGTCGTCGAGGTCGACACCGAGCTGGGCCTGGTCAAGGTCATCGAACTGGCCTGCGCCCAGGACGTCGGCAAGGCCCTCAACCCGCAGTCCGTCATCGGCCAGATCCAGGGTGGCACCATCCAGGGCCTGGGCATCGCGGTGATGGAGGAGATCGTCGTCGACCCCAGGACGGCGAAGGTCAGGAACCCGTCCTTCACGGACTACCTGCTCCCGACCATCCTCGACACGCCGACCCTTCCGGTCGACGTCCTCGAACTCGCCGACGCCCACGCCCCGTACGGGCTGCGCGGCGTCGGTGAGGCACCAACCCTGTCCTCGACTCCTGCCGTACTTGCGGCGATCCGCAAGGCGACGGGCCTGGAGTTGAACAGGACGCCGGTGAGGCCGGAGCACCTCACCGGCACAGCGTAAGGAATCACGCAAGTCTCTCCGGGCGGCGCACGGAACGTCACACACTCCGCGCCGCCCGGAGTATCCAGATCGTTCGTCCTGGGCCGTCCCCCGGGTCGTGCGGCCGCAGCACCTTCCCAAATCCCGCAGCCGTAAGGGCGGCAGACGCGGGTGCCCCTGTGAACCTTGGGAGTAGGCCCACATGACCCAGCAGTCCACCGAGCCGACGACGGTCGCCGACGACGCGGGCGTAGGAACCCGCGTCCCGGCCGGCCGGTCCTGGCTCGACCGGTACTTCCACATAACCCACCGAGGATCCAGCGTCGCGCGCGAAGTCCGCGGCGGCGTCACCACCTTCATGGCGATGGCGTACATCCTCCTGCTCAACCCCCTGATCCTGTCCGGCAAGGACGCGGCGGGGGACACGCTCGGCCAGAAGGCGCTGATCACCGCGACGGCGTTCGCGGCGGCCTTCACCACGCTGCTGATGGGCTTCTTCGGGAAGGTGCCCCTTGCCCTGGCCGCCGGCCTCTCCGTCTCCGGCGTCCTCTCCTCGCAGGTCGCCCCGCAGATGACGTGGCCGCAGGCCATGGGTATGTGCGTGATGTACGGCGTGATCATCATGCTGCTGGTCGTCACCGGCCTCCGCGAGATGATCATGAATGCGATCCCGCTGGCGCTGAAGCATGCGATCACCATGGGCATCGGTCTGTTCGTCGCGCTGATCGGCCTGGTGAAGGCCGGCTTCGTGCACCAGGGCGAGGCGACCCCCGTCACCCTGGGCCCGGCCGGCGAACTCGCGGGCTGGCCGGTACTGCTCTTCGCCGTCACCCTGCTCGCGATCTTCATGCTCCAGGCCCGCGCCGTCCCCGGCGCGATCCTGATCGGCATCGTCGGCGGCACCGTACTCGCCGTCGTCCTCAACGCAACTGACGTCATCGACCCCAAGCAGTGGGCGAGCGGAGCACCCGAACTGCACGGCAGCGCGGTCTCCATGCCCGACTTCTCGATCTTCGGCGACGTCGAGTTCGGCGGCTGGGGCCAGGTCGGCGCCATGACGGTCGGCATGATCGTGTTCACGCTCGTGCTGGCCGGCTTCTTCGACGCGATGGCGACGATCATCGGCGTCGGCACCGAGGCCAAGCTCGCCGACGACAAGGGCCGGATGCCGGGTCTGTCCAAGGCGCTGTTCATCGACGGCGCGGGCGGCGCGATCGGCGGCGTCTCCGGCGCCTCCGGTCAGACGGTGTTCGTGGAGTCGGCGACGGGTGTCGGCGAGGGAGCCCGTACGGGCCTGTCCTCGGTCGTCACCGGGCTCTTCTTCGCGGCCTGTCTGTTCTTCACGCCGCTGACGGCGATCGTGCCGGGCGAGGTGGCCGCCGCGGCCCTCGTGGTCATCGGTGCGATGATGATGATGAACGCACGCCACGTCGACTGGGCCGACCGGGCCACCGCGATCCCGGTGTTCCTGACGGTCGTGATCATGCCGTTCACGTACTCGATCACGGCGGGCGTCGCGGCCGGTGTGATCTCGTATGTCGCCATCAAGATCGCACAGGGGAGGGCACGGGAGATCGGGGCGTTCATGTGGGCCCTGACAGGTATCTTCCTGGTGTTCTTCGCCCTCGATCCCATAGAGAGCTGGATGGGCGTGCACTAGGCACTCTGCTGGACGCCCCTCCGCGCGAGCGCTGTTGAGGAGACCGAGAGATGCTGGACATCGCCGAAGAGTTGCACCGGTGGGTCGAGCAGGGACGCGACTTCGCCGTGGCCACCGTGGTGGCCGTCGGCGGCAGCGCGCCCCGCGAGCCCGGCGCCGCCCTCGCGGTGGACGCCGACGGCACGGCGATCGGCTCGGTCTCCGGTGGCTGTGTGGAGGGCGCGGTGTACGACCTGTGCCAACAGGCGCTCCAGGACGGGGAGTCGGTCCTGGAACGCTTCGGCTACAGCGACGAGGACGCCTTCGCCGTCGGCCTGACCTGCGGCGGCACCATCGACATCCTGGTCACACCGGTCCGGGCGGGCGACCCCGTCCGCCCGGTGCTCGCATCCGCGCTCACCGCCGCCGCCCGTGGGGAGGCGGCGGCGGTGGCGCGGATCGTCTCCGGCCCGCCCGAGTTGACGGGCCGCGCCCTGCTCGTCCACCCCGAGGGCCCGTACGACGGCGGCTTCGGCGCCCACCGGGAACTCGACCGCACGGTCGCCGAGGAGGCCCGCGCCCTTCTCGACGCCGGCCGCACCGGCACCCTGGAGATCGGCGAGCAGGGTTCGCGCTGCGGAGCCCCGCTCACGGTCCTGGTGGAGTCCTCGGTCCCCCCGCCCCGGATGATCGTCTTCGGTGCGGTCGACTTCGCGTCGGCGCTGGTGCGCGTCGGCAAGTTCCTGGGCTACCACGTGACCTTGTGCGACGCCCGTCCCGTCTTCGCCACGAGGACCCGCTTCCCGGAGGCGGACGAGATCGCCGTGGAGTGGCCCCACAAGTACCTGGAGCAGACCGAGGTGGACGGCCGCACCGCCCTTTGCGTCCTCACCCACGACGCCAAGTTCGACGTACCCCTTCTCCAACTGGCGCTGCGCCTCCCGGTCGCGTACATCGGCGCGATGGGCTCCCGCCGCACCCACCTCGACCGCAACGAACGCCTCCGCGAAGTCGGCGTGACGGAACTGGAGTTGGCGCGCCTGAGGTCCCCGATCGGCCTCGACCTCGGCGCCCGCACCCCGGAGGAGACGGCCCTGTCGATCGTCTCGGAGATCGTCGCGGACCGACGCGGCGGCAGCGGCGTCTCCCTCACCGGCGCCCACACGCCGATCCACCACGACGTGACCGCGGCGGCGGAGCCGACGGGGCGGATCGGGTCGGTGGCCTGACCGCGTGCCCGCCGTCGAGGCAACGCACGACGGGTCTTCAGCCTCTGACGCACCCCGGTCAGCCGCGCAGCACGAAACAGCGCGGCCCGCCCCGCTCCAGGTCGTACCAACAGCCCCTGTCCCAGCCGTCGGTCACCACCGCCACATCCTCGGGCGTCACACCGATATGGCGCCGCTCCTCGGGCAGCCGGTCCGTCAGCGGCGTGGTCACGACCCACGTGCCGCCCGGTGCCAGCAGCCTGTGCACCTCCTCGGCCACCGCCGCCTTGTCGCCCATGAACGCGAGCACGAGCCGTGTGGTCACGAGGTCGAAGGCGGCTTCCGGCAACCGCTGTCCGGTGCTGTCCTCGAAGTCCAGGCGACGGGTGGTGAGCCGGGGCTCCAGATCCGCGTACCGGTCGCGTGTCGCGGCCACCGCGGCGTCGGCCCAGTCGACGGCGAGAGTGAGGTAGCCGAGGTGTGCGAGTGCGGCGGCGTACGAGCCGAGCCCGCAGCCGATGTCCAGGGCACGGGCGCCGGCGCGCGGTGGTACGGCCTCGGTGAGCAGCCGTAGCTCCTCCTCGGACACCCGCCGGAAGCCGTACCCGGCCCCGAAGTGCTCCTCCCATCGCTCCCGGTCGACCCTCATCACGCCCTCCTGAGCAACCGATTCACCGCCCGCCCGAACACATACCGCGACGCCCGCTCCAGCACCGGATCGAACACCCCGGGCAACGGCCGCACCCCCAGCTCCTCGCGCCAGACGACCCGTGTCCGGCCGCCCGGCCCCGGCCGTACCTCGATCTCCGCCCAGCCGACGACGACGCGACCCCGCTTCTCCAGCCGGCACAGTCCCGGTGTCCCGTCGCCCGGCGGACGCCACACCGTGACCTCCATGCGGTCGTCGAAGGCCAGCGGCCCCAGTCCGGAGCGGGCCACGAACACCGTGCCCTTGCCGGTCGGGGGCGGTGTGACGACCGTGACCCGGGTCAGCGGCACGACCTCGCCGTGCCGGGGCCACTCGGTGAGTCGGCGCCATGCCTCGTCGAGAGGGAGGGGTGCCGTGCGTTCGAGGAGGAAGGTGACCACGCGATGATCGTAGGCAAGCTGCTTGTGAATTCCGCCCGATACTTCCCGCACGTACCGGTGAAGCACGGCGGCAGCCCTCTACTATGCCCCCATAGGCGGGCAATCCGCCCGCCCGTAGGGGGAGTTGGTCGTCATGCCGCTGAAGGCGTACGGCGTACTGATCACACGAGCGGTCGACACCCGGCGCGAGGGTGCCGACGACTCGCCGCACTACCAGATCCATCTCACGGACGACGCGGGCACGCACTACCGCGCCGCCGTCAACGTCCTGTCGCAGGAGCGGCCGTCCGAGCTGCTGTATCTCGTCGACGAGGACTTCCGGCACCCGGTCACGACCCGGCTGGAGGGTCTGGTCAGCGGCTGGAACACCCTGCCGTCCGGGCCGGGCGGCCCGAACCTCGACTTCGTGCGCGGCAACCTCTTCGACCCGGCGCGGATGCGTTCGCTGCCGCCGGACGTCGCCGGTCCCGACAACGACCTCGCGGACGTCCTCGACCACTATGTGCGGCGCGCGCTCGACGACCCGCGGGCCCGGCTGTACGTCTTCGGCGAGCGCTGGGGGCCCGAAACCGGAGTCCAGGACAAGGTGTTCGGCTTCAAGCCCGGCAACGGCGTCCACGACATCCATATGAACCAGGGCAACAGCCGCCGCTTCCGGGGCGACGACGGTGTCTGGCAGGACGGCGGGATCCTGATCCACTTCCCGGGCGAGCCCATCGAGCAGTCGCGCTGGGTCGGCATCTTCCTCGCCTTCCAGAGCCAGTCCTGGCACACCGACGACAGCACCGGCCACACCCTGGAGGGCACCGACGGTACGCGTCCCGAGCCCGGCGGTCAGCGGGTGCGTGTCCTGGCGGCACTGGTCAACCCCAGGGGCCCCGCGCCCGAGGCGGAGACCGTGACCCTGATCAACGCCTCGCCGGACCCCGTCGACCTCACCGGCTGGCGCATCACCGACCGCCTCGGCCACGGCACCCCGGTACCGTCCGGCCCGCTGGCCCCCGGCGCCTGTGTGCCCGTCGCCCTCACGGCGGACGGCGCCCGACTCGGCAACAACGGCGGCGAGATCAACCTCCTCGACGCCGCGGGCCTGAAGGTGCACGGCGTCTCGTACACCCGGGAACAGGCGGGACGGGAGGGCTGGAGCGTCGTCTTCTGAGGCCCCCGGGGCATGTGTTCGCCGGCCCGCTGCCCTGCGTTCAGCGGGCCGGCCGAACCGGGGAATCCCCTCGTCCGGCCCGGCCGTGGGCTCACTCTTGGGCGCAACAAATCCGTCCGAGGGGTACCCCATGACCAAGGATCAGCATGGATCGGCAGCACCACCCTCCCGTACCGTCCGCCACACGCTCGTCGCAGGCCTGACGGTTCTCGCAATCGGCGTCTCGCCCTGGTCCCCGGCGATCGCGTCGACCACCGCGTCGACCACCGCGTCCCACGCCTCGAACCGGGCCCCCGGCCCCGAGGCGATCACCGACTGGAACGCGACCGCCGTCGCCACGATCCAGGGGGACGCGAAGAAGCCCGCGGCGGAGCAGACCCTCTGGTACGGCTTCGTGTCGGCCGCCGTGTACAACGCGGTGGTGGGCATCGAGGGCCGCTACGCCGGATACAAGTGGCACGAACGCGGCCCCCGCACCGCCTCCTCCGAGGCGGCCGCCGCCACCGCAGCCCACCGCGTCCTGCTGAACTACTTCCCGGCGTCACAGGCCCGGCTCGACGCGGCCTACACCGCGTCACTGGCGAAGATCCCGGACGGGCGGGCCGAGGACCGGGGCGTCGCCTTCGGGGAGCGGGCCGGACGCCACCTCATCGAGCTCCGCGAGAACGACGGGCGAGGCGCCCCGGTGACGTACGACAAACCTCCCTCGCCGGGCATCTGGCGGCCCACCCCGCCCGCCAACGCGCCCTTCGCCGTCCCCTGGCTCGCGAAGGTGCGGCCGATGCTGGCGAACTCGCCGGACCGGTTCCTGCCCGGGCCCCCGCCCACGCCGGCCTCGAAGACGTACACCAAGGACTTCGCCGAAGTGAAGGCGCTGGGAGCGAAGACCGGCTCGGCGCGGACCGCGCAGCAGACCGAGACCGCGCTGTTCTTCAGCGACCTCATTCCGGTGCAGCTCCAGGCCGCCTACCGCGGCTACATCGAGCGCCACGGCCTGGACATCGTCGAGGCGGCACGGCTGTCGGCCGCCGCCAACACGGCGGTCGCCGACGCGGCGATCACCGGCTGGAACGCCAAGCTGACCTACGGCCAGTGGCGCCCGATCACCGCGATCCAGCTCGCGGACACCGACGGCAACCCCGCGACCGCGCCGGACCCGTCGTGGACACCGCTGCTCGACACGCCCCCCTACCCCGACCACATCAGCGGCCACTGCGTCATCGACGGCGCCGCCATGAGCGTCCTGAGCCGTCTGACCGGCGGTGACATCGACTTCCGCATCTCGTCGGCGGTGACGGGCACCACCCGTACGTACACCGGCGCGGCCGCGTACAACCGTGACGTGGTCAACGCCCGGGTCTGGGGCGGCATCCACTTCCGGACCAGCGACATCGTCGCCAACCAGGTCGGCACCCGCATCGGCGCCTTCGCGCTGGCGCACTACTTCAAGCCGCTGCACTGAACGGCCCGTCCGGGTGGACTCCCACGGCCTGCGCCGTCACTGGCCGTAGAACGTGGCGTCCGCCCGATCCGTCGCCGTGCTCGGCGTCCGGACGTACAGCAACTGTTCCAGTTCTCCGGATCACGTCAGGTCGTGGGTATGAGGCGCCACTGCTGGCAGTTGTTGTTCAGCCAGGTCCACTGGCGTACGTCGGCGCCGTCGGCGGTCGAGCAGTCGGCCACGTCGGCGACCTTGCCGGTGGACTCGTTGACGATCCGGACATGGTCACCGCTGGCCGTGAGGACGGCCCGGTAGCGCTGGCACTTGTTGTTCAGCCAGGACCACTGCCGGATGGCGGCGCCGTCGGCGGCGGAGCAGTCGGCCGTGTCCATCACCTTGCCGGTGGCGACGTTGACGAGACGGTTGGTGTCGTCGCCCAGATCCTCGACACGCCACTTCTGGTTGGCGCCGCCGGTGCAGGTCCACTGGACGATGTCCGTGCCGTCGGCGGTGCCGCCGCCCGCGACGTCGAGGCACTTGCCGCTGTTGCGGTTCACGAGCGTGTACGAGGTCGGCGTCGCCGCCGTCTCACCGGACGGCCCGGGGAGCGTCGTACCGAGGGCGACGGGGGTGCCGAGGTTCGGGGTGCCGTCGGCGTTCCAGGTGAACTCCTGGGCGCGGGTGGTCCGTCCGTTGCCGCAGCCACCGTTCGCCGCGGAGTTGGCGTGGTACACGATCCAGTTCTCGGTGCCGTCCGGCGAGGTGAAGAAGCCGTTGTGGCCGGGCCCGTACACGCCGCTTGCGTCACTCCGCTGGAAGACCGGCGTCTGCTTCTTCGTCCAGGAGGCCGGGCTGAGCGGATCGGATCCCGTCAACTCCAGCTGACCGAGCTTGTAGTCGGCGGTCTGACAGGAACTCGCGGAGTACGTCAGGAAGGTGCGGCCGCCCCGATACAGCGGCTCGGGGCCCTCGTTGACGGGGCTGCCGGACCGCTCCCAGCCCAGGGTCGGGCTGGAAATGACGGTGAAGGCGCTGCTCGCCAGGGTGTACGGATTGCTCAGCGGCGCGATCACGAGGCTCTGTGTACTGCCGTTGATGAACCCGCTGCCCACCAGGTACAGCCGGTTGCCGGCCTGGAGCACACTCGCGTCGATCAGCCAGCCGCCCGGCGTGAGGTTGGACCCGGTGAGTGAACCCTTGTAGGTGTACGGCCCCATCGGATCCGTACCGGCGCTCTCCAGCACATGCGTGCGCTGCGAGTCGCAGCACGCGACGCCGCTCTGTCCGGCGGAGTAGTACACGTACCAGCGGCCGTTGAAGAGATGCATCTCGGGCGCCCAGAAGTTGGTGTTGCGCGTCGACGTGGTGTCCGAGAAGACCTGCACATTGGGCGCGGTGGCGAGGCCCGCGAGGGTGGGCGACTTGCGGATGCCGAGGATGCCGGTGAACGTCGTGGTGATCAGGTAGTAGTTGCCGTCGTGGTACTGCACCCAAGGGTCGGCGCCCTTGTAGGACTTGAGCGGGTTCGTGTACGGGCGGCCGTCGGCCGCGGAAGCCGGCTGGGTCGCCGACACCAGTGCGAGGAGTACGGCGCAGAGAAAGACGAGCAGCCGACGCATACGAGACCATCCTGTCCGTGATTTCGAACGCGGTTCGTGAATTCGATCAGAAGATAGGAGCGGGGCATGTCCTCGTCAACGGTTGTGGCACATGAACGCTTGTGGCGCATGCGAAAAGAGGCGCAACCCTGATCGTCCAGGGTTGCGCCGGCCGGCATACGGCCTCAGCAGTCGCGGAACTCCGGCGACTGGTTCAGGATCTGGGCGCGCAGGGACGTGAAGCGGGTGTACGTCTCGCCGCCGCGCGCCGCGGGCGGGAACGCGGCCACGCGGTGGCAGTTCTGGAAGGCGAGGGCGACGCCGAAGTGCCGCTCCAGACTGCCCCGGATCGCGTCGCTGGACAGCGCCCGCAGCAGCTGGCCACGCTCCTTCTCCGATGGCGGCGGCGTCTGGTTGTCGGCGAACTCGGCCTGTCCGGCGCGCAGTTCACCGGCCAGGCGGGCGATCAGGTCGTAGGCGTACGGCAGGGACGTACGGACCGTTTCCACGAAGTCCTCTTCCCGCACCTGGCCGTTCTCGGCTTCGGCGAGGAGCTGCGGGGAGACGTCGAGCGACATGAAGGGGTGTCCTGTCTGTTGTGCTGGGAGTCGGTGCTCAGGTGCTCAGGTGTCAGGTGCCTCAGGCGAACGCGGCCAGTGCGGCGGGGCCGTGTCGGAACTCGGGGTCGACCTGGTCGGCGAGGTTCTGGCCGGTGGCCTCGTTGGCCCAGGCGACGGCGTTGCGCAGATGGAACTCGACGGCGTGTCGCTGGAAGGCGGCCCAGTCCTTGGTGCGGGCGTCGACGGCGGCGCGCAGTCGCTCCAGGGCCCCGGCGTTGACGGGCTCCAGCTCGCCCCGGTCGCGGCCCTGTTCCTGGGCGCGGACGAAGGCGGACTGCTCGCAGTGGGCGAGGAGGTCGGCGCCCACGTGCTGCCGCAGGAAGGCGAGGTCGTCCTCGCCGGTGACCTTGTTGCCGACCACGGCGACCGGGATGCCGAACTCGGCCGCGTGGTCGCGGTACTGGCGGTAGACCGAGACGCTCTTCCGGGTCGGCTCGACGACCAGGAACGTCATGTCGAACCGGGTGAACAGCCCCGACGCGAAGGCGTCCGCGCCGGCGGTCATGTCGACGACGACGTATTCGCCGGGGCCGTCGACCAGATGGTTGAGATACAGCTCCACCGCGCCCAGCTTCGAGTGGTAGCAGGCCACCCCGAGGTCGCTCTCGTCGAAGGCGCCGGTGACCATCAGGGACACCTCGCCGACCCGCTGGACGTGCTGCGAGTGGATCTCGTCGTCGCCGAGAAGCCGGATCAGCCGGGAGCCGCGCCCGGGCGGGGTGGTCTTCACCATGGCCTCGGGGGACGGGATCCGTGGGTTCGTGCCCCGCAGGAAGTCCTTGATCTCACGGGTCCGCGCGCTGAGCGGCGGCGCGGCGAAGACCTCGTCCTCGTCGAGGCCGAGTGCGTAGGCCAGGTGCTGGTTGATATCGCCGTCCATGGCGACGACGGGCGCGCCCGAGCGCGCGAGATGACGGGCGAAGAGTGCGGACAGGGTCGTCTTGCCGCTGCCGCCCTTACCGACGAAGGCAACGCGCATGCTAGCCGCCCCTATTGGAAATGAATGTCACGAACGCAGGCTACATGAAAATGGATCCCATTACTCCACCAAGTAACGGCAATGATTTTCATTAAGCATCTAGGGTGCGAGGAGTCCGTCGAGCGAACGCGTCACCGAAGAGGACCCACCATGCACCCCGCCTTCCGCCCGGCCCCGCACCCCACCCCCTCCCGCCGCCGTCTCACCGCCGCCCTCGTGGCCGCAGCTCTCGGCGTCGGCGCGACCGCCTGCTCCACGGCGGCCTCCTCCGCCACCGGCACCTCCTCGTCCTCGGACGACCCGATCCAGGTGGTCGCCGCCGAGAACTTCTGGGGCTCCTTGGCCGCGCAGCTCGGCGGCAGCCATGTGAAGGTCACGAGCATCATCGACAACCCGAACGCCGACCCGCACGACTACGAACCCACCGCCGCCGACGGCCGCACGGTGGCCACCGCCCGGTACGCCGTCGTCAACGGCATCGGCTACGACGCCTGGGCCGACAAGCTGCTGTCCGTCAACCCCTCCTCCGACCGCACCGAGTTGAACGTCGGCGACCTCGTCGGCGTCGAACCGGGCGGCAACCCGCATCGCTGGTACTCGCCGGACGACGTCCACCAGGTCATCGACAGGATCACCGCCGACTACAAGAAGATCGACCCGGGCCGGGCCTCGTACTTCGACGCCCGGAAGAAGACCTTCGAGGACCGGACCCTCGCCACCTACGACGGGCTGATATCGAGCATCAGGAAGACCTACGCCGGGACCCCGATCGGCGCCTCCGAGTCCATCGTCAGTCCCCTCGCCGACGGTCTCGGCCTGAAGACGCTCACGCCCGGGACCTTCCTCGACGCGATCAGCGAGGGCACCGACCCGACCGCCGGGGACAAGGCCACGATCGACGAGCAGATCGCCGAGAAGAAGATCAAGGTCTACGTCTACAACAGCCAGAACTCCACGCCCGATGTGCAGTCCCAGGTCGAGGAGGCCAAGGCCAAGGGCATCCCGGTGGCCACCGTCACCGAGACGCTCACCCCGGCGGGCGCGTCCTTCCAGGAGTGGCAGGTGCGGCAGCTGCGGGAGATCCAGCAGGCGCTGGCCGAGGCGACGGGCAAGTGACGACGACCGTAGGGCCGCGGGCCCCCGCGCAGGCAGCACCCGTCGTCTCGCTGCGGGGGGCCGCCGCCCGCGTCGGCGGCCGTACCCTCTGGTCGGGCGTCGAACTGGACGTCGGCGCGGGCGAGTTCGTGGCCGTGCTCGGCCCGAACGGGGCCGGCAAGTCGACGCTGGTGCGGATGCTGCTGGGCGCGGTTCCGCCGGCCTTCGGCGAGGTGCGGGTGCTGGGGCAGGAGCCGGGCCGGGCCGGTGACCGGGTGGGGTATCTGCCGCAACGCCGCAGCTTCGACACGTCGTTGCGGATCCGGGGCGTCGACATCGTCCGCCTCGGACTGGACGGCCACCGCTGGGGCGTGCCCGTGCCGTGGCCCGCTCGGTTCAGCGGCCGTCGGCGCGAGCGGGACGCGTGCGTCGCCGAGGTGATCGACCTGGTCGGCGCCACCGCCTACGCCCACCGGCCCATCGGCGCCTGCTCCGGCGGGGAGCAGCAACGCCTGCTGATCGCCCAGGCGCTCGTACGACGGCCCGAGGTGCTGCTGCTCGACGAGCCGCTGGACAGCCTCGACCTGTCCCATCAGAGCGCCGTCGCCGGGCTGATCGGGCGGATCTGCCGGGAGCGGGGCGTGAGCGTGGTGCTGGTCGCGCACGACGTGAACCCGATCCTGCCCTGGCTCGACCGTGTCGTGTACCTCGCCGAGGGCGGGGTGGCCGCCGGGTCGCCGGAGGAGGTCATCACGACGGAGACGCTCACGCGTCTGTACGGCGCTCCGGTGGAGGTCCTGCGCACCGGCGACGGCCGGCTGGTCGTCGTCGGCACCCCGGACGTCGATCGGCATGCCCCGTGACCGTGATCCGCGAGCTGTGGTCGTACCCCTTCATGGTCAACGCGTTCCGCGCGGGGACGATCGTGGCCGTACTGGCCGCCGTCATGGGCTGGTTCATGGTGCTGCGCCGGCAGAGCTTCGCCGGGCACACCCTCGCCATGGTCAGCTTCCCGGGCGCCGCCTGCGCGACGCTGCTCGGGGTCGCCGTCGGCTACGGCTACTTCGCGTTCTGTGTGGCCGCGGCGCTCGTGATCGCCGTGGCGCCGCGGCGCGAGGCGGGCCAGGACGCGGCGCTGACGGGGACCGTGCAGGCGTTCCTGCTGGCCTGCGGATATCTGTTCGTCGCCCTGTACAAGGGGTTTCTCGGCGGGGTCAACTCCCTGTTGTTCGGCAGCTTCCTGGGCATCACCGAGACGCAGGTGGTGGTGCTGGCCCTGGTCGCGGTCGTCGCTCTGGGCGTGCTCGCCGTCATCGGACGGCCGCTGCTGTTCGCCTCGGTGGACGCCGATGTGGCCGCCGCGCGGGGTGTGCCGGTGCGGGCGCTGTCCGCCGTGTTCCTGGTGCTGCTCGGGGCGGCCACGGCGGGGGCGAGTCAGATCACGGGGGCGTTGCTCGTGTTCGCCCTGCTGGTGATGCCCGCGGCGACTGCTCAACTCCTCACCGCACGACCGGTGTTGAGCCTTGCCGTCGGTGTGCTGATCGCGGTCGCGGTGACCTGGGGCGCGCTGACTGCCGCGTACTACTCGCCGTATCCGATCGGCTTCTACGTCACCGGCTTCGCCTTCGGCACCTACGTCGTGGTCCGGGCCGTCAGGAGGCCGGCGTGAGCGCCCTCGGGCATCCATTCTTCGTGCACGCCCTGATCGCGGGCACCACGATCGCTTTCGCGGCCGGACTGGTCGGGTACTTCCTGGTGCTGCGGGCCCAGGTGTTCACCGGCGACGCGCTCAGCCATGTCGCGTTCACCGGCGCGCTGGCCGCGCTGGCGGCCGGGGTCGATCTGCGGCTCGGGCTGTTCGCGGCGACGATCGGGGTGGCGGTGCTGATCGGGCTGCTGGGGCGGCGGGGGAGGGCGGACGACATCGCCATCGGCGGTGTCTTCTCCTGGCTGCTGGGTCTGGGCGCCTTCTTCCTCACCCTGTACTCGACGTCGCGCGGCGCCTCGCACGGGACCGCCGGGGTGAGTGTGCTCTTCGGGTCGATCTTCGGGCTGTCGGCCGCACAGGCGTGGACGGCCGCCGTGGTCGCGGTCGGAGTCGGTGCCGCCGTACTGCTCCTGGCCCGGCCGCTGCTGTTCGCGTCCGTCGACGAGGCGGTGGCGGCGGCCCGCGGGGTGCCCGTACGGGCCCTGGGCATCGCCTTCCTCGTCCTGGTCGGAGTCTGCGCCGCCGAGGCCACCCAGGCCGTCGGCTCCCTGCTCCTCCTCGGCCTGCTCGCCACCCCGGCGGGCACCGCACACCGGCTCACCGACCGGCCGTACCGCGCCCTGTGGCTGGCGGCGGGCCTCGCGGTCACCGACCTGTGGACCGGACTCGCCCTGAGCTACACCTTCCCGTCCCTGCCGCCCAGCTTCACCATACTGGCGACGGCAACGGCGGTGTACGCGGCGGTACTCGGCCTCACCGGCGGGCGCGGGCCCGTGCCTCGCGCGGCGGGCGGATGAACTGCAACTCCAGCGCGGCGGGCGGCTCGGCGACGCCGGGACCGCCCTCGGACACCCAGCACAGCAGCTCGTCCGTGCAGTCGTCGTCCATCGCGAAGCCGATCCAGACGGGCTTGGCGCCCGCCTGACGTCCGGCGCCGGACGGCTGGACGACGATCACGTTCGCCGCGTCGCAGGGGCCGAGGCAGTCCGTCGTGCGTACCGTGAACCGGCCGCCCGAGTCCAGCGCGGCGGACCGCAGCCGGTCGAGCTGCCAAGTGTGGTCGGTGCGGGGGTACTTGCGCTGGTTGCCGCAGCAGCAGCCCCGGCACACCACGAGCGTGCACGGCCGGTGCGCGGACCGGATCACGGATCGGTTCACGGCGGGAGATCCACTTTCGGTCGGCGCCACGGCGAGCGCGAGATGCGGGCCGGCCAAGCGTAGATCACCACCGGGGCTCCGGGCTCGGCCTCATGCGCGCATCTGCCGCGACGCGACGGCCGTCCCCGCCCGGAGCGCGGCGACGGGATCGGGAGCCTCGTCCAGTTCGATGAGGACGATGCCGGCGCCGGGTGTGCGGGACATGGCGTCGGCCCATCCTCTCCAGTCCACGATGCCCGTGCCGAGTTCGGTCATGTAGGGCTGTTGCTGGGCGAAGACCGTTTCGTCGACGGTGAGGTGGACGTCGATCGGCTTGACCGCGTCCTTCCAGTGCGCCAGGGCGATGCGCTGCGCGTGGCGACGTGCGACGGCGACGGGGTCGCCGCCGCCGAGCGCGATGTGGCAGGAGTCGGGGCACAGCCACACATAGCGCGGGTCCGTCAGCGCCATGAACAGGTCGATGTCACGTTCGTACCAGAGCGTGCTGTTGGACTCCGTGTGGAAGGCGAGCTTCACCCCGTGTCGGGCGACGGCCTCGCCGACCACGTGGGCGATGTCGGCCATCCGCGTCATATAGGCGGCGTCGACGAAGAAGGGCGGGCGCGTCCCGAACGTCGTCCGCATCGGCAGTCCGGCGACGAGGAGTTCGGCCCCCATGCCGGCGAGGAAGGCCGCGCGTCGCTCGGCGTCGGCGACGATCGCGGGCAGGTTCGTTCCGTCCCGCCAGTCGGGGCAGTCGCTCCCGGCGATGAAGGCGCTCACGACCGACAGGCCCCGGGTCTCGAGCGCGCGGCGGAACGCAGGTGCGCCGCCGAAGGCACGCAGCGCCGAGTCGATGTCGCCGGGCGCGAAGGTCAACTCGATACCCGTGACACCGGCCTCGGCCAGCGCGTCCATCACCCGTTCCCAGAAGCCTTCGGGGTTCGCCGAGGCCCAGCCGCGCACGGCGTCCGCGGATTGGAGTCCCCAGAAATCCGGGTGGAAGAAGGTGATGATGTCGGTCGCGAACCGCGGTGTCATACGGCACCTCCGCGCGCGTTGTAGACGACGACGCCGTCGGCGTCGACCGCGTCCCGGTAGTTCCGGAACACGGCGAGCGCCCCGTCCCGGAGCACATCCCGTACGACGTCGATGCCGCGGGCCTCGAACTGCTCTGCCCAGTCCGCGCCGAGCGGGCCCTCGTCGAACGTGGTGATCTCCTCCAGCTCCGGGCCCTCGCCTGCGACGACGAGGCCGCGCACCCCGGACCACATCGTCGCGCCGTAACACTGCACGCACGGACGCCAGTTCACGACCAGCTCGTGCGTCGGCAGACCGGGGCCGCCGAGGTCCCAGCCGCCGGTCGCCGTCTGGGCGAGGCCGAGCGCGACGACCTCGGCGTGAGCACTCGACACCCCGGAGGCGAGCACGACGTTCACGCCGACGGACACGATCCGGCCGGTGCCCCGCTCGGCGACGAGTGCCGCGAACGGGCCGCCGTTGCCCTCGCGCCAGTTGCGGTCGGCGAGGCGGTGCACGAGGCGCATCCGGTCCTCGCGGCCGGGGATGACCGAGGGCACGTCGGCCAGCTCGTCGTCGATCCACGCCGGCAGTGCCACGCGGTATTCCCTCGCGATGTCGATCATGACTGAACTCCCGTGAGTGCATGGCGCTCGGCCACGGCGCGAGCGGCGCGCACCGCGGTCACCGCGCCCGTCAGTGTGACGTTGGCCGCCATCGCCGTCGGAATCACGCCGTTGCC
The DNA here is from genome assembly GCF_044593495.1 of Streptomyces sp. NPDC051963. Taxonomy (NCBI): domain Bacteria; kingdom Bacillati; phylum Actinomycetota; class Actinomycetes; order Kitasatosporales; family Streptomycetaceae; genus Streptomyces; species Streptomyces sp. NPDC051963. Next base: position 333,974 of record NZ_JBIUCC010000004.1, on the reverse strand, counting down.
GGCGAGGTACAGGTTGTCGAAGCCCCACACCCTGCCGTCCGGGTCGCACACGCTGGTGCCGTCGTCGGCGGTACCGGCCCGGACGGTGCCGGTCAGGTGCAGCGAGGAACCGGGCGGCAGCAGGGCGCGTTCCGTGTCCGGGTCGAACGGGCCGAACTCCTCGGCGAGGGAACGGACTTCGTCCAGAGCCCGCCGGATCAGCGCGCGGTCGGCGTCGGAGTAGCCGAACTCGATGCCGATCCGCGGCATGCCGGCGAGGTCGGTCTCGGTGTCGGAGAACACCAGCCGGTTGTCGGGGTGTGACTCGACGGGGACGTACAGCGAGAGGCCCACGGAGTGTGCGAGCGGGCGGCCACCGCCGTCGACGTACGTCCGGTTCATGATCTGTCCGTGGAACGGCTGGGCCGCGCCGTTCTGCGGCAGCCAGAGGGAGTCCGTGCAGAACTCGCCGGTGCGGGGCAGGGGCAGGGCGTCCAGGTCGAGGCCGTACCGGTCGAGGTCGAGCAGCGCGCGGGCGGTGACGAAGGCGTGCTCGTTGAGGTGACGGCCGAGCGCTTCGGGCCGGATGCCCGAGGCGAACAGCAGCTGCGGGGTGCGCAGCGCGTCGGCGCACACCACCACGACGTCCGCCCGGAGTTCGGACTCGGCGGCGTCGGCGACCCGACGCAGCCGGGCGCCGGTGACCCGGCCGTCCGACACGACGAGCGATGTCGCGAGGGTGCCGGTGACCAAGGTGAAGGCCGGGTCCCCGCCCGTCGCGAGCGCGGGGAAGATCGTCCCGGGAGCGGTGCGCGGCAGGGGGCCCGATGCCGACGCGGCGACGGCCATGGGCATCGGCTGCGGCCCACGGTCGTCCGGTCCGGTCCCGTCGTAGCGTCGGCGCAGTACGTCGAGTACGACTCGGCCGACCTCGGTCGGACCGATCGGAGAGGGCGTGACCGCGACCGCCCGGCGCGCGGTCTCCAGATCCGCCTCCCAGCGGGCCGGGTCGCCGAAGTCGAACACCTCGTCTCCCGCGGGCCACGGGGTCGCGGCGGTCCAGTGCACGCCCATGCCGCCCGCGTTCCAGGCGAACGCCGTCGCCGGCATCGCCTCGGCGTCCTCGCCGAAGGCGAGCGCATGGAACATGCCGGGCGGCAGGTCGGTGAGGCCGGCCGCCACCTCGCGCACCACCTCGGCGCCCGTGTACATGCCCTGGATGCCCGTGGTGACCTGCTCGTTGTAGCGCGACCACAGCACCGGGTCGTCGACATCGTGCAGATGCCGGCCGGGGACCTCGCCGATCGCGCTGCCGCCGTCGACCATCGTGATGCGCAGCGCCGGATCGGTGTCGCGCAGCAGCCGGGCCACGACGGATCCCATGATGCCGCTGCCGACGACGAGGACGTCGGTGTGCGGGGTGTCGGTCAAGGAAGGCTCCTGTCCTGCCGAGGGGGGGGCGGCGTACGTGGTGAAGTGAGGGGCGTACGCGGTCATGCACTGGGGATCAGCGGGCCGAACAGCTCGGTGTCCATGCGGTCGAGCGCGAGCTTGACGGCGCCGATCAGCGGCGCGTCGCGGCCCAGGACCGTGGCGCGCAGCTCGACCGCGGGGGTGCGGGCACGGCGCAACGCCTCGCGCACCCGGGGCAGCAGCACATCGGCCGCGTCCTCCAGACCGCCGCCGAGCACGATCAGCGACGGCGCGACCGTCCACGACAAGGTGGTGAGGATCGACGCGATGTTCGCCACGAGCTCGTCGACCTCCGCGAGCGCGGTCGCGTCGCCGGAGCGAGCCGCGTCGAAGCGGTCCAGTGCGACGGCGCGTTGGGCCGGGTCCGGTGAGGTGAGCCAGGCGACGGGGTGGTTCTCGACCGAGCCCGTCGGCATCGACACCGCCTCGACGATCTCACCGGCGGCACCGTCGAGACCGCGGTGTACGGCCCCTCGGATGAGGATGCCGAGACCGGTGCGGTTCCCGAGCATCGCCCAGACGACGTTGTCGTGGTCGCCGGCCACACCCCGCCAACGCTCCGCGAGGGCACCGAGGTTGGTGTCGTTGTCGGCGAACCAGGGCATACGGATGCGGCGCGCGAGTTCATCGGGCAGGTCGACGCCTTCCCAGCGCGTCGTGTGCACCAGACGCCTGACGACTCCGTGGTCGTCGATGGCACCGCCGCCCGCGACCGCGCCGGCCCGCAGCCGGTCCGCCGACCCGCCCGCGTCGTCGAGCGCGTCCCGCACCAGCGCCGCAACGTCGTCGAGGGTGACCTGCGGATCCTGGTAGGCGCGCAGGGGCCGGTACGCGCGGCCGAGGATGCGGCCGCGTACGTCGGCGACCGCCGCGGACGCGTCCGAGGTGGTGATGCGTACGGCGGCCAGCAGCGCGTGCTCGGCCCGCAGTTCGTAGCGTCGGGCGGGGCGTCCGGCACAGCCGCTGGTCGGTACGCGGTCCAGTTCGGCCACCCAGCCCGCCTCGACGAGGGAGTCCAGGATCAGTTCGATGGTGCGGCGGGAGAGCCCGGCCTGCTCCGCGAGCGCGGTCAATGTCGTCGGCGCGGCCGACACCGCCAACGCACGCAGGATGACCGATGTGTTGACGCGTCGGACGGCGCTCTGGTTCATGCCGGACAGCCGTGCGCCTCTGGAGGTCACCGCGGTCACCGCATGCCCGTTCCGGAGATGCCCTGCACGAAGTAGCGCTGCAGGAACAGGAAGAGGACGAGCACCGGCAGCATCACGACGATCGCGCCGGCGAGCATCAGGCCGTAGTCGGTGACGTGACCGGCTGCCTGACTGGTGGCGGCGAGGCCCACCGGCAGCGTGTAACTGGACATGCTCTGGGCGACGATGAGCGGCCAGATGAAGTTGTTCCACGAGGTGAGGAACGACATGATCGTGATCGTCGCGACCGCGGGTCCGGCCAGCGGGAGGAAGATCCGGAAGAAGATCCGGAACTCGCCGGCGCCGTCGATCCGCGCCGCTTCGAGGAGTTCGTCGGGGACCGACATCGCGTACTGCCGCATGATGAACACCGACAGCGGCAGAGCCACGCCCGGCAGGGCGATACCGGCGAGGGAGTCAGCGAGACCCAGGTCCACGGTGATCACGAACTGTGGGACGAACACCGCGGTGAACGGCACCATCAGCGCGGCCATGACCGCGCCGAACGCGATCCGCCTGCCCGCGAAGTCGAGCTTGGCGAGCGCGTAGCCGGCGGCCGAAGCGGCCACGATGTTGCCGGCCACCACGAGGGTCGCGACCACGATGCTGTTGACCATGAACCGGCCGAAACCCTCGGTGCCGAACAACCGCACGAAGTTGTCGAGGGTGACGTCGTGCGGGAGCCAGGCGCCGGGGTCGGAGCGGATCTCGTCGAGACTGCGCAGCGAGCCGCTGATCACCCAGAGGAACGGCAGCATCGTGAGCAGCGCGCACAGCACCAGCGCGCCGTACAGCAGCGGCCGGGAGACGGACCGGCGGCGCACGGCGATCCGGTCGGCGGTCAGATGGGCGTCTTCGAACGCGGCGACGGCGGTCATGCGCGGGACCTCAGCAGTCGGAACTGGACGAGACTCACCAGCGCGACGAGTACGAGCGTCACGAAGGACGCGGCCGACGACATCCCGAACTCGCCCGCCCCGAACTGGTGGTAGGTGTACAGCGCCACGGACTCGGTGGAGCCGAGCGGGCCCCCGTCCGTGAGGAGATAGGGCTCGTCGAACACCTGGAGGCAGAAGACGGTCAGCAGTACCGAGACCATCAGGGTGGTGGGCAGCAGCAGCGGCAGAGTGATGTGCCGCAACTGCCGCCACCGGCCCGCCCCGTCGAGGGCGGCGGCCTCGTACACGTCCCGCGGGATCGCCTGCAGACCGGCGAGGAACAGCACCATCGCGGTGCCGAAGTTGCGCCAGACGCCGAGCAGGATGACCACGGGCATGGCCAGGTTCGGGTCGTCCAGCCAGTTCGGTCCGGCGAAGCCGACAGAGTCGAGCACCTTGTTGACCGTGCCGCTGTCGTTGAAGGCGTACCGCCAGATCAGGGCGACCGCGACGACGTTGGTGACGACCGGCGCGAAGAAGACCGTACGGAACACCCCGCGCAGCCGGCGGATGCCGGAGTTCAGCGCGAGGGCCAGCGCGAACCCGGTGCCCATCGTCAACGGCACGCCGACGGCCACGAACACGGCGGTGTTCAGGATGTCCCGCAGGAAGCTCTGGTCCCGGAACAGCCGGAGATAGTTCTCCAGGCCCGTGAAGTCGACCGCGAACGGATGCCGCAGATCCGTGCCCCGCAGGTCGGTGAGGCTGAACCCGAGCGCCGCAACGGTGGGGATCGCCGTGTAGAGCAGGAACACGACGGTGAACGGTGAGAGGAACAGCCAGGCGACGGCCGTTCGCCGGGTACGGGTGGTCATCCGCCGATCACTCCGCGCCGGTGCCGACGCTGTCCGCGTACGCCTGGACGTTCGCGGCGGCCTTCTGGGCGCTCTCCGTGCCCTTGGCCACGGCCTCGATCTCCTTGCCCAGCCGGGTCGCGACCTGCTGCCAGGTGCTCACCTGCGGAAACGCCCGAGTCTTCGTCATCTGCGTGAAGAAGGCGTCCAGCAGGGGCTGGTCGGCGATGACCGGGTCGTCCCAGGCGGAGATCACGGCCGGCAGCGAGCTGTACGCCTTGTACTGCGCGACCTGGGTGCTCGGCTCCGCGAGGTGGCGGACCAACTTCCATGAAGCGTCCGCGTTGTCGCTGTCCGCGAGTACCCCCCAACTTCCTCCGGCGGAGAAGGAGGCGCTGCTCGACTCTCCGGCCGGCAGGGGTGCGGTGGCGACGTGGGACGTCGTCCAGCCGTTCTTGCCCGCGGCCTTGTCGAGCTGGCCGATGACCCAGGGGCCCGTGATCATCGCGGCGGTCCTGCCGGAGGTGAAGTACGGCTGGGCGTCGAGGAAGGTGGGTGTGCTGGTGTCGGCGGCGCCCGAGGTGAAGAACGACGCGTTGTACTTGATCGCGTCGGCCATCTCCGGTGTGTTCAGGTTCCACTTGCCGTCGGAGGAGACCAGCGAACCGCCGGCCTGCCAGGCGTACATCGCGACGTCCTGCCCGTTGAAGATGTCCCAGCCGTTGTCCGCCCCGAGGCCGTGCCCGGCGCCGGCGCCTTCGAGCGCCTCGAAGAACGGCACCGTGTCCTTCCACGTCGCCGGCGCCTTCACCCCCGCCTTGTCGGCGAGGTCGGAGCGGTAGACGAGCGCGTAGGTGTAGGCGTACCAGGGCACCGTGTAGGCCACGTTCTTGACCACACCCGCGTCCCACAGGCTCTTGAAGAAGCTGCCCTGGTCGACGAGCCCGTCCGGCACGGGCCGCAGGATCGACGGATCGAGGAACTGCGCCTGCGACTCGGGGAAGAACTGCGCGACATCGGGTCCCTTGCCCGCCGCGATCGCCGACTGGAGCTTGGTGTAGTACTCGGCGTTCGGGATCAGTGTGAAGTTGACCTTGACGTCGGGGTTGTCGGCCTTGAAGGGCTTGATGACCTTGTCGAGCACGTCGGCATCGCCCTGGGCGGCCCAGACGTCGACGCTGCCGGTGGCCGGGGAGGTGTCGACGGGCGCGGCGCTGCCCGTCGCGGCGGTGTCACCGCCACGCCCGCAGCCCGTCAGAGCGAAGGTGCAGATGAGCGCTGTACCGGCGGTCAGCCGTAGGGCGCCGCGGCGCGGGGAATTGGGCACGCGGGGGCTCCTGTCTCCTGAAGGCACTGTGGGCAGAGGTGCGATTTCAGGAAGGTATGGAGCGCGCATTTCGGCCAAGTGGCGCACCCGTCACGAATAATTTCGGAACTTGTAGCGAAATCGATTCGTGCAGATTTGTGCGTTTACGGCTCAGCGGGTGATGGTTACGGCGTCCGCCCTGGTGGCCGGAGGGCTGCTGCTCGCTCTGTGCCGGGTGGCGCCGCTTCCTGCGGGATTTCTCCACCCTCCTCGCCGACCATCTGCACCGGCGGCTGCGGAAGCCGGCCGCGGCGGTCGCCGCGGGCGCGATAGCCCGGACCACCCACACCACACCGTCGTCCACGGCGAGTGAGCAGGATCAGCCGCAGGCGCTCCACCGGGTGGCGAAGGCCTCGCCACGCCGGCCGGGCTGAAGCCGCTGTCGTCCTACCAGAACTCCGACCCCAAGGCGTTCGCGAAGTTCATGTCGAACCGTGCCGAGGTCGAGCGCTTCCGCTCGCAGGTCGAACTCCACCTCGGCCGACGACAGTCGAGGTTCTTCCCGCCGGGCGTCGCTACGTCACCGGGCCCGCAGGACGTCAAGTGCGCTGAGGGCGACGTGGAGTTCGGTGCGCTGTTCGCCCGATTCGAGGTCGCAGTCGAGTATCCGCTCGATGGTGCGCAGCCGTTGGTAGACGGTCTCCCGGGACAGGCCGCTCGCGCGGGCGGCGACGGTCTTGTTCCCGGCCGCGTCCAGGTACTGGCGCAGGATGCTCAGCAGGTCGGTGCCGTGGCGGGTGTCGTGGTCGATGAGGCGGCCCAACTGCCGTTCCGCGTAGTCCTGGATCCGGGTGTCGTCGCGGAGTGCGAACAGCAGTCGGCGCAGTCCGATGTCGGACCGTTCGTGGAAGGAACGCTCCGCGGGGAGCGGCCGGCCGGGCCCGGTCGCCTCGGCCACGCGGGCCGCCTCGCGGAACGAACGGGCGACGTCGGCGAGGGCCGGGGCCGGGGAGCCGACGCACAGGGTCGCTCCCGGGGCGACGCCGTGCGCGGCGCGGCTCACCTGCTCGACGGCGGGGCGCCAGGGCTGGGACGGGCGCAGCGCGAGAAGGATGCCGAGGCGGGTGGGGGCGAGCCGGCCGACGAGTGCCTTGGTGCCCGTCGTCCTCAGCTCCTCGGGGAGGCGGGCTTCGGTCTTCGCGGTGTCCTCCGCGGTGGGGATGTCCGCGAGTACGGCGATGAAGCAGGCGTTCTCGGTGGGCAGGCCCAGGGCCGCGACTCGGGCACGGGCGTCGGCCGGCGAACGGTGGCGCTGCTCGGCGAGGTCGCGCAGGGCGTTGCGGTGTGCGGTGCGTTCCCAGGGTGTGGTGTGGATGAGGCGGGCGATGGTCAGGGCCATCGCTGTTCTCTCCAGGACGGTGACGTCCTCGGAGCCGAAGACCGGGGACGCGGTCGAGGTGGAGGTGCCGGTCGGCGCGGGGAGCATGGCCACCCTTCCCCAGCCCTCGCCCTGGTACTCCACGGATGCCACGAGCCACCCCTCCGGGCCCGACCGGCCCGTGCGGTCGGCGGGCGGGGTCGCCCGGGAGCGCCGTTCCCAGTCGGTGAGCGCGGTCTCGGCGGTGCCGCCGGAGGGTTCGCAGATCAGCGCCTGATGGACGAGGTTCTCCAGGACGACCGTGTGGCCGCTCATCTCCGCCGCGGCCCGCAGCACGTCCTCGGGGCCCGCGCCGCGCAGCGTGAGAGCGGTGAACGCCTCATGAATGCGCTGGGTCCTGCGCATCGCGTCCGCCTGGTTGCCGAGGATCAGCGTGTGGACGACCTGGGTGACCTCCAGGAAGTTGACGTCCTCGGTCAGGGTGACCAGCGGGAGACCGCGCGTGCGGCACGCCTGGACGAGCGCCTCGGGCGGCCGGTGATAGCGGCGGACGAGTTCGATGACCAGGGCCGCGGCGCCGATGTCGGCGAGCTCGTCGACGTAACGGCGTACGCCGGCGGGCTCGTCGGGCAGGGGCATGCCGGTGGTCAGGACGAGTTCGCCGCCCTTGAGGAAGGACGCGGGATCGGTGAGCTCGGTGATGTGGACCCAGCGGACGGGACGGTCGAGGCGCGTCGACCCGGTGACGACCTGCGGGCGGCCCGCGGACAGGACGGGAAGGGCCAGCACGTCGGCGACGGTGAGCGGACGGCCCGGGGGTCCGGGGCCTGCGGGCTGGTTGTAGTTCACCGATGCCTCCCAACCTCCCCTGTCACTCTGACAAGCGTCACTGACCTGCGCAAGAGCGGCCGGCGGGCGGCCGGGGCAGGGGTGAGCGGTGCTCGGAGCCCGCCACGCCTGACACAACGTCCGGATACCGCCTCCAGGCCGGACAGATCAGGCGTTGTCGGCGTCCTGGGCCGTGGGGATGCTCGACAGACCGCGCGAACCGACGACGCAGACCGACGACACAGGCCAGGAGACGACCATGACCGCACTGTCGCCGCACCTTCGCCAGGCCACGCCCGTCGTGGCGGTCCGGGGCGAGGGCGTCCATCTCTACGGCGAGGACGGCCGCCGCTATCTCGACTTCACCGCCGGTATCGGCGTGACCAGCACCGGGCACTGCCACCCCACGGTGGTCGCCGCGGCCCAGGAGCAGGTGGGCATGCTGGTCCATGGTCAGTACACGACGGTCATGCACCAGCCGCTGCGACGGCTCGTCGACAAGCTCGGCGAGGTGCTGCCGGCCGGCCTGGACAGCCTGTTCTTCACCAACTCCGGCAGCGAAGCGGTCGAGGCGGCGCTGCGACTGGCCCGACAGGCCACCGGCCGCCCCAACATCGTTGTCTGTCACGGCGGTTTCCACGGCCGTACGGTCGCCGCGGCCGCCATGACCACCTCCGGCACCCGCTTCCGGTCCGGCTTCTCGCCGCTGATGAGCGGTGTGGTCGTCACCCCGTTCCCGACGGCCTACCGCTACGGCTGGGACGAGGAGAGCGCCACCCGCTTCGCGTTGAAGGAGCTGGACTACACGCTCCAGACGATCTCCTCGCCCGCCGACACGGCCGCGATCATCGTCGAACCGGTGCTGGGCGAGGGCGGATACGTCCCCGCCACCCAGGCCTTCCTGGAAGGGCTGCGGGAGCGCGCCGACCGCCACGGCTTCCTGCTGATCCTCGACGAGGTGCAGACCGGCGTCGGGCGCACCGGCCGGTTCTGGGGGCACGACCACTTCGGCGTCACACCCGACATCCTGATCACCGCCAAGGGGCTGGCCAGCGGGTTCCCGCTGTCCGGCATCGCGGCCTCCGAGGAGCTGATGAGCAAGGCGTGGCCGGGCTCGCAGGGCGGTACGTACGGCGCCAACGCCGTGGCCTGCGCGGCGGCCTGCGCCACCCTCGATGTCGTACGCGACGAGAAGCTCGTCGAGAACGCCGAGGCGATGGGGGCACGGCTGCGCCAGGGCCTTCAGGCGGTGGCCGACCGCACTCCCGGCATCGGTGACGTCCGGGGCCTCGGGCTGATGCTGGCCAGCGAGTTCGTCACCGAGGACGGCGAGCCCGACCCCGAGACCGCCGCCCGGGTGCAGCGGGCCGCCGTCGAGGAGGGCCTGCTCCTGCTGCTGTGCGGCGCCTGGAACCAGGTCGTGCGGATGATCCCGGCGCTCGTCATCGACGAGACGGCGGTGGACGAGGGCCTTCGTGCATGGACGGCCGCGGTGGAGGGAGCGACCTCATGACCGACGTACCGAAGCAGTTGTTCATCGGCGGCGCCTGGGTGGACGCCGCGGACGGCGCGACCCTGGCCGTGGACGACCCCGCGACCGGGGAGGTCCTCTGCCGGGTGGCCGACGCGGGTCCGAAGGACGCCCGGTTCGCGGAGGACGCGGCCGTCCGGGCGCAGCAGGAGTGGGCGCGTACGGCACCCCGGGCGCGCAGCGAAATCCTGCGCCGCGCCCACGAGATCATCCTCGACCGCAGCGAGGAGCTCGCCCGGCTGATGACGTCGGAGATGGGCAAGCCGCTCGCCGAGGCCAGGGGAGAGGTGGCGTATGCCGCCGAGTTCTTCCGCTGGTTCTCCGAGGAGGCCGTCCGTATCGACGGCGGCTACGGCACCCTGCCCGACGGCCTGGGCCGCATGCTGCTCTCCCGCCGTCCGGTCGGGCCCTGTCTGCTGATCACTCCGTGGAACTTCCCGCTGGCCATGGGCACCCGCAAGATCGGTCCGGCGATCGCGGCGGGCTGCACGATGGTGTTCAAGCCGGCCCCGCAGACCCCGCTGTCCAGCCTCGCGCTGGCCGCGATCCTCAAGGAGGCCGGTCTGCCGGACGGTGTGCTGAACGTCGTCACCACCTCGCGGGCCGGCGAGGTGTGCGAGCCCCTGCTGCGCGGCGGCCGGATCCGCAAGCTGTCCTTCACCGGCTCCACGGCCGTCGGCCGGCTGCTGCTGGCGCAGTGCGCCGACACCGTCGTACGCACCTCGATGGAGCTGGGCGGCAACGCGCCGTTCATCGTCTTCGACGACGCGGACCTGGACGTGGCCGTGGGCGGCGCGATGACCGCCAAGATGCGCAACATGGGCGAGGCGTGCACCGCCGCCAACCGGTTCTTCGTCCAGCGGTCGGTGGCCGAGGAGTTCGCACGGCGTCTCACCGCGCGGATGGGGGCGCTCGTCGTGGGCCCCGGCACGCGGGACGGAGTCGACGTCGGTCCGCTGATCGACACGGCGGGCCGCACCAAGGTCGAGGAACTGGTCGCCGACGCGGTGGACCGAGGTGCCCGCGTGCTGGTCGGCGGCACCGCACCGGACGGTCCCGGCTGCTTCTACCCGCCGACCGTACTCGCCGACGTGGACCCCGGCAGCCGCCTGATGGACACGGAGATCTTCGGTCCCGTCGCCGCGATCCTCACCTTCGACGACGAGGACGAGGTCGTGCACCGCGCCAACGACACCCCTTGGGGCCTCGTCGGCTACGTCTTCACCGAGGGCCTCGACCGGGCCATCCGCGTCAGCGAACGCCTGGAGGTCGGCATGGTCGGCCTCAACACCGGCCTGGTGTCCAACCCGGCGGCGCCGTTCGGCGGGGTCAAGCAGTCGGGGCTCGGCCGAGAGGGCGGCCGGGTCGGAATCGAGGAGTTCCTGGAGTACCAGTACTTGGCGATCCCGGTGCGCTGACCTCGACGAGGGGGCCCACCGGCATTACTTGCACATCGATGAGCAACAAAGTAATCTGCTCATTGATGTGCAATTAACTCCTTGCCTCTGGGAGCCTCCCGTGCCGTTCATTGCCAACACACCCGTGGACAAAATGACCGGGCCGTACGCCCGGCGCTGGTGGGCACTGCTCGTGCTCTGCCTGAGCCTGCTGATCGTCGTCATGGCGAACACGTCGCTGATCGTGGCGGCACCGGACATGACGAAGGACCTGGGCCTGTCCAGCAGCGACCTTCAGTGGGTCATCGACGGCTACACCGTCCCGTACGCCGCGCTGATGCTCGTGCTCGGCTCGATCGGCGACAAGTACAGCCGTCGCGGTGCGCTGATACTGGGTCTGCTGATCTTCGCGGGCGGCTCGGTGATGGGTGGGCTGGTCGACGAGACCACCCTGGTCATCGTGGCCCGCGCGATCATGGGTATCGGTGCCGCCGTCGTCATGCCGGCCACCCTGTCCCTGCTGGTCGCGATGTTCCCGAGGGGCGAGCGCGCCAGGGCCATCACCGCCTGGACCGCCACCTCCGGCCTCGCCATCGCCGTCGGCCCGCTGGTCGCCGGATGGCTGCTGGAGGACCACGCCTGGGGCTCCACCTTCCTGATGAACGTCCCCCTCGCGCTCGTCGGCGTCGTCGCCGCACTGTTCCTGGTGCCGCCGTCGAAGGCGGCGAAGACGGGCCGGATCGACTACATCGGCGGTCTGCTCTCGATCGTCTCCGTCGGCAGCCTGGTCTACGCGACCATCGAGGGCCCGCACTTCGGCTGGGGCGTCGGCCCGATCACCGCGGCCGTGGTCGCCGGTGTCGGCCTGCTGACCTTCGTGGCCTGGGAGTTGAAGCACCCGCACCCGATGCTGGACGTGCGCAAGTTCACCAGGCGCCCCTTCAGCGGCTCGATGCTGGCGGTGCTGTTCTTCTTCTTCGGCACCTTCGGCTCGATCTACTACGCCACCCAGTTCCTCCAGTTCGTCCTCGACTACAACGCCCTGGAGACCGGCATACGACTGCTGCCGCTGGCCGGAGCCGTCTTCGTCGGCGCCGCGGTGACCGGCCGGCTGGCCCCGAAACTGGGCGTGAAGCTGGTGGTGGGGACCGGCATGGTGATCGGCACGGCGGGCGTCTTCCTGCTCACGCAGATCGAGGCGGGCTCGACGTACACCGACTTCCTGGCGCCGCTGTTGCTGCTCGGCTTCGCGATCGGCCTGAGCGTGTCCCCGGCCACCGACACCATCATGGGCACCTTCCCCGAGTCGGAACTGGGCGTCGGCGGCGGCGCCAACGACACCGCGCTGGAACTCGGCGGCTCCCTCGGTATCGCCATCCTCGGCTCGCTCCTCGCCACGTCCTACAAGGACAAGCTGACCGACCTGGTCGGCGGCAACCTCCCGGCGGCCGCCATGGACACCGCCAAGGACTCGGTGGGCGGCGGCCTCGCCGTCGCCGAGCAGATCGCGAGGACACCGTCCGCCGGACCGCAGCAGGCCCAGACCCTGGTCGACGCGGTCCATGAGTCCTTCGCCCACTCCATCGCCCACACCAGCCTCATCGGCGGGATCATCATGGCCGTCGGAACGGTGATCGTCTTCCTGGTCCTGCCCGGCCGCAAGGCCGCCAGCGAGGACCGCCACGAGGAGCCGGTGGCGGCGAAGTCCGAAGGGGACGAGGAGTACGCAGACTCCGTTCGGTGATCAGGCCCAGGCCCCTGGGACGTTCGTGGTGGAGTCGTCGGTGTCTCAGGTGAAGCCGTTCACGCCCCGGGCCCTTCGACCTTGACCGCCGAGGTGACGAACCCCGGGTCCGACGGGGTTCCGTGTCGCAGCTCCACGTACCAGGCCAGGCTCGTGTCCGCGGCGAAGGGGACGCTGACGCGGTACGTCCCGTCGGCTGTCCGTGGCATGGCGGTCAGGGACCACTCGGCCTGGCGCCAGTCCGTGCCGCGGATGCGGGTGGTGGCGAGACGGGCCGCCGTGATCGGCGTGTTCGTGCGGGTGGTCACGGTGAGGTGACCGGAGGTCCGGTCGACCGTCAGGTCGTCGAGGGCGGGGAGGGGCCTCCCGTGGGCGAGATGGTCCAGCCACATGCGCCAGGCGGCGAGGATCTTCCGGGCAGCCCAGGTGTGGGTGACGTTGTCGACGGCGAGGAGGGTGGTCGGTCCCTTCGCGTGCCGCATGCTCTGGGCGACGTCCACGGCGAAGAACGGATCGTTCGTGCCGTTGACGACGAGCCATGGCGTGGTGAGGGAGTCGCGCCAGAAGTACGGGTCGAACCGCTTGAGCGCCTCGAAGCCGAGCGGGGTGTTGAACATCCTCAACTGCGTGTCGGCGGAGAGGAATCCGAGGCCCTCCCGGCGCACCGAGGGACCGGCGACGTCCATGCCGAGCTGACCGATCTTGCGGGCGGTGGCCTCCAGCATGTTCATCCCGTTGGTGCCCGTCGTCACGATGCCCGCGAGGCGGTCGGGGTCCACGCCTGTCGCGATGGTCGACCCGATGCCGCGCTTGGAGTGGCCGAACAGCACGGCCTTGCGGACGCCGAGTCCCGGGAGGGTCGTCAGGAGGGTGATGGCCCGCAGATAGGACGTGGCGACGGGGTAGTAGCCGTACCAGGTGAAGTCACCCGTCTCGAAGAACCTCCGGTTGCTGTAGCCGTTGAGGTCCGACTCGTTCATGTCGACGGGGAGTTCGGGTGGGGTCGCGAAGATCATGACCGGAATGCCCAGATCGACGGCGACGCCTTCCGCGTACTCCTTCTCCGTCTCCTGGCCGGTCTCGGGGATGAAGCGGCGCTCGTTGCCGGGTTCGTTCCAGAAGTCGGCCTCGGTGCCGATGACGCCCGCGATTCCGTGGGCCGGGGGGTGTTCCAGGGCGGGGGCGTAGACGTGGACGGGGTGACGCCATGTCATGCCGTGCCACTGCTGGCTGGTGAAGGCGAGGACGATCTTCCGCACACGGGCGCCGGGCCGGGCGGTGCTCTCCTCGACCGCGTCCTTCTCGATCACCACGTCGAGACTCTCGGCGTCGTACAGCTCGTCGAGGTCGAACAGGCCGGCGGGACCGACGTGCTTCCATGCGTCGTCGCCGCCAGCCGAGGCGGGCGCCGGGACGGTCGGGTCGGTCATACGTTCTCCACTGTGGTGTCGGTACGGGTGGTGCGGGTGGCCGGTGCCGGTGTCGTGCTCCCGCCGGAGGCGGCGTCCTCCAGGCTCACGCCCGTGGAGCGCGGCCCGAAGAGGTACACGACGCATCCTCCGGTGGCGGCCAGGGCGGCGAGGAGGGCGAAGACGGCGGTGTAGCCGAGACCTCCGTAGACGGCGGCCACCAGGGCGGGGCTGGCGAAGTTGACGATCCGGGAGAGTGCGTTGGCGGTGCCGGAGCCGGCGGCACGGATCCGGGTGGGGAACACCTCGGCGGAGTAGACCTGCATGAACGGCACGGCCATCTGGAACAGCAGGCTGACGGCGAACCCGAAGACGAGAATCGTCGCGTGGGACCGGGCCACGCTGAACAGCAGCAGCACGGTCGCGGTCAGGGCGCCGAGGACCAGCTGCGTCGTGCGCCGGTCCCAGCGGTCGATGAGCGGTGCGGCGACGATCGCCCCGACGGGAGCCGCCGTGGCGAGGACGGCGGACAGCAGCAGGGTGTCGTCGAGGGTGAGGCCGTTGTCCTTGAGGAGGGTGGGGGTCCAGGTGTTGAAGGCGGAGTAGGCGAGAAGACCTGTGGTCCACAGGGTCGTCACGACGAGGAACCTGCGCCGGTACGCGCCGGTGATCAGGCCGATCGCGCGGACGCGGGGTGTCGCTCCGGCACCGGCTCCGGCCGCGTCCGGGGATCGGGACGGAGCCGGGTCCGACGGTTCCACCCCGCATGCGCGCTCGATGGCGCAGACGATCTCATGGGCGCGCTCCGTCTCCCCGTGAGCGGCCAGCCAGCGCGGGCTCTCGGGCACCCACCGCCGGACGAGCACGGCGAAGACGGCCCCGAGCGCCCCCAGTCCGAACAGCAGACGCCATCCCCAACTCCACTGCGGCAGCAGGAAATACCCCGACCAGGCGGCAAGGGGGATGCCGAGCGACCCGAGGGCCACCTTGTAGGTCTGCATGCGTCCGCGAGCGCCGGCCGGCACGAACTCGGAGAGGACGACGATGGCCACCACGGCCGTGCCCTGCGCGCCGAACTGCACGGCGGTGCGTGCCACCAGGAGTTGCTCCGGCGACTGCACCGCCGTGGCCGACAGCGCGGCCAGGCAGTAGACGACGGCGAAGGCGAGGAGCGTGCGCCGCCGCCCGACCCGGTCGGCCAGCCAGCCGCCCAGGACACCGCCGGTGAAGGCGCCGAGCGAGCTGACCGCGACGACCGCCGCGAGCCCGGAGATCGGCAGGTCCCACTGTTCTCGCAGAATGGGTGCGGCGAACGCGAAGGAGTGGGTTTCGATCCACTCGAAGAGGATCATTCCGGCCAGCGCGACGACGAGTCTGCGGTGGAAGGAAGTGAGGGGGAGCCGGTCGAGCCGGTCTCCCACGCTTCGGGCAGGGACGACATCGTCCACGGTGTGCTGACCTCCGGGGCGGGGTTGGTGCGAGTACGGGGCTGGGCGGATCGGGCCTTTCACGTACGGGAGTCGGACCGGTCGGTTCGCGGTGAGGTCAGCCGCGTGGCCGGTCACCCAGAAGCAACGAGCCCGCGATGGCGTTCCGTTGGATCTCGGAGGACCCGGTGAGGATCCGGAACATCCGCAACTGCCGGAACAGCAGCTCCACTTCGCAGCCGCGGACGAGTCCGGCCTTGCCGTGGATCTGGACGGCCTCGTCGGCGATGCGGAAGGCGTTCTCGGCGACGAAGAGCTTGCACATGAACGCCTCCGTGCGCGGCTCGGCGCCGGCGTCCAGGGCGGCCAGCGCGTCGTACGTCATGGAGCGCGCCGCGTAGTAGGCGGCTGCCATGTCGGCGAGCTTGTGCTGAATGGACTGAAGGGCGCCGAGCGGGGCGCCGAAGACCTGCCGGGTGCGGGCGAATTCGACGCTGAGGGCGAGGGCGCGGCGGGCGCCACCGAGGGCGGTCGGGCAGTGCAGGAGGCGGTTGGTGGTGACGCGGCCCAGACCGATGCGCAGACCGTCGCCGACGTCGCCGAGAAGCTGCCCGGGGCCGACGTGGCAGTCGTCGAGGACGATGTCGCTCTCGATGTGCTCGCCGGACATCGGGGTCTCGCCCGCCTCGACGGTGACGCCGGGCGCGTCGAGGTCGACGAGGAACGCGGAGAACCTCGGCCTGCCCGGCGGGGTGCCGTCCTCGGGCTCCGGCTCGGCCATGCGCGCGATGAGGACGGAGAAGTCGGCGAAGGGTCCCGCGGAGGAGAACACCTTGTGGCCGGTGATGCGCCAGCCCTCGCCGTCCGGCGTTGCGGTGGTGCGCATGGCGCGCACGTCGGAACCCGCGTCGGTCTCGGTGAGCGAGAAGCAGCAGGCGCGCTCGCCGCGGATGACCGGCAGCAGATACGTCCTCAACTGCTCGTCGGTGGCGTACTGGAGGATGGAGCCGGCCCGCAGCGGCCCGCCCATGTCGCCGAGCACGCTGTGCTGGAGCACCCGCCCGGAGGCGCCCACCTCCTCCTTCAGGGCGGCGAGTTCGGTGAAGGTCAGGCCCTGGCCGCCGTGCTCTTCAGGCAGATGGATGCCGTAGAACCCGAGCTCGCGGCTGCGCCTCCAGACGGGTTCGAGGACGGAGCGGGTGTAGACGGACTCGTGGGTCAGGCCCAAGTCGGCTTCGTAGGCGGCGAGTTCACCGTCGAGGTACTCGCGCAGCCGGCCGACGAGATCGGCCAGGCGGGGATGGTCGTCGTAGGCGGGGGTCAGGGAGAAAGGCATGGGTGGTCGGGCTCCGGGGTGTAGGTCAGTGGACGTTGCGGGCGCTGCCGGCCCAGTAGCCGTCGCGTACGGCGCGGCGGTCGGTCTTGCCGTTGCGGTTGGCGGGGAGGGAGTCCACGAAGTCGACCGACCTGGGCTTCTTGATACGGGCCAGTCGCTCGGCGCAGAACGCGATGAGTTCGCCCTCGGACAGCGCGGCGCCCTCGCGCCGTACGACGACCGCCTTGACGGCCTCGCCCCACTCCTCGTCCGGCACACCCACCACGCACGCCTCGGCGACGGCCGGGTGCTCGTAGAGCGCGGCTTCGACCTCGCTGCAGTAGATGTTGAAACCGCCGGAAATGATCATGTCCTTCTTGCGGTCGACGATGAACAGGTAGCCGTCCTCGCGCAGGTAGCCGATGTCGCCGGTGTGCACCCAGCCGTCGCGGAAGGTCTCGGCGGACAGCTCCGGCTCTTTCCAGTACGCGCGCACGCAGTCCGGCCCGCGCGCCACGATCTCACCGAGGCTCCCGGCCGGTACGGGCTTGCCGTTGTCGTCGACGACCCGTACCTCCGTGTCGAAGACGGGCCGCCCGCACGACATCAGCAGGTCGGGGTCGGTGCTGACACCGGCCGCCACGTCCTCGGGGGTCAGCACGGTGATGCCGCTGGTCGTCTCCCCGAGTCCGTACCCCTGCATGAGGACGGGCCCGAATGCCTCGACCGCCTGGCGCAGCCGCTGCGGTGACACCGGCGCGCCGCCGACGCGCACGGAGGTGAGGGACGTCAGGTCGTGCCCGGCGAGGTCCGGGTGGGCCAGCACCATGTTCAGCATGGTGGGCACGAGGAAGGTCGTCGTGATCCGCTCGGCCTCGACGGTGCGCAGGAACAACTCCGCGTCCCACTTGGGCAGTACGACGACGGTCGAGCCCCGGGACAGGGACGCGAGCAGTCCCATGCCGGTGGCGTGCGTGATGGGTCCGGCGGCGAGATAGCGCTCGGCCGTGGAGGGGGCGCCTCCCGGGGTCATCAGGAGCTTGCGCATGTTGGCGATCCGGTTGCCCTGGGTCTGTACGGCGGCCTTGAGCTTGCCGGTGGTGCCGGAGGTGAAGTTCAGTACGGCGGGATCGTCCTCGCTCACGTCGACGGCGACGGGCTCGGAGGCCGTGCCGTCGGCCAGCAGATCGCTGTAATGCGTGACACCTTCGACGGCGTCGTCGTAGTCGACTACCAGGCAGTCGGCGCCGGTGCGGGCGACGGCACGGCGAGCGATCTCGGCGTGCGCGGTGTCGGTGAACAGGACGCGTACGGCGGAGTAGCCGAGGATGTGCTCGACCTCCTCGGCGGCGAGGCGCGAGTTGATCGGTACGCGCAGGAAGCCGCCCTTGCACAGGGCCATCTCCGTCTCGACGAGCTGCCCGCAGTTGCCCGCGAAGGTCGCGACGGCCTGCCCCGGCCGAATGCCGTGCATGAGCAGAGCGGATGCGAGTCGGTTGGTGGACTCCTCCAACTCCCGGTAGTTCCACCGCTGTTCCGCGCAGACCAGAGCCTCATGGTCGGGCCAGAACGTGCTGCTGCGGCTGAGGTAGCTGCCCAGATTCACTGACGGATCACATCCCTCTCGGCACTCATTCGATCGGCAGTTATTTGCCATGATGACCAATGCTGGACAGCGTGTCCAGAAACTGCCTGGGTGTCAATGGGGGTGTAATCTGCGATCCGATCAGGACTGTGAGGAGGGCCGATGCCGCCAGAGGTGGGGGACCGCCGCGTACGACGCAGCCGACGTCTGCTCAGGGACGCGCTGGTGTCACTGGTGCTGGAACGGGGCTACGCGGACATCAAGGTCGAGGACATCACCGAGCGTGCCGACCTGGGGCGCGCGACGTTCTACAGCCACTACACGGACAAGGGCGACCTGCTCGGCCAGGTCGTGACCGACCTCCAGGACGAGCTGGACCGCCGGCTCCGGCCGCTCGTGCCCGCCGACGAGCAGGGCTTCACCGGCAAACCGATCCTGGAGATGTTCCGCCACGCCGACGAGGAGCGAGACGCCTACCGGGTCGTGCTGCGCGGCGAGGGCGACGGGCGGGCGCTGCGCCAGCTCGTGGAGGCACGGACACGCGCGGCCGCCGCGGTGTTCAGCGCCCGCGCCGAACACTTCGGGGTGACACCCCGCATCGACGTCGAGGTGCTCGCCCGCGCCTGGGTCGGCGAGCAGATCTCCGTACTCCAGTGGTGGCTGGAGACCGATCCGCGCCCGCTCTCACCCGAGGCGGTCACCGAGATGCTTCTCGACCTGTCGCTGAAGGGTCGGTACTGGGCGAACGGGTTCGAGGGGCGACCGCCGGCAGTCGGTCCTTCCGCTTGAAGAGGTGTCACTTCTGAAGAGGTGTCACTTCCGCGTGGGTCGTCGAGTCGGCAGCCAGGTCTCGATGACCGCCGCCAGCTCATCGCGACCGGTGAAGACGTGTCCGTTCATGCCGATGGCCTGCGCGGCGCGTACGTTCTCCTCGCGGTCGTCGACGAAGAGGAAGTCGGTCGGGGCGGCCCGCATGGCGACGACGCAGTGCTGGAAGGCTGTAGGGGCCGGCTTCGCCGCTTTGATCTTTCCGGACAAGGCGACGTGGTCCAGACGGTGCAGCCAGGGCTGTGCGGCGAGGAAGGCGTCCGCGTGGTCCGAGGGGATGTTGGACAGTACGGCGACCTCGGCGACGTCCCGGAGGGACTGGGCGTAGGCGACCATCCGGCTGTCGACGCGTGACCAGCTGTCGATGTCGGTGATGCGCAGTTCCTCGATGACGTCGGGGTCGACGGGCCGGGACAGCCATCGCAGTACGGCGGTCCAGTACTCGGACGCGGACTGCCGGCCGGCGTCGTAGGGCGGGCGGCAGGCCCAGTAGGCCGTGGTGAAGGCGTCGGTGGGTGCGTGACAGCGGGCGGCCATCTTGTCCAGGGAGCCCGGGCGCTGGTGGCGGGCGATGACCCCGAAGAGGTCGAACAGCACGATGTTGCGGTCGGTGGGCATGGCGAGGGTTCCTCCGGGTTCTGGTGGCCGGGCGGGAGGAGAAGCCTGTGCGGCACGGAGTGAGCCGTGCCGCACAGGCGGTCAGTGGCCGCTGTGTGCCATCTCGCTCGTGCGGCCGGATCGGGTGCGCAGGACTCCGGCGGCCACGGCGGTGATCGCGCACAGCAGGATCAGCAGGACGAAGGCGTGGTTCAGGGCGACGAAGTGGGTCAGCCAGCCGATGACGGCCGGGCCCGCGAGCATGCCGACGTAGCCGAGACCGGCGACGCGGGAGACGTTGGCCCCCGCGGCGGAGGGGTCGGCGTGCCCGGCCGCGCTGAACAGCTGCGGGACACAGCCGGACAGCCCCAGACCGAACAGCGCCCACCCCGCGAACGCGGTCCACATCCACGGGGAGACGGTCACGATCGCGATGCCGACGGCAGCCGTCGCCGCGCCGAAACGCAGGATCGCCATGGAACTGAACCGGGCGACGAGGCGGTCGGCGAGCAGTCGGCCGATGGTCATCGTCGCCGCGAAGGTGCCGTACGCGAAGGCGGCGGTGCTCGCGGGTGCGCCGAGGACGTCCTTCAGGTGCAGCGCGCTCCAGTCGTTGGCGGCTCCCTCGCACAGCATGACCATCAGGGCCAGGGCGGCGAGGATCCAGATGCGCCCGCGGGTGCTGCGGCGGTCGGCGGCCGGTGCGTACTCGGCCTCCTTCGCGGAGTCGGGGTCGGAGTCGGTGTCGGTGTCGGCAGCGGTGGGTGCGGCCGGCAGCAGGGCGCGGGCCGACACCAGGGCGATCACGATGCCCAGGGTTCCCATGGCGCCCATGCCCGCGGCCGGGCTCAGGCCCGCGCTCGCCGTGGCCGCACCGACAAGCGCGGCGAGGACGCCGCCGACCGAGAACGTGGCGTGGAAGGCCGACATGACGGGTCGGCCGTACGCCTTCTCCACGTGTACGGCGTGGGCGTTCATGCTCACGTCCAGGCAGCCGTTGCAGAAGCCGAAGACCAGCAGGGCGGCTGCCAGCGTCCACGGTTCACGGGGCAGGCCGGGCAGCACCAGGGCCGCGCTGCACAGCACGGCGGTGGCGGGGACGACCGTGCGCGCGCCGAGACGGTCGGTCAGGCTCCCGGCGACCTGCATCCCGATGAAGGCCCCCAGCCCCAGCAGCACCAGCAGTGCCCCGAGCGTCGCGTGGCTGATGCCCACGCGCTCCTCGATGGCGGGGATGTTCACCACCCAGGTGCCCATCAGAGTCCCGCAGAGGCTGAAGTAGACGAAGGTCGCTACTCGGGCGCCTCGAAGCGAATCGTTCATGGCGACCACGGTAACGAACATGAGCGACGGTTGAATACTGTCGTTTCGAACATATTGCATGTTCGTTTTGGGTGGTGTTCAATCGCCGTATGAGCAACGCAGACCGGCACGGGGCGATCGCGCAGGCCGTCAGGGAGTCGGGAAGGGTCACCGTCCAGGAACTCACCGAACTGACCGGCGCCTCCGAGATGACCATCCGGCGCGACCTCGACGCGCTGGCCGCGCAAGGCGTCCTCGAGCGCGTCCGGGGCGGGGCGCGCACCCTGCTGCTGAGGGGCGAGGAGCCGCCCTTCGCGCTGCGTGCTCACGACGCCGTCGACGCCAAGCGCCGTATCGCGTCCGAGGTGTCCTCGCTCATCGCCGACGGCGAGACCGTCCTCCTCGACAGCGGCACCACCTGCCTGGAGATCGCCCACCTGCTGCGCCGGCGGCCGGTCACGGTGATGCCCCTGTCATTGCAGGCCATCCACGTATTCGGCGAGGGCCCGGGCCCGGCCACGCTGATGGTGCCCGGCGGGCAGCCTCGGGCCGCCGAGGGAGCCCTCACCGGCCCCCTCACCCTCGCGTCCCTCGCGGCACTGCGATTCGACACCGCCGTCATGGGCTGCTGCGGTCTCAGCGCGGCTCAGGGCCTGACCGCCTACGACCTCGACGACGCGGCCGTGAAGAAGGCCGGCATCGCCGCCACGCGCCGCATCATCGTCGCCACCGACGGCAGCAAGCTCGGCCACACCGCCTATGCCTACGTCGGCCCTTCCACACTCCTGCACACCCTCGTCACCGACACCGCGGCGCCCGCCGACGAGGTCGCCGCGCTCGAAGGCACCGGCGTCGTCGTCAAGGCCGTCTGACCGGACCGTCGACCGTCGGTCGTGAGATGTCACCGATCGATGTCCGGCTGGAGCGGAGGGCGACGGCGCGGCGCAGGGCGGCGCGTGCGCCGGCCGCGCGGGAGTTGCCGCAGGGCGACGGTCGGGGTCTGTCCGCTCCGATGAGTATGGGTCGGAAACGTTCGCTGGACCGATCGTAAGGGTGCACCGCACCCTGATCGTGTGTCCGACAACGCTGCCTCTCCCCGTGCGCTGCCGTGGTTCGTGCGTCCCGACGCACGTGCCTGGCGGTGTGAACCCGCGCCCACCGACGTGCGGGTCTTCCACTCCTCGCTGCCCGACCACGCGCCCACCGCACTGACCGAACTCCCGTCGCTCGCAGAGGAGTTGGGGGTCGGCCGGGTGTTCGTCAAGGACGAGTCGTGCCGTCTGGGGCTGCCCGCGTTCAAGGCCCTCGGTGCGTCCTGGGCGGTTCACCGGACCCTTGCCGAGCGGGCGGCGAACGGCGAAGGACAGGGCCCGGTCACCCTGGTGACCGCCACCGACGGCAACCACGGCCGCGCGGTGGCCCGTATGGCGCACCGCCTCGGACAGCGGGCCCACGTGTTCGTCCCCCAGGGCGTGCATCCGCAGGCCGTGGCGGCCATCGTCGCCGAGCAGGCGGAGGTCACCGAGGTCGCAGGGTCGTACGACGAGGCCGTGCGCGTGGCGGCCGAGGCGGCTGCCGCGCCGGACGCGATCCTGGTCCAGGACACCGGGTGGGCGGGCTATGAGCAGATCCCGGGGTGGATCGTCGAGGGTTACTCCACTCTCTGCGCCGAGATCGACGAGCAGTTGGCGGCTGACGGGGTCGTCGACGGCCCCGATCTCGTCTCCGTACCGGTGGGTGTGGGGTCTCTGGCCCAGGCCGTGGTCACCCACTACCGCAGCCGCCCCTCGGAGCGTGCCCCGGCGCTGCTGTCGGTGGAGCCGGAGGCAGCGCCCTGCGTCCTGGAAAGCCTCACCCTCGGGGCACTCGTCAGCGTCACCACGGGGGAGACCATCATGGCCGGGCTGAACTGCGGCACGCCGTCCAGCATCGCCTGGCCCCACCTCAGCGGTGGGCTGGACGCGGCTGTCGCCGTCACGGACGCCGACAGCGCCCGCGCGGCCACCGATCTGGCGGCGGCCGGTGTCGCCTCGGGTCCCTGCGGGGCAGCGTCGCTCGCCGGTCTGCGTGCGGTGCTCACCGGGGTGGGCGCCGAGGAGCGCCGTAGGGCATTGGGGCTCGGACCGTCCTCGGTGGTGGTGCTGCTGAGTACCGAGGGCATCGCTGCCAACCCGCACGCGGGCGCCGATCACTGAACACTGACCACGACACCGGAAGGACGCCCGCCCCCATGCTTCCCGAGGCTTCCACCGATTCCGCCGCTCACGCCGCTCCCGACCTCCTCGACTCCGAGCCGGTCCGCCTGCTGGCCGGGCTGATCTCCATCGACTCCGTCAACCCGGACCTCGTCGCCCTGGAGAACCTCGGCCGGCGCCTCGCGCAGGGCCCGGCGCACCCCCTCCTGGGCACCGGCACCGTGCACGCCTCCGTCATCCACGGCGGCGAGGAACCCTCCGCCTACCCCGCGCGCTGCCGCATCACCCTGGAGCGCCGCACCGTCCCCGGCGAGGACGCCGACAGCGTGGAGCGGGAACTGACCGCCGTTCTCGACGACCTCGCCGCCACGGTCCCCGAGTTCCGCCACCGGCTGACCCGCGGTCTGCACCGCGAACCCTTCGAAGCCGACCGCGGAGCCGCGATCGTGCGCACCCTCACCCGCCACGCCGAACAGTCCCTCGGCCACCCACCCGTGGTGCGCGCCGAGCCCTTCTGGACCGACTGCGCCCTCCTGGACCGTGCCGGCATCCCCTGTCTGCTCTTCGGCGTCGACGGCGAAGGCGCCCACGCGGCAACCGAGTTCGTCGACCTGGCCTCGCTGGACCGTCTCACCGACATCCTCACCGCCACCATCACCGACTTCTGCTCCTGAGCCGCCGTCCGGCGACACGGTTCGAGGTGAAGCGGCCCACACCTACGGTTGATTGCTCCGGTGCATCGGTAGTGTCCGCCCCGACGCACCGGGCCCGCGGCACCGCGGTCCGTGAGGAGGAGGATCAGCATGGCCGATCGTGGGCAGGGGGCCGAGGCGGACGAAGCGTCCGGGTCGGGGTCGCCGGAGGCTCGCCGGGGGAGCGCGCGGGAGACGGTGCGGCTCGCGGTGGTGATCGGTGCGCTCGGCGTGGTCTTCGGCGACATCGGGACGAGCCCGATCTACACCCTCCAGACCGTGTTCAACCCGAGCGACCCGCACCCCGTCCCGGTCAGCACGCAGAACGTGTACGGCGTGGTGTCGCTGGTGTTCTGGTCGGTGATGGTCATCGTCACGGTCACCTATGTGCTGCTGGCGATGCGCGCCGACAACGAGGGCGAGGGCGGCATCATGGCGCTGATCACCCTGGTGCGGCGGTGGAGTTCGCAGCGGGGTCGCAAAGCGGCCGTCGTCCTGGCCGGCCTGGGCATCTTCGGCGCGTCGCTGTTCTTCGGCGACAGCATGATCACCCCGGCGATCTCGGTGCTGTCCGCGGTCGAGGGGCTCAAGGTCGTCGAGCCGTCGCTGGACGGCGCGGTCGTGCCCGTCACCGCGGTGATCATCGTGCTGCTGTTCCTGGTGCAGCGCAGGGGAACCGCGGCGGTGGGCCGGGTGTTCGGGCCGATCATGATCCTGTGGTTCGCGGCCATCGGGGCGTGCGGTGTCGTCGGCATCGCCGACCACCCGTCCATTCTCCGGGCGCTGTGGCCGAGTTACGCCCTGGGCTTCCTGTTCGGTCACTTCGGCACCGCGTTCTTCGCGCTCGCCGCGGTGGTGCTCGCGGTCACCGGCGCGGAGGCTCTCTACGCCGACATGGGGCACTTCGGCCGCCGGGCCATCACCCGTGGCTGGCTGTTCCTCGTCTTCCCCGCCTGCGTCCTCAGCTACTTCGGCCAGGGCGCGCTGATCCTCGACGACCCGGACAACATCAGCAGCCCGTTCTTCCTGCTCGTACCCGAATGGGGACGCTGGCCGATGGTCCTGCTGGCCACGGCGGCCACGGTGATCGCCTCCCAGGCGGTGATCACCGGTGCGTACTCGGTCGCCTCCCAGGCGGCCCAGCTCGGCTATCTCCCGAGGCTGCGGATCGCGCACACCTCCGAGTCCACCATCGGCCAGATCTACGTCCCCTGGATCAACTGGCTGCTGATGGTCTCGGTCCTCACCCTGGTCTTCGCCTTCCGCAGCTCCGCGGCGCTGGCCTTCGCGTTCGGCATGGCGGTCACCGGCACCATCACCATCACCACCCTGCTGTTCTTCTACGTCGCCCGCGCGAAATGGGGCACGCCCGTGTGGCTGATCGCCACCGGCGCGACCCTGTTGCTCACCGTCGACCTGCTGTTCGTGGCGGCCAACCTGACCAAGCTCGTCCACGGCGCGTGGCTGCCGCTGCTGATCGGCCTCACCGCGTTCACCGTCATGACGACCTGGCAGCGCGGCCGCGAAGTCGTCACCGCGGAACGCGCGGAGCACGAAGGTTCCCTGCGCGAGTTCGTCGACGAACTCCGCAGCGGGGAACGGCCGGTGACCCAGGTACCCGGTACGGCGGTCTTCCTCAACCGGGGCAAGCAGACGGCGCCCCTGGCGATGCGGGCCAACGTGGAACGCAACCACGTACGGCACGAGCAGGTGGTGATCCTGTCCATCGAGACCGAGACCGTGCCGCGCGTCCCGGCCGACCGGCGGATCGTCGTCGACGGCCTCGGCTACGCCGACGACGGGATCGTCCACGTCACCGCACGGTACGGCTACATGGAGACACCGGACGTGCCCGGCACGCTCGCGATGCTCGACCCGGCCGACACCGAGGGGCCGTTGCACCTCGACCAGGCGTCCTACTTCCTGTCGACGATCGAACTCCGGCGCGGCCATGCACCGACGATGGCCCCCTGGCGCAAACGGCTGTTCATCGCCACCTCCCACATCACGGCCGACGCCGCCGAGCACTTCGGCCTGCCCCGCGACCGAACCGTCATCATGGGCTGGCACATCGAGGTGTAGACGCGCCCGGCACGGACGGTCGTCGCAGCGCATGCCGACCCGATTCAGTCCCGGCGGACGGTGATCGTCGTCCAGAGTCCGACGTGTACGCGGTCACCGTCCTTCAACGGCACCGGTACGTAGGAGGCGACGGGGTCCTCGGCGCCGTTCACCGTGGTGCCGTTGGTGGAGCCCTTGTCGATGAGGGACCAGGTGAAGTCGGGCTGCTGGACGAGGATGGCGTGTTCGTGGGAGACACCCGGGTCCTCGGGGTGGCTGTCGAGGTCGATGAAAGGGGGCTCGCCCGTGGACCGGTGGCGACGGCCGATCGTGATCACGGTGCGGGTGAGGGGGATATGGAGGTCGGGGGCGTGGGTGGGGACGTAGAGTCCCTGGTCCTCGGGCTCACTGCGGGCCATCACCCTGGCGAAGTGGTCATGGTCGACGCAGACGGTGGCGGTCCAGGTCGGCGAGCTCGCGGGAACCTCGGCGCGGGGGGAGGACTGCGAGGGCGGTGACTGGGGGACGGAGACAGTGCCGGTCCGGGTGACGAAGCTGTAGCGGCACCCCTCACAGAACTGGGCGAGATCCTCGCGGGGCGTGCCGCAGTCGGGGCAGAGTTCGGCGGCGGCCGGGACCGGTGCGCAGGACATGCGGTGGCCGCACACCTCGCACCAGTCGTCGGTTTCGGACGGGTGACCGTTCGGGCAGGTCGACATCTCGCTCTTTCTCTCTTCGCCCCTCTGCGCGCGGCGTGAACTATTTCTTGACACGTACGGTTTTCGTCGAGCGCGTCTCCAACGTCATTTCGTCCGCGTCGGCCACCCGGGCCTTGAGCCGCACGGTGCCGCTCGCCGCGTCGACGACATCCACCACCTTGGCCAGCAGCTTCGAGGTCGCCTCGTTGCCGGAGGCGCCGGCGAGCTGGACGGCGCGGCCCAGCTTGGCGGTCGCGGAGTCGACGTCGCCCTGTTTGCGGGCCTCCAGGCCCTCCTGGATGACCTGGGCGAGTTCGGCCTGCCCGGTGTAGTGGGCGACCTGGGGGTCGATGCGGGTGGAGGCGACCATGTCGTCGGTCCAGCAGGCACGTACGAGTCCTTGGGCGACGGCCTGTGTCGTGCCGTCCGGCTGCGGGACGATGAGAGAGATCCGGCCGGCCAGCATTTCCTCGCCGACTTCTGTGCGGGGGACCTTGACGCAGATGTGGTAGTCACGGGACTCGTCGCCCCAGGAGCCGGTGGGGTAGTCGCCGGCGCGAGGGCCGGCTTCGGTCCGGCGGAGGGTCAGGTCCTCGACCGTGGGGGCGACCTGCTTGACCCACTTGACCTCGGAGCCCTGCGGGGTCCAGACGCGCAGCGCCACATCGGCGACGCTCTTGCCCATCGCGTTCTCCATCATCTGCCGGAAGTCGTCGGCCAGGCCGGAAGGGTCGGCGACGATGTCCACGGAGCCGAGCAGCGCCGAGGCGACATCGGTGAGCTCCTTGACCTCCCAGTCGGTACCGACGCCTCGGGCGTCACAGGTGAAGCGTCCGGCGCAGGCGTCGAGTACGGCCCGTAGCGCACCGGGCGCCTCGTGCTCGTTGCGGCCGTCGGTGAGCAGGATGCCGTGGCGTATCGGAACGTCGGCCGTGCCGAACAGCTCGTCGGCGAGCCACAGCCAACTCCCGATCGCCGTACCGCCGTCCGCCCCCAGCTTGTGCACAGCCCGCTTGGCCTGGTGGCGGGTGGCGAAATCGGCCACGGCCAGTCTGCCGTCGGCGGGGTAGACCTCGTAGGCCGCGTGGGTGCCGGCGATCACGGCGAAGGCCACGCCGTCGCGGATGGTGTCGATCGCGGCGGCGGTCGCGTCGCGGGCGTTCTGCATCTTCGTCGGCGGGTCGTCCATGGAGCCGGAACAGTCGACCATGATGACCACGGCCGCCTCCGGAGCCGTCCCGTACATCCCGGTCGGGCCTTGGGCTCCCAGTGGCAGGCCGCCGAGGGTGCCGCCGCCGGTCGCGGTCACGGTGACGATCGCGTTGACTTCGCGGCCGCCTTCCGGAAGGTACTCGTTCTGGTAGATGTCGACGGCGAACTGCGGCACGTTCGACTTGGCGAAGACAGCCATCGTTTGCGCTCCTTGGCGTGCTTTACGCAGGGTCGGTTGCGGCATGTGTCACACCCACGTCCAGGGGCGGAGGCGATTGGCCCGTTCCACCAGTTCGATCGCCGAGCTGTCCTGCTGGGCGAGCCGGGCCAGCACACGGTAGGAACGCTCCATGCCGAAGCGCAGCCCACGCTCGGTCAGATCGCAGTCGAGCAGTCTGATCCCGGTGGCCTCCGGGCCGGCGCCGGGGCTGCCGGAGAGCACCCAGTCGAGTGCGCTGCCCAGTACTTCGGTGCAGAGCCGTTCGCGCCGGTCGGCGTCGATACCGAGCTCCCGCAACTCCTCCACCTGGGTGGCTGCCGCCCGTAGGTCGTCCAGCAGCGGCTCCAGCGGCGACCGCTCGCGCAGCCGGGAGCGTATCGCCGCCACCCGGGCCGCCGTGAAGTGGATCGAAGCCTCCGGCACCGACTCCAGCGCCGCCACGGCCCCGACCCGGTCGCCTGAGGCCAGCAGTACGCGGGCCAGGCCGAACGCGGCGCTGACATAGCGCTCGTCGGTGGTCCACACCAGCCGGTAGTACGCGGCGGCGTTGTCCACCCGGCCCAGCACCTCGGCGCAGATGCCCAGCGCCAGCTTGGGCGCGGACTCGCCGGGGAAGGCGTCGTACACGGCGTCGAAGGCCGGCGCGGCCGTCTCGTGGTCGCCGGTGGTCAGCGCGACCAGGCCCCGGTGCCACACCACACGCCAGTCGTCGAGGTCGTCGTCCGCCAGCGCTGTCAGCACGTTCGACACGGCCTCGGCGTCGTCCATCTCCAGCCGCGCCCTGAGGTCGCGCAGCCGGATCTCGACGGAGTCCTCGGGCGCCGCCCGCAAGGCCGTGACCAGCTCCGCCGGTGCCGCGGCCGCCAGGCCCGCCAGGAACTTGGCGTTGGCGTCGGTCGGATCCACCAGCGGCACCGGCAGCGCGAGGGCTGCGGCCCGCGCGTCGAGCCGTACGACGGAGAGCGCGTCGTCGGCCCCGGCCGATGCCCCACCCCCCACGCCGCCTGCCACCAGGACCGGCGTCGGGCCGAATCCGGACGCGGCTGCCCCGACCGCCGTGCGCCCGGGCCCAGGTCCGGGCCGGGCGCCGTAGGGCCCCTTCGCCGACCGGCGCAGGGCACCACGCCGTCCCACGGCCGTGTGCGCGCCGAGGGTGGAGGTGTCGCCGGTCAGGGGGTCGACCAACTTGTCCTCGACGACCCGCAGTTCCTGCCCGAAGATGCCGGACAGGGTGGGGCGGGGCTTGCCGGTCTGAAGGGCCACGATCTCGCGGAGGACGCCCAGGAGCTGGTCCGCCATTTCCTGGGCGGAGCCGAAGCGCTTGCCGGGGTCGGGGTCGGTGGCCCGGACGAGGAGCCGGTAGAAGGACTCGTACTGCGAGAAGACAGGGATGTTGCGGGGGTCGGGGAGGCTGTCGACGAAGACGTTCGAGTAGCCCTGGAAGTCGAAGGTGAGGATGGCGAGAGCGCGGGCCACCGTATAGAGGTCGGAGGCGACGGACGGGCCGAACTCGGCGACTTCCGGCGCCTGGTAGCCGATGGTGCCGTAGACCGCCGATTCCTGGTCGTCCATCTGCCGGACCGCGCCCATGTCGATGAGTTCGAGCCAGTCCTCCTGCTGGATGGCGTTGTCGAGCTTGAAGTCGCAGTACAGCAGATGGCGGCTGTGCAGGTGGCCGAGGGCTTCCAGGACCTCGATGGCGTACGCGATGGCCTGCTCGACCGGCAGCGGCTCGCGTCTGCCGTCCGGACCGCGCCGCTCGTCGGCGATCTCCTTCAGGGACTTGCCGCCGACGTACTCCATGACGATGTAGCCGTCGAGCGAGCCCGTGCGCTTGTCGAGATGCTCGACGAAGTTGTAGATGCGGACGATGTTGGGGTGCTTGATCTCGGCGAGGAACCGCCGCTCCGAGACGGCGGCGGCCAGCGCGTCCTCGTCGCCGGTGTCGAGCAGGCCCTTCAGGACCACCCAGCGGTCGTTGACCGCGCGGTCGACAGCGAGGTAGATCCAGCCGAGCCCGCCGTACGCCAGACAGCCCACGACCTCGTACTGGCCGTGCAGGACATCGCCCGCCAGCAGTCTGGGGGTGAAGGAGTACGGCTGGCCGCACTTGGCGCAGAAGCCCTCCGTACGCGCCGGGCGGTCACCGCGGCTGCGACTGACCGGCGCGCCGCAGTCGCTCCTGCCGCAGTACCGGTGCCGCTCGGGGACCTGGGGGTTCCTGAGGACGGAACCGGCCGGGTCGGGACGCGGGACGGGCGGTACGGTCACCAGCCCGGCGCCGAGCCTGCTGCGGGTCGGGCCGGTGCCGTCGGAACGGGAGCCGCGCACGGTCACCGACGGGCCGCCGAAGCTGCCGGTGAGCGTCTGGGACAGTCGCCCGAGCCCGGAGCGGGGCGAGTGGGACGAGGAGCGGGACGAGGATCCAGAGACCGGGGCGAGCCCGCAGACATCGCAGTACAGGTCGCCGCCGCCGACGTCCTCGATGGTCCCGGTGCAGCCCGGGCGTCGGCACTCGCTCATCGTGTCCACCTTGTTCCCCATCGAATGTTGGCCGATCCCGGACACGCGTCAGCCCGTCGGGCGGAACTCGACCAGGCGGCGGCGCAGGCCGATGACGGTGAGGACGGCGACGAGGGCCGCGGCGCCCGAGAGGCCCAGCGGTTCGGACAGCGCACCGCCGGCGCCGGTGGCGGCGGCATCCTCGTAGGCGCCGGTGTTGATGGCGATCACTTTCTGAAGTGCCTTGTCCAACTCGCCGAAGGCCCAGTTGGAATCGCCCGGTTTGTAGCTCACACAGAACGCGATCGCCCCGGTCAGGTCCCCGGAGGAGGCGAGGGCCCGGATGCGGCGGTCGTCCTTTTGGTACACCTGGTAGGCGGCGACGGTGGCCTCGGCCGCCTTGCGCTCGCCGGGGAAGGTGATGTTGCGGAACTCGTCGCCGAAGAAACCGGTGAAGCGCAGGTCCGCCTGCTTGGCCCGGTAGGCGTTCATGGCGGTGGCGGCCCGGGCGTCATAGCTGTCGATGGTGGCTCCGGGCAGATGCATGAGCTGCTGGGTCTTTTCGAAGAAGTGCTGCTGGTGTTCGGCGGCGCGCGGTTGGTCGAGCAGATAGCGGGACTCGTCGGCGTTGGCGTCGTAGGCGGTGGCGCGGGCGCGGGTGAGGGCGACCACGGAGTCGTAGGCGTCGTGGCGGGCGACCCGCAGGTACTCCTGCTGGCCGGAGATCTGCATGCTCGCGGTGATGGAAACGCCGAGCGTGACCAGGACCGCGGCCGCCAGGGCCGGATTCACGATGCGCCGGAACCGGAAGGCGAGGAAGACGTAGAGGACGACGAGCACGGCGAGCAGCAGCATGCCGGCGGCGAGGACCGCGATCCGGGCCGAGGACAGGTCGTCCGTGGTGTTGTCGTAGGTCGTGTTGAAGGCGACGTTGTTCGCCGTGACCAACTGGTCGGCCTGGGGCAGGAGGCGGGTGCGCATCACCTCGGTGGCGGACCGGTAGGCGGCCAGCGTCTCGGCGTCGGTTCTGCCCGCCGGGTGGGCGGCCTGCTTGCTGAGGAGCAGCGCGTGGGCGGCGCCCTCCTCGTATTTGCCGTAGTCGGCGATGGCCTTGGCGACGGACGCCCCGGCGACGGGGTCGCCCTGCGCCGCGACGGAGAGGTCGCGGAGGTAGATGCCGGCCTGGGCACGCCGCTCGTCGTAGATGCGGGCGGCGGTGCGGCGGTCGTCGGCGAGTTCCGGATTGGTGCCGAACATCAGCTGGTTGGCGAGCTGCGCGTCCATGTCGTTGATCGCGAAGTACAGGCCGGTGGCGCTGGTGATCTGGGGTGCCGAATGGTTCCGGATGTCCGACCAGGCGGACCGCGTGAGCAGTCCGGTCAGCACGAGCCCGGCGATGAGCAGTGCCGAGGCGCCGATCGCGGCACCGCGCAGCAGCCTCAGCCACTTCGGGACGGTCGTGGGGAGGCGGCCGCGCAACAGGCTCGGTGGTCTGAGGCGCGGCCGCCGTATCGTGCGAAGCGGCCTGATTGTTCGGCTGTTGGGGGAAACCCGCCGTTCGCGATGTCTCCCCCGGGAGGGCCGGGGGGAGTTGGCCCCCTCGGGAGCGGACGCCTGAGGCGGCGCCGCAGGGCGCTGTTCCGTCACGTTGGTGTCCGGCATTGCGTTTGAGTCCCCTTCGCACTGCGGAGCGGCCTGCGCCGCGCTGTCCGCGAGGGCCACTCTTGCGCCTCGAAGGCGGGACAACCCTGTCTTGTCGCTGCTTTAACGCCGCGTCGTCGAGTTCTTGACGCCATGCTGACGGGGCGGGCGGGATGACGGGCGCAGGGCCCCGGCTGCGTGCGGAAAGCAGTCAGCACGCGTCGCGAACCACACGGCAGACATTGCTCAGAGCCAGTCCCGCCGCTTGAAGATGACGTACAGACTCGTGCACACGACCGCCATCAGCAGGATCGCGAAGGGATACCCGAGCACCCAGTGCAACTCCGGCATATGGTCGAAGTTCATCCCGTAGATCGTCCCGACCAGCGTCGGAGCGAACAGGATCGCCGCCCACGACGAGATCCTCTTGATCTCCTCGTTCTGCTCGAACCCCGCCTCCGCCAACGCCCGCATCTCCGCGTTCTGTTGCTGGTTCACCAGGGTCGCGTTCACCGCGAGGATGTCGGTGAGGGCCTGGCGGAAGGCGTCGACGCGTTCGCTGGTGTGGGTGACGTGGTCGGCGACGTCGCGTAGGTAGCGCTGGAGTTCGTCGTCGGTGCCGTACTTGGCGAAGCCGGCCATCAGGCTGTGCAGCATGCCGACGAGGGGGCGGGTGGCGCGCTGGAACTCGACGACCTCGCGGGAGAGTTCGTAGATACGGCGGGACACCTCGGGTTCGCCGCGGAAGACTTCCGTCTCGATCTCGTCGAGGTCGTTCTGGACCCCGGCGACGACCGGCAGATAGCCGTCGACGACCGCGTCGAGGATGGCGTACAGCACTGCCTCCGGGCCCAGTTTGAGCAGCTCCGGCGTCTCCTCCATGCGGCGGCGGACCGCCGACAGGTCGGGGGCCGCGCCATGGCGGACCGTGATCACGAAGTCGGGGCCGACGAAGACGTGCAGCTCGCCGAAGTCGACCTCCTCGGGCGCGTCGAGATACCTGGCCGCCCGCAGGACGACGAAGAGCGTCTCGCCGTAGCGCTCCAGCTTCGGGCGCTGGTGGGCCTCCAGCGCGTCCTCGACCGCCAGTGGATGCAGGTCGAACTCGGCGGCGAGGGAGAGGAGTTCGCTCTCGGTGGGCCGGGCCAGGCCGATCCACGCCATGCCGGGTTTCTCGCGCAGCTCGCGGTAGGTCTCGGCGAGTGTGGCGGGGGAGGAGACGCGGATGCCGTCCTGGTAGAGGACGGCCTGGACGATGCTCGGCGGCTCGGACGTCTCCGCCGGTGCCGGAGCGGCCGGCGTGGGTTCGGGCGGTGCCCCGGGTGTCACCGGCTGGTTCGGGGCACGGCGCCAGCCGGACTTCCTGGGGTTCTTCGCGGCGATGGCGGCACCTCCCTGCTGGTTGCGGATCTAGCGGAGCGGCTGATCACGAAGCAGGATATGCGGGGGCATACGGCATCGGGGCGGGCGGACCGTAGGTAAATCGGTGAGAGTTGCGGACCGAAGGTGTCCGCAAGCGCAGCTAGCGTGCGGAGCATGACGAAGACGACGACCGCGACGGCCCCCGTGCTCGGCATCCGCGCCCTGAACCGCGCGACCCTCGACCGCCAACTGCTGCTGCGCCGCTCGCCGCTCTCCGCGCAGGCGGCCGTGGAGCATCTCGTCGGCCTCCAGGCGCAGGAGGTCAAGCCGCCGTACCACGCACTCGCCGCCCGGCTCGACGGCTTCACGCCCGAGGAGCTGTCCGGGCTGCTGGAGCGCCGTGAGGCGGTGCGCATCGTCACCATGCGCTCGACGATCCATCTGCACACCGCCGACGACAGCCTCACCCTGCGTCCGCTGGTGCAGCCCGCCCGGGACCGTGAGATCAACTACTTCCGCAAGGGGCTCGTGGGCGTCGACCTCGACCGGCTCGCCGTACTCGCCCGGGAACTCGTCGAGGACACGCCGCGCACCATGAAACAGCTCCGCGAGGCGCTGCACGTCGAGTGGCCGGATGCCGACCCGCAGTCCCTGGCCATCGCCGCCCGCTGCGCACTGCCCCTCGTCCAGGTCACCCCGCGCGGAATGTGGGGCCGAAGCGCCCAGGTCTCCCTGACCACCGCCGAGCACTGGCTGGGCCGCCCGGCCGAGCCCGCCGCGTCCGCCGACGCCGCGGTCCTGCGCTACCTCGGCGCGTTCGGCCCGGCCTCGGTGAAGGACATGCAGACCTGGTCCGGCCTGACCCGGATGCGCCCCGTCTTCGAACGGCTCCGCCCCAGGCTGCTCACCTTCCGGGACGAGAACGGCGTCGAACTCTTCGACCTCCCCGACGCCCCCCGCCCCGACCCCGACACCCCGGCCCCGCCCCGCTTCCTGCCCGAGTTCGACAACCTGCTCCTCTCGCATGCCGACCGCACCCGCGTGATGCCGCCCGCGACCCGTGGCCGCACCTGGCAGGCCAACACGTTCTACTGTCCGCTCCTCGTCGACGGCTTCCTCGCGGGCGTGTGGCGGATCCTCGACGGCGCCCTCGTCATCGAGCCCTTCGCCGAGCTCACCGAGGCCGAGCGCGAGGAGGTGACGCAGGAGGGTGCGCGCATGCTCCAGGTGCTGCACCGGGACGCGTCGTACGACATCCGCTTCGGGACCGTCATCCCGTAGCCCTGAGGGCGGGCGGACATGGATAGGGGGCGTTGCGGGCTGCTCGTGGAAGCCCGCAACGCCCCCTGGTTTCTCACCTGAGGGGTGGCTCAGGAGATCTGGCGGTTACGAGTTGATCTGCTCGGTGACCTCGTCCGAGAAGGTGGTCAGCCGGGTGTAGACACCCGGGTAACCCGCATCCGCGCAGCCCTCGCCCCAGGAAGTGATGCCTGCCAGGACGCCCCCGATGATCAGGGGACCGCCGCTGTCGCCCTGGCAGGTGTCGACGCCGCCGTCTTCATAACCGGCGCAAACCATGTCGGACTGGACGTAGTCCGAACCGTAGGAGCTGCCGCAGCTGGAGTCCGAAACGATCGGGACCGTCGCCGTACGCAGCTGGTTGGAGGAGCTGCCGCCCGAGGAGGTGGTGCCCCAGCCGATGATGCGGGCCGTGGTGCCGGCCGCGTACACATCGGTGTCGTCGGCGGAGACATACGGCGCGGTCGTGTACGACATCGACGTGGCCAGGGTCAGGACGGCCACGTCGTCGCCGTTGGTGGCGTCGGTGTAGTCGGGGTTGACCCAGATGTCGGTGACCCGGCTGACCGTGCCGTTCGTCCCGTTGAGATAGGTGCGGCCGCCCACGACTCTGACGCTGCTGGTGGTCTCGCCGACCATGCAGTGGGCGGCCGTGACGACCTTGGTGGCCGAGACGAGCGTGCCGCCGCAGAACTGGTTCTCGGAGGCGTCCGTGATCTGCATCATGAACGGGTACACGGTCGTCGTGGTCGTCGTACCGCCGACGATGGGCTGCGGGGCGGCGACCGCTGTGGGGGCGGTCAGCAGCGCGGTCGCGGCGGCGGCAGCGGTCGCCGCGACGACGGCGGCGGTCTTCGTGGCACGGTTGAGCCCGAACATGAGTCTCCTCAAGGGGTTGCCGGTGGGGGGACGCGCGGGTGTGGGGGGTTGCCACGGGGGTCTCGGGACCGACCCTCGTATGCCCGAGCGAGCGGCACGCTCATACGCTAGGGCGGCAGCGCCCACCTCCCAATGAGGGAACCCCCTAGGGGAGTTGGGCAGGGAAAACCCTCGGTCGGGCTCAGTAAACCCGTACCGGTGTCACTTCGCGCGGCGTTCTGCCGCCAGTCGGACGATATCCACGCGCGATCGGATCCCCAGCTTGCGGTAGACCCGGGTCAGGGTCGCCTCGACCGTCTTCACGCTGATGAACAGGCGCCCGGCGATCTCCCGGTTGGTCGCGCCCTCCATGACCAGCGCGGCGACCTGACGCTCCATCGAGGCGAGACCCTCCAGGCCGTCGAGCGCGACAGGCGGCTCGGCGGCGGGCTCCGGCGGGCTCACGGCAGCCGCCGCGTCCACCTGCCTGAGCCAGGGGAGCGCGCGGCAGCGGCGGAACAGCCGGGCCGCTTCGTCGTACGACGTCGGCCCCGGCCGCCGGGTGCGCAGCGAGGCCAGCACGAACGCGGCCCGGGCCTCTTCGAGGCCGTAGCCGAGCTTGCCGAGCCGGTCCTGAACCGACGTCAACTGGGCGACGGCGGCGTCGTGTTCACCCCGTGCGGCACGCACCAGGGCCTCCGCCCGGTCCAGTACGGCGAGCACGCTCTCGCGGCCGAGCCGCATCGCCTGTTCGCGGGCGACGTCGATGACGTCCTGCGCCTCGGCCGGCTCGTCGATCCGCACCAGCGCTTCGGCGAGGTCGCCGTGCCAGCGGCCGCGCGCCGGGTCGGTGATGCCGAGCCCCTGCTCCAGTTCCCGCACCCGGCGCAGCGAACGGACCGCCTCGGCCGCGTCCCCGGCGACCAGCTGGGCGTACCCGAGGGCGGCCAGGGCCCGGGAGACATATACCTGGTCGCCGCCCTCCTCGGCGTGCTCCACCGCTTCCCGGGCCAGCGCCAGCGCCCGGTCCACCTCACCGCCCGAGGCCTCCGCGATCGAGGTGAGGACGGCGGAGGCGACCTCGCCGATCCCGGTGTCCCGGGCCAGCCGCAGACCCTCCCGGGCCAGGTCCAGCGCACGGCCGCAGTGCCCGGACCGCAGTTCGGTCTCGGCCACCCCGCGCAGGAAGTGCACCTCGCTCTCGACCGATCCGCGCCGGCGCACCTCGCGCAGCAGGGCGGTGACCGTCGCACGGGCCTCCGCCAGCTGATCGCTCATGATCAGCCAGCGGAACCGGGAGTAGCCGGCTCCGTTGTGATGGCAGGACACCCGCGGGTCCTGGGGTTCCGTCAGCGCGCGCCGGATGGTCGCGGGGGCGTCTGAATGGCCCATCAGGGTCTCGATCTGGGCCTGGAAGGCGAGCGCCATGAGCTCGGTGTACCGGTCGCCGGCCCGCGCGGCCAGGTCCGCCGAGTACGCCGCCTCCCGGCGGGCCTCGTCGAAGTCGCCCTCCACGAGCAGGCCCCGCCAGGCGAGTTGGTAGTGGATCAGGGCGAGCAGCTTGGGGTCGTCGCCCGCGTCGGCGAGGGCCTGCGGGAAGACCGCGTCGACTTCCGTCATGGCGTGGCCCGCCGTGTCGATCACGATGATCCAGGCCCGCACCCGGTCCTCGGGCACGGTCGTCCGGCTGAGCACCTCGCGGGCGATGTCCCGGGCGAGGTCCAGATCGCCGGCGGTGATCGCGTCCTCGGCGGCCGCCAGCCGCAGCACCTCCTGGCCGGGCGCGCCGTCCGCCGGGGTGTGCCGGGCCGCGAGCAGGCCGAGCGAGGCGGCCACGGACGGCGCGCCCCGGTCCCGGGCCAGGGTGGCGGCCTCCGCGAGCCGGGCCGCCACCTCCGGATCGGTGCCGTTCGTCGCCAGGGCCAGATGGCGGGCCCGCTCGATCGGGTCGGAGGCCGCGGTGGACAGCGCGGCATGCGCCGCCCGCCGCTCCTGCGCGGCCGCCTCCGCATACAGCGCGGCCGAGATCAGCGGATGCGCGAACCGTACGGCGGGACCCTCGGTCTCGGTCGCGAGGAGCCCGAGCGCGGCCGCCTGCGCGGTCTCCGCCTCGGCGTTCTCGCGGCCGGCCGCATGCAGCAGGGCCAGCGTCGGGCGGGCGCCGGCGCTGGCCACGAGCAGGGTGTGGCGGACCTCGTCGGAGAGGTTCTCCAGCCGGCTGAGGACGAGGGCCCGCAGCGAGGTCGGCACCGGCAGCGGCTCGCCCGGCCGGGGACGCGCGGGGCTCTCGGCGAGCGCACGGCCCAGTTCGAGGGCGAACAGCGGGTTGCCGCCGCTGGTGCGGTGGATCTCACGGACCGTGGCGCGCGACAGGCCCGGGTAGCCGCGGTGGTCGAGCAGGTCGGACACCTGGGTGCGGGAGAGCGGGTTGACGCGGACGGCCAGGGTGTCCGGTGGGGACGCGCGTAGATGGCGGTCGTACTCCTGGCCCTCCGTGCGGACCGCGCACAGCATCCGCACCGGGGTGTCGCCGAGGCGGCGGGCGGCGAAGCCGAGGAGCTCGGCGCTGGCCGGGTCCAGCCACTGGAGGTCGTCGGCGACGATGAGCACGGGTCCTTCGGCGGCGAGGGCGCGCAGCGCGGACAGCACCGCCAGGCGCAGCGCGAGCCCGTCGCGCTGGAGGGTGGACTCGCCGCGGCCGGTGAGCGCCGACTCCAGCGCGGTGCGCTGGGCGGCGGGCAGCCGGTCGGACACCTCGTCCAGGGCCAGACCGAGCAGGTCGGCGAGGGCGAGGAAGGGGAGGTGGGATTCCGACTCGGTGGCCGAGCAGCGCAACACGGTGCGTGCCGCATCGGCAAATTGCGCGGCCAACGCCCGCAGGAGCGTCGACTTTCCTATTCCGGCGGGGCCGTGCAGCAGCACGCTGCCGCCTCGGCCGAGCTGCTCACGCGCCGCCGTGACCAGCTCCTCCCGGCCGATGACCAGGTCGGGGCGGCTTCTGGCAGGCTCCGTGAAGTCCCGTCGCACGGTCACCGCTCCCCTCCGTGTGTCGTGTCCGGGCCAATATTAGGCAATGGGTCTTTGAAATTCGGACGTGTGGCGAGGTGAGGGAAATAACAGGGGCGTGGAGCATGGGGAAATTCAAAGCGCGGGCGACTGAATAGAAGGATGGTGCAACGATCTGCCCGATCGCCGGACCGGCCCTGCGGACCGGTCCTACGGCAGCAGTCCCGCCCGGCGGGCCGCGACCACCGCCTCCCCGCGGGTGTGCGCACCGAGCTTGCGCATGGCGGACCGCAGATACGACTTGACCGTCTCGGTCCGTACACCGAGTTGTTCCGCGGCGGCCGAGTTCGTGGCGCCCGCGGCGACGCAGGCCAGCACATCCACCTCGCGGGGAGCCAGCTCCACCCCCTCCGTCCGGGCCGGCGGGGTCAGCAGGCCGCACACGTCGAGCAGTTCGGCCCGCAGCGCCGGGTCGGCGATCCGCGGCGCCAGCGCGCGCAGCGCCGCATGGGCCTCGCGCACCTGCTCCCGGACGGCCCCCGCCGCGGAATCCCGGGCCGGCTCGGCGCGCACGGCCGCCGCCAGCACGCCCTGCGCCTGGTCCCGCACGGCCAGCGCCTGCTCCACGTCCCGCGCGGCCTGCATCGCGGCGCCCAGAATGCGGTCGCCGAGCGGCTGGGCCGTGCGCAGGGCGCCGTACAGCACACCGCGCACCCGGCGTCGTACCACCACCGGAACCGCGAGCACCGAGCGCAGCCCCTCCGCGGCGACCGGGATGTCGTACTCGTGGCTGATCTGCCGGGACGAGGAGTAGTCCGTCACCGCGCAGGGGCGGGCCAGCGCGGCCGCCCGGCCACCGAGCCCGTTCCCGGTGGTCACCACGAGCGCGCTCAGCGCGGGCGTCGCGGTGCCGTTGAGTTCGCTGATGCGCACCTGCTGCCGCCCCGGCTCCACGAGGCCGCCGAAGGCGATCGGGAGGCCGGTCGTGCGTCGCAGCCGCACCAGTGCATGGCGTATCTCGGCCGTACCGGCTGCGTCCGCTGTCACCTGCTCGCCCTTTCCCTGCGGCGCACACCCTCGTTCGGGGGTAGTGAGACCTGCATCACGAATTACACGATGGCAGAGAGCCGCCCGGCAATGGTCCGGTGACGAGGAGGACATATGACGACGGCGACGGAGCTCTTCCGCAGTGCGCGGGACTTCCTGCTGGAGCACCGCGAGAACTACGCGCAGGCGTACGAGGGATTCAGCTGGCCCCGGCCCGAGCGGTTCAACTGGGCGCTCGACTGGTTCGACGTCATCGCCGACGGCAACGACGGGACCGCCCTGCACATCGTCGAGGAGGACGGCACCGAGGTCCGGGTGTCCTTCGCGGAGATGTCCGACCGGTCGGACCGGGTGGCGAACTGGCTGCGCGGGCAGGGCGTCGGCGCCGAGGACCGGATCCTCGTCATGCTCGGCAACCAGTCCGAGCTGTGGGAGACGGCGCTGGCCGCGATGAAGCTGCGCGCCGTCGTCATCCCGGCCACCCCGCTGCTCGGCCCCGCCGACCTGCGCGACCGGGTGGAGCGCGGGCACGTGCGGCAGGTGCTGGTACGGGCCGAGGACACCGGCAAGTTCGACGAGGTGCCCGGCGACTACACGCGCATCGCGGTCGGCGGGGTGCCCGAGGGCTGGCAGGCGTACGAGGACGCGTACGCCGCCTCGGCCGACTTCGCCCCGGACGGGCCGACCATGGCCGACGCCCCGCTGATGCTGTACTTCACCTCCGGCACCACCGCCCGCCCGAAGCTGGTCGAGCACACCCACACCTCGTACCCGATCGGCCATCTGGCGACCCTGTACTGGATCGGCCTCAAACCCGGCGACGTCCACCTGAACATCTCCTCCCCGGGCTGGGCCAAGCACGCCTGGTCCAACCTGTTCGCTCCGTGGAACGCGGAGGCGACCGTCTTCATCCACAACTACACGCGCTTCGACGCGGCCCGGCTGATGGCGGAGATGGACCGGGCGGGCGTGACCACGTTCTGCGCCCCGCCGACCGTGTGGCGCATGCTCATCCAGGCCGACCTGACCCAGCTGCGCACCCCGCCGCGCGAGGCCGTGGCGGCGGGGGAGCCGTTGAACCCCGAGGTCATCGAGCAGGTGCGGCGGGCCTGGGGCGTGACCATCCGCGACGGTTTCGGCCAGACCGAGACCGCGGTGCAGATCTCCAACAGCCCCGGCCAGCCCCTGAAGACGGGCTCCATGGACCGTCCCGGCCCCGGCTACCGAGTCGAACTCCTCGACCCGGTCTCCGGCGCACCCGGCGCCGCGGAGGGCGAGATCGCCCTCGACCTGTCGGCCCGCCCCGTCGGCCTGATGACCGGCTACCACGGCGACCCGGAGCGTACGGCCCGGGCGATGGCCGGCGGCTACTACCGCACCGGCGACATCGGCTCCCGGGACGCCGACGGCTACCTCACCTACGTCGGCCGCTCCGACGACGTCTTCAAGGCCTCCGACTACAAGATCTCCCCCTTCGAGCTGGAGAGCGCCCTGCTGGAGCACGATGCGGTGGCCGAGGTGGCCGTCGTGCCCGCGCCGGACGCACTGCGGCTGGCGGTGCCCAAGGCGTATGTCGTCCTCGCGGCGGGCTGGGAACCCGGGCCGGGCACCGCGAAGGTGCTGTTCGAGCACTCCCGTGAGGTCCTCGCCCCCTACAAGCGCCTCCGCCGCCTGGAGTTCGCGCCGCTGCCCAAGACCGTCTCCGGCAAGATCCGCCGGATCGAGCTGCGCGAGGCCACGGCCGCCGGCTCGGACGCCGAGTACCGCGAGGAGGACTTCCGGTGACCTCGTACACCCACGGGACGAGCGGGACCGCACTGCTCGGCGAGACGATCGGCGCCAACCTGGACCGGGCCGTCGCCGCCTGGCCGGACCGCGAGGCGCTCGTCGACGTGCCCTCCGGGCGGCGCTGGACCTACGCCCGATTCGCGGCGGACATCGACGAGTTGGCGTACGCGCTGCTCGCGAGCGGTGTCACCAAGGGCGACCGGGTGGGCATCTGGGCGGTGAACTGCCCCGAGTGGGTGCTGGTCCAGTACGCCACCGCCCGTATCGGCGCGATCATGGTGAACATCAACCCGGCGTACCGTACGCACGAGGTCGAGTACGTCCTGGGCCAGGCCGGGATCTCCCTGCTCTTCGCCTCGCTCCGCCACAAGACCAGCGACTACCGGGCGATGATCGAGCAAGTGCGTGGCAAGTGCCCGCAGTTGAGGGAGACCGTGTTCATCGGGGACCCCGGCTGGGACGCGCTGATCGCGCGGGGGACGCCGGTCCCGTACGAGGTTCTGTCCTGCGACGACCCGATCAACATCCAGTACACGTCGGGCACGACGGGCTTCCCCAAGGGCGCGACCCTCTCCCACCACAACATCCTCAACAACGGCTATTTCGTGGGTGAGTCGATCGCCTACAGCGAGCAGGACCGGGTGTGCATTCCCGTGCCCTTCTACCACTGCTTCGGCATGGTCATGGGCAATCTGGCCGCCACCTCCCACGGCGCCTGCATGGTGATCCCGGCCCCCTCCTTCGACCCGAAGGCCACACTGGAGGCCGTCCAGCAGGAGCGCTGCACCTCCCTGTACGGCGTACCGACCATGTTCATCGCGGAGTTGAACCTCCCCGACTTCGCCTCGTACGACCTCTCCTCCCTGCGCACCGGCATCATGGCGGGCTCGCCCTGCCCGGTGGAGGTGATGAAGCGGGTGGTCGCCGAGATGAACATGGCCGAGGTGTCGATCTGCTACGGCATGACGGAGACCTCGCCCGTCTCCACGCAGACCCGGCGCGACGACGACCTGGAACACCGCACCGGCACGGTCGGCCGGGTGCTGCCGCACGTCGAGGTCAAGGTCGTGGACCCGGCGACCGGGGTGACACAACCCAGGGGCACCGCGGGCGAGTTGTGCACCCGCGGCTACAGCGTGATGCTCGGCTACTGGAACGAACCCGAGAAGACCGCCGAGGCCGTCGACGCCGCCCGCTGGATGCACACCGGTGACCTCGCGGTGATGCGCGAGGACGGTTATGTCGAGATCGTCGGCCGCATCAAGGACATGATCATCCGGGGCGGCGAGAACATCTACCCGCGTGAGATCGAGGAGTTCCTCTACGCCCATCCGAAGGTCGCGGACGTCCAGGTGGTCGGCGTACCGCACGAGCGCTACGGCGAGGAGGTCCTCGCCTGTGTCATCCCGCGCGACCCGGCCGACCCGCCGGTCCTGGAGGAACTGCGGTCCTTCTGCGAGGGACGGCTGGCCCACTACAAGATCCCGAGCCGGCTGCGGATCCTGGAGTCCTTCCCGATGACCGTGTCCGGGAAGGTGCGCAAGATCGAGTTGCGGGAGGAGGCGGCGCGGGGGCTCTGACGCTCGGCTACAGGGCGTCGCTGGTGCCCGTGGCGTCCAGTTCGTCGGCGAGGCCGTTGACCGGCTGGGGGGTGCCCGTGAGGTCGAGGACGAAGAGCGGGACG
Source organism: Streptomyces sp. NPDC051963 (assembly GCF_044593495.1). Classification (NCBI taxonomy): domain Bacteria; kingdom Bacillati; phylum Actinomycetota; class Actinomycetes; order Kitasatosporales; family Streptomycetaceae; genus Streptomyces; species Streptomyces sp. NPDC051963. The sequence goes on along the minus strand of NZ_JBIUCC010000004.1, from coordinate 290,688 downwards.
CCCAGGGCGTCGGCGCGGGTGCGGGCGTCCGTCGCGTATCCGGCGAGGGAGAAGTAGACGCAGTCGGCGGACTCCGTCATGGCCGTCAGCCACAGGCACTCCACGTCCCGCAGTGAGGCGGGGCGCACGGTCGGATCGACCTGCGCCACCAGGCCGCGGGCGGCCAGGCCGATGCCGGACGGGGGTCGCTGGTCCGCCCGGCGGATGTCCTCGTAGCCGAGCCAGCGCAGATAGAGGGCCGCGGCGGTGACGGCGTCGCGGGCCGTGCGGATGGTCACCGGGTTGAAGGCGCGTCGCGGGGCCGGCGTCGCGGGCTCGGCCGCCTCGCCGTCGTCAGCCGCGCGCGCCATCGGGATCCGCAGCAGAGTGCCGCAGGCGCAGCCCAGCTCCGGCCGCGGCCACTGGTCGCTGCGGCCGCAGGACGCGCAGTGCACGGTGACCCACTGCTCGTCCCAGACCGGGTGGGTGACGGCCGTCGCGGTCCCCTCCGGATCGAGCTGCACGATCACCGGCGCGCCGCACGCGCACGGATACGACGGAGCCGTGTAGAGCTGCTCGCGCCGACAGGCCGGGCAGCGCACCGACACGCTCTCGGACATGGCCCACTCCAGGACGAGATCGCGACCGCACACCGGGACAGCGCTGCCATCGTCCTCCAGGAAACCCCTGCTTGTCCGTCTCTTGACTGCCCTTCCCCGACCCGCCTACATTGTTTCCAGATAGTAGAAAACTAATTCCACTATGCGGAAGTACTCACCGCGGGGCGCGACGGGAGTGCACATCCGACAGCCGAAGCAGGAGTACTCAATGGCTCGTATGACCGCTGCCCGCGCGGCAGTCGAGATCCTCAAGCGCGAGGGCGTCAGCGACGCGTTCGGTGTCCCGGGCGCGGCGATCAACCCGTTCTACGCGGCCCTCAAGGCCTCCGGCGGTGTCCAGCACACCCTCGCCCGGCACGTCGAGGGCGCCTCGCACATGGCGGAGGGGTACACCCGGACCCACCCGGGCAACATCGGGGTCTGCATCGGTACGTCCGGCCCCGCCGGCACCGACATGATCACCGGTCTGTACTCCGCCATCGGTGACTCCATCCCGATCCTCTGCATCACGGGCCAGGCCCCGACCGCCGTGATCCACAAGGAGGACTTCCAGGCCGTCGACATCGCCTCGATCGCCAAGCCGGTCACGAAGATGGCCGTCACCGTCCTGGAGGCCGCGCAGGTCCCCGGCGTCTTCCAGCAGGCCTTCCACCTGATGCGGTCCGGCCGTCCCGGCCCCGTCCTCATCGACCTGCCGATCGACGTCCAGCTCACCGAGATCGAGTTCGACCCGGAGACGTACCAGCCGCTGCCGGTGTACAAGCCCGCCGCGAGCCGCGCCCAGATCGAGAAGGCGATCGGGATGCTGAACGCCGCCGAGCGCCCGCTGATCGTGGCCGGCGGTGGTGTCATCAACGCCGACGCGGCCGAACTCCTCGTCGAGTTCGCCGAGTTGACCGGCACCCCGGTCGTCCCCACCCTCATGGGCTGGGGCATCCTGCCCGACGACCACGATCTGAACGCCGGCATGGTGGGCCTTCAGACCTCGCACCGCTACGGCAACGCGACCTTCCTGGAGTCCGACTTCGTCCTCGGCATCGGCAACCGCTGGGCCAACCGCCACACCGGCAAGCTCGACGTCTACACGGCCGGCCGGAAGTTCGTCCACGTCGACATCGAGCCCACCCAGATCGGCAAGATCTTCGCGCCGGACTACGGCATCGCGTCGGACGCGAAGGCGGCCCTGGAGCTCTTCGTCGAGGTGGCAAGGGAGTTGAAGGCGGCCGGCAAGCTGCCCGACCGCTCCGACTGGGCCGCCGCCGCGCAGGAGCGCAAGGCCACCCTCCAGCGCCGTACGCACTTCGACAACATCCCGATCAAGCCGCAGCGCGTCTACGAGGAGATGAACAAGGCCTTCGGCCCGGAGACCCGGTACGTCTCCACGATCGGCCTCTCGCAGATCGCCGGCGCCCAGATGCTGCACGTCTACCGGCCGCGGCACTGGATCAACTGCGGCCAGGCGGGGCCCCTCGGCTGGACCGTCCCGGCCGCGCTCGGCGTCGCCAAGGCCGACCCGGAGGCACAGGTCGTGGCGCTCTCCGGCGACTACGACTTCCAGTTCATGCTGGAGGAGCTGGCGGTCGGGGCGCAGCACAAGATCCCGTACGTCCATGTCCTGGTCAACAACTCCTACCTGGGCCTGATCCGCCAGGCGCAGCGGGCGTTCGAGATCGACTTCCAGGTCAACCTGGAGTTTGAGAACATCAACTCGCCCGAACTGGGCGTCTACGGCGTGGACCACGTCAAGGTCGCCGAGGGCCTCGGCTGCAGGGCGATCCGGGTGACCGACCCGAACGAACTGGGCGCGGCACTGGAGGAGGCCAAGAAGCTCGCCGCCGAGTTCCAGGTGCCGGTGATCGTCGAGGCGATCCTGGAGCGGGTCACCAACATCTCCATGTCCACCACCAACGACATCAGCAACGTGGTGGAGTTCGAGGAGCTGGCGACCGAGCCCGGCCATGCGCCGACATCGATCAAGACACTGAAGGTCTGACAGGACGCTGAGGGTCTGACACGGCGCACCATCACCAGGGGCGGCCCATCCGGAGGGATGGGCCGCCCTTCGCGCTGTCCCGCGCTCGCACTGACGCCGGGCCCGCCGCCCCCGTGCCGGCGGGCCCGGCGTGTGGGGTTCCTGCCCGTATCCGGGGGTGGTTGAAGCATCCAGGCCCGTCTTCAGAGGTTGATTTGAGGGTTCCGTAGACGGCGTACGCCCTGTGCGGCAGGCGGGGTCACTGCTCGTGGTGCTCCGACAGTCCCGGCCAGTCGTCCGGGCCGCCGCCCTGCCACTCGATGAGGTCACTCTGCTCCACGTCCGTCACGTACAGATCGGCCAGCCGCAGAATCTCGCCCACGTCGTCGATGTGCGAGGCGACCCCCAGCGTGTCGTCGTCCGTGGTGACACGCCGGGATCCGTCCAGGGCCGGGGGGTGCACCACGATGTGCGGGTGTTCCAGTGGATGTTCCAGTGGGTGTGCCATGCCTTCAGCGTCCTGCGGACGGGCCGCCGGCGCACCCCGGAACACGCCGAGGAGCGCCGGATACGGGTTGTCCGTATCCGGCGCTCCTCGGGATGTCGTACCGGGACCGCGGCGGGCGCGACGGAACCGGGGTGCTCCTTCCCTCAGGTCGAGAAGGAGTGCCTCGGGGCCTTCACCACCGCACTGGCTCGCACACCGCCGCGGTCCACACCCTGCCCGCGCCCCGTACCGAGGGACCACCCCTCATCCGGGTCGGTCGGTTGCCGGGCGCGGGCAGGGAGTTCAGTCCTCGCGCAGGGCGTGGACGGCCTCCTCCACGCGCTTGCCGTACTCCGGGTCGGCGGCGTGGAAGTGGGCCAGGTTCTTCTCGATCACGTCGTCGCGGGAGACCTGGGACAGACCGCCGGCGATGTTCGCGACGAGACGGGACTTCTCCTCCTCGGACATCAGGCGGTAGAGCTCGCCCGCCTGGAAGAAGGCGTCGTCCTTGGTGTGGAGCGGGGCCTCGTGCGTGCCCGTGTGGCCGGCCACCGCCAGCGGGGCGGACAGCGGGCGTCCGGTCTCGGCCGGGCCGTCGTAGGAGTTGGGCTCGTAGTTCTTGGCGTGGCGGCCCTGGGAGTTGGAGGCCATGAAGCCGTCGCGGCCGTAGTTGTCCGCGACGGTCGCCTTCGGGGCGTTCACCGCGAGCAGGGTGTGGTTGACGCCCAGGCGGTAGCGGTGCGCGTCCGCGTAGGCGAACAGGCGGCCCTGGAGCATCTTGTCGGGGGAGGGGCCGATGCCCGGAACGAAGTTGTTCGGGGAGAACGCGGCCTGCTCGACCTCGGCGAAGACGTTGTCCGGGTTGCGGTCCAGGACCAGCCGGCCCACGCGCTGGAGCGGGTAGTCCTTGTGCGGCCAGACCTTGGTCAGGTCGAAGGGGTTGAAGCGGTACTCCGCCGCGTCGGCCGCCGGCATCACCTGGACGTGCAGGGTCCATGACGGGTTGACGCCCCGCTCGATCGCCTGAAGCAGGTCCGTCTGGTGGGAGCCCGGGTCCTTGCCCGCGATCTCGGCGGCCTGCTCGGAGCTCAGGCAGCGGATGCCCTGGTTGGTCTTGAAGTGGTACTTGACGAAGAACGCCTCGCCGTCGGCGTTGGTCCACTGGTAGGTGTGCGAGCCGTAGCCGTTCATGTGGCGGTACGACGCCGGGATACCGCGGTCGCCCATCAGCCAGGTCACCTGGTGCGTGGCCTCGGGGGCGTGCGCCCAGAAGTCCCAGACGTTGTCCGGCTCCTGCTTGCCGGTGAACGGGTCGCGCTTCTGCGAGTGGATGAAGTCCGGGAACTTGATCGGGTCCTTGATGAAGAACACCGGGGTGTTGTTCCCGACGAGGTCGTAATTGCCCTCTTGCGTATAGAACTTGACCGCGAAGCCGCGCGGGTCGCGGACTGCGTCCGCGCCGCCCAGGTTGTCGGCCACGGTCGAGAAGCGCAGGAACACCTCGGTGCGCTTGCCGACGGTGCTCAGGAAGTCGGCGTGGGTGAAGCCGGTGACGTCGTCGGTCACCTCGAAGTAGCCGTACGCGCCGGAACCGCGGGCGTGCACCACGCGCTCCGGGATGCGCTCGCGGTTGAAGCGCGCCAGCTTCTCCAGGAGGTGCTGGTCCTGGAGAAGGAGAGGGCCGCCGATGCCGGCGGAGGCGGAGTTCTGGTTGTCGGCGACCGGGGCGCCGGACTCGGTGGTGAGCACGCGCTTCGACATCGTGGACCTTCCGTACGAGAGTCAGCGGGAATCTTCGGAAAGGGACTTCCGCTTCGTGGAGCCTAGGTTTGGGGCGATCTGGACGTCAACAGTTTGTTGAACTGGATTCCGGGCCGCGGCGGCGCTTGGGCGCGACAGGACAGATGTCAGCACCGCCGCGGCCCGGAGGTCTGTGTGGCGGGCGTCAGATCTGCGCGCCGGAGAGGCGCTCGACCGCCCGCAGCAGGGCCGAGTGGTCGAGCCCGCCGTCGCCCTGCGCACGCAGGCTGGCGACCAGCTGGGCGACCACCGCACCGACCGGAAGGGCGGCGCCCACGTTGCGCGCCGCGTCCGTGACGATGCCCATGTCCTTGTGGTGCAGGTCGATACGGAAGCCCGGCTTGAAGTCCCGGTTCAGGAAGTTGTCCTTCTTGCGGGTCAGCACGGTGGAGCCGGCGAGCCCGCCGTTCAGCACGTCCAGCGCGGCCGTCAGGTCCACGCCGGACTTCTCCAGGAAGACCACGGCCTCGGCGCACGCCTGGATGTTCACGGCGACGATCAGCTGGTTGGCGGCCTTCACGGTCTGCCCCGAGCCGTGCGGACCGCACAGCACGATGGTCTTGCCGAGGGCGTCGAAGATCGGCTTGGCCTGGTCGAAGTCGACCTGCTCGCCACCGACCATGATCGACAGTACGGCCTCGATCGCGCCGGCCTCACCGCCGGACACCGGGGCGTCCAGCACGCGGATGCCCTTGTCCTTGGCGGCCTTCGCCAGGTCGACGGAGGTCTGCGGGGTGATCGAGGACATGTCGATCAGCAGCGCGCCGGACCTCGCGTTCTCCAGGATGCCGTCCGGACCGTACGCGATGGCCTCGACCTGCGGGGAGGCCGGCACCATCGTGACGACCACGTCGGCGTCCCGCACGGCCTCGGCGATCGAACCGGCGGCGCGGCCACCGGCGGCGGCCAGCCGGTCGAGCTTGTCCTGCTCCAGGGTGAAGCCGGTGACGTCGTAACCCGCCTTGATCAGGTTCTCGGACATGGGGGAGCCCATGATGCCGAGGCCTATCCAGGCGATCGCAGGGCGGGTTGGGTGGGAGGAAGCTGCGCGTGCATTGCTCATTCTGAGGGTGCCTTTCGGTACGGGGATCAGCGGGGCAGCCAGTCGAAGGCCTCGGCGCTCGGGCGGTCGCCCGGCTTGTATTCCAGGCCGACCCAGCCGTCGTAACCCGCCTTGTTCAGCTGGTCGAGGAGGTCTTCGAGGGGCAGCGAGCCCGTACCCGGCGCTCCGCGGCCCGGGTTGTCGGCGATCTGCACATGGCCGGTCTTCGACGTGTACTGCTCGATCACCGACGGCAGGTCCTCGCCGTTCATGGACAGGTGGTACAGGTCCATGAGGAACTTCGCATTGCCGAGTCCCGTCGCCTCGTTGACCTTGTCGACGATCCCGACGGCGGCGGGCGCGCTCACCAGCGGGTACAGCGGCGACTCGGGCCGGTTCAGCGCCTCGATCAGCAGGATCGCGCCGATCCGCTCGGCCGCCCGCGCCGCGAGGACGAGGTTCTCCAGGGCGAGCGCGTCCTGCTCGGCCGGGTCCACGCCCTCGACGCGGTTGCCGTACAGGGCGTTGAGCGCCGTGCAGCCCAGCGACCGGGCGAAGTCGGCCGCCACGTCGATGTTGGCGCGGAACTTCTCCGACTCCTCGCCGGGGAGCGACAGGGCGCCCCGGTCCGGGCCGGGCAACTGTCCGGCGTAGAAGTTCAGGCCCGTGAGCTGGACGCCCGCGTCCTCGATCGCCTGCTTGAGGGCGTCGAGCTCGGACTGCTCGGGGGTGGGAGAGTCGACCCAGGGCCACCACAGCTCGACCGCGGTGAAGCCGGCCGCGGCGGCGGCCGCGGGGCGCTCCAGGAGCGGGAGTTCCGTGAAGAGGATCGACAGGTTGACGTTGAAGCGCTGGTCTGCGGCTGTGCTCAATTTAAAACCTGGCATCAGGGTCGGCGCTCCCTTCCATGTCGAGTGATTCCGTATTGTGGAAGTTTGTTTCTGCTTAATGGAAGATTGCCGCCCTGGGTCGCCGCTTGTCAAGAGGGGTCGGCGGAAGTCGGTGTCGCGGAGAGCGGCGGGCGCGCCCGGGCCGGTGGTCGCGGGTCATCGATGCCGAAGCGGTGGGTCGTCGAGCGGACCTGCGGTCATGATCGATCTCGGCGCCGAGGGGGCATGGCCCCTGCGCGCCCCCCGTAGGTGTCCGAATCGAAACATCCGCCCCGCGGTCTCCGGGGCGGGAGCGGCCAAAGGCGCTACCGGTCGGTAAGCGCCAGCTGTCGTGCGCTTCTTCTGATACGGGGCCCGCTGCCGCCGTGCGCCGTTGTGCAAACGATATCTCGGGGCCCGCATCTTCTTTGGCTCAAAGTGTTGACCCGGAAGAAACCTGGGTGCAAAGGTTTGCGCACTCTGAGGGCCGGATTCACTAGGGAGTGTCTTCCATGCGCCTTATGCCCTGTTCGCGAAGATTCGCCGTACGCCTGGCCGCCCTGCCCGCGGCGGCCCTCCTGGTCGCCGCCTGCGGCTCCGGCGGGGGCAGTGGCTCGGCCGGTGGAGACGGCAAGACCGTCTACATGCTGTTGCCCAACACCACGACCGTGCGCTTCACCACTCAGGACGGCCCCGACTTCAAGGCCGCGATGCAGAAGGCCATGCCGGACGCCAAGGTCGTCATCCAGAACGCCGAGAACGACCCGCAGAAGCAGGTCCAGCAGGTCGAGACCGCCATCTCCGGCGGAGCGGCCGCGATCGTGCTGATCGCCGCCGACCCCTACATAGCCGGCGGCGCGCTCCAGAAGGCGTCCGTCGCCAAGGTCCCCGTGCTGCTCTACGACCACGACGCGCGTGGTGGCGAAGCGGCAGCACAGGTCGTCTTCGACTCGCTGTCGGTCGGCCAGAACCAGGGCAAGGACGCCGCCAAGCTGCTCGCCGAAGGCACGACCGCCAAGCCCAAGGTCATCGCCCGTATCTACGGCAACCAGGGCGACTTCGGCACCACCCAGTACAAGAAGGGCCAGGACCAGTACATCAAGCCGCTGGTGACGGCCGGGAAGGTCAAGGTCGCCTGCGAGACGTACACGCCCAACTGGGACCCGGCCAAGGCGCAGTCCGAGATGGAGCAGTGCCTGACCAAGACCGGCAACAAGATCGACGCCGTGGTCGTGATGAACGACGGCACCGCCGGCGGCGCCATCGCCGCGCTCAAGGCCCAGTCGCTGACCGGCAAGGTGCCGGTGATCGGCGGCCAGGACGCCGACCTCCAGGCCGTCCAGTACATCCTGCTCGGCTACCAGTACAGCACCGTCTACAAGCCGTTCAAGCTCCAGGCCTCCAAGGCCGCCGAACTGACGGTGCAGCTGCTCAAGACCGGCAAGATCAACAAGAGTGACATCGACATCTATGTGGACAACGGCTTCATGAAGCCCGGCGTCCCGGCGGCCTTCCTCCCCGTACAGGACCTCCACGCCGACACGGTCTCCACGCTCGTCAAGGACGGCGTCTGGACCTGGAAGCAGATCTGCACGGGTCCCACCGCGGCCACGGAGACCTGCAAGAAGGAAATGGGATGAGCAAGGAAACGGCCGCCGTGACCACGGCGGCCCCGCTCCTCGAACTCCGCCAGGTGGTCAAACTCTTCGGCGGAGTGCATGCCCTGGAGGGCATCGACCTCGCCGTCGCCCCGGGCGAGATCGTGGCCGTCGTCGGCGACAACGGAGCGGGCAAGTCGACCCTGATGAAGGTCATCTCCGGGCTTCAGCCCGCCGACGGGGGTGAGATCCTCTTCGACGGCAAGCCCGTCGAGCTGCGCCGCCCGATCGACTCCACGGCGCTCGGCATCGAGACCGTCTACCAGGACCTCGCGCTCTGCGACAACCTCGACACCGTCCAGAACCTCTTCCTCGGCCGGGAGGAGACCGGCCCACTGCTGCGCGGCGCACGTCTGCGCCGGGCGGACATGGAGCACCGGGCGCAGGAGACCATCCGCCGGCTGGGCGCGAAGATCCCCTCCCTGCGCACTCCGGTCGGCCGTCTCTCGGGCGGCCAGCGGCAGTCCATCGCCGTCTGCCGCTCCACCCTCTCCGACCCGCGGCTCGTCCTGATGGACGAACCGACGGCGGCGCTCGGCGTCGAGCAGAGCACCGGCGTGCTCAACCTGATCCGCCAACTGCGCGCCGAACACGGCTGCGCGATCGTGCTGATCTCGCACGCCCTGCGCGACGTCCTGGAAGTCGCCGACCGCATCGTCGTCCTGCGCCTGGGCAACAAGGTCGCCGAGTTCGACAACACCGAACGCACCACCAACTCGGACCAGCTCGTCGCCGCCATCACAGGAATCTCGGCCCCATGACCACATCGAAGCAACCGCCCGCGGCCGTCGCCGCCACGTCCGCCCCGCCGCCCGTCGCGCGGGTGGAAAGCCGCCAGTCCCGCCGCCGGATGGCGCTCGACGCCATCGCCGGACGGTACCGATTCGTCCCCGTCGTCTTCATGCTGGCCGTGATCTGGGCCTTCTTCGCCGCCCAGGACAGCGCCTTCCTGGGCAACCGCAACATCACCAACCTGCTGGTGCAGATCGTTGTCACCGCGACGATCGCGCTGGGCATCGTCTTCGTCCTGCTGCTCGCCGAGATCGACCTCTCGGTCGCCGCCACCAGCGGAGCGGCGGCGGCACTCACCGCGATCCTCGTGGTCAACCACAACTGGCCAGCCTGGCTCGGCCTGTTGGCCGGGATCGCGGCCGGGGCGGCGGTCGGCCTGCTCCTGGGCGCAGTCGTCACCCAGTTCGGGGTGCCGTCGTTCGTCGTCACCCTGGGCGCCCAACTCGTGTTGCTCGGCGTGATCCTGGTACTGCTGCCCGGCGGCACCGGACAGGTCAGCCTCTTCGGCACCGGCATCGCCACGCTGTCGAGCACCTACCTGCCACCCGCCCTGGGGTGGACACTCATGGCCGCAGGCATCACCACGTTCGTCCTGCTGCGTCTGCTGGCTCTGGGGGAGTCCCGACGCCGGGGCATCAACGTGAGCGTGGTGCGTGACGTCGTCGTCCCGGGCGTCCTGGTCGGCGTCGCCAGCGTCACAGCCGTGGCCGTGCTCAACAGCTATCTCGGTGTGCCCCTCCCCGTGGTGATCCTCTTCGCACTGCTCGCCGTGTTCAGCTACATCACCACCCAGACCCGCTTCGGCCTGCATCTCTACGCCGTCGGCGGCAACCCGGACGCCGCCCGTCGGGCGGGCATCCCGGTGGCCCGGGCCAAGATGATCGCCTTCAGCCTGGCGGGTGCGCTGGCCGCGCTCGGCGGCATCCTCGCCGCCTCACGACTGCTCGGGGTCTCGGCCTCCTCCGGCACGGGCACCGTGCTGCTGGAGTCCATCGCCGCGGCCGTGATCGGCGGGACCAGTCTGTTCGGCGGGCGCGGCAGCGTCTGGGACGCCCTGCTCGGCGCTCTGGTCATCGGTTCCATCTCCAACGGCCTCGACCTGATCGGTGCGGAGACCGTGGTCAAGTACGTCGCCGAGGGAGCCATCCTCGTCCTCGCGGCGACTGTGGATTCGATCCTCACCCGTGGCAGTGTCTTTGCCCGAGCGGCCAAATAGCACAGGTCCGCCGCAGAGACCGCCCTTGTAAGGAGCCCCGATGCCTTCCAGCCAGGACCAGACTGTCGGTCCGGTCGATCCGTCCCGTCGACGTCGTCCCACCCTGACCGACGTCGCCGCGATGGCCGGAGTGTCCGTATCCACGGTCAGCCGGGCTCTGGACGGCAACCCCCGCATCCCGGGGGACACTCAGCGGAAGGTCGTCGAGGCGGCGACCGTGCTGGGCTTCAGGCGCAACATCTCGGCGCGGTCCCTGCGTACCCAGTCGTCCATGCTCGTGGGCGTCGTCGTCCCCGACATCGCCATCGCCTTCTACGCCACGGTGCTGAAGTCGGCCCAGAACGTACTGGAAGCCGCCGGCTACCAGGTCGTCGTGATGAACACCGAGCGTGACGCCCAGCACGAGACCGTCGCCCTGCGCACCCTTCAGGACCGCCAGGTCGACGGACTGCTGGTCGCCACCAGTGGCGGCTACGTTCCGGACCGGGGACCGGTCGTCTTCATCGACCACGTCATCCCGGACACCGGACTGGGCTACGTCAGCCCGGACAACGCCGGAGGCATGGCCACCCTCGTGGAACACCTGGCGGTCGTCCACGGCCACACCAAGATCGCCTTTCTGGGTGTGCCGACCGGCCCGACCGACCAGGTCAAGCGCCTGGAGAACGCACCCGCCACCGAACGCCTGGAAGCCTTCCGCAACGTCATGGGCGGACGGCGGCTGCCGGTGCCACCGGAGTACCTGGCCTACGGCGACCACGAGTGGACCGAGGCCAGCGCGCAGCGGGCGGTGGCCGAACTGATGCGGGTGGCCGAGCCGCCGACCGCCATCATCGCGGCGGGCGACACCCTCGCCCTCGGCGCGCTGCGTCAACTCCGTGCCGACCGGTACCGGGTCGGCACGGAGATCGCCCTGGTCTCCTTCGACGACCCGGTCTCCAGCGACCTGCTCGATCCGCCGATGACCGCCCTGCGCCGGCACGACCGCGAACTCGGCGAGATCAGCGCGCGGATGCTGCTGACCGCGCTCGAGGGCCGTAAGTCCGGCGCCGCGGCGAAGACCGAGCACCCCACCGAGACACGGGTGCCCCTCGACCTGATCGTCCGGCGCAGCTGCGGCTGCGCACCGGAAACGCCTGAATCGGAGCCTCCACCATGAGCCGACGCCCGGTCACGCTCTTCACCGGCCAATGGGCCGACATGCCGATCGAGGAACTCGCCCGGAAGGCGGGCGAGTGGGGTTACGACGGCCTCGAACTCGCCTGCTGGGGTGACCACTTCAATGTCCGCCAAGCCGTCACCGACCCCGGGTACGTCAAACGGCAGCGGGCCCTCCTGGAACGCCACGGCCTCAATGTCTGGGCGATCTCCAACCACCTGACCGGCCAGGCCGTCTGCGACGTCCCCCTCGATCACCGGCACCGTGACGTGCTGCCGCCCCATGTGTGGGGCGACGGCGAGCCCGAGGGGGTACGGGCCCGGGCCGCCGCCGAGATGGCCGACACCGCGCGGGCCGCCGCCGCACTCGGCGTCACCCGGGTGAACGGCTTCACCGGCTCCAGCATCTGGTACATGCTGGCCGGCTTCCCGCCCGTCTCCGCGGAGACCATCGACGCGGGCTTCGACGACTTCGTGGAGCGCTGGACCCCGATCCTGGACGTCTTCCAGGCCGAGGGCGTCGTCTTCGGCCTGGAGATCCACCCCGCCGAGATCGCCTACGACTACTGGACCACCGAGCGCACCCTCGCCGCCATGAAGCACCCGGCGTTCGGCATCAACTTCGACCCCAGCCATCTGCACTGGCAGCAGGTCGACCCGGTCGCCTTCCTTGAGGGCCACGGCGACCGCGTGACCCACGTCCACTGCAAGGACGCCACCCGCCGCCTCAACGGCCGCAACGGCATCATCGCCTCCCACCTCCCCTTCGGCGACCCCCGGCGCGGCTGGGACTTCCGCTCCGTCGGCCGCGGTGGCATCGACTGGGAGGAGATCATGCGCGCGCTCAACCGCCTCGGCTACGACGGCCCGCTCTCCGTCGAGTGGGAGGACGTCGGCCTGGACCGGGAGACCGCCGCGCCGGAGGCCCTGCGCTTCGTCCGCTCGGTGGCCGCGGAGGCCTCCGACCGGCAGTTCGACGCCGCGTTCAGCACTTCCGACTGAGCCCTCACCTCTCGTAAGTAACCCCTGTGGATTGGTAGTTGTCATGGTGGACATGCTGATCGGCGGTACCTGGACGCCCGCGCTCTCGTGCGAGGCCGAGGAAGTGACCTCGCCGTTCGACGGCGCGGCCGTGGGGGCCGTACCGGTGGCCGGGTTGAAGGATGTGGAGGCGGCGCTTGCGGCGGCCGAGGCGGGCGCGGCCGTCTGGCGCGCGACACCCGCCCATGAACGGATGCAGATCCTCTTCCGCGCGGCCGTACTGGCCGACCGGAGAGCGGCCGAGACGGCACGGCTGATCAGTGCCGAGACCGGAAAGACCATCACCGAGGCGACCGGCGAGGCGGGCCGCTCCGGCGACATCATCAGGCTGGCCGCCTTCGAGGGCGCTCATCTCTACGGCGACACACTGCCGTTGGACGCCAACCGGGGCACCGGCCACGACAAGATCGGGTTCACCCTCCGCCAGCCCTGCGGGGTGGTCGTCGCCATCACCCCGTTCAACTATCCCGCGCTGCTGGTCCTCCACAAGCTCGCCCCCGCGCTCGCGGCCGGAAATGCCGTCGTCCTCAAGCCCGCCCGTACGACACCGCTGACGGCGCTCGCGCTCGCCGCGTGCTTCGTCGAGGCGGGCCTGCCGGAGGGCGTGCTCTCCGTACTGACCGGGCCGGGCGGCGTACTCGGCGACGCACTGGTCTCGGACCCGCGGGTGCGCAAGATCTCCTTCACCGGCTCGACCAGGACCGGAGAGCACATCACCCGCATGGCAGGCGTGAAGAAACTGTCGCTGGAACTTGGGGCGTCCTGCCCGGTAGTCGTCCTGCCGGACGCCGATCTGGAGGCCGCCGCATCGGCCGTCGCCCTCGGAGGCTACGTCAACGCGGGCCAGGTCTGCATCTCCGTACAACGCGTCATCACCCACCCGGCGATCAACGGTGACTTCCTGGACGCGCTGGTACCCAAGGTCGAGGCCATCCGCATGGGCGATCCCGCGTCGACGGAGACCGGTATCGGCACGCTGATCACCCAGCAGGAGGCGGAACGCGTCCACGCGTCCATCACCGACGCGGTCTCGGGCGGCGCCCGGCTGCTGACCGGCGGTGAGCGGGACGGCGCGGCCGTCACGCCCGCGGTGGTCGCGGACGTGGCACCCGGCTCGCCGTTCAGCCAGGACGAACTGTTCGGCCCCGCCGTCGCCGTCAGCACCGCCGAGGACTGGCAGTCGGCGATCGACCAGGCCAACGGCACCGCCTACGGACTGGGCGCGGGCATCTTCACCAGCGACGTCAGCGGCGCCGTGCGGGCCATCCGGGAGATCGACGCGGGCACCGTGCACATCAACTGGACCCCCCTGTGGCGCGCCGACCTGATGCCCTACGGCGGGCTCAAGGGCAGCGGCATCGGCAAGGAGGGCCCGCGCGCGGCGGTCGAGGAGATGACCGAGGCCAAGACCGTCGTCCTGCACGGCCGCCCCTGGTGAACACCGGGGTCAGCACCCCCAGTTCGTGTCCTCGTACAGCGTCGTACGCAAGGAAGGAAGTTTTCCCCGTGAGCGCCTCCCGCCCCGAGCCCACCACACGGCTGACCGTGGCCCAGGCCGTCGTCTCCTACCTCTCCCACCAGTACAGCGACGCCGACGGTGAACGACGGCGACTCATCCCGGCCACCTGCGGCATCTTCGGCCACGGCAACGTCGCGGGACTCGGCCAGGCGCTCGACCAGTTCTCGGACCGGATGCCGTTCGTCCAGGGCCGCAACGAACAGGCCCTCGTCCATCTGGCCACCGGCTACGCCAAGCACTCCCGCCGCCACGCCACCCTCGCCGTCACCGCCTCGATCGGTCCCGGCGCGCTGAACATGGTCACCGGCGCCGGCCTGGCCACCGTCAACCGGCTGCCGGTGCTGCTCCTCCCCGGCGACAGCTACGCGACCCGCCACCAGGGCCCGGTGCTCCAGCAGTTGCAGCACCCCAGCGAGGCCGATGCCTCCGTCAACGACGCGTTCCGGCCGGTGGCCCGCTTCTTCGACCGCATCACCCGGCCCGAGCAGCTGCTCACCGCCCTTCCGGCGGCGATGCGGGTGCTCACCGACCCCGCCCACACCGGCGCCGTGGTCCTCTCCCTGCCGCAGGACGTGCAGTCGCACGCGTACGACTTCCCGACCGCGCTCTTTGGGGACACGGTCTGGCGGATCCGCCGGCCGGCCGCCGACCCGGACGAGGTGACGCAGGTCGCGCAGCTGCTGGCCGAGGCCCGGCGACCGCTGATCATCGCGGGTGGGGGCGTCAACTACTCCGGTGCCACGCCCGAGTTGGAGCGGCTGGCCGAACTGGCGGGCGTCCCGGTCGTCGAGACCTTCGGCGGCAAGGGCGCGGTGCAGCGGCGCGCGTGGTGGCAGCTCGGCGGCATCGGGCTGGAAGGCACCCCCGCCGTCAACGAGTTGGCGAGGGAAGCCGATCTCGTCCTCACCGTGGGCTCCCGGCTGACCGACTTCGCCACCGCCTCGCACTCGCTCTTCCAGCACCCCGACGTACGCTTCGCCGGCATCAACCTGGACATCCAGGACGCCGGGCGGCTGGGCGCCGTAGGCATCGTCGCCGACGCCAAGCGCGCCCTGGCCGCGCTCGCCGACGAGGTCGAGGCCCGGCGGATCGCCGCCCCCGTCGCCTGGCGGGAGCGCGTCGAAGCCGCGCACGCCCGGTGGGTCCCGGTGCGCGCCCGGGCCATCGACCCGGGCATGCCGTTCGACAAGAGCGCGGTGCCCGCCGACTCCGACGTGGTCACCGACACGGACGCGGTGCTGACCCAGGGCCAGCTGATCGGCGTGCTCCAGGAGCACGCCCGCCCCGGCGACACGATCATCGCCGCCGCCGGCGGACCGCCCGGCGACCTGCAGAAGGTCTGGGACGCCACCGAGGGACGCCACTGCCACCTGGAGTTCGGCTTCTCCTGCATGGGCTACGAGTTGCCCGCCTCGATCGGCGTCCGGCTCGCCGAATCCCGTCCGCAGGCCCGCGTCACCGCCTTCATCGGCGACGGCACCTTCCTGATGGCACCCACCGAACTGGTCACCGCCGCCCAGGAACGCGCCGCCGTCACCGTCGTCATCGCCGAGAACCACGGCTACCAGGTCATCCACCGCCTCCAAATGGGCCGCACCGGCGCCGAGTTCGGCAACGAGTTCCGCTACCGCAACAGCACCCTCGATCTCACCGACGGCAAACCCGCCCGCCTGGAGAGCGACTACCTCGACGTCGACCTCGTCCGCGTCGCGGCCGGGCTCGGCGCACACGCCGTCCGGGCCACCACCGCCGACGAATTCGCCGAGGCCCTCGCCTCCACCCGCGATCACCAGGGCCCGGTGGTCATCGTCGTCCCCGTCATCCCACACGCCGACCTTCCCGGCGCGGGCGTCTGGTGGGACGTAGCTCCGGCCGAGATCGCCGAGCAACCGTCCGTGGCCGCGCTGCGTGGCGAGTACGAGGTCGGGCTGGCGGAACAGAGGTGGTTCGGATGACCGCCTCACCCCTGAACCACGGCCGCCTGCGCCGACGGCTGGCCGCCGAAGATACGACCGTGGGCACTTTCCTCGGCACCGAGGTCGCCGAGCAACCGTCCGTGGCCGCGCTGCGTGGCGAGTACGAGGTCGGGCTGGCGCAACAGAGGTGGTTCGGATGACCGCCTCACCCCTAAACCACGGCCGCCTGCGCCGACGGCTGGCCGCCGGAGACACGACCGTGGGCACCTTCATCGGCACCGCCGCTCCCCTCACCGGCGAGGTCTGCGCCGCCGCCGGGGTCGACTGGCTGCTGCTGGACCTGGAGCACGGTGCGGGCGGCGAGGAACAGGTGCGGGCCCTCGTCCCGGCCGCCGCCTCGTACGGGGTGCCGACCGTCGTCCGTGTCGAGTCCGCGGCACGCATCCGCATCGGGCGGGTGCTCGATCTGGGCGCGGCCGGTGTGATGCTGCCCCGGCTGGACAGCGCGGACCAAGTCGCCGCCGCGCTACGGCACTTGCGCTATCCGCCGGACGGCGACCGGGGCGTGGCCACCTACAACCGGGCCTGCCGCTTCGGTCTTGATCCCGGGGCGCTGGACCGCGAGGCGGACCGCCCCCTCGGCGTGGTGCAGATCGAGTCGGCCGCCGCCCTGGACGACGTGGACAAGATCGCCGCACTGGACGGCGCCGACGTCCTCTTCGTCGGCCCCCGCGACCTCAGTCACGACCTAGGGGTCCCCGGACAGTTCAACGCGCCTGTCTACACGGCCGCGTTGGACAAGGTCCGCGCCACCGCCTCGGCACACGGCAAGGCGTCCGGCCTGCTGGTGAACGACGGGGCCGGGGCGGCGGCCCGGATCGCCGAGGGCTGGACCTTCGTGGCCATCGGCTCCGACTCCACCCTGCTCGCCGCAGCCGTCACGGCCCACCTCGACCAGGCACGCACCGCGTCCTGATCCTGCACACCCTGGAGCGCAACCATGAACAACAGCGACAACTCCGACGGCTCCGAGGACGCGGCAACGCTCGGCATAGGCCTCATCAGCGTCGGCTGGATGGGGCGACTGCACACCCGCGCGTACCAGTCCATCCCCGTCGTCTACCCCGAACTCGGCCTGCGGCCAAGGCTCGTGCACGCTGCCGACACCGCACCCGATCGCGCGGACTACGCCCGTGACGTGCTCGGCTACGCCAGATCCTCCGCCGACTACCGTGCGGTCCTCGCCGACCCCGAGGTCGACGTGGTCTCCATCTGCGGGCCCAACCATGTGCACCGCGAGATCGCGGTCGCCGCCGCCGAGGCGGGCAAGCCGTTCTGGATCGAGAAGCCGGTCGGGCGGGGTGTCGACGAAACAGCCGCGGTCGCCGCCGCCGCGCGGGCGGCCGGCGTCGAGACCTCGGTCGGCTACAACTACCGTGGCGCACCGGCCGTGGAGCGCATCCGCGAACTGGTCGCGGACGGCACGCTCGGCCGGATCACCAACGTCCGCTCCGTCTTCTACTGCGGTTACGCGGCCGAGCCCAAGGGCGCGCTCTCCTGGCGCTTCCGCCGCGAGTTCGCCGGCAGCGGCGCACTCGGCGACCTGCTCAGCCATGTCGTCGACCTCGTCCAGTACGTCGTGGGACCGATCGCCGAGGCCAGCTCGCTGCTCTCCACCGTGTACACCGAGCGGCCCGTCCTGCCCATGGGCTCCGGTACGCACTTCGCGGTCATCGAGGACGGCGAGATGGCGCCGGTCGAGAACGACGACCACGTCGCCGCGCTGGTCCGCTTCGCCGACGGCCCGCACACCACCGGCACGGTCGGCACCCTGGAGGCCTCCCGCGTCATCGTCGGCCCGCAGTGCGGACTCGCCATCGAGGTCTACGGCACCGACGGCTCCGCGTCCTGGAACTTCGAGCAGCTCAACGAGATGCGGCTCTGCCTCGGGCGCGGCGGACCCAACGTCGGCTACACCACCGTCCTCGCCAACGCCTCCATGGGTGACTACGCGCGGTTCCAGCCCGGACCGGCCAACAGCATGGGATTCGACGACCTCAAGGTCATCGAGGCCAAGAAGTTCCTCACCGCGCTGACCCGCGGCGAACAGCGCAACGCGACCATCTACGACGCCCACCAGGACGCCGAGGTCCTCGCCGCCGTCGCCGCCTCGGCCGAGGACGGACGCTGGCACCCCGTCAGCACCGTCCCGGACGCCGCCTACGGGCGTAAGCCGCACGCCGAGGCGAGCCATGCCTGACCCCACCGTCGTCGCCCTCGGCAGGGTCGACCCCGCGCTGGTGGAGGGGCCCCTGCGGGGACGGGCCGTCTTCGTGGCCCACCCGGGTCCGGACGACCTGGCCGCGGCCGTCGGGGCGATCGTCCGTGCCGATGCCGTCGTCGACCGGGACGCACTGGACCGGATGCCCGACTGCCGGGTGCTGGCCCGGACCGGGGTCGGCGTGGACCTGGTGGACGTGGCCGAGGCGACCGAGCGCGGCATCGCGGTGGTCATCACCCCGGACAGCGGTTCGCAGGCGGTCGCCGAGGGCGTCCTGGGCATGGCGCTGCACCTGGTCAAACGCTTCGGACCACTGAACCGGCTGGTGCGGGACGGACAGTGGGCGCGGCGCGCCGAGGTCCCCGTCGGCGACCTGTGCGGCGCGGTCATCGGCATCGTCGGCTTCGGCCGCATCGGGCGTCGGGTCGGCGCGCTCGCGGAGGCCTTCGGGATGCGGGTGCTCGCCCACGACCCGTTCGCCACACCGCCGGACACGGTCAACTGCCCCGATCTGAGCGAACTGGTCGCGCACAGCGACGTCATCACCCTGCATCTGCCGCTCTCGGACACCACCCGGCACCTGGTGGACCGCCGGTTCCTGACGGCGGTCAAGCCGGGGGCGGTGCTGGTGAACTGCGGTCGCGGCGGGCTGGTGGATCTCGACGCCGTACGGGACGCGCTCGTGGCGGGCCGGCTGTCCGGTGTCGGACTGGATGTCTACGACCCCGAACCCCCCGTCCACCACCCGCTGTTCGACCACCCCGACGTGCTGCTCACCCCGCATCTGATGGGAATGAGCATCCGCGCCGAAGCCGCGACCTACGCCGACGCGGCCCGAGGTGTCGCCGATGTGCTGGCCGGGCGCCGTCCGGCCGCGCTTGCCAACCCCGAGTGGATGCCCACTGGCCGTTCCAAGGAGAGATCGAGATGACACTGCTGGACAACAAGGTCGTGCTGGTCAGCGGGGGCAGTCAGGGGGTCGGTGCCGCCATCGCCCGGGCAGCGGCCCGCGAGGGCGCTTCGGTGGTCGTCACCGGTCGCCGTACCGAGCCCGGCGAGGCACTGGTCGCGGAACTCGAAGCGGCCGGGACCCAGGCCGCGTTCGTCAGGACCGACGTCGCCGACGTGGTGCAGGCCAAGGCGTCGGTGGCCGCAACGGTCAGCCGGTTCGGGCGAGTTGACTGCCTGGTCAACTCCGCGGGCCTGACCTCACGCGGTTCGCTCCTCGACACCACGCCGGAGCTGTTCGACGCGCACATCGCCGTCAATCTGCGCGGACCGTTCTTCCTGATGCAGGGCACGGTCGCCGACATGCTCTCCCGGCAGGCCCCCGGGACGATCGTCAACATCATCTCCACCTCGGAACACTGCGGCCAGCCCTTCCTGACGCCGTACTCGACCGCGAAGGCGGGCCTGGCCGGGCTCACCCGCAACGCCGCGCACGCCCACCGCTTCGACCGCATCCGCATCAACGGACTGAACATCGGGTGGACGGACACCGAGGGCGAGGACGCCACCCAGCGCGCCTTCCACGGCGCCGGCGACGACTGGCAGCTCCAGGCGGGGAAGAGCCTGCCGATGGGTCGTCTGGGCCGGGCGGACGAGATCGCCGACTTCGTCGTCTTCCTGCTCTCGGAGCGCAGCGGAGTGGTCACCGGCTCCGTCATCGACTGGGACCAGAACGTCATCGGGGCCCTCGACTGAATCGGCGCCCCCGACTGAAAGGACGTACAGCGCCATGAGAATCGGACTCATCGGGCTGGGACGGATCGGCGCGTTCCACGCCCAGACGCTCAGCAGCCTGCCGTCGGTGGACACCCTCGTGGTCACGGACGCCGTGCCCGGCCGCGCCGCGGACATCGCCGGGAAACTCGACGCGCAGGCCGTCGACTCCGTGGCCGACCTGCTGGGCGCGGGCCTGGACGGCGTCGTCATCGCCGCGGCCACCGACGCCCACCCCGCCCTGCTGGAGGCCGCGGTCGAGGCGGGAATTCCCGTCTTCTGCGAGAAGCCGGTCGCCGCGGACACCGCCGAGGCCGCGCGGATCGCCCGGCAGCTCGCCGACCGGGGTGTCCCCGTCCAGATCGGCTACCCGCGCCGCTTCGACGCCGGGTTCGTCGCCGCCCGCGAGGCCCTGCACAACGGCGCCCTCGGCTGGCTGCACACCGTCCGCTCCACCACCCTCGACCCGGCCCCGCCGCCCCGCGACTACGCGGCCGTCTCCGGCGGCATCTTCCGCGACTGCGGCGTCCACGACTTCGACGCCGTGCGCTGGGTGACCGGCCGCGAGGTCGTCGAGGTCTACGCCACGGGCGGCAACCGGGGCGAGGAGTGGATCCGCGACCTCGGCGACGTCGACTCGGCGGCCACCGTCCTCACCATGGACGACGGCACCCTCGCCGTCGTCTCCAACACCCGCTACAACGCCCGGGGTTACGACGTCCGGCTGGAACTCCACGGCTCCCGCGACAGCGTCGCCGCCGGACTGGAGGACAAGCTGCCGCTCCGCTCCGTCGAGCCCGGCACGACCTTCCCCTCCGGTGTCCCGCACAGCTTCTTCATGGACCGTTTCGCCGACGCCTTCCGCGCCGAACTCGCCGCCTTCACCGAGGTCGTCCGCGGCGATCGTCCTTCCCCCTGCACCCTCACGGACGCGGTCGAGTCCAGCTGGGTCGCCGAAGCCGCCACCGCCTCCCTCCGCGAGCACCGCCCGGTCCGCATCGAGGAAGTGCGCCGGTGACGGTCAGGGACCGGGCAGACACGGCAGACACGGTGAACCGCGCGAAAGTCACCCCGCTCCCACGCACTCGAAAGGCGCCTGACGTGAGCGCTCCTACGCTCTGCAGAACCCCCGCATGCCGGCTCGCGATGGCCCTGACCGCCTCCGCGTCGGCTCTCGCCCTCACGGCGTGCGGGGTCATCGACGGCGTCGGCGGAAGCGACAACTCCGCATCGCCGAAGAAGGGCGACGACATCACCGTGGGGCTGCTCCTGCCCGACACGGACACCGCACGCTTCGAGAACTTCGACCACCCCGTCATCAAGAAGGAGGTCGCCACCCTCACACACGGCAAGGGCAAGGTCGTCTACGCCAACGCCGAGGCGAGCCAGGACAAACAGAACCAGCAGTTCCAGCAGATGGTGGACCAGAAGGTCGACATCATCCTGGTGGACGCGCTGGACGCCAAGGCCATCGCCCCCCAGGTCCAGAAGGCGAAGGACGCCGGCATCCCCGTCATCGCCTACGACCGGCTCGCGCAGGGCCCGATCGACGCGTACGTCGCGCACGACAACGAACTCGTCGGCGAGCTCCAGGGCCGCGCCGTGATCGAGGCGCTCGGCGGCGACGCGGCATCCAGCAAGATCGTCATGATGAACGGCGATCCCGCGGACACGAACTACGCGAAGTACAAGCAGGGCGCTCTCGGCGAGCTCGAGAAGAAGGTCCGGATAGCCAAGGTGTACGACACCGACAAGTGGTCGCCGGCGGTCGCCGAGGCGAACATGAAGAAGGCGATCCAGGCCGTCGGCCTCGACGACATCGCCGCCGTCTACGCGGCCAACGACGGCTTGGCGGGCGCCGTCATCAAGGCGATGAAGGAGGCGGGCGCCACCAGGATCCCGCCGGTGACCGGCCAGGACGCGAACCTGGACGCGATCCAGCGGATCGTCTCGGGCGAGCAGTACATGACCGCGTACAAGCCGTTCCTGGAGGAGGCCACCCGCGCCGCGGAGATGGCGGTGTACAAGCTCCAGGGCCGCGACATCCAGTTCGACGCGCTGACCAGGGACACGGTCGACAGCCCCACCGAGAAGAAGATCCCCACGATGCTGGTCCCGGTGGTCGCCGTCACGAAGGACAACATCAAGGAGACGGTGATCGCGGACGGTGTCTACTCCGTCAAGGACATCTGCACCCCGAAGTACGAGGAGGCATGCGCCGCGATCGGTCTGAAGTAGCGGTCGGCCTCCCGACAGCCGACGAGGGGATGCCCGGTCGGCTAGGGTCGCCTCGTGGCGGACGAAGCGGCTCCGTCGCAGTGAGATCCACCGGCCTGGGGCACATCGCGACTGTGCCGCGGTGGACCGAAAAGTGCAGGTCGGAGAGGCGTTCTGGGGGCGCAATGCGATTGAGAGTGGAGTTCACGACCGAGCCCTTCGACCTGGACGAGGCACCCGCGCACGCGCTGGTGGCCCGTGAGGTCATCGAGGCCGCCGAGCTGGACGCGGTGGACGTCGGCCCGTTCGGCAACACGGCGGAGGGTCCCGCTGATGCCGTGCTCGCCGCCGTGGACGCGCTGCTGCGCAAGACCCTGGACTCGGGCGCCACCCGGGTCTCGCTCCAGGTCAATGTCATCGGGGAGGGCGAGCAGTGAGCGAGGACGAGCCCTTCATCACGGCCGTGAAGCCGCTGGTCGACTCCATGGGCGGGGTGATGCTCCCGCCGGACGAGGCCGGCCCCGACGATGTCGTGCTCTCCTGGGAGGGCGCAGACGTCGTCGCCGTACGGCTGCCGCAGCTGGCCGACTCCCTCGATCACATCCTGGCCGCCATGGAGCGCAAGCAGGGCAGGCCGCTGGCCGACCTGGACCGCAAGGCCAAGCAGGAGGTCGTACGGATACTCGAGGCGCGCGGCGCCTTCTCCGTACGGCATGGGGTCGAGACCGTGGCGGGCGCGCTCGGCGTCAGCCGGTTCACCGTCTACAACTATCTGAACCGCGAGAAGGGCGTCTGAGGGCGGGGCCAGGGGCGCCGGGGGCTTTGTTACCCGGAATTTTCAACAAAGTGTTGACGCGGTGTTTCGGAGGGCGTTAGCTAATCGCAGCCCGTTCAGCACGCTAGGCCGATGACGGCCACGGAGGCCCCCGTGACTTCGACTGCCACGCCCCCGGGTCTGGCCCGGTTCAATGCCCTGGAGGAGCACGCGGCCTTCGTCGCACTTCACGAGGCCTGCGCCGCCACCACCTGGGCCAGGCGACTGCTCGCCGCCCGCCCGTACGCCACCCCCGAGGACCTCTACACCGCCAGCGATGCCGCGATGGCCGAGCTGACCGCCGTGGACCTCGCGGAGGCGATGGCCGGGCACCCGCCGATCGGCCGCCCCAAGCCGGGCGATCCGACCTCGGCCCGGGAGCAGCGCGGCATGGCCGGCGCCTCCGAGGAGCTCAAGGCTCAGATGCTGGAACTGAACCTGTCGTATCAGGAGAAGTTCGGCCATGTCTTCCTGATCTGCGCGACCGGCCGGACCGGCGAGCAGATGCGGGACGCGGTCAAGGAGCGGATCGGGAACTCGCCGGAGCAGGAGCGGGAGACCGTCCGCACCGAGCTGGGGAAGATCAACCGCATCCGGCTCGCCCGCATCGTCGAAGAGGACGCCTGACCATGAGCACGAGCACCACCGCCTCCGTGTCCACGCACATCCTG
Organism: Streptomyces sp. NPDC051963; assembly: GCF_044593495.1. Classification (NCBI taxonomy): domain Bacteria; kingdom Bacillati; phylum Actinomycetota; class Actinomycetes; order Kitasatosporales; family Streptomycetaceae; genus Streptomyces; species Streptomyces sp. NPDC051963. Next base: position 266,914 of record NZ_JBIUCC010000004.1, on the reverse strand, counting down.
GACACCAGCGTCGGCCGCCCAGCCGAGGGCGTCGCCGTCCAGCTCTCCGCCCGCGGCGGTCGGGGCGCCCATCACGGGCAGGGAGGGGACTGGCAGACGCTCGGCGGATCCGCGACCGACGCGGACGGCCGGTGCAAGGACCTCCCGGCGCTGCCGGAGGGGACCACACACGTACGGCTCGACTTCGCCGTGGAGCCGTATTTCGAGAAGAAGCAAGCCGATGCGCAGCAGGACGCCCCCGCGAATCGGGACAGCGGTGCCGTGTTCTTCCCCGAAGTGGCGATCACCTTCGCCGTACAGCCCGGGGAGCATTACCACGTGCCGCTGCTGCTCAACCCGTTCGGCTACTCCGTTTACCGAGGGAGCTAGCAGACATGGCAGACAATTCCCGCCCGGCCCGTCCTGTGATCCTGGGACAGAACCAGTACGGCAAGGCCGAGAACCGAGTCGTGAAGATCACGCGGGACGGCGCCACCCACCACATCAAGGACCTCAATGTGTCCGTCGCCCTCTCCGGCGACATGGACGAGGTCCACTACTCCGGCTCGAACGCCAACGTCCTGCCGACGGACACCACCAAGAACACGGTGTACGCGTTCGCCAAGGAGCACGGCATCGAGTCCGCCGAGCAGTTCGGCATCCACCTCGCCCGGCACTTCGTGACGAGTCAGGAGCCGATCCAGACGGCCCGGATCCGCATCGAGGAGTACTCCTGGGAGCGGATCGCGAGCTCGGACGCCAACTCGCAGTTCATCGGCGCCGACGAGGTCAACCACTCCTTCGTCCGCAAGGGCCAGGAGACCCGGGTCACGCAGATCACCTACGACGGCTCGTCGTGGGAGGTCGTCTCCGGCCTCAAGGACCTCGTCGTGATGAACTCGACGAACTCCGAATTCTGGGGCTACGTCAAGGACAAGTACACGACGCTCCCCGAGGCGTACGACCGCATCCTGGCCACCCAGGTCTCCGGCCGCTGGCGGTTCAACTGGACCGACGACGAGCAGAAGATGCCCAACTGGGAGAAGTCCTACGAGCAGGCCAGGAAGCACATGCTCCAGGCCTTCGCCGAGACCTACTCGCTGTCGCTCCAGCAGACCCTGTACCAAATGGGTGCGCGCATCATCAACAACCGCAGTGAGATCGACGAGGTCCGCTTCTCGCTCCCGAACAAGCACCACTTCCTGGTGGACCTGACGCCGTTCGGGCTGAAGAACGACAACGAGGTCTACTTCGCCGCAGACCGGCCGTACGGCCTGATCGAGGCCACCATCCTGCGGGACGGCTGTGAGGCGAGGATCCCGGTCGACCTCACCAACCTCTGACCGTCTCCGCATTCTCGGCACCCGCGGCCGGTGGGCGAAGCTCCCGGCCGCGGTACTCAAACTCCCCGGGTCCTGCCGTGCCCTCTCCACAACAGCGCTAAGGACGAACCATGGCAGCAGCCCAGCGCATCGTCATCGAGAACTGTTCGATCGCGACGGTCGACGCCGCAGACACCGAGTACGCCACGGGGTATCTCGTCGTCGCCGGCAACCGCATCGAAGCGCTCGGCCCGGGGAGGGCCCCCGAGGGCCTGGAGAACGTCGTACGCCGCATCGACGCCACCGGTCACCTGGTGACCCCCGGTCTGGTCAACACCCACCACCACTTCTACCAGTGGATCACCCGGGGCCTGGCCACCGACCACAACCTCTTCGACTGGCTCGTCGCGCTGTACCCGACCTGGGCGCGCATCGACGAGCAGATGACGTACTCCGCCGCGCAGGGCTCGCTGGCGATGATGGCCCGCGGCGGTGTCACCACCGCCATGGACCACCACTACGTCTTCCCGCAGGGTTCCGGCGACCTGTCCGGCTCGATCATCCGCGCCGCCCGCGAGATGGGCGTCCGCTTCACTCTCGCCCGCGGCTCCATGGACCGCAGCGAGAAGGACGGCGGGCTGCCGCCGGACTTCGCCGTCGAGACCCTGGACGGTGCCCTCGCCGCGACCGAGGCGACCGTGCGGGAGCACCACGATCCCGCCTTCGACGCGATGACCCAGGTGGCCGTCGCGCCCTGCTCGCCTTTCTCCGTATCGACCGAACTGCTGAGGCAGGGCGCCGAGTCGGCCCGCCGCCTCGGCGTACGGCTGCACACGCACGGCTCGGAGACGGTCGAGGAGGAGCAGTTCTGCAAGGAGCTGTTCGGCATGGGGCCGACCGACTACTTCGAGTCCACGGGCTGGCTCGGCGAGGACGTGTGGATGGCGCACTGCGTCCATATGAACGACTCCGACATCGCCGCCTTCGCCCGTACGAAGACCGGTGTCGCCCACTGTCCCTCGTCCAACGCCCGTCTCGCGGCCGGCATCGCCCGCGTCCCCGACATGCTCGCCGCCGGCGTCCCGGTCGGCCTCGGCGTCGACGGCACCGCGTCGAACGAGTCCGGCGAACTCCACACCGAGCTGCGCAACGCCCTGCTCATCAACCGGCTCGGCGCGCACCGGGAGGCCGCGCTCAACGCCCGGCAGGCGCTGCGCCTCGGCACGCACGGCGGCGCCCAAGTCCTCGGCCGCGGCGCCGAGATCGGTTCCCTGGAGCCGGGCAAGCTGGCCGACCTGGTGCTGTGGAAGCTGGACACCCTGGCCCACGCCTCGATCGCCGACCCGGTGACCGCACTGGTCTTCGGAGCCGCGGCCCCGGTCACCGCCTCGTTCGTGAATGGCCGTCAGATCGTCGAGGACAACCGCCTGTTGCACGTCGACGAGGACGCGATCGCCCGGTCGACGCGCGAACAGGCGCAGCGGTTGGCCCGGATCGCCGCCGGCGACTAGCCGTACGGCTACTGGATCTCCGGCCGGGAGGGACGGCTCCCGGTCGGCAGCCGTGGACCCCAAGAGGGTTCGCGGCGGCCGTCGCCGGGGCGTGCACCGACGTGTGTGCGCCCCGGAACGGTCTCCGTCCCCCTCCCCAACGGTCCCTCCCCCACTCTCGGCTTCGCTCGAGCGGGAGGTGCCCCCATGCCCTCGCATCACCTCCTTGAAACCCACGTCAGAGCCGACGTGCCGTCAACCGACCGGAGGAGCCGCCCGTGTCCGCCCACCCCGTCGACGAAAAACTCCCCGCCGCCAAGATGGCGACGACAGGCCTGCAACACGTGGCCGCCATGTATGCCGGAGTCGTCGCCCCACCCCTGATCGTCGGTGCGGCCATCGGCCTGACCGGCACCGAACTGACCTTCCTCACCGGCGCCTGTCTGTTCACCGCGGGACTCGCCACCTTCCTCCAGACCATCGGCATCTGGAAGATCGGCGCCCGGCTGCCGTTCGTCAACGGCGTCACCTTCGCCGGTGTCGCCCCCATGACCGCGATCGTCGCCTCGACCGAGGACAAGTCCGACGCACTGCCGATCATCTTCGGAGCGGTGATCGTCGCAGGTGTCCTCGGCTTCATAGCCGCCCCCTTCTTCAGCAAGGCGGTCCGCTTCTTCCCGCCGGTCGTCACCGGCACGGTGATCACCCTCATCGGTGTCTCGCTGCTGCCGGTCGCCTTCGGGTGGGCCCAGGGGCCCGACCCCGCGGCGGACGACTACGGTTCGACGACCTACCTCGGCCTGGCGGCGGCCACCCTCGTGATCGTGCTGATCCTGCGGCGCTTCACCCGCGGCTTCGTCAAGCAGGTCGCCGTACTGCTCGGCCTGGTGGTGGGCACGCTGATCGCGATCCCGTTCGGGGTCACGGACTTCGGCCCGGTCGCGGACGCCGACGTGATCGGCTTCCCGACCCCGTTCCACTTCGGCGCACCGCAGTTCCAGGTCGCGGCGATCGTGTCGATGTGCGTCGTGATGGTGGTCTCGATGACCGAATCCACCGCGGACATGCTGGCGTTGGGCGAGATCGTGGAGCGCCCGGCGGACGAGAGGACCATCGCGGCGGGCCTGCGCGCCGACACGCTCGGCTCGGCGCTCAGCCCGCTCTTCAACGGCTTCATGTGCAGCGCCTTCGCCCAGAACATCGGCCTGGTCGCGATGACGAGGATCCGCAGCCGGTACGTCGTCGCCACCGGCGGCGGATTCCTGGTGCTGATGGGCCTGTGCCCGGTGGCCGCCTCGCTGATCGCGGTCGTACCGCGCCCGGTGCTCGGCGGTGCCGGCGTGGTCCTGTTCGGTTCGGTGGCCGCCAGCGGCATCCAGACGCTCGTCCGGGCGGGCCTGGAGAAGGACAACAACGTCCTGATCGTGGCCGTCTCACTGGCCGTCGGGATCATCCCGATCACCGCGCCGGAGTTCTACCACGCCTTCCCCGAGACGGCGCGGATCGTCCTGGACTCGGGCATCTCGACGGGATGCGTGGCCGCGGTGGTCCTGAACCTCCTCTTCAACCACCTCGGCAGGTCCCGCCGGACCGACGACGACGTCACGGCTCCGATGGAACCGGTCCATCAGCCGATGGCGTAGCCGTCCCCGCACCCCGGCCGGCGGGCGCAGCACCACGGCCGCCAGTGCCAGCGCCCCCACCGCGATCACCGTCGCCACCCGGAAGGCCAGCTGATAGCCCTCCGCGGTGGCCGACACCGGCTCCGCCCCACCGTCGAGCAACCCGTCGGTCCGGCCCGCCGCCAAGGTGGACAGCACCGCCAGACCCAGGGAACCGCCCACCACCTGCGTGGTGTTGAACAACCCGGAGGCCAGGCCCGCGTCCTCCTCGCGGGCACCGGCCATCGCGAGCCCGGTCAGTGCGGGCATCGCGGCGGCGAAGCCGGTGGCGAGCAGGAGGAGGGGCGGGAGTACGTCCGTGACGTACGAGCCGTTCACCGGGGCACGGCTCAGCAGGGCCAGTCCGGCGATGATCAGCACGAGCCCCGCCATCAGCACCCGGTACGCGCCGAACCGGCCGATGGTCCGCGCGGACAGGCCCAGCATCAGCACGCCGATCGCGACCGGGGCCGGCAGAAACGCCGTGCCGGTGGCCAACTCGCCGTAGCCGAGGACGCGTTGGACATAGAGGGCGCCGATGAACTGGAAGCCGTACATCGTCGCGATCATCAGGATCTGGACGGCGTTCGCACCGGTCAGCAGGCGGGAGGTGAACAGGCGCAGTCGGAGCAGCGGGCGGGCGGCACGTGCCTGGCGGAGTGTGAACGCCACGAAGAGGGCGAGGGCGAGCGCGGCCAGGAGCAGGGTGGTGGTCAGGTCGCGGTCGCCGGAGCCGACGATGACGAACACCGTGAGCATCAGCGCGCCGGTGATCAGGGCCGCTCCCGGATAGTCGGCGCCCCGGCCGAGCCCCTCGCCGCGGTCCGGCGCCAGGACACGGAGCGCCGCAAGCCACGCGGCCACGCCGATCGGCAGGTTGATCAGGAAGATCCAGTGCCAGCCCAGGGTTTCGGTCAGCGCCCCGCCGAGGAACGTGCCGAGCGCCCCGCCCGCGGCGCCGACCGCGCTGAACACGGCGATCGCACGGGCCTGTTCACGTGGCTCGGGGAACAGCGCGACCAGCATGCCGAGGACGACGGCCGAGGTCATCGCCCCGCCCACCCCTTGCAGGGCGCGAGCCGTGATCAGCATGCCCTGGCTGCCGGCGATCCCGCACAGCACCGAGGCCGCCGTGAACACCGCGAGTCCGGCGGTGAACATCCGCTTGCGGCCGATCAGGTCCCCGAGCCGGCCGGCCAGCAACAGCAGACCGCCGAACGGGATCAGGTAGGCGTTGACCACCCAGGCCAGACCCGGGCCGCTGAATCCCAGGTCGCTCTGGATCGCCGGCATCGCGACCGTGACGATGTTGCCGTCCAGGATCGTCATCAGCGTCCCCGCGCACAGCACGACTAGGGACGCCCAGCGGGAGTACGTTCGGTGGGGCGCGAGCGTGGAGCGATCGAGCAGGGACGACATGGCGGTCCGGCCTCCGTGTTCTCCGTGGTTTTCCGTGGGTCTCCGTAGGGCCCATAGGTGCACTGCTTGTAACGGGGTACATCGTGGGTGACCATGGGAGTGCGGGTAAGGAGGCAGTTCGATGTCCCAGCGGAACACCGGTGTAACCGTCCAGGTCGTGAACGCGCACGCGTGCCCCGTCCGTGAAGTTCTTGACAGGGTGGCGGGCAAATGGAGCGTCCAGATCCTGGTGGCCGCGGCGCACGGCCCCATCCGTTTCACTGAGTTGGAGCGCAGCATCGAGGGCATCAGCCGGCGCATGCTGACCCTGACGCTGCGCAACCTGGAGCGCGACGGACTCGTCACGCGCACGGTCCATCCGACGGTGCCGCCCAAGGTGGAGTACGAACTCACCCCGGTCGCCCGCGAGTTGCACGAGACACTGCAACGCCTGACGGACTGGGCGGAGCGCAATCGCGTCTACGTCGCCGAGTCGCGTGCGGCCTACGACACCGAGCACCCAATGTCCTGAATCCGACGGTCCGTCAATTTCTTCGCTCCGATGGGAACTTGTCCGTGTACTGGACCGTTGTCGGTTTTGCAGGCATGTATACGCATGACTGACCTCTTCGTGCCCGGTGGGGACCGGCCGCGGAGTTCGGGGGACAGAAAACCGGGGGTAGTTCAGTGCACCGACACCATCGTGAGACCTACTACGTCGTCGACGAGGGCCGGATCCTGGAGTTCGAGCAGGGACAGGCCATCGCGCGCGTGCCGACCGCGACCGAACAGCAGATGGCCTTCCGCTTCTCCAGGTTCGGCAAGAAGAAGGGCCTCCCGCTCAGCGAGGAGCTGCGCGCCAAGCTCGCCGCGGCCATGACCACCGTGGGCCAGGAGGGCGACGACCCGGACTCGGGCGCGCCCGGCACGCCGATCCCGGCGGGCTTCACCTACCTGGGCCAGTTCGTCGACCACGATCTGACGCTCGACCGCACCCAGGTGGGCCTGGGCGACCCGGTCCCGGTCGAGGACCTCGTACAGGGCCGCAGCCCGGCCCTCGACCTCGACTCGCTCTACGGCCTGGGCCCGGACCACGCCGGCAGCGCCCGGTTCTACGAGCCGGACGGCCACCTCAAGACGGGGACGACGCTCGGCGTGCCGTTCCCGCCGGAGCTCCCGCCCGCCAACACCGACCAGAAGGGCTTCGACCTGCCGCGGGCGGGCGAGACCGTCGGCGGCACCCGGGCCGACCAGCGCGCCCCGCTGATCCCGGACGCGCGCAACGACGAGAACCTGGCGGTCGGCCAGCTGCACCTGGCGTTCATCCGTTTCCACAACCGCGTCCTGGACCGCCTCGCCGAGCGGGGTGTGCCCGAGCACCGGGCGTTCCGCATGGCGCGGGAGACGGTCATCAAGCACTACCAGTGGATCCTGCGCACGGACTTCCTGCCGCGCATCGTCGACCCGGAGATCGTCGAGCGTGTCTTCACCCGCGGGCGGCGCCACTTCGAGGTGCCGGGACGGTCCCGGCCCGGCGACCTGCCGACGATGCCCATCGAGTTCTCCGTCGCCGCCTACCGGCTCGGGCACAGCATGGTGCGCACCGCCTACCAGTGGAACAGCGTCTTCCGTGTGGGCGGCCCCGGCGGTATCGGCACGCTCGGTCTGCTGTTCCGCTTCAGCGGCACCGCGGGCAACCTCACACCGCCCGCCCCGAACAGCCCGCCGGGCGACCTGAGCGACCTCGACGACCCGAACGCGGGGGAGAACCTGCGGCTGCCCAGCAACTGGATCGTCGACTTCCGCAGGCTGTTCGACTTCGGTGAGGTGGGCCGCGACGACCTGGTCGTGCCCAAGGGCGAGTTCAATCTCGCCAAGCGGATCGACACGCTGCTCGTCGACCCGCTGGCCGCGCTGCCGACCGGCACCTTCGACGGACGAGGCCGCCCGGCCCCGCCGCCGATCCAGCGCAACCTCGCCTTCCGCAACCTCGCCCGGGCCGGGATGGTCGAGCTGTCCACGGGACCGCAGCTCGCCGCGCAGATGCGTATCAAGCCGCTGACGGCGGACCAGATCCTCAAGGGCAGGGGCGGCGCCGAACTCGACGGGCTGACCCCGGCGGAGCGGGAGTCGCTGGTGGCGCACACCCCGCTGTGGTTCTACATCCTGCGCGAGGCCGAGGTGAACGAACGCCACCCCGGCCGCCTCACCGGCGTGGGCGGCACCCTTGTCGCCGAGGTCTTCCACCGCGCGATGGAGGGCAGCCGCACGTCGATCGTGAAGCACCCGGGCTGGCGCCCCAGCCTGCCGTCCCATCGCAAGGGCGCGTTCACGATGGCGGACATGCTGCTCTTCGCCTTCGAGGACGACGCGGATCTGTTGAACCCGCTGGGATAGACGGGGAGTTGTTCAGCCCGCAGACCGGGCGGCGGCGGAAGTGACCGCCGCCGCCCGGCGCGCGGCCCGGCACAGGTCAGAGACCGAAGCGGCTCGGATCGGACGCCAGCTCCTTGAAGCGCTCCTGAGGTGCGGCGACCAGCTTGCGCGCCTTGAGGTCCAGCAGCCCGCCGACCCCGGTGACCTCGGCGGCCACCGTGCCGTCGGCCTTGCGGATCGTCTGCTCGATACGGAAGGTCTTGCCCTCGCCCCAGAGGAAGGCGCAGGTCACCTCGACCTCGTCGCCCGCGAGCAGTTCGCGCTTGTAGCGGATGGTGGTCTCCAGGGCCACCGGTCCGACACCCTGGGCGATGAGGCCGGACTGGCTGATGCCGGCCGCCCGGAGGAGCGACCAGCGGGCGTGCTCGGCGTAGTTGAGGTACACGGCCTGATTGAGGTGCCCCTGTACATCGGTCTCGTACCCGCGGACGGTCACCGGGACGGAGAACGGCTCGCTCACGGTTTTCCCTTCACGTTTCGGCTCACGCATTCGATGATCTGATCGAGAGATCTTGGCATGCCCGTCACGCCCGGCGCGGGGAGGCCAGCAGGTACCGGATCCTCGTGCGGGGCTCGGTGTACTCGCCGACCTGCCAGCCCGCCTTCTCCAGCGTGGCCGCGCAGGCGCGCAGCGCGTCGACGCCCGGCTCGTGCACGGCGACGGCCTCCGGCTGCGGGGTGGCGATCACGCGGTAGCCGGCGGAGTCCGGTGCGGCGGGGTGCCGGGGCGTTTCCGGCCCGGCGGGGCGATGTCCGGCCGCCTCCAGGGCGAGGGCGGCGGCCTGCACCAGATGGGCGCGTTCCCAGCCGCAGGGCCGGTCGGTCGCGCCGTCCGGATTGGTCATCCGGCGCAGCTCGATCAGCCCCTGCCAGGCGCTGTGCACTTCGCGGACCCGGGAGGGCCCCGGACCCGGCACCCCCGGCCCCTCCTCGCCGCCGACGCGGGCGGCGAAGACACCGGCGGCCCCGGCGGCCCCGTCGGCCCGGGCGGTGGGCTCCGGGGCGGCCTCGGGGACTTCCTCCCGTGTCCGATGTCCCGCCGGGGTCAGAAAGTGATCGTGCGGCGGCCTCGGATGCCGGAAGGCGAGCCCACGCTTCACCAGTGCCTCCAGCTGCGTCTCCGTGCCCCTGAGCCGTCCGGTCACCGGATCGGCGGCGTCGATGACACGCCGCTGGGCGGCGGTCGGCGGTCGTGTCATGACGTGCTCCTCCCCGGTCCCCGGCCTCTCGGTCGATCCATGGGAAGACTACGACCCGGGTCCGACAATCACCCGGACGGCGGCCGGGGCCTGATGTTCCACCCCGCGATCACCGGCCGGCCGTGCTCCGTGCCCAGCCGGCCCAGCGTCCCGGTCGCGAGCTGGAACAGTGCCCCGCCCGACGGGGGCAGGCCCAGCCGGCGGGCGGTGAGGACGCGCAGGAAGTGGCCGTGGGCGACCAGGACGACGACGCCTTCGGTGTTGGCGAGCGCGGCGTCGACCTTGCCGAGCATGCGGTCGGCGCGTTCGCCGACCTGTTCCGGAGTCTCGCCGGGGTGCTCGGGCGGCCCCGGTGCGACCCCGTCCGTGAACAGGAACCAGCCGGGCCGCTCACGCTGGATCTCTACGATGGTGACGCCCTCGTAGCCGCCGTAGTCCCACTCCCGCAGATCCGCATCGATCCGCATCTCGTGCAACCCGATGAGCTCGGCCGTCTCCCGCGCCCGTTGCAGCGGGCTGACGAACGCGGCCCCGACCCGGTGCGAGCGGATCAGCGGGACCAGGCCGCGTGCCTCTTCCCGCCCGCGCTCGGTCAGCGGGACGTCCGTCCGGCCGGTGTGCCGCCCCGACCTGGACCACTCGGTCTCACCGTGTCTGACCAGCAGAAGATCACCCATGCCTCACAGGCTATGGGCCCACCGCTCCAGCCGCGCGAACTCGGCCTCCCGAAGCCCCTGGCGCGGGTCGATCCGCAGCAGCAGCGCCGGCCCCTCGTGGTGCTCGGCGACATGCCGGACGTCCAGGTCGGTGATCATGTCGTCGACCCAGACGAACGGGCGCCCCGCCGCCCACTCCACGACCCGCCGGGTCTTCCAGTACAGCCCGTCCGGGTCCGCTGCGAACAGGTCGGTGAACTCGATGACCGGCAGATCGCCCGGCAGCCCGATCACCGGGGCGATCATCTCGTTGGCCTCGTGCATCCAGGTGGTCGCCCAGGCCAGCTCGTACGGCAGGGCGCGCAGCCGCGCCCCGTGCCCGGGGTGCAGCCGGACCCGGAGCCCCCTGCGGAGCCTTCGCGACCCCGGTGCCTGCCGGTTCGTCCAGCCCGAAGGGTGCATTCGGCGCGTCACATAGCCGCGGTGCCGGGTGAACAGGGCGCGGTACGGGTTGAGGGGGCCGTCCACGTCCAGGAGGAGCAGTGGCAGATTGCTCATGGGGAGCGACCTACCCGCGCGCTACTGCCGGTAGCCGCTCAGGAACCGCCCGATCCTGCTGATCGCCGCGTCCAGGTCGTCCGCGTACGGCAGCGTGAGGATCCGGAAGTGGTCGGGTGTCGGCCAGTTGAAGCCGGTGCCCTGGACCACCTGGATCTTCTCCCGCAGCAGCAGGTCGAGGACGAACTTCTCGTCGTCGTGGATCTTGTGGACCTTGGGGTCGAGGCGCGGGAACGCGTACAGCGAGCCCTTCGGCTTCACACAGGACACGCCGGGGATCTCGTTGAGCTTCTCCCAGGCCACGTTGCGCTGTTCGTGCAGCCGGCCGCCGGGCGCGGTCAGTTCGTGGATGGACTGGCGGCCGCCGAGCGCCGCCTGGATGGCGTACTGGGCGGGCGCGTTGGCGCACAGCCGCATGGAGGCCAGCATGGTCAGGCCCTCCAGATAGTTCTTGGCGTGCTGCTTCGGGCCGGTGACCACCAGCCAGCCCGAGCGGAAACCGGCCACCCGGTACGTCTTCGACAGGCCGCAGAACGTCAGGACGACCAGGTCGGGGGCGAGGGCTGCGACCGAGTGGTGCACGGCGTCGTCGTACAGGATCCGGTCGTAGATCTCGTCGGCGAAGACCATCAGGCCGTGCCGCCGGGCGAGGTCGAGGATGCCCTCGATGATCTCCTTGGGGTAGACGGCGCCGGTGGGGTTGTTGGGGTTGATGATGACCACGGCCTTGGTGCGGTCCGTGATCTTCGCGGCCATGTCGTCCAGGTCCGGGTACCAGTCGGCCTGCTCGTCGCAGAGGTAGTGGACCGCCTTGCCGCCCGCGAGCGTGGTCACGGCCGTCCACAGCGGGAAGTCAGGGGCCGGGATGAGGATTTCGTCGCCGTCCTCGACCAGCGCCTGTACGGCCATCGAGATCAGCTCGGAGATGCCGTTGCCGAGGAAGACGTCGTCGACGCCGACGTCCAGGCCGAGGGTCTGGTAGCGCCCTGCCACGGCCCGGCGGGCGGAGAGGATGCCGCGCGAGTCGGTGTAGCCGTGCGCCTGGGGGAGCATCCGGATCATGTCCTGGAGGATCTCCTCGGGCGCCTCGAAGCCGAAGAGCGCGGGGTTGCCGGTGTTCAGGCGCAGCACGCTGTGGCCCGCCTTCTCCAGTGCGTCGGCGTGCTCGATCACCGGGCCGCGGATCTCGTAACAGACCTCGCTGAGCTTGTTCGACTGCCGGAACTCCATGCGCCCCTCCGGTATCTGGTGTTGCTTGGTTTTACCAAGTTCGAGCTTGGAAAGTCCAATGACATGTCTAGACTGCGTCGCATGTCACCTCGTCGAAGCTACGACCAGTACTGCTCCGCCGCCCGGGCACTCGACCTCGTCGGCGACCGCTGGACCCTGCTGATCGTCCGGGAGCTGCTCGCCGGTCCGCGCCGCTACACCGACCTGCACGCCGACCTGCCGGGCGTCAGCACGGACGTACTCGCGTCGAGGCTCAAGGACATGGAACGCGACGGGCTGACCTCGCGCCGCCGGCTGCCGCCGCCCGGAGCGGCGTTCGTCTACGAACTCACCGGCCGTGGGCGGGAGTTGCTGCCGGTCCTCCAGGCGCTGGGCGCATGGGGTCAGACCGAGCTGGGGGAGCGGCGGCCCACCGACGCCGTACGGGCGCACTGGTTCGCCCTGCCGCTGCTCCGGTCGCTGGAGGGCGAGGGGCTCGTCGAAGTCCGGCTGGAGGAAGGCGAGTTCCATGTGTACGTCGGGGCCGAGGAGGGGCCCGTGTACGGCGACGGGCCCGCGCCCGCGGAGCCCGAGGCCCGGCTGGTCCTGGACGCCGGTACATGGGAGGCGGTCGGGCGGGGGGAGTTGAGCCTGGCGGAGGCGGTACGGGGCGGCCGTGTCACCGTGACCGGCGAGGGGACACTGGCCAAGGCGTTGCGGGAGGCATGAGCCAAGGCGTTGTGGAGGCATGAAAAAGGGCCCGCCGTACGACCGTACGGCGGGCCCCGTTCCGGCCTGTCACGCGCCCCGCGGTCGCCCCGCTCCGCGCGTCAGCGCATACCCGCCGATTCCCGCGAGGGCGGCCAGCACACCGCCCACCGCGGTCCACACCCACCGGTCGGACCACCAGCCGGAGGACCAGCCGTCCTCGGGCTCGATCGCGGACAGCACGGCCGAGGACGACGCACTCTCCTCGGCCTCGTCCGACGTCACCGCGATGCCCGGCACCAGCGGCTGCGCCAGCGAGCCGTCCACGGCCGCCGAACCGCCGATGTCCTTGGAGGACACCTCGACGGCGGCGGACACCGGAAGGCCGAGGTCGGCCGTGGCCAGGTCGAGGACCGTCAGCCGGATGTAGTAGGTGCCCGGCAGCGGGTCGCCCGCCCACGGCTCGGACCAGGAGCGCACCGTACGCAGGGTGCAGGCCACGTCGACCGAAGCCGCGTCCTGGGCGGCGGTGCGGGTCTGCGCGCCGTACTGGCAGGCCTGGCGGCGGCGCAGTCCGTCGTACACGTCGAGCTGCCAGGTCTGGGCGGCGTGCGCGTCCGGGAGGTCGACGGTCGCCTTCACGGTGGGCCGCTGGCCGGCGTCCGCGGGGAACGACCAGTAGAGGTAGTCGCCCGCCGAACCGCTCGCCGTCGCCTTCTGGCCCTGCTCGATCTCGGTCGCCGTACGGAAGGACGTACCCGCCTGGGTGGGCGCGTCGCTCGAAGCGCCGGGTGACGGCGACGAATCCGCCAGCGCCGGAGCGGCGGCCGGTCCGAGCAGCAGCAGCGCCGCGCTCAACACACGTGTGATGCGCATCAGTTGGTCCTCCAGACCGCGACCCGCCAGCGTGACACCCAGCCCCAGAGCACACCGGCGACGAAGCCCGTCAGAATCAACGCGCCGAGCAGCCACCAGCCGCGCCCGAGACCGAAGGACGCCACATCGCCCGACCCCGAGGGGCCGTCCACGACGTCGACGGTGAGTTCGAGCGGCAGACCCGGTGTGCTCTGCACGCCGGAGGCCGTCGAGAAGGAGTTGGTGACCTGGAGACAGACCGTCTCGGCCGGCGCGGCGTCCTCGTCGTCGCTCTCCGCCTTCGGGTACCGCAGCCCCGTCGAGATGACGTCCGTACGGCCGTTGCCCGTCCCCTCGCCGCGCACGATCTCGCGCCCGCGCTCGGTGACGGCCCGCAGCAGCACGCCGTAGTCGGGGTTCACGGCCCGGTCGGCCGCCACGCTCACCGAGGCGCGCAGCTCCTGGCCGGGGTTCACGTCGACCCGGTACCAGCGCTGCTGCCCGAACTCCTCGCGGTCCGTGTACAGACCGGACTCCAGGGTGGGCGCCTTCGCGCACCGGTCGGCGCCCTCCGTGGCCACCGGCGTCACCACCGGATCGGCCGCCCGGTCCACCAACTGGTTGACGCGGTCGGTGAGTTCGTCGGTGTGCTCGATGGAGGTGTACGTGCCGCCGGTCGCCTCCGCGATACAGCTGAGCTGCTGTCGCATCTTGGTGTTGGGCACCAGGCCGAGGGTGTCGATGGTCAGGCCGATGCCCTTGGCCGCGATCTCGCGGGCCACCTCGCACGGGTCGAGCGGGGCGCAGGTGTCCTCGCCGTCGCTGATCAGCACGATGCGCTTGGAGCCGGTGCCGCCGTCGAGGTCGTCGGCCGCCTTGAGCAGGGCGGGGCCGATCGGGGTCCAGCCGGTGGGCACCAGGGTCGCGACCGCCGTCTTGGCCTCGGTGCGGTCCAGCGGGCCGACCGGGTAGAGCTGCGCGGTGTCCTTGCAGCCGGTCTTCTGGTCGTCGCCCGCGTAGTCGGCCCCGAGGGTGCGGATACCGAGCCGGACCTCCTCGGGCGTCGCGTCGAGGACTTCGTTGAACGCCTGCTTCGCCGCGGCCATCCTGGTGCCGCCGTCGATGTCCTTGGCCCGCATGGAACCGCTGACGTCGAGTACGAGGTTCACCTTCGGTGCGTCCTCGCCCGTGGGTTCTCCGGCTGCCGCCGCGGCCGGGAAGGCGAGCCCGGCCGTCAGCGCGGCGAGCAGGGCACACGTACCCGCCGCCAGCCGTTGTCTTGTGATCATCGGCGGATCCTATTGATCAAAGGTGTCCCGCTCCAAAACGGTCCGAAGACCGCAGGGGGTTGGGCAGTTGGGCCCACTGGTCCCCGGGCGTCCCCGGCGAGAGCCGCATCAGCGTCAACGCCTTCGTGGGGAGCGGCTCTTCGAGCAGTGCGACGAGATCCGGTGTGCGCGGCAGATCCCGTACGGCCGTCTCCAGCGCGGCCCGCAACGCCGCACCCGACCCCGCCGTGCCCGCCAGCGCTCCGGCCACCAGTGAGCCGAACACCTTGCGTCGCAGCGTGGTCTCGTCGTCCGTGACGATCCGTCCGGTCAGCTCCGGCAGCGGGATGCCGTGCCGGGCCAGCCGGGCGGGGCTGATCCGGATGTCGGCGAGGTCGCGGTAGACCAGCCGCAGCGGTGCGCCCGTCGGGGAGAGCACCACGAGGAGGTTCTGGCCGTGCGCCTCCAGGGCCACGCCCAGCTCCAGCAGACGCAGGCCCACGGTGAGCGCCAGCCGTGCGAAGTCGGCCAGCCAGGCGGGGGATTCGGGCAGCCCGGTGGTGGGCAGCGCGGCCACCGGCACGACCCGCTCGCCGCGTACCGGGTCGCCGTGGATCTGGGGGGACTCCCGCAACACGGCCGCCAGGTCGGGGGAGTGGGCGGTGATCGCGCCGATGGTACGGGTGAAGTGCAGCAGTCCGTCCGTGTGTTCCGCCAGCTCCTCGGCGAACGCCGACAGGATCGCCGACGTCGAGATCGACCACTGGGAGATGTCCCGCACCGAGGACGTCAGCCGGGCGCTCAGTGCGGTCTTGACGTGCGGGCCGCCGGGCAGGGCGAGGGTGCGCAGGGACATCAGCGGATGCGCGGGGGCCTCCTCGTCGCGGGCCCGCTTGAGGACGTGCTCCGCCTGCCAGGGATGCACCGGGATGAGCAGCCGTTCCCCGTCCCGCATGCGGTCCGGCCACTCACCCGTCACCAGGCACTCCCGCGCCCGGACCGGCATCAGCCCCAGCCGCACCAGCGGCCGGTGCTCCGGTCCGTACGCCAGCTGCTCGGCCACCGAAAAGCCGGGCCGCGAACGGCAGTTGGGGTGGAACGGATGCCCGTCGACCACCCGCTGCTCCCACTCCCAGTCACGGTCGGGCCACTCCTTCGAGCGGCCCACCTGCCCCGCCCGGGACAGCGCCAACGACGCCGCACTGTGCGCGAGTTCGGCGGCGAAGTACGCCCCGTGCGGTACCGCGAGCCCCGTCATCAACCGCGCCGGATCGTCGTACGACACCCCGTCGAGCCGTACGGCGGTGACGTACGCGGCGGTGGCGTACGGGTCCGCGACGGGGCCGTGCAGTCGCCGCCCGTCGGACAGCCGCAGCACACCGGGCCCGCGGTCGGCGATCCACGTCAGCGGTTCATGGGCCAGCGCACGCCACAGCCGGGTCAGTACGGCCGCCCGGGCGCCGGGCAGCTCGGCCGTGTACCGCGACACCAGATCCGGGCGTACGACGGCCAGCTCCTCGGCGACCTGGGCCTCGACGGTGGGGGGATGATGCACAGGCGGGCTCCTAAGGTTGCAGACAGGGCGTCACGACGAAAGCGTGACGACGGACATACTGATCGTCTCCCGCCCGAACGGACCGTAGGGAACAAGTGGAACGCGTGGACCTCATGCCCCCGCCCACCGCCGACGACGCGTCGGCACGCGCAGACGCGTACGCGACGGCCCCGCTGCTGAACTGCCTGCTGCGGGAGGTGGCAGGACCGGAACCCGGCGAGCGGTGGGTGTACCGGCTGCCGGGCGGGGACCGGCTGCTGCGGGTGCGCGGCGGACGACGGCCCGCCGAGCCCGAACTGTACGTCGCGGGCGCCTGGCAGCGGCTCGGCCACAACGACCTCATGAAGCTCGTCGTCGAGGAGCTCACCCGGTACACGGGCCGGTCCAACCACGAACTGCTCGCCGAGATGGCCGACAGCCGCGACGCCGTCGCCGCACTGCTCACCGCGCGGGCCCGCGCCACCGCGCCCGACGACCCCTATCTGCGCTCCGAGCAGTGCCTCATCACCGGCCACCCCTACCACCCCGCCCCCAAGGCGCGCGGCGGCGGCCCGGTCACCGCCTGGCTGCCGTACGCCCCCGAAGCGCACGCCGACTTCCCGCTGGTGCTGCTCGGCGTGCGCGAGGACGCGGTCGTCGAGGAGGGCGACACCTCCGCCCTCGACACCCTGGGCGAGGCGCCGCCCGGCTACCGGCTGCTGCCCGCCCACCCGTGGCAGCTCGACCTCGTCGGCCAGGACCTCGCCCGGGCCTTCGCGGACGGCCGGCTGGTCCGGCTGGGCGCGACCGCGTTCCCGGTCCGGCCCACGGCGGCGATCCGCACGGTGTACGCCCCGGAGCGCGACCTCTTCCTGAAGTTCAGCCTGGATGTGCGCATCACCAACGACGTACGCCGGCTGTGGCGCCACGACCTGGAGAAACTGCGCCGCACCGACTCGGCCGTGACCCAGGCGTTCGCGGCGATCGACGGCCCGGCGGCCTGGCTGGCCGACCGCGGCTACCGCACCGCCGGCTTCGCCTTCGAGGAACTCGCCGTCCTGGTCCGCGACGGACTGCGCCCCCACCTGCTGCCCGGCGCGACCCCGCTGCTCGCCGCCGGCCTCGTCGAGGGCTTCACGGGCAGCCCGCTCGACGGCACGGACGATCCGGCGGGCTGGTGGGAGGCCTATCTGCGCCAGGTGGTCCCACCGGTGCTGGCCGCCTTCGCCGACCACGGCGTCGTACTCGAAGCGCATCTGCAGAACTCGCTGATCGCCGTCGATGCCGACGGCACACCCGTGCAGGCCCTGTTCCGGGACGCCGAGGGCGTGAAGCTGTCGGCGGACGTGGAGCGGGCCGCCGGGTGGGAGCGGCTGGTGTACTGCCTGGTCGTCAACCACCTGATCGAGGTCGCCGGGGCCCTCGCCGAGCGTCACCCGGCCCTGGACCCCTGGCCCGCCGTACGTGCCGAACTGGCCCGGCACGACCTGCCCGAGGTCGCCGGACTGCTCACCGCGCCCACCCTCCCCGGCAAGACGAACCTGCTGCTGCGCTGGACCGGTGCGGACGGGGCCGACGCGCGCTATCTGCCGCTGCCGAATCCACTGGCCGACGCCTGAGGGTCCCGCGGACCATCTTGTTTCATCGTGCATCTACATGCATAATGTGGTTATGCATAAGCAGGTTATGGACCCTGAGGGCGCACCCCCGTCCCCGGAGCGGCTCATCGGGGCCGTGGAGCAGATCACGCGGTACGTGCGCCGCAGCGCCAACGCCGGCGGGCTGAGCACGGCCGCCTCGTCCGCGCTGTCCCGGCTGGGGTGGGAGGGGCCGCACCGGCTGACCGATCTGGCCCGCGCGGAACGCGTCTCCCAGCCGAACATGACGCAGCTCGTCAACCGCATGGAGCGGGACGGCCTGGTGCGCCGCGTCTCCGATCACACCGACGGACGAGGCGTCCTGGTGGAGGTCACCGACCGCGGCAGCGAGGTGCGTCAGCAGCGGCGCGCCGAAGTCGCCCAGGCCTTCATGGAGCTGGTGGAGGAAATGACCGAGGCCGAACGCACGGCGGTGGGGATCGCCCTGCCGGCCCTCGCACGCGTCATCCAGGAGAAGAACACATGAGTACGTCCCACCCGAAGCCCGCCAGCCCCTTCAAGCAGCCCAAGGCCGTCTGGGCCGTCGCGTTCGCCTGTGTCATCTCCTTCATGGGCATCGGCCTCGTCGACCCGATCCTCCCGGCTCTGGCCGACAGCCTGCACGCCACGCCCAGCCAGGTGTCCCTGCTCTTCAGCAGCTATCTGATCGTGACCGCGGTGGCGATGCTGTTCGTGGGCTGGTTCTCCAGCCGCTTCGGCGCCAAACGCACCCTCGTCATAGGCCTGTCGGTCATCGTCGTCTTCTCCGCGCTGGCCGGCACCTCCGACTCCATCGACGGCATCGTCGGCTTCCGCGCCGGCTGGGGACTGGGCAACGCCCTGTTCATCGCCACGTCCCTGGCCGTGATCGTCGCCTCGGCCAGCGGCGGCTTCGGCGGCGCGATCATCCTGTACGAGACCGCGCTCGGCCTCGGCATCGCCGTCGGGCCGCTGCTCGGCGGGGAGTTGGGCGGTATCAGCTGGCGCGGCCCGTTCTTCGGGGTCGCCGTCCTGATGGCGATCGCGCTCGTCGCCACCGCCGTGTTCGTGCCGAACCTGCCCAAGCCGGCCCGCCCCACCTCGCCCCTCGCACCGCTCAAGGCGCTGCGCCACCGCGGGCTGCTGACGATGGGCATCATGGCGCTGCTCTACAACTGGGGCTTCTTCACCATGCTGGGCTACGCCCCGTACCCCATGGAGCTGAACGCCCATCAACTCGGCCTGGTCTTCACCGGATGGGGCCTGCTGGTCGCCCTGTTCAGCGTCTTCTTCGCCCCGCGCCTCCAGGCCCGCTACGGCACCGCGCCCGTGCTCTACGCCAACCTTCTCGGCCTCGGCATCGTGATGGCCGTGATCGCCGCCGGCGTCAGCACACCCACCGTGGTGATCGTCGCGGTCGTCCTCAGCGGCATCTTCATCGGCATCAACAACACGCTCACCACCCAGGCCGTCATGCTCGTCTCGCCGGTGGAACGGCCCGTCGCCTCCTCCGCGTACGGCTTCGTACGCTTCATCGGCGGCGGCCTCGCCCCGTACGCCGCGGGCAAGCTCGCCGACGCCACCGATCTGAGCGTGCCCTTCTACCTCGGCGCCGCCACCTTCCTGCTCGCCATACCGGTCCTCGCCAGCGGTCACCGGCTGCTGAGCCGGGCCGAGCAGCGCGGCGCCGAAGGCGAGCCGGTGACGCCCTCGCTCGCGCCGGTCGGCGACCCGACGCCGGCCGGGGCCACCCCGGTCGTCGTCGCCGTCGGGGCGCACGAGGGGGCGGCCGCCATCGTGGACGCCGCGGCCCGGATGGCCCGGGACACCCACAGCCCGCTGGAGGTAGTCCATGTGCAGCAGATCGCCGTGGTCGAGGAGCAGGCCGAGAGCACCGAGGACGCCGACGCGGGCCGCGCGGCCGTCACCGCCCATCTGGACCGGCTCGCGGCACAGGGCCTGACCGCCACCGGCCAACTGCTCACCAGCGTGGGCGACCACGGCGCCGCCGGCCGCGTCCTCGCCCGGCACGCGGCGGACGTCGGCGCCCGGGTGGTGGCCGTGGGTCACTCCCCGCGCGGCGCGCTCGCCCAGTTCGCCGACGGCAGTTTCACCAGCGCGCTCACCCACGCCGCGAGCTGCACGGTCGTCCTCGTCGACCCCGCGAAGGCCCCCCGTGAGCTCAGCGTGGACACCCTCGCCGAACTGCGCGCCAAGGCCGTATAGCCTGGCGGGATGCTCAGAGAAGTCACCGCGACCCGCTATGTGAACCCGCTGCGCAGCGGGGGATCGGTGCCGGGTGTGGTGGAGGCCGACGACCTGGGCATGTACGTCGTCAAGTTCACCGGCTCCGCACAGGGCAGGAAGGCGCTGGTCGCCGAGGTGATCGTGGGTGAGCTGGCGCGGGCGCTGGGCCTGCGGTTCCCCGAGCTGGTGCTGGTGCACTTCGATCCGGGGATCGCCGACGGGGAGCCGCACCAGGAGGTGCGGGAACTGCACAGCGCCAGCGCCGGGATCAACCTCGGCATGGACTTCCTGCCGGGCGCGAAGGACTTCACGCCCGAGGTCGCCGAGACATTCCGGGTCGACCCGCTGGAGGCCGGCCGGATCGTCTGGCTGGACGCGCTGACCGTCAACGTCGACCGTACGGTCCACAGCTCCAACCTGATGATCTGGCCGACGTTCGGCACCGCGCCCCCGCACCTGTGGCTGATCGACCACGGCGCCGCCCTCGTCTTCCACCACCGCTGGGACGCCACGGAACCGCGGAAGGCGTACGACTTCCGGCACCATGCGCTCGGCCACTACGCACCGGACGTGCGCGCGGCCGACGCCGAACTCGCGCCCCGCGTCACGGAGCAACTGCTGCGCGAGATCGTCGCCGAGGTCCCGGACGCCTGGCTCGCCGAAGAGCCGGGCTTCACGGCGCCCGACGACGTGCGCGAGGCCTACGTCGGCTACCTCCACGCGCGCGTGGAGGCGTCGAAGGCGTGGCTGCCCACGGATTTCCCCACCCGGGAGGAACTCGCCGCCGAGCAGGCCCTGCGCGCGGCGAAGACACAGCGAGGCCGTCCGAAGTGGCTCAAGCAGGTCCCCGACCTGCACGGCAAACCGGCGGCGGAACAGGATTGGTCGGTGCACCTCGAATGACCCAGCGCGTTCAGATCGAGTACTGCACCCAGTGCCGCTGGCTGCCCCGCGCCGCCTGGCTGGCGCAGGAGCTGCTGACGACGTTCGAGACGGAACTGACCGAGCTGTCGCTCAAGCCCGGCACCGGTGGCGTCTTCGTCGTGCGTGTGAACGACGAGGTGGTCTGGGACCGCCGTGAGCAGGGCTTCCCGGAGCCCACGGCGGTCAAGCAGGCGGTACGTGACCGAGTGGCCCCGGGAAGGTCCCTGGGCCACTCGGACAAACCTGCTTCGTGACTCAGCCCTTGAGCTGCTCGTAGGCGGGCAGGGTCAGGAAGTCCGCGTAGTCCTCGTCGAGGGCGACGGTGAGCAGCAGGTCGTGGGCCTGCTGCCAGTGGCCGGCCGCGAAGGCCTCCTCGCCGATCTCCGCGCGGACGTTCGCCAGTTCCTCGTCGGCGACCTTGCGGGCGAGTTCCGGCGTGGCCTTCTCACCATTCTCGAACTCGACGCCCGCGTTGATCCACTGCCAGATCTGCGAGCGGGAGATCTCCGCGGTGGCCGCGTCCTCCATCAGGTTGAAGATGGCGACCGCGCCGAGGCCGCGCAGCCAGGCCTCGATGTAACGGATGCCCACCTGAACGGCGTTGACCAGGCCCGGGTACGTCGGCACGGCCTTCAGCGAGTCGACGGCGATCAGGTCGGCCGCCTTGACGTCCACGTCCTCGCGGAGCCGGTCCTTCTGGTTCGGCTTGTCGCCGAGGACCGCGTCGAAGGAGGCCATGGCGATCGGGACGAGGTCCGGGTGGGCGACCCAGGAGCCGTCGAAGCCGTCGTTCGCCTCACGGTCCTTGTCGGCCTTCACCTTCTCGAAGGCGACCTTGTTGACCTCCTCGTCGCGACGGGACGGGATGAACGCCGCCATGCCGCCGATCGCGTGCGCGCCGCGCTTGTGGCAGGTGCGGACGAGGAGTTCGGTGTACGCGCGCATGAACGGGGCCGTCATGGTGACCGCGTTGCGGTCCGGCAGGACGAACTTGGCGCCGCCGTCACGGAAGTTCTTGACGATGGAGAACAGGTAGTCCCAGCGGCCCGCGTTCAACCCCGAGGCGTGGTCGCGGAGTTCGTAGAGGATCTCCTCCATCTCGTACGCGGCCGTGATCGTCTCGATCAGCACGGTGGCGCGGATGGTGCCCTGCGGGATGCCGAGGTACTCCTGCGCGAAGACGAAGACGTCGTTCCAGAGACGGGCCTCCAGGTGCGACTCCGTCTTGGGGAGGTAGAAGTACGGGCCCTTGCCGAGGTCGAGCAGACGCTGGGCGTTGTGGAAGACGTACAGGCCGAAGTCGACGAAGGCGCCGGGGACCTGCTCGCCGTCCGGGGTGGTGAGGTGACGCTCGTTCAGATGCCAGCCGCGCGGGCGCATGACGACGGTCGCGAGCTCGGCCTCGGCCTTCAGGGCGTAGGACTTGCCGGACTTCGGGTCGGTGAAGTCGATGTTCCGGGTGTAGGCGTCGATCAGGTTGAGCTGGCCGAGGACCACGTTCTCCCAGGTCGGCGCGGAGGCGTCCTCGAAGTCGGCGAGCCAGACCTTGGCGCCCGAGTTGAGGGCGTTGATGGTCATCTTGCGGTCGGTGGGGCCGGTGATCTCGACGCGGCGGTCGTTCAGGGCCGCGGGGGAGGGGGCCACCTTCCAGGAGTCGTCGGCGCGGACGGCGGCGGTCTCCGGGAGGAAGTCGAGCGTGGAGGTGCGGGCGATCTCGGCGCGGCGCTCCGCTCGGTGGGCGAGGAGCTCCGCGCGCCGGGGCGTGAACCTCCGGTGCAGCTCGGCCACGAAGGCGAGGGCCGCTTCGGTGAGGACCTCGTCCTGCCGGGGCAGGGGCTCGGCGTCGACGATGGCCAGCGGGGACGGCGCTGGTGCGGACATGAGCTGTCACTTCCTTCAGCGGGCTGCGTACGTGTGGCACTGGGTGCCGCGGGGCACCGGAGAGGGCCGGACACATCCTCGGGGCGGTCCAGCCTTCTGAGCAGTGGATACTAGTTTCCTCATAGTGGAAGTTCAATGGTTTGTTGATGTCGAGATTCTCTGAGTCGAGGCAAGGTGGCGCTCGGTGCCACCATGCTCACTCAAGGTGGCCCAGGTCGCCTTCCGTGTCGATGTCGTACGCCTCGGCCACGTCCCCGCACTCGACGAGCGTGATCGCCTCCTCATGGGCCTTCAGATAGGCGCGTGCCCCGCGGTCCCCGGTCGCCGTGGCCGCGATGCCGGCCCAGTGGGCGGCGCCGAACAGGACCGGGTGCCCGCGTACCCCGTCGTAGGCGGCCGAGACGAGCGACTCCTCCCCCTTGTGTGCGGCGAGCACTCGGGCCACCGCCTCCGGGCCGATGCCGGGCTGGTCGACGAGCGAGACGAGCGCGGCCCGTGCCGGGGTCCCGGCGAGCGAATCGAGCCCGGCGCGCAGCGAGGAGCCCATGCCCTGCTCCCACTCCGGGTTCTCCACGAGTACGCACCCCTCCAGCCGCGCCCGCTCCCGTACGGCCGCCGCCTGCGCCCCGAGCACCACATGGACGCGGGTGCACCCGGCCGTACGCAGGACGCCGACCGCGTGTTCGACGAGCGGCCGCCCCCGGTGTTCGAGCATGGCCTTGGGCCGTCCGCCCAGCCGCCGTCCGCCGCCCGCCGCGAGGAGCAGCCCGGCAACGGTGTCTTCCTTGTCCGTCATGCGTCCTGCATACCTGAGACACCGGCGCGCGACGGGTTTTCGGGAGACTGAATTTCGGTCCGCGCGGTGGCGCATCCCGCGCGGGGTGGCGTTTACTGGCCCGCGTCCCCGGCGTCCGACCAGCTTCCGGGGGCGCTGGGCGGGATCACGACGTACAGGCGCACAACGGCGTGCGCGGGGGGTGAGCTGTGTTGCGGAGCTTGGGGCAGAGGCGGCCAGTGACCGGCAGCGACGAGGACCCGAGGGTGGCGGAACTGCGGACCGCGGTGTCCCGGCTGCGCCGCGAACTCGCCGCGCATCCCGCCGAGTTCCCCGACCGCGCCATCGCCGAGGACGAACTCGCCGCGCTCGCCGCGATGACGATCAGCGGCCGCCCCGAAATCCCGCGCCTGCGCCGTTCGTTGCTGCTGATCGCCGGGGCGATCGGCTCCGTGAGCGCGCTGTCCCGGGGACTCACACAGGTGCGCGCCGCGGTGGACCTGTTCGGGGAGCCGCCGCGGGGGCGGGGTTAGGGCCTGATCCGCCGGTACGGCAGCGTCACGCGTGGTTCTGGCTGGTCGCCAGCGCCTCGGACAGTTCACCGGCGACCTGCTGGAGCACCGGCACGATCCGCTCAGTCACCGTCTCCGTGACCCGGCCCGCCGGGCCCGAGATCGAAATGGCCGCCGCGGTGGGGGAGTTGGGGACCGAGACCGCCAGGCAGCGCACCCCGATCTCCTGTTCGTTGTCGTCGACCGCGTAGCCGAGCCGGCGTACGTCGTCCAGGGCCGCGAGGAAGCCGTCGGCCGTGGTGATCGTCTTCTCCGTCGCGGCCGGCATGCCGGTGCGGGCGAGCAGCGCGCGCACCTCGTCGTCCGGGGTGTTCGCCAGCAGGGCCTTGCCCACGCCCGTGGAGTGCGGCAGCACACGCCGGCCGACCTCGGTGAACATGCGCATCGAGTGCTTCGACGGCACCTGTGCCACGTACACGATCTCGTCCCCGTCGAGCAGTGCCATGTTCGCCGTCTCGCCGGTCTCCTCGACCAGGCGGGCGAGATAGGGGCGGGCCCAGGTGCCGAGCAGCCGGGAGGCGGACTCGCCGAGCCGGATCAGGCGCGGACCGAGGGCGTAGCGCCGGTTGGGCTGCTGGCGGACGTAACCGCAGGCCACCAGCGTGCGCATCAGGCGGTGGATGGTCGGCAGCGGCAGGCCACTGCTCGCGGACAGCTCGCTCAGCCCGACCTCGCCGCCCGCGTCGGCCATCCGCTCGAGCAGGTCGAAGGCGCGCTCGAGGGACTGGACCCCGCCGGTGGCGGACTTGGCGGAGTCGGTGGTGCTGGCGCTGGACGTCGGCACGGGCGCGTTCCTTTCGGGACAGGCGGGAAGAGCAGAAGCCTACCCGTGGGTCGGTTGACTCCCCGCTTGTGCGTAACTACGTTCTGCTTGGCGGAATTCTAATTCCACTTTGTGGAAACGTCCAGAGTAACCGCATCGGGTGCACTGTGGAGAAGTGTGCCCTTGACGGCGCGCGGACGGGAGTGAAGACTCCTTCAACAGAACGTTGAATTCCGTTACGTGGAAGTAAATCCCGTTTCCCGGAAGTAAACGGCGGCAGAGAGAGGGGTCCGGGTGTCCGACGTCGAACTGGTGTTGCGGTCCACGCGTGTCATCACCCCGGAAGGGACGCGCGCCGCCTCGGTCGCCGTCTCCGCCGGGAAGATCACTGCCGTCCAGCCGTACGACGCAGAGGTGCCCGCGGGCGCCCGGCTGACGGACGTCGGCGACGACGTCCTGCTGCCCGGCCTGGTCGACACCCACGTGCATGTCAACGACCCCGGCCGCACCGAGTGGGAGGGCTTCTGGACGGCCACCCGCGCCGCGGCCGCCGGCGGCATCACCACCCTCGTCGACATGCCGCTCAACTCCCTCCCGCCGACCACGACTGTCGACCACCTCCGTACGAAGCAGAAGGTGGCCGCCGACAAGGCGCACATCGACGTCGGCTTCTGGGGCGGCGCCCTGCCCGACAACGTGCGGGACCTGCGCCCGCTGCACGACGCCGGGGTCTTCGGCTTCAAGGCGTTCCTGTCCCCCTCGGGAGTGGACGAGTTCCCGCACCTCGACCAGGAGCAGCTCGCCCGGTCCCTGGCCGAGATCGCCTCCTTCGACGGCCTGCTGATCGTGCACGCCGAGGATCCGCACCACCTCTCCGCCGCCCCGCAGCACGGCGGCCCGAAGTACGCCGACTTCCTGGCCTCACGCCCGCGTGACGCGGAGGACACGGCGATCGCCCAGCTGATCGCCCAGGCCAAGCGGCTGGACGCGCGTGTGCACGTGCTCCATCTGTCCTCGTCCGACGCGCTGCCGCTGATCGCCCGGGCCAAGGCCGAGGGCGTCCGCCTCACCGTCGAGACCTGCCCGCACTACCTGACCCTGATCGCCGAGGAAGTCCCGGACGGGGCCAGCGAGTTCAAGTGCTGCCCGCCCATCCGCGAGGCCGCCAACCAGGACCTGTTGTGGCAGGCGCTGGCCGACGGCACGATCGACTGCGTGGTCACCGACCACTCGCCGTCCACGGCCGACCTGAAGACCGACGACTTCGCGACGGCGTGGGGCGGCATCTCCGGCCTCCAGCTGAGCCTGGCAGCGGTGTGGACCGAGGCACGGGGGCGCGGCCACGGCCTGGAGGACGTCGTCCGCTGGATGTCCGGGCGGACGGCCCAGCTGGTCGGCCTCGGCCAGAAGGGCGCCATCGAGGCCGGCCGCGACGCCGACTTCGCGGTCCTCGCACCCGACGAGACCTTCACCGTGGACCCGGCGGCCCTCCAGCACCGCAACCGCGTCACGGCGTACGCGGGCAAGACGCTGTACGGGGTCGTCAGGTCCACCTGGCTGCGCGGCGAACGCATCGTGGCGGACGGCGAGTTCACCGAGCCGAAGGGGCACCTCCTCACCCGGACCTCCTGACACCCACCCGCACCCGCCGACTTGCGAAAGGCAGACCTGATCACCGTGACGGCGCAGCATGAATTCTCCGGGGCGAACTTCACCGGCGACGCAAACCCCTACCAGGGCGGCGACCCGTACGCGGACTACCGCACCGCCGACTTCCCCTTCACCCAGTACGCCAACCTCGCCGACCGGCAGCTCGGCGCCGGTGTCATCGCCGCCAACGACGAGTTCTTCGCCCAGCGGGAGAATCTGCTGGTGCCCGGGAGCGCCGAGTTCGACCCGGAGCACTTCGGGCACAAGGGCAAGATCATGGACGGCTGGGAGACCCGCCGCCGCCGCGGTGCCTCGGCCGGCCACCCCTGGCCGACGGCCGAGGACCACGACTGGGCGCTGGTCCGCCTCGGCGCGCCCGGCGTGATCCGCGGGATCGTCGTCGACACGGCCCACTTCCGCGGCAACTACCCGCAGGCGGTGTCCATCGAGGGCACCTCGGTACCGGGCTCGCCGTCGCCGGAGGAGCTGGTCTCGGGCGATGTGAAGTGGACGACGCTGGTGCCGCGCACACCGGTCGGCGGCCACGCGGCGAACGGTTTCGCCGTGGCGGTCGAGCAGCGCTTCACACACCTGCGGGTCAACCAGCATCCCGACGGCGGCATCGCCCGTCTGCGGGTGTACGGCGAGGTCGTCCCGGACCCGGCGTGGCTGGAGGTGCTGAGCACCTTCGATGTGGTCGCCCTGGAGAACGGCGGCCAGGTCGAGGACGCCTCCAACCTCTTCTACTCACCCGCCACCAACACCATCCAGCCGGGCCGCTCGCGCAAGATGGACGACGGCTGGGAGACCCGCCGCCGCCGCGACCAGGGCAACGACTGGATCAGCTACCGGCTGGTGGCCCAGTCCCTGATCCGCGCGATCGAGATCGACACGGCGTATCTGAAGGGCAACAGCGCCGGCTGGGCGTCGGTGTCGGTGAAGGACGGTGCGGACGGCGGCTGGACGGAGGTCCTGCCGCGCACCCGTCTCCAGCCCGACACCAACCACCGCTTCGTCCTCCCGGCCCCGGCAGTCGGTACGCACGCGCGCGTGGACATCTTCCCCGACGGGGGCATCTCGCGGCTGCGCCTGTTCGGCTCGTTGACGGAGGCGGGCGCGACGGGGCTGGCGGCCAGGCACCAGGAACTGGGCGGCTGAGCCCTCGGGGACGGGACGGGCGGGGGCGGCGGGGCGAAGTCGGTTCGACGGGATCACGCCGCATGCCCCCCGTCCACCGCGAACTCCGCGCCCGTGACGTACGCGGCCGCCGCAAGGTGCGCCACCGTCCCCGCCACCTCCTCAGCCGTCCCGAAACGCCCCAGCGCGGTCATGGCCGCCTGCCCCGCCGCGTAAGGCCCGTCACCTGGGTTCATATCGGTGTCGACGGGCCCGGGATGGACGATGTTGGCGGTGATCCCGCGCGCGCCCAGTTCCCGCGCGAGCGCTTTCGTCAGGCCGACCAACGCCGACTTGCTCATCGCATAGAGGGTCCCGCCCGGCCCCGGCACCCGCTGGGTCATGCAGGTGCCGATGGTGATGATCCGGCCGCCCCGGTCCATCCGCGCGGCCGCCGCCTGGGAGGTCAGGAACACCCCGCGCACATTCACGGTGAGCAGCCGGTCGACATCGGTGAGCGAGAGACTCTCCACCGGCCCGAGCAGCCCGACCCCCGCGTTGTTGACCAGCACATCCAGTCCGCCCAGCGCCTGAGCCGCACGGTTCACCGCCCCCGCCGCCTCCTCCGCGTCCGCCGCATCCGCGCGCAGCGCGACCGCCCGCCGCCCGAGCGCCTCGACGGCCCGTACGACGTCCTCGGCCGCCTCCTTGCCGTTCACGTACGTGACGGCCACGTCCGCGCCGTCCCGGGCCAGCCGCAGTGCCGTCGCCGCGCCGATGCCACGGCTGCCGCCGGTCACCAGGGCCACCTTGCCGTCGAGAGTTCCGTAAGAAGTCATGCCCTCATCCCAGCGGCCGCCGCCCCGTAGTGCCGGCGGCGAACGGACGTCGAGGTCGCCCGGTCGGACGCACGGCCGGAACTCTTGACTCCGCCTGAGGCGTTCTCCCGTCGTGACACTTCAGCAAGAGATCGTGGGCACCGCCATGCAGATGGCGGTCGTCAGCCTGCAGCCCGGCCAGACCGTGTACTGCGAGGCCGGAAAGTTCCTCTTCAAGACGGTGAACGTGACGATGGAGACCCGGTTGAGCGGGCCGTCGAGCGGCGGCGCACCACCGTCTCAGGGCGGTGGCATGGGCGGCATGCTGCGCCAGGCCATGGGCACCGCCATGCAGGCCGGACAGCGCGCGCTCGCGGGGGAGTCGCTGGCGTTCCAGTACTTCACCTCGACCGGGGGCGAAGGCACCGTCGGCTTCGCGGGTGTGCTCCCGGGCGAGATGCGCGCCCTCGAACTCGACGGCACGCGCGCGTGGTTCGCCGAGAAGGACGCCTTCGTCGCCGCCGAGTCCACCGTCGACTTCGGCATCGCCTTCCAGGGCGGCAGGACCGGCATGAAGGGCGGTGAGGGCTTCGTCCTGGAGAAGTTCACCGGGCGGGGCACGGTGATCATCGCGGGCGCCGGCAACTTCATCGACCTCAATCCGGCCGACTTCGGCGGCCGCGTCGAGGTCGACACGGGCTGCGTCGTGGCCTTCGAGGAGGGCATCCAGTACGGCGTCCAGCGCGTCGGCGGCCTCAACCGCCAGGGCGTGATGAACGCCGTCTTCGGTGGCGAGGGCCTGTCCCTGGCGACCCTGGAGGGCAACGGCCGCGTCATCCTCCAGTCGCTCACCATCGAGAGCCTCGCGGGCGCCCTGAGGAAGGCCCAGGGCGGCGACAAGCAGGGACCCACGGGCGGGCTCTTCTCGACCCACGCGGGCTGAAGCGATGAGTTGCGGGTGCCGGTGGGGTCTGAGCTGATGACAGCAGACCCCACCACAGAGAGAAGGCACCCGTCATGGGCAAGCTCGTCTCCCAGATCTTCGTCAGCCTCGACGGTGTCTACCAGGCGCCGGGCGGCCCCATGGAGGACACACGGGGCGGCTTCGAGCAGGGCGGCTGGACCGTTCCGTTCAACGACGAGGACTTCGGCCGGTTCGTCACCGAGGTCTTCGGCAGCGTCGACGCGTTCCTCCTCGGCCGCCGTACCTACGACATCTTCGCCGCGTACTGGCCCAAGGTGACCGACCCGGCCGACCCCGTCGCCTCCAAGCTGAACGCCCTGCCGAAGTACGTCGCCTCGTCCACCCTCACCGACCCCCAGTGGTCCGGCACCACCGTGCTCGGCGGCGACCTGGCCAAGGAGGTCACGGCCCTCAAGGAGCGCACCGACGGCGAGATCCAGGTCCACGGCAGCGGCGCGCTTCTCCAGGCCCTGTTCGCCCTCGATCTCGTCGACACCGTCCACCTGCTGACCTTCCCGGTCGTGCTGGGCGCCGGCTTCCGGCTCTTCCCGGAGGGCGCGGTGCCGACCGCCTTCCGGCGCCGCGGCGGACTGATCACCTCGACGGGCGTCTCCATCCAGTCGTACGACCTCGCGGGCCGCCCGGAGTACGGCACGTACGAGCTGCCCGAGAATGCCTGACGACCTGCCGCCCGGCCTGCGTGAAGACGCCGGGCGGCAGGTTAAATCCCCGAAAACTCATCGGACGTGACGGGAAATTCTCCGGGGTTGTCATTGACATGCCACTGTCTACGCGCGTCATCATGTGGGGCATGAGATTCCCCCCACGCGCAACACGCATCGGCGCCGCAGCCGCCCTCCTGTCCGCCCTCCTCGTGGGCGGCACCGTCACCGCCGCCACGTCGGCCAACGCCGCGGTCAGCGCCGTGGGCAGCATCTGCTACGGCGATCTGCCCTCCCAGGCGCACGACACGCTCGACCTGATCGAGCAGGGCGGTCCGTTCCCGTACGACCAGGACGGGACGGTCTTCCAGAACCGCGAAGGCATCCTGCCCTCCCAGTCGACCGGGTACTACCACGAGTACACGGTCATCACGCCGGGCTCGTCTACGCGCGGAGCTCGCCGGATCGTCACCGGTGAGGAGAACCAGGAGGACTACTACACCGCGGACCACTACGAGTCGTTCGACCTGGTCGACTACGGCTGCTGAGTTCCGCTGCCCGTTCGACCCTTGAGGAACGGTGCGACCGGCCGGAAGTCCGGTCCGAGCTCAGCCGGACTTCCGGCTCTCGGCGGCGGCGAACAACGCGAACGCCAGTACCACGAGTGCGACGCTCGCGAAGATCCCGTAGCCGTCGAGAAAGCCGACCTTCTGCACGAGACCGATCTTCCAGTCGGTGAACTCGTGCACCAGGCCCATCGCGCCCTGCACCATGGCGATGAATCCGAGTACCTCCAGCAATTCCTTCATGGTGAGAACTCTCGCCCCGCGGACCCCCCACGGTCATCGGACGCGGGGCGAGATCTCCCCGACGGAAGTCCTTGATCCTTCCGCGGCCCCGCGCCGAAAGTCTGCGGCGTCGCGACTTTGGTCGTCGATCAGGAGCGGGGGGAGGTGCGGCGGGCCCGCACTGCGTAGATTTGTCGACCGTGAGTGGTGACAAGGCGGAACAGTCCGCGCCGGCGTTCGAGGGGCGCCGGTGGTTGTTCCCGTCCGCCGTGGTCCATGAGTTCGACCCCGACACCGAACGGTCCGGGCGACGGCCCCGGCGCACGGTGCGCGACTGGCTCGTCGACTTCTCCTGCTTCCTGCTGGCCGTCCTGATCGGTCTGGCGGGTGCGGACGCCGTGACCGGTGACCCGAACACCCCGCACTCGCTCGCCCTCGTCGACCAGTGGCTCGGAGCCCTCGCCTGCGCCGCGATCTGGCTCCGCCGCCGCTGGCCGGTCGGGCTCGCCGTCGTGATGCTTCCCGTCGGCTTTGTCTCGGGCACCGCCGGCGGCGCCTCCCTGATCGCCTTCTTCACGCTCGCCGTGCACCGGCCCTTCAAGTACGTGGGCTTGATCGGCGGCATCTCGGTCGCGGGCATCCCGCTGTACTTCTGGTGGCGCCCGGAGCCCGGTCTGCCGTATCTGGCGGCGGTCGCGCTCACGTTGCTGCTCACCGTCTCGGCCATCGCCTGCGGCCTGCTCGTACGCTCCAAACGGCAGCTCATGCTGAGCCTGCGCGACCGTGCCCGGCGCGCCGAGACGGAGGCGCAGCTGCGGGCCGAGCAGGCACAGCGGCTCGCCCGCGAGGCCATCGCCCGGGAGATGCACGATGTGCTCGCCCACCGGCTGACGCTGCTGAGCGTGCACGCGGGCGGGCTGGAGTTCCGGCCGGACGCGCCCCGGGAGGAGATCGTGCGGGCGGCGGGCGTCATCCGGGAGAGCGCGCACGAGGCACTCCAGGACCTCAGGGAGATCATCGGCGTGCTGCGGGCCGGCGAGCCCGACGAGTCGGGCCGCCCGCAGCCGACGCTCGGAGCGCTGGACGCCCTGGTCGCCGAGTCCCGCGAGGCCGGCATGAAGGTCACCCTCGACAACCGCGTCACCGACCCCGCCGCCGTCCCGGCCTCCGTCGGCCGCACCGCCTACCGCATCGCCCAGGAGGGCCTGACCAACGCCCGCAAGCACGCCCCCGGCACCGAGGTCACCGTGTCCGTCACGGGCGCCCCGGGCGAGGGCCTGACCGTGTCCGTACGAAACCCCGCTCCCGACGGCGAGGTTCCTCCCGTCCCCGGTTCCGGGCAGGGCCTGATCGGGCTCACGGAGCGGGCGACGCTGGCCGGCGGGCGGCTCGCGTACGGGCCGGAGGGGTACGGGGGATTCGGGGTGCGGGGTTGGCTGCCGTGGGGCGAGCCGGGCTGAGCGGCGGCGTCGCGGACCGTCCCGCCCGCGGCCGGTAGCGTGAACCGGTGTGCCGTACGCCGCTCCTGTGGGTCGGTGGGCGGCGAGTGCCGGCCGGGACGGGACGGGTGACGTGGCGCGGAAGCCGTACGACATGCAAGCCCTGATCTACGAACTGACGATGAGCATGCGTCAGGGCACGAACGACGCCGGGGACATGACCCGGATCACCGGACTGGTCCTGGACCGGCTGGGCTGCGCGACCGGGCGCGAGGCGTACGACATGCTGTACGGGGACTGGCGGGTCCTGCCCCGCGGCACGCTGATGTCCGGACTGCGTGCGGGGCACATCCTCACCCTGCTCCCTCATCTGGCGTTCGACCAGCCGGTCAGCGACGCCCGGCGGGAAGAGGAACTCCGGCGTGAAGCACGGGAGTACGGGCCACAGGAACAGAGGTGGCAGGCCGGCATCGTGGCCACCAGCGCGATGGCCACGATGCTGCACTACGACGACCCCGCCGAGCTGGAAGCGGCCATCTCCCGGATGGACCAGGCGCGGGCCATGGTGCCGGCCGGCAGCCCCGAGCGGGACGCGATCGACGCGAACCACGCCGGCCTTCGCATCGTCCTGGCTCAACTCGTCGGCGGAGAGGACGACTTCGACTCGGCCGTCGAGGACTTGGCCCGGCTGGCCGACTCGCCGGCCTTCGACGAGCGGGCGGCGGGGACGGGCTGCCGTTGCGGGTCGAGGTGGGCGGCGGCCGGGCGTGGGTGTCGGGCGGTGCCGGACACCCGGTGCCAGTTCCGGGTGCTGGACGGGGCTCATGGCGCGGACGCGCTCCTCGGTGAGCGCATGCACCTGGCCGTACGTCGCCGACGGGCCCAGCCGGTCGAGCGTGTGCAGCAGCGCGTTGCTGAACCAGCCCCGCACCCGCCCGTCGAGGTTGCTCTCGTGCGCACGCTCACGCGGGCGACAGGCGGCCAGCAGCACATGGCTCCGCTCCGGACCGCTCCCGCCGCCGTCGGTGCGCCACCAGGGCCGCCACTCCACGCCCCGGGCGGTCGCCCCGGGGACGGCCGTGTCACCGTCGCGCGTGGCTCCGCCCGAGTGGCAGCAGTCGAGGACCGCGACGACATGGGTGTCCCGCGCCGCGATGGCGTCGAGGAGGGCGCCGAGTTCGGAATCGAGCAGCAGGGCCTGACCGTCCTCGTCGAGGCTGTCGTGGCACACCAGGGCCTGCGACCAGCCGGTGGCCTCTCGGGGGTCGTCGGTGGGGCGCTCGCTTCCGTGCCGCTGAACCACAGCAGCGCCGTGTCATCGGGCCCCGCGCTCCCCAGGTGCCCCTCGATCCCGGCGAGTACGGCCGCCCGCCCGGCCAGGTCGTCGTACAGCGACTGGATCACCGGCGGCGGTCCGCTCTGCCGCCGCAGCCAACTCTCCGCCTCCTGCGCGTCGTTGACGCAGCCGCTCAGCGGTTTGACCGGGTAGTCGTCGATGCCCACGAACAGGGCGTACACGGTACGCATGCGGTGATCCTGCCAGGGCGGGAGGGGGGCACGGACCGCCTTGGTGCGGCATCGTGCGCAACTCACCTGGCCCAACCGTGATTACGTAAGGCTCATGACTGCGATCAGACTGCTCCTCGTCGACGACGATCCCCTGGTGCGGGCCGGCCTGTCCTTCATGATGGGCGGGGCCGACGACATCGAGATCGTGGGCGAGGCGGCCGACGGCCGTGAGGTCGAGGCGCTCGTCGACCGCACCCGCCCGGACGTCGTCCTGATGGACATCCGGATGCCGTCGGTGGACGGACTGACGGCCACCGAGCAGCTGCGCGGCCGCAAGGACGCCCCGCAGGTCGTGGTCCTGACCACCTTCCACGCCGACGAGCAGGTGCTGCGGGCGCTCCGCGCCGGCGCCGCCGGATTCGTCCTGAAGGACACCCCGCCCGCCGAGATCGTCGACGCGGTGCGCCGGGTCGCGGCCGGCGACCCCGTCCTGTCGCCCTCCGTCACCCGCAGGCTGATGGAGCAGGCGGCCGGCACCGCCGCCGACACCCGGCGGGCACGCGCGCGTGAGCGCATCGGCACCCTCAACGACCGCGAGCGCGAGGCCGCCGTCGCGGTCGGCCGGGGTCTGTCCAACGCGGAGATCGCCGCCGCCCTCTTCATGAGCGTCGCCACCGTCAAGACCCATGTCTCGCGCATCCTGGCCAAGCTCGACCTCAACAACCGGGTCCAGATCGCCCTGTTGGCCTACGACGCGGGACTGCTGGAGGAATCCGAGGAGGACGGGCACTGATCGCGGGCGCCGGACGTTGTCCGTGTGTCGGGCTGTGGTGCGAGGGGGAGGGCCATGACGGACGTCATCGACATGGGGGAGTTCGGCGAGGGGTTCCGCGTGAACCCGCATCCGGTGTATGCACGCCTGCGCGCCGAGGGGCCCGTCCACCGTGTCCGGTTCCCCGACTGGCAGTCCGAGGTCTGGCTCGTCGTCGGCCATGAGACGGCGCGTGCGGCGCTCGCCGAGCCACGGTTGTTCAAGGACGGCGCCAAGATCGGCCTGAAGGGGCTCGACGAGGAGCTGATCGGGAAGAACCTGCTGATCACCGACCCGCCCCAGCACACCCGGCTGCGCGGTCTGATCTCGCGCGCCTTCACCATGCGCCGGGTGGAGGCGCTCCGCCCGAGGATCCAGCAGATCACGGACGACCTGCTCGACGCGATGCTGCCGCAGGGCAGCGCCGACCTGGTGGAGTCCCTCGCCTACCCGCTGCCGCTCACCGTCATCTGCGAACTGATCGGCGTGCCCGAGCTGGACCGCGCGGAGTTCCGCAAGATGTCCACGGAAGCCGTCGCACCCACCAGCCCGGGCAGCGAGCACGACGCCTATGTCCGCCTCGGCGCCTACTTCACCGACCTCATCGAGGACAAGCGGTGCGCCGGGCCGAGCGGCGACCTGCTGAGCGAACTGATCCGCACCACCGCCGAGGACGGCGACCGGCTCTCCCAGGACGAACTGCGGGGCATGGCCTTCATCCTGCTGATCGCGGGCCACGAGACCACGGTCAACCTCATCACCAGCGGCGTCCACGCCCTGCTCACCCACCCCGCCCAACTCGCCGCGCTGCGCGCCGACATGACCCTGATCGACGACGCGGTCGAGGAGATGCTGCGCCACGAGGGCCCGGTGGAGACGGCGACGTTCCGGTATGCGAGCGAGCCCATGGAGATCGGCGGCATCCACATCGACCAGGGCGAGTCGGTGATGATCGGCCTCACCGCCGCCAACCGCGACGCGAGCCGCTACCCCGCTCCCGACACCTTCGACATCCGGCGCGACTCCCGCAGCCATGTCGCCTTCGGCCACGGCATCCACTTCTGCCTGGGCGCCCCGCTGGCCCGCCTCGAAGCACGTACGGCGATACGGTCGCTGCTCGACCGCGCCCCCGACCTCGCCCTCGACGGCCCGCCCGGCGAGTGGCTGCCGGGCATGCTGATGCGCGGGATGCGCACCCTGCCGGTGCGCTGGTGAGCGACGGCGCGCGGGTGGCCGTAGAGGCAGTGCAGCGCTGAGGGGGTACGGCCCGGCTGCCGTCCCCCACGGCGTCCGGTCAGACCGTCGTGGACGCGGCCCCGCCCACGATCTCTGCCAGCCGGACAGGTCTTCGCTCCCGTCGGGACTGTTCGCAGGCCTCGGCGATCCGCAGCGACTGCAAGGCCTCGCGGCCGTCGCAGGGGTTGGCTCGCTCGCCCCGCACCACCTCGATGAACGCGGCCAGTTCGGCTTCGTAGGCGGGCCCGAAGCGCTCCAGGAAACCGGCCCACGGCTTGTCCGCGGCCGGCGGCCCGGTCGGCTCGGTGGAGGCGACGGGCGTACGGTCGTCCAGCCCGACCACCACCGTGTCCAGCTCCCCTGAGAGCTCCATGCGGACGTCGTACCCGGCACCGTTCAGCCGCGTCGCCGTGGCCGTGGCGAGCGTGCTGTCGTCGAGGGTCAGGACGGCCGCGGCCGTGTCGATGTCACCGGCCTCCCGGAACATCGCGGGACCGGCGTCCGACCCGGAGGCGTACACATCGACCACCTCGTGCCCCGTCACCCAGCGCAGTACGTCGAAGTCGTGGATCAGCGTGTCCCGGTACAGCCCGCCGGACAGCGGCAGATACGCGGCCGGTGGCGGCGCCTGGTCCGAGGTCAGCGCCCGCACGGTGTGCAGCCGCCCCAGTCGGCCGGAGCGCACCGCGTCCCGGGCCCCCGCGTAGCCGGCGTCGAAGCGGCGCTGGAACCCCATCTGGAGAACCGTTCCCGCGGTCTCGACCTCGGCGATCGCCTGAAGCGTGCCCGGCAGGTCGAGTGCGATCGGCTTCTCGCAGAACACCGGAAGACCCGAGCGTGCCGCCCGGCCGATCAGATCGGCATGGGCCGATGTCGCCGCCGTGATCACCACGGCGTCCACACCCCACCGGAAGATCTCGTCCACCCCCGGCGCCGCCGTCTCTCCCAGTCGCTGCGCCAGCTCCTGCGCCCGCGTCGGATCCGCGTCCGTGAGGATCAGGGAACCGACGTCACGATGGCGGCTGAGCGTGTTCGCATGAATCGTGCCGATCCGGCCTGTACCGATGACCCCGATGCGCATGGAAACAAAGTGCGGCCCCGGCCCGTACCCTGTCAATGCGTATGTCCGGACAATCGAACTACACAACTTCCCGTCAACCGCCCACGGAGCTACGCTCGGCCCGTGCCGAAACCAGAAGTGGACCCGACCGTGTCGCTCGAGCTCAGTGTGGACCGAAGCAGCCCGGTGCCGTTGTACTTCCAGTTGTCGCAGCAGCTCGAAGCCGCGATCGAACACGGAGCGCTCACTCCTGGCAGCCTGCTGGGCAATGAGATCGAGCTGGCCGCACGCCTCGGTCTGTCCCGGCCCACCGTCCGCCAGGCCATCCAGTCCCTGGTCGACAAGGGCCTGCTGGTCCGCCGCCGAGGCGTCGGCACACAGGTCGTGCACAGCCAGGTCAAACGCCCGCTGGAGCTCAGCAGCCTCTACGACGACCTGGAGGCGGCCGGTCAGCGCCCCGCGACCCGGGTCCTCGTCAACACGGTCGTCCCCGCGTCCGCCGAGGTCGCGGCCGCCCTCGCTGTCGCCGAGGACAGCGAGGTCCACCGTGTCGAACGGCTGCGGCTGGCGCACGCCGAGCCGATGGCGTACCTCTGCAACTTCCTCCCGCCCGGTCTGCTCGATCTCGACACCGTGCAGCTGGAGGCCACCGGCCTGTACCGTCTGATGCGCTCCGCCGGGATCACCCTGCACAGCGCCCGGCAGTCGATCGGCGCCCGCGCCGCCACCGCCGCCGAGGCCGAACGGCTCGGCGAGGCCGAGGGCGCCCCGCTGCTCACCATGCAGCGCACCACCTTCGACGACACCGGCCGCGCGGTCGAGTTCGGCACCCACACCTACCGGCCGTCCCGCTACTCCTTCGAGTTCCAGCTGCTCGTACGACCGTAGACGCCGTCGGTGACAGCGGCCGCAGACCCGTCGTAAGAGGCCGTATTCGTCTCAATGTCAGGACAATGCGACCGGCTCGCCGTCCCCGGTGTCCGCGGAGGCACGCATCCGGCGTCGGTCGCGCGCTCTCCTTTGCTCCCCCGTTCGGCACCCAGCGTGAGCGTGCGGCAGAATCGGCGGTGATGAGCAACTACCGCGACCTAGCCTTCCCCAGAGCACTGGGCAACGCCCGAGCGACCGGCGCCCCCATCGGCTCCCGGCGTGCCCCCGTGCTCCGCACGGTCGGCACCAGGGAACGCCGCTCCCACCTCACCGCCCCCCGGGTGCCTACCGTCGGCATCGACATCGGCGGCACCAAGGTGATGGCGGGTGTCGTGGACGCCGACGGCAACATCCTGGAGAAGCTCCGCACAGAGACCCCGGACAAGTCCAAGAGCCCGAAGGTCGTCGAGGACACCATCGTCGAGCTGGTCCTGGACCTCTCCGACCGCCACGACGTGCACGCCGTCGGCATCGGGGCGGCCGGCTGGGTCGACGCCGACCGCAACCGCGTCCTGTTCGCGCCGCACCTGTCCTGGCGCAACGAGCCCCTCCGCGACCGCATCTCCAGCAGGCTCTCGGTCCCCGTCCTCGTCGACAACGACGCCAACACCGCCGCGTGGGCCGAGTGGCGCTTCGGCGCCGGCCGTGGCGAGGACCACCTCGTCATGATCACGCTCGGTACCGGCATCGGTGGCGCGATACTGGAGGACGGGCAGGTCAAGCGCGGCAAGTACGGCGTGGCCGGTGAGTTCGGCCATATGCAGGTCGTACCCGGCGGCCACCGCTGCCCCTGCGGCAACCGCGGCTGCTGGGAGCAGTACAGCTCCGGAAACGCGCTGGTCAGAGAGGCGCGTGAACTCGCGGCGGCCGACTCTCCGGTGGCGTACGGGATCATCGAGCACGTCAAGGGCCAGGTCTCCGACATCACGGGCCCGGTCATCACCGAGCTGGCCCGCGAGGGCGACGCCATGTGCATCGAGCTGCTCCAGGACATCGGCCAGTGGCTCGGCGTCGGCATCGCCAACCTGGCGGCGGCGCTGGACCCGTCGTGCTTCGTGATCGGCGGCGGTGTCTCGGCCGCCGACAACCTGCTGATCGGGCCCGCGCGGGACGCCTTCAAACGCCAGCTCACCGGCCGCGGCTACCGCCCCGAGGCCCGCATCGCCCGCGCCCAGCTCGGCCCCGAGGCCGGCATGGTCGGCGCCGCCGACCTCGCCCGCCTGGTCGCCCGCCGCTTCCGCCGCGCCAAGCGCCGCCGCGTCGAGCGGTACGAGCGCTACGAACGGTACGCCGAGGCCCGCCGCGACAGCGGGGAGGCGCTGTGACCGCCCAGCTGCCCCATCAGGCCCCGCCCGCGGACGAGCCGCCCGGTACGCCCGAGGACCGCGGCCATGTGATCCGCCGCCGGGCGCTCACCCTGCTCATCATCGGGCTGCTCATCGGTGTACCGGCCGGCTATCTGGTGATCTCCGCCGCGCAGAGCCGCGACAGCGGCAGGGCCAAGGAGGAGAAGTACTCGGCGCGGGGTCTC
Organism: Streptomyces sp. NPDC051963; assembly: GCF_044593495.1. Taxonomy (NCBI): domain Bacteria; kingdom Bacillati; phylum Actinomycetota; class Actinomycetes; order Kitasatosporales; family Streptomycetaceae; genus Streptomyces; species Streptomyces sp. NPDC051963. The sequence goes on along the minus strand of NZ_JBIUCC010000004.1, from coordinate 227,349 downwards.
ACCCCCGGCTGGCCGTCGAAGGTCCAGCGCCGCCTCTACCAGGTGCCGATGCCGCACCCGTCGGGCAAGGTCGCGTACTACGAGACGAACAACTGGAAGACCAGCCGTCTCTACGTCAAGTTCCAGACGCCCAATGCGAACCTGGACGTCTTCCTCAAGGACCTGGGCGTGAGCCGGTCCGACCTGAAGCCGAACAAGATCACCATCGGTGAGCGCGACCAGAAGGTCACCGGCTGGGACTTCACGTCGCCCGGCCCCTGGTACGGCCTGGTCCACGAGCAGCGCGACCCGCGGCCCACGCAGCAGGTCATGGTCAGCCTGGGCGACCCGAACAACCCGTTCATCTACGTCGTCTCACGCGTCATTCCCTGACAGGAAGCCCGCGCCCCCGCCGGGTGCCGGGGCCGATTGTCAGACCCCGCCCGTAGAGTCGAAGACGTCTGATCCGACTCACGGGCGGGAGGTGACAGTACGTATGAGCGAGCCGACTTCTGTGGCCGACCGAGCGGGGGAGTCCGTCCCCCTCCGGCTCGCGGCCGTCTTCCTGCCCGCGCCCGTCCCGCGCGAGGGCCGGATCGCCTTCTGGGATCCCGAGGGCGACACCGGCGTCGACCTCTCCGGCGCCGACGGCATCGGTCGTACGGAACTCACCGTCGTACGACGTCATGGTGCCGGAGTGCGGCGCAGGCCCGCCCCCGCCCTGTCCCTGCCGGTCGACGAGGCACTGCCGCTGCTCGTGCGGGCGCGGCGCGACCCCGCCGCCCACCCGGCCACCGCCTGCTGGGGCGCCGCCGCACTGCACGCGCTGCGGCTCACGGCCCGCGGACGCCTGCTGCCCGGACTGACCCCGTCCGGGCACGACGCCTGGCGGGCGGGCCCCCTGGCGCCGGACGACATCGCGCACCTGCGCGCGGTGGCTGCGGCGCTTCCGCCCGAGGGACATGCGGTGCCGCTGCCCGGTCCCGGCCCGATTCGGCTGCCCGAACCGGAAGCGCTGATGCGGTCCTTCCTCGACGCGGTCGCGGACACCCTGCCCCGCACCCCCGCCGCGCCGTACACCTCGGGCAGGCCCTTCGCGGACCGCCGCCCCCAGCTGCTGCCGGACGCCCATGACTGGGCCGCGGAGGTCGCCGCCGGCATGGACGCGGGCGTGCGGATCTCGCTCCGGCTGGACCTGTCCGCGTACGAGCTGTTCGACGAGGGCGAGGGGGTGCGCAGCGCGGGCGCGGCGATCGTCCAGGTGCACAGCCTCGCCGACCCCACCCTCGTCGTCGACGCGGCCGCCCTGTGGGCGGGGGAGGCGGATGCGGCGTTCGGTCCACGCGCGCGGGTGGACGCGGCCCTCGCCGTGCGCCGCGCGGCCCGTGTCTGGCCGTCGCTCCACCGGCTCGCCGAACAGGACGTGCCCGACGTACTCGCCCTGACCGAGGAGGAGTTGGGCGATCTGCTCGGCGCCACGGCCACCCGGCTCGCCGCGGCCGGAGTCGCCGTGCACTGGCCGCGGGACCTGGCGCAGGACCTCACCGCCGCAGCGGTCGTACGACCCGCGCCGGGCTCGGCGACCGACGGCACCGGCTTTTTCGAGAGCGAGGAACTCCTCCAGTTCCGCTGGCAGTTGGCGCTCGGCGGCGACCCGCTCACCGAGGCCGAGATGGACGCCCTCGCCGAGGCCCACCGGCCCGTGGTGCGGCTGAGGGACCAGTGGGTCCTCGTCGACCCGGCGCTCGTCCGCAAAGCGCGCAAGCGCGAACTGGGCCTGCTCGACCCGGTCGACGCGCTGTCCGTCGCGCTCACCGGCAGCGCGGACGTCGACGGCGAGTCGGTGGAGGCGGTGCCGGTCGGCGCGCTGGCCGCACTGCGCGACCGGCTGACGGCGGGCGTGCGGCCCGTCGAGCCGCCGCCGGGGCTGCGGGCACGGCTGCGCGACTACCAACTCCGCGGCCTGGCCTGGCTCGACCTCATGACCTCGCTCGGCCTCGGCGGCTGCCTCGCCGACGACATGGGCCTCGGCAAGACGATCACGCTGATCGCCCTGCATCTCAAGCGCGCCCGCAGTGAGCCCACCCTGGTGATCTGCCCGGCCTCCCTGCTCGGCAACTGGCAGCGGGAGATCACCCGTTTCGCGCCCGGTGTCCCCGTCCGCCGCTTCCACGGCCCCGACCGCACCCTGGACGACCTGGACGGCGGCTTCGTCCTCACGACGTACGGCACGATGCGCTCGGCGGCGCCGACGCTGGCCCAGCAGGCCTGGGGGATGGTCGTCGCGGACGAGGCGCAGCATGTGAAGAACCCGTACTCGGCCACGGCGAAGGCCCTGCGCACGATCCCGACCCCGGCGCGTGTCGCCCTGACCGGCACGCCGGTGGAGAACAACCTCTCCGAGCTGTGGGCGCTGCTGGACTGGACGACACCGGGACTGCTCGGACCCCTGAAGTCCTTCCGGGCCCGGCACGCGCGCGCCGTGGAGAACGGCGAGGACGAGGAGGCCGTGGAGCGTCTGGCCCGTCTGGTCCGGCCCTTCCTGCTGCGCCGCAAGAAGTCCGACCCCGGCATCGTTCCCGAGCTTCCGCCCAAGACCGAGACGGACCATCCCGTTCCGCTCACCCGGGAGCAGGCCTCGCTGTACGAGGCGGTGGTGCGCGAGTCGATGCTGGCCATCGAGACCGCGCAGGGGATCGCCCGGCGTGGCCTGGTGCTGAAACTGCTGACCTCGCTGAAGCAGATCTGCAACCACCCGGCGCTGTATCTGAAGGAGGACGTCCGGGGCGACGGCCAAGCCGTGCGCTCCGGCAAACTGGCCCTGCTGGACGAGCTGTTGGACACCCTGCTCGCGGAGGACGGCTCGGCGCTGGTCTTCACGCAGTACGTCGGGATGGCCCGTCTGATCACCTCCCATCTGGCCACCCGAGCGGTCCCGGTGGACCTCCTGCACGGCGGCACGCCCGTGCCCGAGCGGGAGCGGATGGTAGACCGCTTCCAGAGCGGCGCGACCCCGGTCCTGATCCTGTCCCTGAAAGCGGCCGGCACCGGTCTGAACCTCACCCGCGCCGGCCATGTCGTCCACTTCGACCGCTGGTGGAACCCTGCCGTCGAGGAACAGGCCACCGACCGCGCCTACCGCATCGGCCAGACCCAGCCCGTCCAGGTCCACCGCCTCATCACCGAGGGCACCATCGAGGACCGCATCGCCGAAATGCTTGAATCCAAGCGGGCGTTGGCCGACGCCATCCTCGGCTCCGGCGAATCGGCCCTCACAGAACTGACGGACCGCCAGCTCTCCGACCTCGTGTCGCTGCGGAGGGAGTCATGACGGGGCCGGTGGCGCGGGGCAGTGCGGGCGAGGCGGAGGGCGACGTGCCCGTACCGGAGCTCGGGGACGAGCGGGGCAACGACCGGGCGCCGGTGCAGGGGGAACCGGCCGGATCCGACGTGGCTCGCCCGGGCCCCGGGGGCCGTCCGGCTGACGTGGCTCGCCCGGTCGTCGAGGCACACCGGTCCGTGGACGCCCGCCCGGCGGTGGAGGGCCGAGCGGGCGACGGGGCGCGGCGGGCTGACGGGGCCCGCCCGTCTGCCGAGGCACACCCGTCTGTGGAGGCACACCCGTCTGTCGAGGCACACCCGTCCGAAGAGGGCCGTCCGGCCGACGAGGCCCGTCCGGCTGGCGAGGCCCGTCCGGCCGACGTGGCTCGCCGGGCGCTGCGAGCCGCGCGGGAACGAGAGAAGGGGGAGGCGGGGGGCTCCGAGGGCTTGCAGGAAGTGTCTGCCGGTGAGGAGCCGGGGCCGGACGTCGGTGGGCGTTCAGGGGCCCGGCCGGGTGACGCTGCCCGTGCGGCGCTGCGCCGTGCGGTCGCCGCCGGCGGCGATCCCGGTGACGGAACGGACCGCCCCGGCACCGCAGATGCGACGCCCGCCTCGAACCCGTCCGCCCCCGCATCCGACCCGCCGCCTGGGCGTCCCGCCGATGCCGCCCGTGAGGTGCTGCGCGCGGCCCTCGGGGAGAAACGGCAGGCCCAGACCCGGGAAGGGAGCGGGGAGCGCGAGCGCAGGCGTCGGACGCGCCGACCGGTCTCGACCGGTACCCAGGCTCGACAGGCCGCAGGGAGCGGCGCAGCCGACCTCCGGGGCCGTGACGTACGGGAGTTGCTCGCCGACGCATTTCGGATGCCGTCCATGGACCCGCCCCTGGACCCATCCATGACTTCAGCGCACGAGCACGCCTCCAGCGCACCCTCCGGCAGTGGCTCAGAATCCGTGCCCGCCGTGCCCGCCGACCTCACCGCCCCCGCCGCCCCTCAGGTACCCCGAACCATGGCCGCCCCCGGACGCGACAGTGAACTCCGGCGTACGTTCGCGGCCTTCGCCCCTCGCTCACCGGACCACGCCGGCTTCGCGGAGACCTGGTGGGGCAATGCCTGGGTGGCTGCGCTGGAAGGGGGTGCGTTGGATCCCAAGCGGCTGGCCCGGGGGCGGGGTTACGCAGGACAGGGGCATGTCGATGCCATCACGGTGACTCCGGGACTGGTGCTCGCATATGTGCGGGGCAGTCGGCCTCGGCCGTACCGGGTGCAGGTGCGGCTGCGGACGCTCGCCGACGAGGACTGGGCGCGCTTCCTGGATGCCGCTGCCGACCGGCCGGGCCACATCGCCGCGTTGCTCGACAAGGAGCTGCCCGAGTCCCTGGCCGACTGCGGTGTCCGTCTGCTGCCCGGACCCGGCGAACTGGACCCGCACTGCAGCTGCCCCGATCGCGGTCACCCCTGCAAGCACGCGGCCGCCCTCTGCTACCAGACCGCCCGCCTGCTCGACGCAGACCCCTTCGTCCTGCTTCTGCTGCGTGGCCGCGGTGAACGCGAGCTGCTCGACGCCCTGTCCCGTCGCAGCGCCGCCCGCGCGGCCCGCACCGCCCAGGAGCGGGAACCGGCACAGCTGCCGGGCGTGCGCGCCACCGACGCCCTCGCCGCCCGCCGACTCCCGCCCCTGCCCGCTCCGTTGCCCACGCCCCCGCATCCCGAGCAGCCCCCGGTCTACGCGGGGGCGCCCGGCGGCCCGGACCCCTTCGCGCTGGACCAACTGGCCACGGACGCCGCCGCCCGGGCCCACGCCCTGCTCAGCAGCGGCCGCGACCCGGTCGCCGAACTGACCCTGTGGCAGGACGCGGTCCGGCTCGCGGCGGCTCGCCCCGGCTCCGGCCTCACCGCCGCCACCCGTGCCCTCTACTCCTCCCTGGCCTCCGCCGCCGGCCGCACCCAGCCCGAACTGGCCCGAGCGGTCGCCGCCTGGCGCCAGGGCGGCCTGGAGGGCCTCGCCGTCCTGGAAGAGCCCTGGGATCCACCCGCCGGACGCTTCGACAGGGCGCGCCCGCTGCTTCTCGCCGCCGACCTCCCGGCCTTCCGGCCCTGGCGCAACCGCCTCACCCACCCCCGCGGCCACGTCCAGCTCCGCCTGGGCCGCGACGGACTCTGGTACCCGTACGAGTCGGAGCCCGACCACGACGACTGGTGGCCACGCGGCACCCCCGACCTCGACCCGGTCGGCGCCCTGACGGGCCTGGGTGCCTCGGCGGAAGGCTGACGCGCTTCAAGTTCGTGTGGGTTGGGAACGACCTTGTGGACGTCGCCCCAACAGCCACTACACTGCCGCGATGTCGCCCTGCGACGACGACAACTGACCGAGAATCAACCGGGGGAGAGGCATGGCAACGGGGGGATGGGGTCCGGCAACGGGCCCGGGACAGTCCGGCGGCAACGGACCGGGCGGCAACCAGGGTTGGGGCCCGCCGCCCGGGCCCCCGAGCAACAACCCCTACGGGCCTCCGCCCGGGGGCGGTCCCTACGGCCCGCCCCCGCCGAACCCGTATCCACAGCCGCATCCGTATCCCTACGGCCCGCCGGCCCCGGCACCCGTTCGCGCGCCCCGCCGCCGCTATCGTCTGTGGTTCCTCTCGCCGGTCTACCTCATCCTCCGCTCCGCGCACCGCGTCGCCACCCGGCTCTTCGTGCAGGACGGCGACGGACGGATCGTGGACCGCACCGTGGACCGCGTCCAGATCGCCCGTACGGTGCTCGGCCTCGCCGCCACCGCGGCCCTGGTCCTCGCCTACGGTGTGGAGGAGGACCGGTGGGAGGACGCGGCGACCAGCGGCCTCGGCAACGCGATCATCGCGCCGTTCCTGCTGATCGTCGCCGGACCGCTGGTCATCCTCGGCTTCATCTTCTACGCGCCCCCGCACCTGCGGCCGCACATGCGCTCCCGGCTCGGTGCCCCGCTCAAGGCGGTGGGCTGGTATCTGCTGAGCCTGGTCGTCCTCGGCGGGGTCATCTACTGGGCGGGCCGGCCCGGATTCCTCGAGAGCCTGCACGGCTGGCAGGTCGGCGTGGTCGGTGGCGTGCTGATCGTGGCGATCTTCTGGGGACTGCCCTACTTCTTCCTGGCGTCGCTGTACTCCGCGCGCAGCGCCTTCAACACCGCCCACGTCCATCCGATGCTGCCGCCGGTGGTCACCGTGGTGCTGGTGTGGGTGCTCGCGATCTTCCAGCTGATCGACAGCGGCACGCCGCAGGGCCCGCCGATCGTCCAGTTCTTCTCCCTGCTCGGCGGGCCGCTGTCCGTGACCGCCGTCTCGCTGTGGGAGCTGCGGCGGATGCGGACCCGGTTCGGGGTCACCATCCGCGGCTGAGCCGGGTCCGGTCCCCGGCGCAGCGACGGGCATCCGGTGAAGGCGGTGTGAGGGTTCCTCGCTGATGTGCGGGAGTCAGGTGTGAGGACTTGGGGTCCAGGGGGTCGACGCTCAGAAAGGGCGGTTAGCGTGGAGCGGTGAGTGAGACGAAGACCCCCGCCCTCCAGTACCGGTTCGACGGCCCGGAAGACGCCCCGGTCCTCATCCTCGGCCCCTCGCTCGGCACCACCTGGCACATGTGGGACAGGCAGGTCCCCGAGCTGACGAAGCAGTGGCGCGTCTTCCGGTTCGATCTGCCGGGCCACGGCGGCGCTCCGGCGTACCCGGCGGGCTCGGTCGCCGAGCTGACCGACCGGCTGCTCGTGACGCTCGACGGACTCGGCGTGCAGCGCTTCGGCTATGCGGGCTGCGCGCTCGGCGGCGCCGTCGGTGTCGAGCTGGCCCTGCGGCACCCGGAGCGTCTCGCCTCGCTCGGGCTGATCGCCGCCTCGCCGCGCTTCGGCACGGCGGACGAGTTCCGGCAGCGGGGGGTGATCGTACGTACGAACGGTCTCGACCCCATCGCCCGTATGGCTCCCGAGCGCTGGTTCACCAGCGGGTTCGCCGCCGCCCAGCCCGCCATAACGGAATGGGCGGTGCAGATGGTGCGCACCACCGACCCCGGCTGCTACATAGCCGCCTGTGAGGCGCTCGCCTCCTTCGACGTCCGGCCGGAACTCGGCCGCGTCGGCGTCCCCACCCTCGTGCTCGTCGGCTCGGACGACCAGGTCACCGGTCCCGCCGAGGCCCGCACCCTGGTCGCCGGCATACCGGACGCGCGACTCGCGGTGGTCCCGGGCGCCTCCCATCTGGTGCCCGTCGAACAGCCCGCCGCCGTCACCGACCTGCTGGTCCGGCACTTCTCCACCGCCTGGCAGCCCGCCTTCGACTCCGCCACCGGCCAGATGGCCATCCAGGCGCCCCCGGTCAAGCCGGTGCTGGCCGCACCGCCGCAGCCCGCGCCCATCGCCGAGATCGCCCCGGCGGTCGTGGGGCCGCAGTCCGCGGGCCGGCCGGATCCGTACGAGGCCGGGCTCAAGGTGCGCCGCGAGGTACTCGGCGACGCGCATGTCGACCGGGCGCTGGCGCAGGCCGACGAGTTCTCCGGGGACTTCCAGGAGTTCATCACCCGGTATGCGTGGGGCGAGATCTGGGACCGGCCCGGCCTCGACAGACGGGCGCGCAGCTGCGTCACGCTGACCGCCCTGGTCGCGGGCGGCCACCTGGACGAACTCGTCTTCCACACCCGGGCCGCCCTGCGCAACGGCCTCACCCCCGTAGAGATCAAGGAAGTGCTGCTGCAGGCGGCCGTCTACTGCGGTGTGCCGGCCGCGAACAGCGCGTTCAAGGTGGCCCAGCAGGTCATCCGTGAGGAGACGACCCCCACGGACTGAGCGGCCCGGTGATCGTCAGACGGGCAGCGACAGCACCAGTCCCAGCCGCCCGGCCTCCGTGCGTGAGGGGCAGGATGGTGTCATGAAGCTCACGAAGAAGTCGCACGCCTGTATCCGCCTGGAGAAGGACGGGCGGACGCTGGTCCTCGATCCGGGGATGTTCAGCGAGGAGGACGCAGCGGCCGGCGCGGACGCGATCCTCGTCACGCACGAGCACCCCGACCACTTCGACGAGGCGCGGTTGCGGTCGGCCATGGACGCCAACCCGGCCGCGGAGATCTGGACCCTCAAGTCGGTCGCGGACAGGATCTCGACCGCGTTCCCGGGCCGGGTGCACACCGTCGGCCACGGCGACGCCTTCACCGCCGCAGGTTTCGACGTCCAGGTCCACGGCGAACTGCACGCCGTGATCCACCCGGACATCCCGCGCATCACCAACGTCGGCTACCTGATCGACGGCGGCCGCGTCTTCCACCCCGGCGACGCGCTCACCGTCCCCGACCACGCCGTGGAGACGCTGATGCTCCCGGTCATGGCCCCGTGGAGCAAGATCTCCGAGGTCATCGACTACGTCCGCGAAGTCGAGCCGCAGCGCGCGTACGACATCCACGACGCCCTGCTCACCGACCTGGCCCGCCCGATCTACGACAACCAGATCGGCGCCCTCGGCGGCTCGGACCACCGGCGGCTCACTCCCGGAGAGTCCGCGGAGGTCTGAGAACCCCGGGCCGCATTGTCAGACCCGCCCGGTAGGTTGTTCGGCATGCGCATCGCGACCTGGAACGTGAACTCGATCACCGCCCGCCTGCCGAGGCTCCTGGCCTGGCTGGAGAGCAGCGGCACCGACGTGCTCTGCCTCCAGGAGGCCAAGGTCGCCGAGGACCAGTTCCCGTCCGACCAGCTGCGCGAGCTCGGCTACGAATCGGCGGTCCACGCGACCGGCCGGTGGAACGGCGTGGCGGTGCTCTCCCGCGTAGGCATCGAGGACGTCGTCAAGGGCCTGCCCGGCGACCCCGGTTTCGACGACGTGGTCGAGCCCCGCGCCCTCTCCGCGACCTGCGGCCCGATCCGCGTCTGGTCGGTGTACGTGCCGAACGGCCGCGAGGTGGACCACCCCCACTACGCCTACAAGCTCCAGTGGTTCGAGGCCCTGAAGGCGGCCGTCGCGGGCGACGCCGCCGGCAGCCGGCCGTTCGCGGTGCTGGGCGACTACAACGTGGCCCCGACCGACGACGACGTCTACGACCGGGCCGCCTTCGAGGGCGCCACCCACGTCACCCCCGCCGAGCGCGCGGCCCTGGCCTCCCTGCGCGAGGCCGGCCTGTCGGACGTGGTCCCGCGCCCCCTGAAGTACGACCACCCGTTCACGTACTGGGACTACCGCCAGCTCGGCTTCCCCAAGAACCGCGGTATGCGCATCGACCTGGTGTACGGCAACGAGCCGTTCTCAAAGGCGGTCAAGGACGCGTACGTGGACCGCGAGGAGCGCAAGGGCAAGGGCGCCTCGGATCATGCGCCGGTGGTAGTGGACCTGGACGTGTAGCGGGTCTGACCAATTCCGCCGGCGTGGGGCGCCCCGAAAGGGGCGCGGGGAACTGCGCGCCCAGCCCCCACCGGCCCGCGGGTTAAATCACCGCGCCCCCAGCGGAGCGCTCAGCAGACGCAAGTCCACCGACTCCGCCAGCGCCGCCAACCCCGCGTCCCCCGGATGCAGATGATCCCCACTGTCGTAGCCGGGAAGCATACGCGCGGGATGGCCCGGGTCACGCAGCACCGCATCGAAGTCGAGCACTCCGTCGAACACCCCGGAATTCCGGATCCACGCGTTGACCGCGGAGCGTTCCGCGTCCGCGGCCGTGCAGAGCGCCTCACCCTCGCAGGGCGCGATCGTGGCCGCCAGCATCCGCAGCCCCCGCTCGTGGCCCCGGTCCGCGATCTCCCGCAGCCCGTCGATCACCTCCGGGGCCGTGGCCCCCCACCGCACGTCGTTCACGCCCTGGAAGACCACCGCCGTACGCGCCGACGTCTGCGCGAGGACATCGCGGTCGAACCGGTGCAGGGCGCTCACCCCGCCGGTGTCCGTGGAGACGCCGTCACCGGGATAGCGGTCGGCGATCACACGGTTGGCCGAGATTCCCTGGTTGAGCACCCCATAGTGCGGGACCACATGCTGGCCCAGCAGACGTGTGGCCAGCACATTGGGCCAGCGCCGGTTCGCGTCCTGCGTCGACTTGTCGCCGTCGGTGATCGAGTCCCCGAGCAGCACCACGGACCCCGGCCCGCCGCCCACATCGACGCCCGTCAGCAGCGGCCAGCCGGTCAGGACCGAGGTGTACGCCGCCGGGGAGCCGTCCGCCGTGTGGTCGCCCGGCTCGCTGACATACGACCGCTGAAGCGCCTGGCGGTGCACGGGCGCCGCAGCGACCGTTGCGGGCAGATGGAAGCTCACCAGCAGATTGGCGTCCACGGGCACGTCGAAGTCGAGCGGATCGCTGAACGCCTGCGCCCCCGCCGGGATCTCGACGCCCTCCGTGCCCCGGAAGGACAGCCGGACCGGCACCTCCCGCGCCCCGGCGCCCGCCGCCTGTACCGCCACTGTGGCGCTCCCGATCCGCACCGGCGCCGCCGCGAAGGTGTTGTCGAAGCGCAGCCGCACCCGCGGCCCGCCCACCGAGGTGTGCACGACCAGCCGCAGCGTCCGGTCCGTCCAGGGCCCCACCGCCGGATAGCCCGACGTCGAGGCCGCCCAACTGCCGGTCCAGCCCCGGGTGTCCGCCCGCACGGACAGCGCGAACACATGCAGCCCGGCCGCGCTGGGCAGCCGTACCGAAGCGACCTCGTGCCCCGCGGCGATCGGGACCGTCACGACGTACAGCCGTGCCTTTTCCGCGAGTTGACCGTCGGGCGTGTTGAGGTGCGGCAGTGCGACGGCCTTGGTCGCGAGCGGGCCGGTGCGCCAGTCGGGGGCGGTCAGCCGGTAGGCGGAGACCTGGCCGTTCGTGTACGACACCGTGCCCGCGCCGCTCACGTCGCCGCCGTCCGTGCCCGCCACGAGGAAGGCGAGCGCGTCGCCCCGGCCGCGGACGCGTACCGACTGGCCGTCGGCCCGTACGTTGTCCGGCTCACCCGCGCGAGTGTGCGGCCAGGTCAGCCGGGCGCCCTGCACGGTGAGGGCGCGGCCGGGCGTCCAGCCCGCGGCGGTGAGGTCCTGCGCGGAGAGGGAGGCGCCGGTGCCGTCGAAGTCGGCCTCGCCCGGCCGGGCGTCGTCGCTGACCGCGGTGTTGTCGAAGAGGCGATCGAGCGGCAGCGACTCGGCCCCGGTCCTGGTGGCGGCCCCCGCCGAGGTGACCCAGACCAGAGAGGCGAACAGCGCCAGGACGACCGTAGAACTCCGGACCCGACGGCGCACGGCCGCTCCTCCCGATCACAGCCAGACCATGGACCACACGAGGAAAACGACATGAAGAGAAGGGACGGAGGACGCACCGTGAAGCTAAGGAGACGACCGTGACACGTCAATGAGGCAGGCGCGAGTCGGCGCGAAATCGGCTGCAATCCGGGGTCCGCGCGCCTGTGGTGCGTACGGCGGTGCGAATGACAGGCTGGGAGGTATGAAGATCCCTTTTCTGGGCGACCGGAGCAAGAAGCCCGGGTTCCCCGACGCCGAGGGCATCGCCGAACTCCTCTCCGAGTGTGAACTGCTGCGTTCCCAGGCGTCCCGGGAGGGCGTCCAACTGGACGACTCGGCCGCCTCGTTGGAGGCGCTCGACCAGCTGGTGCCGCGTTGGCGGGACGACGCGGAGATCCTGCCCTGGCTCGGCAACGACGCCGGACTGTATCTGGGCACCGTCATCGTGCGCACCGTGCCCGGTGCCGCGTGGGAGATCTGGCCCAACGGCCAGCCGGTGATCAGACTCGCCTCGGGCCGTGAGTTCGATGTCGTCGCCTCCGGCCAGGAGTGGGCGTCCAGCGGGGTTCCCGAGCTGTCCCAGCTGTATGCGGAGGTCGCGGAGGCATGAATCACTGGACCAATTCAAGGTAAATACGGCTAATGCCCGAAAAGTGCGTGTCGTGCATTAAGTCCACTCTTGTCTGGATAGTTTGCGGCAACCACGACACAGCTGAGAGTGAGTAGGGCTGCGAATGGCTGTCGATCCGCTGATCGAACTGCGTGACGTCAACAAGTACTACGGGGAGCTGCATGTCCTACAGGACATCAACCTCACCGTCGGCAAGGGGGAGGTGGTCGTGGTCATCGGCCCGTCGGGGTCGGGCAAGTCGACACTGTGCAGGGCGATCAACCGGCTGGAGACCATCGCCTCCGGCACGATCAACCTCGACGGCAGGGCGCTGCCCGAGGAGGGCAGGGATCTTGCAAGGCTCCGTGCCGATGTCGGCATGGTCTTCCAGTCGTTCAATCTCTTCGCCCACAAGACGGTTCTGGAGAACGTCTCGCTGGGCCAGGTCAAGGTCCGCGGGCGCAAGAAGGAGGACGCCGACACACGCTCCCGTCAGCTGCTCGACCGCGTCGGACTCGCCGACCAGGCGGCCAAGTTCCCGGCGCAGCTCTCCGGCGGTCAGCAGCAACGCGTGGCCATCGCCCGCGCCCTCGCCATGGATCCCAAGGCGCTTCTGTTCGACGAGCCGACCTCGGCCCTCGACCCGGAGATGATCAACGAGGTCCTGGAGGTCATGCGTCAACTGGCGAGCGAGGGGATGACCATGGTCGTCGTCACCCATGAGATGGGCTTCGCCCGCTCCGCCGCCAATCGCGTCGTGTTCATGTCCGACGGCCGGATCATCGAGGACCGCGTTCCCGACGAGTTCTTCACCGATCCGCACAGCGACCGCGCCCGGGACTTCCTCTCCAAGATCCTCACGCACTGAGCGGGGGAGCGCTGCCCAGGGGGCAGCAGCCGCAGAACCAAGCCCGCCCGGCGGCAGCCGGAGATCACTGCTCGCGCGGCGGAAACGACACGTACGACGGGTCGTTCGCCGGCGAGGAGAAGGTCAGCTGCGCGCCGGACGGGTTGTTCTCGATGCGGGGCACCTCGACCGCGACCGTGGTCGTGCCCGGTGGGGCTCAGGAGGCACGGTGGGAATTGCGTGCGGCCACCGGTGCCGGCAACGCGGTTTCCGCCGCCCGGGTCACATCGGCGACCAGCTCGACGACGTCCGGCCCGTACGCCTGCGAGTTGACGACCTTCAGCAACAGCACGAAGGAGTTGTTGCCGTGCTTGCGGGCCAGCCGCTCGTGGTTGCGGGCGAGATAGCGGGACGCCGCCTGGTTGGTGATCGCGCGCTGGCCGCAGAACAGGAACACCGGCCGCGCCTCCCGCCGCTGACCGGCGGTGAGCCGGGCCAGGAGCACATACTCGCCCTTGCCCGGATCCAGCCGGTAGCGCTCGCTGCCGATCTGGAAGGCGCCGCGGTCGGGGCCGGGTTCGGCGTCGACATTGACCCGTATGCCCGGCAGCAGGGAGTGCAGATGGGCGGCCATACGGCGATTCGACGCCGGTCCGCCCACACAGAACTCGGTGCGCTCGCCGAAGCCCTGCTGGGCCGCGTCGTGCGCGACGACCTGGGCGTGGGCGTTGCAGTCCTTGATGAGCGCGGCCAGTTCGAGGAGCGCGAACACGTCGTGCCGCATCACGGTGAGTTCCGGCCCGCCCGCCTCGCGGTTCACCACCAGCAGCGACTCGGAGTTGTCGGGCAGCCCGAAGAAGGCCTGCTTCCGGCGGAGTCTGCGCCTCCACAGGTAGGTACGGGCGAGCCAGCCGAGCGCGGCACTGAGGCCGGCCGCGATCACGCCCAGAACGATGTTGCGCACGTCGTCATTCATGGGCGCGCATGCTAGCGGGCGCGGGCAAACCCGTGTTCGACATGGTCCTGACGAGGCCATGGCAATGGATTAAGCTGCGCGAACAGCCCCTGACTGGAGGTGCGGATGCGTCGCCCTGCCGCGCGGAAACTCACGGTCCTGGCGGTCTCGGCCGCCGTCGTCGCCTCGGTGGGGGCCACGGCGCCCCCCGCCCGGCAGAGTGACTCCGTCGAGAAGGTTCCGGTCGCCGTCGGCTACGGCGGCGCCGTAGCGAGCGTCGACGCGGACGCCTCCGCCGCCGGTATCGAGGTCCTGCGCAAGGGCGGCAACGCGGTCGACGCGGCCGTCGCCACCGCCGCCGCGCTCGGCGTCACCGAGCCCTACTCCTCCGGCATCGGCGGAGGCGGCTACTTCGTCTACTACGACGCCAAGTCCCGTACGGTGCACACCATTGACGGCCGTGAGACCGCGCCGCTGACCGCCGACTCCCAGCTCTTCGTCGAGAACGGGAAGCCGCTCGCCTTCGCCGACGCCGTCAGCAGCGGCCTCGCCGTCGGCACCCCGGGCACACCCGCCACCTGGAGCACGGCACTGGACCAGTGGGGCAGCACCAAGCTCGCGACCCTGCTCAAGCCCGCCGAGCGCCTGGCCCGCGACGGCTTCACCGTCGACGACACCTTCCGCGCCCAGACCGCGTCGAACGAGACCCGGTTCCGCTACTTCCCCGACACGGCCGAGCTGTTCCTGCCCGACGGCCGACTCCCGGTCGTCGGCTCCACCTTCAAGAACCCCGACCTCGCCCGGACCTACGAGGAGCTGGGCAGGAAGGGCGTCAAGGCCCTCTACCGCGGCGACCTCGCCGAGGACATCGTCCGCACCGTGAACAACCCGCCCGTGGACCCCGGTTCGGGCTGGAACGCCCGCCCGGGCGAGCTGTCCGCCAAGGACCTCGCGGCCTACCGCGCCAAGCTCCAGGCGCCCACGAAGACCTCGTACCGCGGCCTCGGCGTCTACTCGATCGCGCCCTCCTCCTCCGGCGGCACGACGGTCGGTGAAGCCCTCAACATCCTTGAGGGGACCGACCTTTCGAAGGTCAGCGAGGTGCAGTACCTGCACCGCTACATCGAGGCGAGCCGGATCGCGTTCGCGGACCGCGGGCGCTGGGTCGGCGACCCCGCCTTCGAAGACGTACCGACGAAGGAACTGCTGTCGCAGCGGTACGCCGACTCGCGGGCGTGCCTCATCAAGGACGACGCCGTACTCACCAGCCCGCTCGCGCCCGGCGACCCGAGTGATCCGGCGGAGTGCGGTGCCGGAGGCACGGCGGCCGACACGACGTACGAGGGCGAGAACACCACGCATCTGACGGTGGCCGACAAGTGGGGGAACGTCGTCTCCTACACGCTCACCATCGAGCAGACCGGCGGCAGCGGCATCACGGTGCCCGGGCGCGGGTTCATCCTCAACAACGAGCTGACGGACTTCTCCTTCACCCCGGCCAACCCGGCGGTCCACGACCCGAACCTGCCCGGTCCGGGCAAGCGGCCGCGGTCGTCGATCTCGCCGACGATCGTGCTGGACAAGTACAACAAGCCCGTCGTCGCGCTCGGTTCGCCCGGCGGCGCGACCATCATCACGACCGTCCTCCAGACGCTGACCGGTTTCCTGGACCGGGGGCTGCCGCTCGTCGACGCGATCGCGGCGCCGCGGGCCAGTCAGCGGAACGCCGCGCAGACCGAGCTCGAACCCGGGCTGTACGGCAGTGAGTTGCAGACGCAGCTGGAGGCCATCGGGCACTCGTTCAGACTCAACCCCGAGATCGGGGCGGCCACCGGTGTGCAGCGGTTGCCGGGCGGGAAATGGCTGGCGGCGGCCGAGACCGTGCGGCGGGGCGGGGGGTCGGCGCAAGTGGTGTACCCGGCGCCGTAGCCGTCTGTGGGTGCGTGGACGCGCGGTTCCTCAGGCGCGGTCGGCTGATCGGTTCCGGAACGTCAGGCGGTCGGCCTCCGTGTCGACCGTCAGCCGGTCGCCGTCCTTGAGCCGGCCGTCGAGGAGCAGCCGCGAGAGCTGGTTGTCGACCTCTCGCTGGATGGTGCGGCGCAACGGCCTTGCGCCGTACTCCGGCTGATAGCCCTGACGGGCCAGCCAGTCCACGGCCGCCTCGGTGAACTCGACGGCGACGCCCTGGGCGTGCAGCAGCCGGCGGGTGCGGTCCAGCAGCAGGTTGGTGATCTGGTGCAGCTGCTCCGCGGTGAGCTGGCGGAAGACGACGATCTCGTCGATGCGGTTGAGGAACTCCGGCCGGAAGTGTTCGCGCAGCGGACGCAGGATCTGCTCGCGGCGCGCCTCCTCGTCGGCCTCGGCGCCGCCCGCCCCGAAGCCGATGCCCGCGCCGCGCCGGGTGATCGCCTCGGAGCCCAGGTTGCTGGTCATCACGATGACCGCGTTGGTGAAGTCGACCGTGCGGCCCTGCGAGTCGGTCAGCCGTCCGTCGTCCAGGACCTGGAGAAGGATGTTGAAGACGTCCGGGTGCGCCTTCTCCACCTCGTCGAGGAGGAGGAGCGAGTACGGGTGCCGGCGGACCACTTCGGTGAGCTGGCCGGCCTCGTCGTGGCCGACATAGCCGGGCGGGGCGCCGACCAGGCGGCTGACGGTGTGCCGTTCCTGGTACTCGCTCATGTCCAGCCGGACCATCCGCTCCTCGCTGCCGAACAGGACCTCGGCCAGCGCCCGGGCCAGCTCGGTCTTGCCGACGCCGGTCGGGCCGAGGAAGAGGAAGCTGCCGATCGGCCGGTCCGGGCTGGCGAGTCCGGCCCGGGAGCGCATCACCGCGTCCGAGACCACCCGGACCGCCTCGTCCTGGCCGACGACCCGCTGGTGCAGATGCTGCTCCAGGCCGAGCAGACGGTCCTTCTCCTCCTCGGTGAGACTGCTCACCGGGATGCCGGTCTGCCGGGACACCACCTCGGCGATCGCCTCCGCGGTGACCTCCAGATCCTGTCCCTCGTCGGCCTTGCCGTCCCCGGTCTCGGCGATCCGCTGCTTCAGCTCGCCGATCCGGTCGCGCAGCTGCATGGCCTGCTCGTAGCTCTCGTCCGCGACGGCCTGGTCCTTGTCCCGGGTGAGCTGCTCGGCCTCGCGCTCCAGGGCCCGTACGTCCGTGCCCTTCGTCCGGGCCCGCAGCCGCACCCGGGCGCCCGCCTGGTCGATGAGGTCGATCGCCTTGTCCGGCAGCCTGCGGTCGGTGAGATAGCGGTCGGACAGCTCCACGGCCGCCACCAGGGCCTCGTCGGTGTAGCGGACCTGGTGGTGGGCCTCGTAGCGGTCGCGCAGGCCGCGCAGGATCTCGATCGCGTCCGCGGGGGTCGGCTCCGGCACCAGGATCGGCTGGAAGCGGCGGGAGAGCGCCGCGTCCTTCTCGATCCTGCGGTACTCCTCCAGGGTCGTCGCACCCACGATGTGCAGCTCGCCGCGGGCCAGCGCGGGCTTGAGGATGTTGCCGGCGTCCATCGAGCCGCCGCCCTCGCCGCCTCCTCCGGCACCGACCACGGTGTGCAACTCGTCGATGAAGACGATCAGTTGGTCGGAGTGGGAGCCGATCTCGCCCACGATGTTCTGCATCCGCTCCTCGAAGTCGCCCCGGTAACGGGTGCCCGCGACCACACCGGTCAGGTCCAGTGCCACGACCCGGCGCCCGCCGAGGACGTCCGGCACGTCGCCGTCGGCGATGCGCTGGGCCAGGCCCTCCACGACGGCGGTCTTGCCGACGCCGGCGTCGCCGATCAGCACGGGGTTGTTCTTGCCGCGCCGGGAGAGAACCTCGATGGTCTGCTCGATCTCCTCGTCCCGTCCGATCACCGGGTCGATCCGGCCCTGACGGGCCAGGTCGGTGAGATCGCGGCCGTACTTGTCCAGGGTCGGGGTGCCCGTGCTGCGCGGCCCTTCGGTGCGGGGCTGCGTGGTGTCCGGGGACTCCGGTGGCAGGCCGGTGGGGGCGAAGCGGGCCGCGTTGAGGATATGGCCGGCGGCCGAGTCCGGGTTCGCGGCCAGCGCGCTGAGCACATGCTCCGGGCCGATGTAACCGGTTCCGCCCGCCCGGGCCAGCTCGTGCGCGTCCAGCAGTGCGCGCTTGACGGCCGGGGTGAGGGACAGCGCCGTGGGCGGCGGCGCCTCCTCCGGCGGGTGCTGGACCGGGCCCGAGCGCTCGTCGATCTCCGTCGCGAGCGAGTCGGGATCCGCGCCGGCCCTGGAGAGCAGGCTGCGGGTGGGCTCGCTGGAGAGCGCGGCGCGCAGCAGGTGCTGGGTGTCCAGATCGCGGCTGCCGTGCTCGGCGGCGTACGCCGCCGCTCCGCGGACCAGTTCACGGGCCGGTGGGCTCAGCAGGCGGCCGATGTCGATCTGGCGGGGGGCGGGGCGTGGGCCGCCGAAGAAGCGGGCGAGGAATTCGCTCAGGGGGTCGCCGTTGCCCTCCGGGCCGGGGAAGCCGGTGGTCATCGCAGTTCCGTTCCGCTGGGGCGCGCGTTCCTACCACCTTGGCACGGTCGTTGTGCGGCGGCATTTTGGGCGCGTGCGGTCCGGGGGCGTGGCGTGGTGGGGCGGCCGCGGGTCCGTCGTGTCCACCGCGGGCCCGCGGTGGCGGAGCGGCACTGCCCAGCCGTTCTCTGAGGATGCGGGGGCTGTCTCGAACTCCGGCAGGAGCCCGACGCGGGCCTTCGTCACCGTGGCGAGCCGGTCCCGCGTTCGCAGAGCGGTTTTCGGATTCGGTCACCGGCACAACTCCTGTACAAGGAGGCTCCTGCTCACCCGCGGAAAACTCCCTGTAGCGCTCCCGTAACACGGCTGGTGTTGCCTTACGGACCGGAGTGTTCCGGTCTGGCGGGAGTTGAGCGATGACTGTGGATCAACTCCCGGGTCGGATGCGGGAGTTCGCGAACTACCTGGACGGTCTGCTGGCGCGCCTGGATCAGGGCGCCGGCTGGTGCGCGGTGTTCTGGCAGCGCGACCCCGACGGCATGCAGGCCTGTATCGACGGGCGCGAGATCCCGCCCTGGGACGTGATGGAGGCGCTCCTACAGGATCTCGCCGCCGACTACGGCCCCGAGTTCGCCGCTCCTGAGAAGGAACAGGCCCGCTCCCTGCACGCCGCCGCGCTCAACGCCCACGACGCCCGGCCCGGCGCCCGTGACGCCCTCGGAGACCGGCTGGACGTCATGCTCCGCGAACAGCGGTACGCGGCCGAACGACAGGCCGAACTGGGCCGGTTGCTCGCCTCCGCCCCCACCCGCGAACAGGCCGACGCCCTCCGCCTCGACCTCGCCTGGGCCCGCGACGACCACGAACGGGCAACCGCCCGATGCACCGAACTCCGGTCCCGCATCGCGGAGCTGGACGACAGATCGGTCGGCGCCCCGGCGCAGACGATCCACCGGGGCGGCGGGCAACGGGCTTACGGCGAGGCTGCGGGGGCGGGTGCGCGCGGCGCTCAGAGTGATGGGAGTGATGGCGCGGGGGCCGGCCCTCGGGGTGCTTACGGCACTGGCGCGAGGGCGGGTCAGCAGGGCGTCTACGGCTCTGACGCGGTGGCGGGCGCGCAGGACGCGCACGACCCTGGCGCGGGGGCGCCGACTCGGGGCGCCTATGGCGAGGCTGCGGGGGCAGGCGCGCAGGGCGCCTACGGCGAGGGTGCAGGGGCAGGTCAGCGGGGCGCCTACGGCCGTGACGCGGGGGCGCCTGCGCGCGGCGCTTACGGCGAGGCTACGGGGGCCGGTCGAGGGGACGCTCACGTCGAGGGCGAGGGAGCCGGTACGCGGGGCGCCTACGGCCCTGGCGCGGGGGCCGGCGCCCGGGGCGCGTACGGCGAGGCCGCGGGGGCTGGTACGCGGGGCACCTACGGCTCCGGCGCGGGGGCCGGTGCGCGCGGCGCCCACGGCGAGGTCGCGAGAGACGCTCACGGTGATGCCGCAGGGAGCGGTACGCACAGGGCGTACGGCGAGGCCGCGGAGGCGCGTCGGCGTGGTGCGTACGGCGGCGGAAGCGGTGCCCGCGACGACGTGTTCGCGCAGTACGGCGATTCTCCCGGCGCCTCGGCGCAATCCTCGCCCCGACGCATGCCGCAGCAGCGCACCACACACTCCGCGGACCCCGCGTACGGACCGCAGGACCCCGAGGGTCGGCTCGGCCCCGATCCTGGACTTGGACCGGAGCCGGGACTCCTCCCCGAGCCGGGACCCGTCCCCGAGCCCGAATACGAGTCCGGCCCCGTCCAGCACGTGAACCCGGCGCAAGGCGATGTCCGGCATCCCGGAGGTCCTGCCTCGCAGGAGGTCGACCCCGGCTCGCAACAGCCCGCGCCCAAGCAGCGCAAGCGGCGTCGTGGCGGTGCCCGGTTCGCCGGGATGGTCGAGGAAGAGGCCGTTCCCGTCGTCGTACCGCCGGAGGCCGTCGTACCGGTGCTGCCGGAGCCGCCCGCGGCAGGCGGCCGTACCCCGCGTGGGGCCCGGTTCGCCGGGGCCGCGGAGGCGGTGCCGGAAGCGCAGGCCGAGCAGCCGGTGGACGTGGAGGCGCGGCGGGAGGTCGCCGGGACCGTCGGGATGCTGGCGCGGCTGCGGGGCGAGGGCCGGAGTGGCGAGGCGCATGCGCTGCTGGTGGAGGCCGCGTACTGGCCCGCCGCCCGGATTCCGCTGCTCGCCGCCGAGATGCAGCGGGCCGGGCTCGGCGCCGACTGGGCGACGCTGCTGTGGGAGGCGGCCTCGCTGCCCGCCGACCGGCTGGTCGCCGCGGCCGACGCGCTGGTCGCGGCGGGGCGGACGGCGGACGGGGAGCAGATCCTGCGCCAGGGCGTGGCGCGGCCCGCCGTGGAGATCGGACAGGCCGTGCTCGGGCTGGCCGGCGAGGGGCGGCGGCGCGAGATCCGTGCGCTGCTGGACGCGTACGTCAGGGTCCGCACCCCGGAGGAGGCCGCCCGCAGCGTCGAGCCCGACCCGGGGCACCTCGTGCCGCTGCTGCTGGAGGCCGCTCGCGGGGTGTCCGAGGAGCGCCACTGGGACCTGGTCCACGCCCTCCGCGTGGCCGGTTTTGCCGCCTGACATGCACACCAGTACGGACCGGTCGGCCATCTGACTCACCCGCGGGAGTGTGAAACGTGATCGACTCAGCGGGTTAACGACGATGGTCTTGGCAAGGCTGTTCCCGAGGCTTACTTTCGACCCTCTACGGCAGTATCTACGGGCGTAGAGGCTCTGACGTCCCGTCGAAGGAGCAGCTCATGGCCAACGTCGTTCGTGCCGCCCTGGTCCAGGCCACCTGGACCGGCGACACCGAGTCCATGGTGGCGAAACACGAGGAGTACGCCCGGGAGGCGGCTCGCCGGGGCGCCAAGATCATCGGCTTCCAGGAAGTCTTCAACGCGCCCTACTTCTGCCAGGTCCAGGAGCCCGAGCACTACCGCTGGGCCGAGCCGGTACCCGACGGGCCGACCGTGCGCCGGATGCAGGAGCTCGCGCGCGAGACCGGCATGGTGATCGTCGTCCCGGTCTTCGAGGTCGAGCAGTCCGGTTTCTACTACAACACCGCGGCCGTGATCGACGCCGACGGCACCTTCCTCGGCAAGTACCGCAAGCACCACATCCCGCAGGTCAAGGGCTTCTGGGAGAAGTACTACTTCAAGCCCGGCAACGTCGGCTGGCCGGTCTTCGAGACCGCCGTCGGCAAGATCGGCGTCTATATCTGCTACGACCGCCACTTCCCGGAGGGCTGGCGACAACTCGGCCTGAACGGCGCCCAGTTGGTCTACAACCCGTCCGCCACCTCGCGCGGTCTGTCCGCCTACCTCTGGCAGCTGGAGCAGCCCGCGGCCGCCGTCGCCAACGAGTACTTCATCGCCGCGATCAACCGGGTCGGGCAGGAGGAGTACGGGGACAACGACTTCTACGGGACGTCGTACTTCGTCGACCCGCGCGGCCAGTTCGTGGGGGAGGCGGCAAGCGACAAGGGCGAGGAACTCGTCGTCCGCGACCTCGACTTCGACCTGATCGAAGAGGTGCGGCAACAGTGGGCCTTCTACCGGGACCGTCGGCCCGACGCCTACGAAGGGCTGGTGCAGCCGTGACCAAGGACCTGCTGGGGCGCCACCGTGCCGTCCTGCCCGACTGGCTCGCCCTCTACTACGAGGACCCGCTGGAGATCACGCACGGCGAGGGACGGTACGTCTGGGACGCCGCGGGCAACCGCTACCTCGACTTCTTCGGCGGCATCCTCACCACCATGACCGCGCACGCCCTCCCCGAGATCACCAAGGCGGTGAGCGAACAGGCCGGGCGGATCATCCACTCGTCCACCCTGTACCTCAACCGGCCGATGGTCGAACTGGCCGAGCGGATCGCCCAGTTGTCCGGCATCCCGGACGCCCGCGTCTTCTTCACCACGTCGGGCACGGAGGCCAACGACACCGCGCTGCTGCTGGCGACCACGTACCGCCGCAGCAACACCATCCTGGCCATGCGCAACAGTTACCACGGCCGCTCCTTCAGCTCGGTCGGCATCACCGGCAACCGCGGCTGGTCCCCGACCTCGCTGTCCCCGCTTCAGACGCTGTACGTCCACGGCGGCGTCCGCACCCGAGGTCCCTACGCCTCACTCAGTGACAGCGAGTTCATCGCGGCGTGCGTCGAGGACCTCAAGGACCTCCTCGGCCACACCCGTCCGCCCGCCGCACTGATCGCCGAACCGATCCAGGGCGTCGGCGGCTTCACCTCCCCGCCGGACGGCCTGTACGCCGCCTTCCGCGAGGTGCTCGGCGAGCGCGGCATCCTGTGGATCGCCGACGAGGTGCAGACCGGCTGGGGCCGCACCGGCGATCACTTCTGGGGCTGGCAGGCACACTCCCGGAGCGGTCCGCCCGACATCCTCACCTTCGCCAAGGGCATCGGCAACGGCATGTCCATCGGCGGCGTCGTCGCCCGCGGCGAGATCATGAACTGCCTGGACTCCAACTCCATTTCGACGTTCGGCGGCACTCAGATCACCATGGCCGCGGGGCTCGCGAACCTGACGTATCTGCTGGAGCACGACCTCCAGGGCAACGCCCGGCGGGTCGGCGGACTGCTCATCGAGCGGCTGCGGGCGGTCGCGGCGCAGGTTCCCGGCGTACGGGAGGTGCGTGGCCGCGGGCTGATGCTCGGCATCGAGCTGGTCAAGCCCGGAACGGACCAGGCCGACCCGGAGGCCGCCGGCGCCGTGCTGGAGGCGGCCCGCGCGGGCGGGCTGCTCATCGGCAAGGGCGGCGGCCACAACACCAGCGCCCTGCGCGTCGCCCCGCCACTGTCCCTGACGGTCGCGGAGGCCGAGGAGGGCGCCGCGATCCTCGAACACGCTCTGAGGAGCACCCGGTAGCACGGACCCGAGCAAGGGATCACGCCATGACCACCACCCCGGAGACCTCGGGGACCCTGGAACCCGCCCTGTCGGTCCGCCAGGTCCTCACCCTGGAACGGGTGCTCGCCGGGGAGCCCGAGGTGGTGGCCGGCGCGAGCCAGCTCGACCGGCCCGTGCGCTGGGTGCATGTCGCCGAGGCCGCCGACGTGGGTGTGATGCTCAGCGGCGGCGAGATGGTGCTGACGACGGGCGTGCTGCTGGCCGGGGACGAGGACAAGCAGGTCGAGTACATCAGGTCCCTGCACCGCGCGGAGGCCGCGGCCGTGGTCCTCGGACTCGGCCGCGCCTTCCCGACCCCGCCGGACGTGATGCGCCGGGCGGCCGAGCGGTGCGCCCTGCCGATGGTCGTGCTCCATCGCCCCTTCCCCTTCGCCGAGTTGACCGAGGAGGTCCAGTCCCGGCTCGTACGGCGGAAGTTCGCCGCCGTCAGCCTCTCCGAGGCGGTACGGACCGCGCTCACCGGACTCATCACCGCGGGCGCGCCGCTGCAACGGCTGCTCGACGAGGTCGCCCAGCACAGCGCCTGCCCGGTCGTCGTCACCAACCTCGCGCACCGCGTCCTCGCCACGGCGGGGGAGCGGCCCGCGGTGGACGACGTGCTGCGCGACTGGGAGCGGATCGCCCGGCAGGCGGGCGGGAGCGAGGGCGACGGCTGGATCCGCGCCGAGCTGGGCGGGCGCGGGGAGCGGTGGGGGCAGATCATGCTCTGCGGGTACCGCGGGGACACGGCCGCCGGACGGCTGCTCGCCGACCGCGCCGCCGAGGCCCTCGTGCTGCACCGCATGCTCGGCGGCGGCACCGCGCACTCCTGGGAGGAGGAGTCGGCGCAGGGGCTGCTCACCGACCTGGTCAGCGGTGTCGTACCGGCCAGGCAGTTGCTGCCCCGGGCGCGGGCGGCCGGGCTCCCGGTCAACCGGCGGACGTTCGTGCCGCTCGTCGTGCGGGACGGCGATCCGGCCCAACTCGACCGTATGCTCCGCCTGTTGGGGCTCGCGGGCCTGGTCGCCGAGCTCGCCGACGGCGCCACCGCCGTGCTGCTCAGCCTGGCCAGGGACCAGGACGCGGGCGTGCTGACGGCGCACTTCGCGGCGCGGCTGCGAACCGAGTCGGGCGAGTCCGTGGTCGCCGCGGCCGGTCCGCGGACCGCCTGGGACGACGTACCCGCCGGACTGCGCGAGGCGCAGCACGTCGCGGACGCCGTGGCCGACTCCTCGGCGGTCCTGGACCTCCCGGCCGTCGTACGCCTGAAGGACGTCCATCTGCGGGGCCTGATCCGGCTGTTGCGCGACGACCCGCATGTGCAGTCCTTCGCGGAACGGGAGCTGGACGGGCTGCTGTGCGAACCGGAGGAGGACCTGCTGGCGGTCCTGCGTACCTACCTCGCCTCCGGCCGCAACAAGTCCCGCACCGCACAGCTCCACCATGTCTCACGGCCCGCGCTGTATCGCAGGCTGGAGGCCATACAGGGGCGGCTCGGCGTCGACCTCGACGACTTCGAGCAGGCCGCCTCGGTACACATCGCACTCCTGGCGCATGACGCGCAACAGAGCTGAAACATGGAACGACCTGGGAAAACGGTGGTGAAACATGGGCCCACGCGAGGGTGACACCGTGCCACGCCGGACCCCCGCAGACGTGACACGGTGCAACTCAATCCGGATCTCCGGACTTCCTAGGCTCGCCGCACACCGAGCGACCGGAGGTCCCGATGAGCAGAGTGATTCGTGCCGCCCTCTTCCAGACCGCGTGGACGGGCGACAAGGAGTCGATGATCCAGGTGCACGAGCAGGCGGTGCGCGACGCGGCCGCGCAGGGTGCTCAAGTCCTGTGTTTCCAGGAGCTGTTCTACGGGCCGTACTTCTGCCAGGTCCAGGACAAGGCGTTCTACGAGTACGCGGAGGCGGTCCCGGAAGGGCCGATCGTCAAGCGCTTCCAGGCGCTAGCCGAGGAACACGGCATCGTGCTGATCCTGCCGATGTACGAGGAGGAGCAGCCCGGCGTTCTGTACAACACCGCCGCCGTGATCGACGCGGACGGCTCGTACCTCGGCAAGTACCGCAAGCACCACATCCCGCAGGTGCCGGGATTCTGGGAGAAGTTCTACTTCCGTCCGGGGAACAGCGGCTGGCCGGTCTTCGAGACGGCCGTCGGCAGGATCGGCGTCTACATCTGCTACGACCGGCACTTCCCGGAGGGCTGGCGGGCGCTGGGTCTCGCCGGTGCCGAGATCGTGTTCAACCCGTCGGCCACCTCGCGCGGCCTGTCCGCCTATCTGTGGCAGCTGGAGCAGCCTGCGGCGGCCGTCGCCAACGAGTACTTCGTCGGTGCGATCAACCGGGTGGGCGTCGAGGAGTACGGCGACAACGACTTCTACGGCACGACCTACTTCGTGGACCCGGAGGCCCAGTTCGTCGGCGAGGTGGCCAGCGACAAGGAGAGCGAACTGGTCGTCCGCGACCTGGACATGGCCAAGCTGCGCGAGGTCCGCGACCGCTGGCAGTTCTACCGCGACCGCCGCCCGGACGCGTACGAGCCGCTGACCGCACCGTAGACAGCAGGCCCCCCGCGTCCCCTCGGGGGCGCGGGGCAGCGTCCGGCCACACGACCCGCACCTACCCACCACAACCCAGCGGAGTGTCATGAGCAGCCGTACCGTCATCCGCGGTGGTCTCGTCATCACCGCGTCCGACGAGATCCACGCCGACGTCCTGATCGAGGACGGCCGTATCGCCGCCCTCGCCGCATCCGGCACCCCGGCCGCCGAGGCCTGGACCGCCGAGCGGGTCATCGACGCCACCGGGAAGTACGTGATCCCGGGCGGGGTCGACGCCCACACCCACATGGAGCTGCCGTTCGGCGGCACCTTCGCCTCCGACACCTTCGAGACCGGCACCCGGGCCGCCGCCTGGGGCGGTACGACGACGATCGTCGACTTCGCCGTGCAGAGCGTCGGGCACAGCCTCCGCGAGGGCCTCGACACCTGGCATGCGAAGGCGGAGGGCAACTGCGCCATCGACTACGGCTTCCACATGATCGTCTCCGATGTGAACCAGGAGACGCTGAAGGAGATGGACCTGCTGGTGGAGGAGGGGGTGACCTCCTTCAAGCAGTTCATGGCGTATCCGGGCGTCTTCTACTCCGACGACGGCCAGATCCTGCGGGCCATGCAGCGCTCCGCCGAGAACGGCGGACTGATCATGATGCACGCGGAGAACGGCATCGCGATCGATGTGCTGGTCGAACAGGCGCTGGCGCGCGGGGAGACCGATCCGCGCTATCACGGCGAGGTCCGCAAGGCCCTCCTGGAGGCCGAGGCCACCCACCGCGCCATCAAGCTCGCGCAGGTCGCCGGTGCGCCCCTGTACGTCGTGCACGTCTCGGCGACGGAGGCGGTCGCCGAGCTGGCCCGGGCGCGCGACGAGGGGCTGAACGTCTTCGGGGAGACCTGCCCGCAGTATCTGTTCCTGTCGACCGACAACCTCGCCGAGCCCGGCTTCGAGGGCTCGAAGTACGTGTGCTCCACGCCCCTGCGGCCCAAGGAGCACCAGGCCAAGCTGTGGCAGGGCCTGAGGACGAACGACCTCCAGGTCGTCTCCACCGACCACTGCCCCTTCTGCTTCGTCGGCCAGAAGGAGCTGGGCCGGGGCGACTTCTCCAAGATCCCCAACGGTCTGCCGGGCGTCGAGAACCGTATGGACCTCCTCCACCAGGCCGTCGTCGACGGGCACATCAGCCGCCGGCGCTGGATCGAGATCGCCTGCGCCGCCCCGGCCCGGATGTTCGGCATGTACCCGAAGAAGGGCACCATCGCGCCGGGCGCCGACGCCGACGTCGTCATCTACGACCCGCACGCCGAGCAGGTCATGTCCGCCCGGACGCACCACATGAACGTCGACTACTCGGCGTACGAGGGCAAGCGCACCACCGGCCGGGTCGAGACGGTCCTCTCGCGCGGCGAACTCGTCATCACCGAGCGGGAGTACACCGGACACGCCGGACACGGCGTCTACACCCCGCGCTCCACCTGTCAGTACCTCAACTAGGAGTGGCGCACATGGACTTCGGACTCGTCCTGCAGACCGACCCGCCGGCCTCGAAGGTCATCAGCCTGATGAAGCGGGCCGAACGCAACGGCTTCACGTACGGCTGGACCTTCGACTCCGCCGTGCTCTGGCAGGAGCCGTTCGTGATCTACAGCCAGATCCTCGCCAACACGACGAAACTGACGGTCGGCCCGATGGTCACCAACCCGGGCACCCGCACCTGGGAGGTCACCGCCTCCACCTTCGCCACCCTCAACGACATGTTCGGCAACCGCACCGTGTGCGGCATCGGCCGCGGCGACTCCGCGATGCGCGTCGCGGGCCGCACCCCGAACACCCTCGCCCGGATCAGCGAGGCCATGAAGGTCATCAGGGCGCTCGCCTCGGGCCAGGAGGCGGATCTGGGCGGCACGGTCGTCAAGTTCCCCTGGATCAAGGAGGACGCCGAACTCCCGGTCTGGATGGCCGCGTACGGGCCGAAGGCCCTGAAGATGACCGGCGAGGAGGCCGACGGCTTCATCCTCCAGCTGTCCGACCTCTACCTCACCGAGTACATGGTGAAGGCCGTCAAGGACGCCGCCGTCGCCGCCGGACGCGACCCGTCCGAGGTGAAGATCTGCGTCGCCGCCCCCGCGTACGTCACCGAGGACGACTCCCCGGAGGCGCTCGCCCACGCCCGCGAGCAGTGCCGCTGGTTCGGCGGGATGGTCGGCAACCACGTCGCCGACCTGGTGTCGAAGTACGGCGAGCACTCTGCCGCCGTACCCGACGAACTCACGGAATACATCAAGGCCCGTGAGGGGTACGACTACTCGCACCACGGGCGCAGCGACAACCCCGACACCAAGTTCGTGCCCGACGAGATCGTCGATCGGTTCTGCATCATCGGCCCGGTCGAGAAGCACATCGAGAAGCTCGACGCGCTGCGTGCGCTGGGCGTCGACCAGTTCGCCGTCTACGACATGCACGACGCGCAGGAGGCCACCATCGACGCGTACGGGTCACAGGTGATCCCCGCCGTCAACGGCTGACCCGAGTACGCACGACCACCGCTCGACTCCCCGTCCCCCCCACTCCAGTTCTCCCCTCCCCGGCCGTCCCCGGGGAGGGGGCCGGAACCCCGCACGGCCTTTCCGGACCCACCCCTCATTGATTGGCCTGCCCATGACCGACACCGCTCCCACGGCCATACCGCCGTCCTCTCAAGTCACCCTCGCCGACGGCCGGGTGGAGATCGCTCCGGACGCCCCCGTCCCGAGCGGCCCCTACGCCAACGAGGACCTGCTGCCGGTTCCCGTCGAGAAGCGCACCTGGACCACGTACAACTTCTCCGCGCTGTGGGTCGGCATGGCCCACAACACGGCCTCCTGGACCCTGGCCTCCGGTCTGATCGCGGTGGGCATGGACTGGAAGCAGGCGGTGTTCACCATCGCCCTGGCCAATGTGATCGTGCTGGTGCCGATGCTGCTCACCGGGCACGCGGGCCCGAAGTACGGCATCCCCTTCCCGGTCTTCGCCCGTGCCTCCTTCGGCATCCGCGGCGCCAACCTCCCCGCCGTCGTACGGGCGTTGGTGGCGTGCGGCTGGTTCGGCATCCAGACCTGGATCGGCGGCGAGGCGATCTACTTCCTGGCCGGAAAGCTCATCGGCAACGGCTGGAGCGACGCCGGGAAGATCGGCGGCTACGCCTGGACCATGTGGCTGTCGTTCGCGATCTTCTGGGCGATCCAGGTCGCGATCATCTACCGGGGCATGGAGACGATCCGCCGCTTCGAGAACTGGGCGGCGCCCTTCGTGATCGTCGGCGCGCTGGTGATGCTGATCTGGATGAGCAACAAGGCTGGCGGCTTCGGCCCGCTGCTCGACCAGCCCTCCAAGCTCGGCTGGGGCGGCGACTTCTGGAAGCTGTTCTGGCCCTCCCTGATGGGCATGATCGGCTTCTGGTCCACCCTGTCGCTGAACATCCCGGACTTCACCCGCTACGGCAAGAGCCAGAAGGCCCAGATGTGGGGCCAGGCGCTGGGTCTGCCCACGACCATGACGCTGTTCGCGTTCCTGTCGGTGATGGTGACGTCCGGCTCGCAGGCGGTGTACGGCGAGCCGATCTGGAACCCGGTCGAGCTGGCGGCCAAGACGGACAATGTGGCGGGCCTGCTGTTCGCGCTGGTGACCGTGCTGGTGGCGACGCTGTCCGTGAACGTCGCGGCCAACCTGGTCTCCCCGGCCTTCGACTTCTCCAACATCGCGCCCCGCCGGATCACCTTCCGGGCGGGCGCGCTGGCCACCTGTGTCATCGGTGTGCTGATCTTCCCGTGGAAGCTGTACTCCGACCCGGAGGGCTACATCTTCACCTGGCTCGGTCTGGTCGGCGGGCTGCTCGGCACGGTCGCCGGCATTCTCATCGCCGACTACTGGATCCTGCGCCGCGGCAAGCTCGACCTCGTCGACCTGTACCGCCCCGGCGGGCGCTACTGGTACGAGGGCGGTTGGAACTGGCGGGCCGTCGTCGCCTTCGTGGTCGGCGGTGTCCTGGCCGTCGGCGGCGCCAGCTTCGCCCCGTTGTTCGACGGTCGGCCCATCCCGGCGCTGTCGTCGCTGGCCGACTACGGCTGGGCGGTGGGCCTGGGCACCTCGATGGTGCTGTACCTGGGCCTGATGCTGCTGCGCGGTCGGGAGAAGGCGGCCGGCTGACCGGAGTCGGAGGACGGTCAGCTCTTCTGGCCGTCCTCCAGCGTCGCCACCGCGTCCTTGGCGGCCTTGATGGCGCCCTTGTTGATCTCGTCCGTGCTGGGCGCCTTCTTCGACTCGAAGTCGCTGCCGTTGTACGTGATGACCACCAGCGCGTTGGACGAGCGGACCACCACGACGCCCTCGCGGGTCTGCTGCTTGTCCTCCGTGGTGAGGTTCACCACGGAGTAGCCCGCCTGACCCACTCCGGGGACCTCGCCGCCGCCACTGTCGTCCGATATGCGTTCCTTGTACGACTTCTCCGCCGCCGCCTCCGACTCCATCACCTCGAAGGACACGTCGAGCCAGCGGTAGTCGTATCCCTTGAGGGCGTTCCAGGAGCAGGTGCGGCGCACCTTCGAGTCCGTGGACGCGATCTCCTTGCCGGCCGTCTTGGCGCCGGGGACCAGGGACTTGACCGTCTTCTCGGGCACGCTCTTGCACGGCGCGGGGGCGCCGTCATACGCCTTCGACGCCGCCGAGGTGGCGGGTGCGGTCGGCGACTGGGACCCGTTGTCCTGGCCGGCCTTGTTCTCGGCGGCGGGCGCCGAGGGGCCGGACGACAGGGCCCAGCCCGACACGGCGAGCACGGCGACCGGCGCCAGACGCGCGGACAGGGTGAGCGGCAGAGGTAGCGAACGCACAGCGCACTTCTCGTGGGGGACGGTGCGGACGGGGGTCCGCACTGCGGACGGGACGCCAGTGTCACACGAGTCCCTGTGGGCCGGAAGCGAAACTTCGCTCCGTGCCTGTGCGGTGACTCGGGCCAGGGCAGTTGGGTGCGCTATGCGTGCTTATGAGCGCGCACGCGATCGACGCCGGGTTCGCCGATCTGAGAGTGGCGGCGCCGCCCGCCCCGACGGCGCGCCCGCCCTGGTCAACCGCAGCGGCTGCCGCGCCGGTGCGGAACGCCGCAGCCTCGGCGGCGAGGGCGAGGGGCCGGCCGCCGCCTTCCTCGCAGCCGGTGCGGAGACCGTAGTCGCCCCGCAGTGGCCGGTGCGCGATGACGCGGCCTTGCGCTTCGACGAGCTGCTGTACGGCCAACTCGGTCGCCCGGGAGCGCAGTTGACCGATGCCGTGCGCGGAGCCCAGCTGGGACTCATGGCAGACTCCCGCTTCGGGCATCCGGGACTGTGGGGTGCCTTCGCCATGCTGGGCGGACTCCGACGAACCACCGAGGAGGGGAGCCGATGGGCGCCTCCGGACAGCCCGAGGACCACACGGACACGCCGGACGAGGAGAAGGTCCAGCCGGACGACTTCCGCGCCGTGGACCGCGACGGCTACGCCACACCCGCGGCAACCGGGCTGCCCGGCTGGTCGCTGACCGCCCTGATCTTCGAGTGCCCCGAGCACGGTGAGGAGAAGGCCGTGGACTACTACGACCCCGCCGAGCCGCCGCGCTGCACCCGGGGCGACCTCATGGTCCGGAAGCCGTAGTGAACACGCTGCTCGAAGTCGGCCTGGGCGGCGCCGAACGCCTCCTCGGGTCCCGGTTCCTGCTCGCCGTACTGCTCCCGGTCCTGCTGGCCGCCGGCGCCTCAGGGGCGGTGGGCCTCGCCGCCACCGGTCACACTCCGGCGGACGCGCTCAGGGCCTGGCAGGACTACGGCGCGTCCGGTCAGCTGATGGCGGCGCTGTGGATCGTGCTCGGCCTGGTCGGCGCCGCATATCTGCTCGCCCTGTTCCACCTGCCGGTACTGCGGGCGCTCGAGGGCTACTGGCCGGACCGGCGGGCGCTGCGCGGGATCCGGCGGCGCCGTACCGACCGGCAGCGGGACCTGGCCAGGGCGGGCTGGGCCAGGGTGGCGGAGCTGCGTGCGGCGGGCGAGCACACCTGGGCGTCGGCGCTGTCGGGCCACCTGCTCAGCGTCTACCCGCCGCCGACCCGGCTCGCGGAGGGCTGCCTGCCGACGGCGCTGGGCAACCGGCTGCGCGCCGCCGAGTACTACCCGCTGGAGCGCTACGGCATCGACGCGGTCGTCGTCTGGTCCCGGCTGTACCCGCTGCTCGCGCCGGAGGCGACCGGCCGGGTCGCCGCCGCCCGCACCGCCCTGGACGCCGGTGTGAGCCTGCTCGGGCTGTCCGCCGTCTTCGGCACCGTCTGGCCCCTCGTCCTCCTGGCCCGGGGCGGGCATCTTGCGCCGGCCGGGCTCACCCTGCTGGCCTGGCCGGTCGTATGGGCCGCGCACCGGGCGACCCTCCAGGCCGCCGGCGCCTACGGCGAGGAGGTACGGGTCGTCTTCGACCTGCACCGGCATGCCCTTCTGCGCCATCTGGAACTCGCCGTACCCGCCGACCTCGGGCAGGAACGCCGGCTGTGGGACGAACTGGCCCAGTTCTACCTGCGCAACCTGCCGGTCACGGCGGCTCACCCGGACCCCGGCGGAGCGCAAGTGCGATAGTCGGGGGGACGGTTGATCGTTCCGGCACGGTGAGGTGGCACGCTGCATGTTCACGACCCGACCCACACTCCAGGGCACCTTCGGCATGGTCTCCTCCACGCACTGGCTGGCCTCGCAGTCGGCGATGGCCGTCCTGGAGGACGGCGGCAACGCGTACGACGCCGCCGTGGCGGGCGCCTTCGTGCTGCATGTCGTCGAGCCGCATCTCAACGGGCCGGCCGGTGAGGTGCCGATCCTGCTCGCGCCGGAGGGCGGCGAGGTGCGGGTGCTGTGCGGACAGGGGGTCGCGCCGGCCGGGGCGACGGTCGCGCACTACAAGGGGCTCGGTCTGGATCTCGTACCCGGGACGGGCCCGCTGGCCGCCGCCGTGCCCGGGGCGTTCGACGCGTGGATGGTGCTGCTGCGCGACCACGGCACCAAGTCCCTCGACGACGTCCTGAAGTACGCCATCGGGTACGCCGAACACGGCCACGCGCCCGTGGAGAACGTCGGCGCGACCGTGGAGACCGTACGGGAGCTGTTCGAGACGGAGTGGACCTCGTCGGCGGAGGTGTACCTGCCCGGCGGCCGGGCGCCCCGGCCCGGTGAGCTGCTGCGCAACCCCGCCCTCGCGGCCACCTGGAAGCGGCTGCTCGCCGAGGTCGCCGGGGCCGGGGACCGACACGCGCGGATCGAGGCGGCGCGCGAGGTGTGGCGCTCCGGGTTCATCGCCGAGGCGTTGGTACGGCAGGCCGCGCGGCCCACCATGGACACCAGCGGCGAGCGGCACACCGGCACGCTCACGGCCGCCGACCTCGCCGGGTGGTCCGCGACGTACGAGGCGCCGGCGACGTACGACTGGAACGGCTGGACCCTGTGCAAGGCGGGCCCCTGGAGCCAGGGCCCCGTCCTCCTCCAGCAGTTGGCGCTGCTCCCGCCCGAACTGCCGCCCTACGGCTCCGCCGACTACGTCCATCTGCTCGTCGAGGGCTGCAAGCTCGCCATGGCCGACCGGGAGGCCTGGTACGGCGACGCGGCCGAGGTGCCGCTCGACGAGCTGCTGTCGGCGGACTACAACGCCACCCGGCGAGCGCTCGTCGGTGACAAGGCCTCGTACGAACTGCGGCCCGGCAGCCCGGGCGGGCGCACTCCGCGACTGAGCACGCACGCGCGCGTGGTGGTCACCGACGCCCCCGGGTTCAGCCCGATGGGCGCCGGCGAGCCGACCGTCGCCAAGGGGCCCGCGTCCCCCCTCCCCGGGGAGCCGGAGGTCGGCGCCGACGGCACGACCCGCGGCGACACCTGCCACCTGGATGTCGTCGACCGCTGGGGCAACATGGTCGCCGCCACGCCCAGCGGCGGCTGGCTCCAGTCCAACCCGGTCGTGCCCGAACTGGGCTTCCCGCTCGGCACCCGGCTCCAGATGACCTGGCTCGACGAGGGCCTGCCCAACTCGCTCACCCCGGGCCGCCGTCCGCGCACCACCCTCACACCGTCCATCGCGCTGCGCCACGGGGTGCCGGTCATGGCGTTCGGCACGCCCGGCGGGGACCAGCAGGACCAGTGGCAGCTGCACTTCTTCCTCGCGGTCGCCCTGCGCGCCCGCGTCCGCGGCGGCCTCGACCTCCAGGGCGCGATCGACGCCCCGAACTGGCACAACGACTCCTTCCCCGGCTCCTTCTATCCGCGCGGTATGCGCCCGGGCAGCGTCACCGTGGAGTCCCGGACGGACGGGGAGGTCGTCGAGGGGCTGCGGGAGCGCGGGCACGACGTGACCGTGGGCGACCCGTGGTCGGAGGGGCGGTTGTGCGCGGTCGCACGGGATCCGGAGAGCGGCATTCTGTCGGCGGCGGCGAATCCCCGGGGGATGCAGGGGTACGCGGTGGGGCGCTGACTCCCGAAGAGGGTTGTTCATCCCGATTCCACCCGGGGTACATGGGGCGGGCGGGGATTGTCAGTGACGCATGCTCTCATGGAGGCATGATCGAAGACACCGAAACCATCGACGAGTTTCTCACGCGTCACTCCGCGGACGTGGAAGAAGCGGTCCGCGAGGCGGTCGCCGCCGAGATCATGCCGCGCTTCCGCCAGCTGGCCGCGCACGAGGTCGACCAGAAGAGCGGCCCGCACGACCTGGTGACGGACGCCGACCGCAAGGCCGAGCAGTACCTCACCGAGGCACTCGGCAAGCTACTGCCCGGCTCGGTCGTGGTCGGCGAGGAAGCGGTGCACGCCAACCCCGCGACATACGAGGCGATTCAGGACGACGCCCCGGTCTGGATCGTCGACCCCGTCGACGGAACACGGCAGTTCGTGCACGGCGACGCCGGCTTCTGCACTCTGGTCGCACTGGCCCGGCGCGGAGTGGTGCTCGCCTCCTGGACGTACGCCCCCGTCCGTGACCAACTGGCCACGGCCGTGCGGGGCGGTGGCGCCTTCCTCGACGGCGAGCGGCTGCACGCCGGACCTCCCGCCCCCGGCCGGGACCTGCGCGTGGCCACCTCCCACCCGGACTACACGACGGACGAGCAGAAGCGCTCGCTGCTCGGTCTGTGGACGGACGGCGTCGCACCGCGCGCCTGCGGCTCCGCCGGACTGGAGTATCTCGCCGTCGCCCGCGGCGAGTTGGACGCGACGGCCTTCTCCTGGGAGGCCGCCTGGGATCACGCGGCGGGCCTGCTGCTGGTCGAGGAGGCGGGCGGCGCCCATCGCACGCTCGCGGGGGAGCCGTTCCGCATCACCGGCGGGAACACACTGCCGTTCACCGCGGCACGCGACGAGGCCACGGCTCGCCGGGTCGTGGAGCTGCTGTCCGAGCCGTACCCGTGGATCCAGTGACGACGCCATGACCGGCTCCGTCCCCCGCCGGACGCACGCCCGACCCCACCGCGGCGCGAGGACTGTCAGTGCCCAGGCATATCCTGACCTTTCAGTGGCCATCGGCTGACGAAGGAGTCCGAAGGTGCCGTCGATGCTCGATGCCGTCGTGGTGGGTGCGGGGCCGAACGGACTGACGGCCGCCGTGGAGCTGGCCCGGCGCGGCTTCTCCGTGGCCGTCTTCGAGGCCCGCGACACCGTGGGCGGGGGAGCCCGCACCGAGGAGCTGACCCTCCCCGGCTTCCGTCACGACCCGTGCTCCGCCGCGCACCCCCTCGGCATCAACTCACCGGCGTTCCGGGCGATGCCCCTGGAGCGGCACGGCTTGGAATGGCTGCACCCAGAGCTGCCCATGGCGCACCCCTTCACCGACGGCACCGCCGCCGTGCTGGCCCGGTCGGTCGCCGAGACGGCCGCGTCGTTCGGGCCACGCGACGCAGGCACGTACCGCCGACTGGTCGAGCCCTTCCTGCCCAGGTGGGACACCCTGGCCCGGGACTTCATGTCCCTGCCGCTCACCTCGCTGCCCCGGGACCCGGTGACCCTCGCCCGCTTCGGCCTCGTCGGCATCCCCCCGTCGACCTGGCTGACCCGCCGGTTCCGGGACGAGCGCGCCAGGACGCTGTTCGCCGGACTCGTGGCCCACGTCATGGCCCCGCTGAACGGCATTCTGACCGGCGGCATCGGCCTGGTCTTCGCACTGGCCGCGCACGCCCGCGGCTGGCCGGTGGCCCGCGGCGGCTCCCAGTCGATCTCCGACGCCCTCGCCTCGTATCTGAAGGACCTCGGCGGCACCGTCCACACCGACTACGAGGTCAAGCGCCTCGACGACCTGCCGCCCGCCCGCGCCTACGTCTTCGACACCTCGCCCACCGCACTGGCCCGTATCGCGGGCTTCGGCGGGTACTACGAGGGCTTTCGGTACGGCCCCGCGGTCTTCAAGATCGACTATGCGCTGGACGGCCCGGTGCCGTGGACCGCGCCGGAGGCCCGCGTCGCCGGCACCGTGCAGATCGGGGCGGACAGCGCGGAGATCGGCGCCGCCCTGCGTGCCGCGTCCCGGGAGGGCAGGGCACCGGACAGGCCGTTCATGATCACGGTCCAGCCCGGTGTCGTCGACCCCACCCGGGCCCCGGCCGGGAAGCAGGTCTTCTGGGCCTACGGCCATGTGCCGAGCGGCTGGACCGGCGACCTCACCGACGCCATCGAGCGCCAACTGGAGCGGTTCGCACCGGGATTCCGCGACCGGGTCCTCGCCCGCGCGACCGCGGGCCCGCCCGAGCTCGCCGCCCGCAACGCCAACTATGTCGGCGGCGACATCGCCTCCGGCGCCGTCTCCGGACTCCAGACGCTGCTGCGCCCCAAGCTCTCCCTGTTCCCGTACAGCACCCCGCACCCGGCCGTCTTCATCTGCTCGTCGTCGACCCCGCCGGGACCCGGAGTGCACGGCATGTCGGGGCACAACGCGGCGAAGGCCGTCTGGAGGAGGCTGCGGCAGACATGACCACCATCACGCTCGTCCAGGGCGACATCACCCGGCAGACCGCCGACGCGATCGTCAACGCCGCGAACTCCTCCCTGCTCGGCGGAGGCGGTGTCGACGGTGCCATCCACCGGCGCGGCGGCCCCGCGATCCTGGAGGAGTGCCGGGAGCTGCGCGCCTCGCAGTACGGAAAGGGCCTGCCCACCGGCCGGGCGGTCGCCACGACAGCGGGCGAACTCGACGCACGCTGGGTGATCCACACCGTCGGCCCGGTGCACAGCGGTACCGAGGACCGCTCCGACCTGCTCGCCTCCTGCTACCGGGAATCGCTGCGTGTGGCCGACGAGTTGGGCGCCCGTACCGTCGCGTTCCCGGCCGTCTCCACCGGCGTCTACCACTGGCCGATGGAGGACGCCGCCCGGATCGCGGTGCAGACGGTACGGGCGGCACAGTCGTCGGTCGAGGAGGTCAGGTTCGTCCTCTTCGACGAGCGGGCGTATCAGGCGTTCACAGCTCAGGTCGGATGACGGACGAGCGCGTGCCTAGGACCGGCCGACCAGATCCAGCGCGATATCGGTGATCATGTCCTCCTGGCCGCCGACCATGCCCCGTCGGCCGACCTCTACCAGAATGCTCCGGGTGTCCAGGCCGTACCGGGCGGCGGCCGTCTCGGCGTGCCGCAGGAAGCTGGAGTAGACGCCCGCGTAGCCGAGGCTGAGCGTCTCGCGGTCCACCCGCACCTCACGGTCCTGAAGCGGTCGTACGAGGTCGTCGGCGGCGTCCATGAGCGGGAAGAGGTCGCAGCCGTGCGCCCAGCCCATCAGATCGGCCACGGCGACGAACGCCTCCAGCGGACAGTTCCCCGCGCCCGCACCCTGCCCCGCGAGGGAGGCGTCGACGCGGACGGCGCCGTTCTCGACGGCGACGACGGTGTTGGCGACCCCCAGGGCGAGGTTGTGGTGGGCGTGGATGCCGAGCCCGGTCGCCGGGTCGAGGACGTCCCGGTAGGCGCGGAAGCGGTCGCGGACCCCGTCCATGGTGAGGCGGCCGCCGGAGTCGGTGACGTACACGCACTGTGCGCCGTACGACTCCATCAGCTTGGCCTGCCGGGCGAGTTCGGCCGGTTCGGCCATGTGCGACATCATCAGGAACCCGGCGACGTCCATGCCCAGCTCCCGCGCGGCGGCGATGTGCTGTGCGGAGATGTCCGCCTCGGTGCAGTGGGTGGCGATGCGCACCGAACGGATACCGAGCGAGTGGGCCTGCTTGAGGTCGTGGACCGTGCCGATGCCGGGCAGCAGCAGGGTCGTGGGGATCGCGTGGTGTACGACGCCGGTGACGGCCTCGATCCACTCCCAGTCGGTGTGGGCGCCGACGCCGTAGTTGATGCTGGAGCCGGCCAGACCGTCGCCGTGCGCGATCTCGATGGCCGCCACTCCGGCGGCGTCCAGGGCGGCGGCGATGGAGCGGGCCTGCTCGACGGTGTAGCGGTGGCGGATGGCATGCATGCCGTCCCGCAGGGTGACGTCCTGGACGTACAGCGTGGTCACTTGACGGCCTCCGTGACGTGCGCGGCCATGCGTTCCGCGGTGCGCAGCGCGGCCGAGGTCATGATGTCGAGGTTTCCGGCGTAGGCCGGGAGGTAGTGGGCGGCGCCCTCGACCTCGAGGAAGACGGACACCTTCAGGGGCTCGTCCACCCCGGTGGCGAGGGTGCGCAGGGGATCGTCGGCGGCCACCTTCTCGTACTGCACCTTCTGCTTGAGCCGGTAGCCGGGCACGTACGCCTGGACGCGGGCGACCATGTCCTCGATCGACGCCGTGACCGCCTCGGTGGCGCAGTCGGAGACCAGACAGTGCACGGTGTCCCGCATGATCAGCGGGGGCTCGGCCGGGTTGAGGACGATGATCGCCTTGCCGCGGGCGGCGCCGCCGACCTTCTCGATGGCGGCGGAGGTGGTCTCGGTGAACTCGTCGATGTTCGCCCGGGTGCCGGGACCGGCGGAGCGGGAGGAGATGGAGGCGACGATCTCGCCGTAGTGGACCGGGGTGACCGCCCCCACCGCGGCGACGATCGGGATGGTGGCCTGGCCGCCGCAGGTGACCATGTTGACGTTCGGGGCGTCGAGGTGGGCGTCG
The DNA here is from genome assembly GCF_044593495.1 of Streptomyces sp. NPDC051963. Lineage (NCBI taxonomy): Bacteria > Bacillati > Actinomycetota > Actinomycetes > Kitasatosporales > Streptomycetaceae > Streptomyces > Streptomyces sp. NPDC051963. Next base: position 188,336 of record NZ_JBIUCC010000004.1, on the reverse strand, counting down.
CCGTTGACCGGTGGGACCACGTAGGGGCCGAGGGCCGCCGGGGTGAGGTCGACGAGGGTGCGGCCCAGCGGGCGCAGGACGTCCTCGTGGTGGCGGTGGGCGCCGGCCGAGGTCGCGTCGAAGACGAACTCGACGTCGGCGAACTCGTCCAGTCCGACGAGCCCTTCGACGCCCTTGTGCGTGGTGGTGACCTTCAGCCGGCGGGCGCGGGCCAGGCCGTCGGAGTCCGGGTCGATGCCGGCCAGCGCGGCGATTTCGAGGCTCTCCGACAGCCGCAGGACCTTGATCATGAGGTCGGTGCCGATGTTGCCGGAGCCGATGATGGCGATCTTCGTGCTCACTCGGAGTCTCCGTTCGTGGCGAAGGCGACCCGCACGGAGCCCAGCTCCGAGATCCGGGCCTCGAACGCGTCGCCGGGAGCGGCCGGGACCATCGGACCCAGGGCCCCGGTCAGCACGAGGTCACCCGCACGCAGCGGATCGCCCCGCTCGGCGAGGGCCGAGGCCAGCCAGACGGCCGCGTTGAGGGGGCTGCCCAGGCAGTCGGCGCCGGTGCCCTCGGAGACGGTCTCGCCACCGCGGGTCATGGTCATCGTCACGGCGCGGAGGTCGACGCCGGCGAGCGGCACGGGCCGGCCACCCAGGACGTACAGACCGCAGGAGGCGTTGTCGGCGACGGTGTCGACGAGGGAGATGTCCCAGCCGGTGACGCGGCTGTCGACGAGCTCCAGCGCGGGCAGGGCGAAGTCCACCGCGCGCAGCACGTCCACGACCGTGCACGCGCGGTGCGGCAGATCGCGGCCGAGGACGAGCGCGACCTCGGCCTCCACCTTGGGCTGGAGCAGCCGGCCGGCGGGCACCTCGCCGCCGTCGGCCACCGCCATGTCCGCGAACAGTGCCCCGAAGTCCGGCTGGTCCACGCCGAGTTGGCGCTGCACGGCCGGCGAGGTCAGGCCGATCTTGCGGCCGACGACACGGCGCCCGGCGTCCAGGCCGCGGCGTACGTTGAGCTGCTGTACGGCGTAGGCCGACTCCAGATCGTCGACCAGTGTCCGCACCGGCGGGCAGGTGACCCCGGTGCGGGTGGCCTCCGCCAGCGCGTCGGCGGCCTTGACCACGGCCGGGGGAGCGGCGTCGGGCTCGGTCGGCATGGGTTGCCTCCTGGGGAGCGAGCGTGCGTTCCCCACCGGTATAGACAGCGCCCGTGCCGGAGGACAAACTTTGTTCCGTGACACGGAACAGCGCGGGCGGCAACATGCTGGAGAAGGCCGCCGTCATCCTCGACTGCTTCACTCCGAGCGGTGGACCGTTCCGCCTGTCGGAACTCTCCGAGCTCGCGGGCCTGCCCAAGCCGACGGTGCACCGGCTCGCGGCCGACCTGGTCGGGCTCGGCTGGCTGGAGCGCACGGGCCACCAGTACCGGCTCGGCGCGAAGCTGTTCGAGCTCGGCTCACTGGTGCCGCGCCGGCGTGACCTGCGGGAGACGGCCCTGCCGTTCCTCCAGGACCTGTTCGAGGCCACCCGCGAGACCGTCCACCTCGGTGTCCGGGAGGGCATGGAGGTGGTCTACCTGGAGCGCATCCACGGCCACGAAGCCCTGCACCTGCCCTCACGCATCGGTGGCAGCCTGCCCCTGACCTGCACCGGCGTGGGCAAGGCCCTGCTCGCGTTCTCCGGCGCCGAGCTGACCGAGGAGGTCCTGTCCCGGCCGCTGCCGAGCCTCACGCCCCACTCGATCACCGACCCGGCCCGGCTGCGCATGACCCTGGAGAAGACCCAGGTGTCGGGCCTGGCCTACGAGGAGCAGGAGGCAGCACTCGGGGTGAGCTGCATCGCGGCCCCCGTCTTCGCCGGGGACGCCACGGTCGCCGCCCTCTCCGTGGCCGTACCCCGGACCCGGTTCAGCCCCGCCCAGCTGGCCCCCGCGGTGCGGACGGCGGCACTGGGCCTGTCCCGTGTGCTGCGCGGAGGCGGCTGACCGCGCGGGGCCGTATCGATCTGCGGCTCCGCCGCGTGGTCCCGGCGCTTCCCGCGGAGCGCTTACGTGCCGAGCGCCGGGCGCCCCAAAGGGGCGCGGGGAACTGCGCGATCAACCCCCACCGGCCCGCAGAAGACGTACCTCACCGGCCCGCAGAAGACGTACCTCACCGCCGCGGAGCGCCTACGCGCCGAACACCTTCAGAATCCGTTCCGCCGCCAGCGTCGCCGTCAACTCCCCGTCCCGCACCTGCTGTTCGAGGCCGGGCGCAAGCGAGCGTACCGCCGGATCGGCGTGCAGCCGGCCCAGCAGTTCGTCGCGGACCATGCTCCAGGTCCAGCCGACCTGCTGGTCACGTCGCTTGGCGGCCAGACCGCCGGTCGAGTCGAGGAGGGTGCGGTGCTGTTCGAGGCGCTCCCAGACGGTGTCCAGGCCGGTCGTCTCGCGGGCGCTGCAATGCAGGACGGGCGGTGTCCACGCGGCGTCCTTGCCGTGCATCAGCCGCAGGGCGCCGGACAGTTCACGCGCCGCCGCGCGGGCGTCGCGTTCGTGCGGCCCGTCCGCCTTGTTCACGGCGATCACGTCGGCCAGCTCCAGCACACCCTTCTTGATGCCCTGCAACTGGTCGCCGGTGCGGGCCAGCGTGAGCAGCAGGAAGGAGTCGACCATGTCCGCCACCGCGGTCTCCGACTGACCGACGCCCACCGTCTCCACGAGCACCACGTCGTAGCCCGCGGCCTCCATCACCACCATGGACTCGCGCGTCGCCTTGGCGACCCCGCCGAGCGTGCCCGCGCTGGGGGAGGGACGGACGAAGGCCGCGGGATCCACGGCCAGGCGTTCCATCCTGGTCTTGTCGCCGAGGATCGACCCGCCCGTACGGCTGGACGACGGGTCGACGGCCAGCACCGCGACCCGGTGACCCAGAGACGTCAGCATCGTCCCGAACGCGTCGATGAACGTCGACTTCCCCACGCCGGGCACCCCGCTGATGCCGATCCGCCGCGCGTTCCCGCTGTGCGGGAGCAGCTCGGTCAGCAACTCCTGCGCCATAGCGCGGTGCCCGGGGCGGGTGGACTCGACGAGCGTGATGGCGCGCGCGACGAGTGCCCGCTTCCCGTCGAGCACGCCCTTCACATACGTGTCGAGATCGATCACTGCTCGTGCCCGAGGTCGGCCGACAGCCGCTCGACGAGGTCGTAGGCCGCGTCCGGGATCACCGTCCCGGGCGGGAACACGGCCGTCGCCCCCATCTCCAGCAGGGTCGGCACGTCCTGCGGCGGGATCACCCCGCCGACGACGATCATGATGTCCTCCCGGCCCTCCGCCGCCAGCTCCTCGCGCAGCGCCGGTACGAGGGTGAGGTGCCCGGCGGCCAGCGACGAGACGCCCACGATGTGCACGTCCGCCTCCACCGCCTGGCGGGCCACCTCGCCGGGCGTCTGGAACAGCGGGCCGACGTCGACGTCGAAGCCGAGGTCGGCGAAGGCGGTCGCGATCACCTTCTGGCCGCGGTCGTGGCCGTCCTGGCCCATCTTGGCGACCAGGATGCGCGGCCGGCGGCCCTCGGCCTCCTCGAAGGCGTCGACGAGGGTGCGGGTGCGGTCGACGGACGGGGAGGAGCCGGCTTCGTTGCGGTACACGCCGGAGATCGTACGGATCTGGCTCGCGTGCCGTCCGTACACCTTCTCCAGGGCGTCGGAGATCTCCCCGACGGTCGCCTTGGCGCGGGCCGCGTTCACCGCCAGCTCCAGCAGGTTGCCCTCACCGGCCGCCGCCCGGGTCAGCGCGTCCAGCGTGTCCTGGCAGGCGATCTCGTCGCGCTCCGCCCGCAGCCGCCGCAGCTTCTCGATCTGCTGGGTGCGCACGGAGGAATTGTCGACCTTGAGCACGTCGATCTGCTCGTCGGTGTCGACCCGGTACTTGTTCACGCCGATGACCGGCTGGCGCCCGGAGTCGATCCGAGCCTGCGTCCGCGCCGCCGCCTCCTCCACGCGCAGCTTCGGGATGCCCGCGTCGATGGCCTGCGCCATGCCGCCCGCCTGCTCGACCTCCTGGATGTGCTGCCAGGCACGGGCGGCGAGGTCGTACGTCAGCTTCTCCACGTAGGCGCTGCCGCCCCAGGGGTCGATCACCCGCGTCGTGCCCGACTCCTGCTGGATCAACAGCTGCGTGTTGCGGGCGATGCGCGCCGAGAAGTCGGTGGGCAGGGCGAGCGCCTCGTCGAGGGCGTTGGTGTGCAGCGACTGCGTGTGGCCCTGGGTCGCCGCCATCGCCTCCACGCAGGTACGCGTGACGTTGTTGAACACGTCCTGAGCGGTCAGCGACCAGCCCGAGGTCTGCGAATGAGTGCGCAGGGAAAGGGACTTGGAGTTCTTCGGCTCGAACTGGGACACCAGCTTCGCCCACAGCAGCCGCGCCGCGCGCAGCTTGGCGACCTCCATGAAGAAGTTCATGCCGATCGCCCAGAAGAAGGAGAGCCGCGGCGCGAAAGCGTCCACGTCGAGCCCCGCCTCCCGGCCCGCCCGGATGTACTCCACACCGTCGGCGAGGGTGTACGCCAGCTCCAGGTCGGCCGTCGCGCCCGCCTCCTGGATGTGGTAGCCGGAGATGGAGATCGAGTTGTAGCGCGGCATCCGCTGCGAGGTGAAGGCGAAGATGTCGGAGATGATCCGCATCGACGGCTTCGGCGGATAGATATAGGTGTTGCGGACCATGAACTCCTTGAGGATGTCGTTCTGAATGGTCCCCGCCAGCTTCTCCGGCGGCACGCCCTGCTCCTCCGCCGCCACGATGTACAGCGCCAGGACGGGCAGCACGGCGCCGTTCATCGTCATCGACACGGTCATCTTGTCCAGCGGGATGCCGTCGAACAGCTGACGCATGTCGTAGATCGAGTCGATGGCCACGCCCGCCATGCCGACGTCACCGGTCACCCGCGGGTGATCGCTGTCGTAACCGCGATGCGTGGGCAGGTCGAAGGCGACCGAGAGGCCCTTCTGGCCGGCCGCCAGGTTGCGTCGGTAGAAAGCGTTCGACTCCTCCGCGGTGGAGAACCCCGCGTACTGACGGATCGTCCACGGCTGGTTGACGTACATCGTCGGGTACGGGCCGCGCAGATACGGCGCCATGCCCGGGTACGTCGAGAGGAAGTCGAGACCTTCCAGGTCGCGGCCGGTGTAGAGCGGCTTGACCGCGATGCCCTCCGGGGTCTCCCAGAACGCCCCGTCGCTCCCCGCGGCCTTACGCCACTCGTCGGCGCCGACGTCGGTCCTCGGCTCCCCGAGTTCGATCCCGGTGAAGTCGGGGATTCCCATCAGGACACTCCCATGCGGTCGAGGGTGGCGGTCAGCACGGCTACGGCGTCGCAGCCCGCGAAGATGTGGTCGTCGACGTCGGTGTACTGCGCGGGCCTGCCCGCGAGGAACACATGGCGGGCGCCCGCCGTCTTCAGTGCCTGCGCGGTGTCCGCGGCCCGCTCCTCGTACAGCGTGTCGCTGGAGCAGAGGCAGGCCTCGGTGGCGCCGCTCTCTTCGAAGGTGCCCTCCGTGACGGGTTCGATGCCGCCCGCCTGGAAGAGGTTCGCGGCGAAGGTGAGGCGCGCGGTGTGGGCGGCGGCGGGGCCGAGCGCGGCCAGGAAGATCCGCGGCCGGGCGCCGGCCCTGGCGAGGTGGGCGTCGGAGCGGGCGCGCAGGGCCTCGTAGGTCTCGTCGCGGCGGACGCGGGGGAGTCCGCCGGACGGCGGCTGGGGCGCGGGCGCGCGCTCCACCGGCTTCTCGGCGAGGTGCGGGAACTCGCTGACGCCGGTGACGGGTTCACGCCGCTGGGCGAGCTTCGCGGTGCGCGCCTCCCAGGTCTCGGCGAGCCGCTCGCCGAGCCGGCCCGAGCGCAGCGCGGCAGCCTGGCCGCCGATCTGCTCCAGCCACCGGAAGAACTCCCAGCCGGCGTGGGCGAGTTCGTCGGTGAGCCGCTCCACGTACCAGGAGCCGCCCGCCGGGTCGATCACCCGGGCCAGGTGGGACTCCTCGATGAGGATCGTCGAGGTGTTGCGGGCGATGCGCCGGGCGAACCCGTCCGGCAGGCCGATCACATGGTCGAAGGGCAGCACGGTCACGGAGTCGGCGCCGCCCACCCCGGCGGCCAGCGTGGCGATCGTCGTGCGCAGCATGTTCACCCACGGGTCGCGGCGCGACATCATCACCGGCGAGGTCACGACGTGCTGCACCTGGGCGCCCGCGGCGTCGGCAGCGCCGGACACCTCGGCGACCCGCGCCCACAGCCGCCGTGCGGCGCGCAGCTTGGCGATGGTCAGGAACTGGTCGGCGGTGGCCGCGTAGCGGAACTCCAGCTGGGCGCAGGCCTGTTCGACGGTGAGCCCGGCCTCGGTCAGCTCCCGCAGGTAGGCGACCCCGGTCGCGAGCGAGGCGCCCAGCTCCTGCGCGGCCGAGCCGCCGGCCTCGTGGTAGGGCAGCGCGTCCACGGTCAGCGACCGCAGCCCCGGGTACTCCTCGGCGCAGCGCCGGGCCAGTCCCGCCGCGGGCGCGAAGTCGAGCCGCTGCCCGGTCCGGGCCTCGTACCCGAGCGGGTCGGCCCCGAGGTTGCCGCGCGCCGCGTCACGGGCGACGCCCCGCTCCTCGTACAGCCGCAGCAGCTCACCTGCCGCGTTCTCGGTGTCCCGCCCGGCATCCAGGACGATGGGCGCCAGATCGAGGTAAACGCCTTCGAGTGCCTGGCCGAGCGCTGAGACAGGGAAACCGTCTTCACCGACGACCAGCCAGAGGGAGGTGACACCGTTTTCCAGGTCGGCGAGGACGAGGTCGCCCGCGGCCGTCGCGTGCCGCTGGCGTACGTCCCAGCCCCCGGCGGTGTTGCCCTCCGGGCGGCTGCCTCGCACAAAGGGGGAGAAACCGGGGAAACCGGTTTCGGGGGCGGCATCGAGCGCGGTGTACAGGGGCCGGGTGCGCAGCCCGTCCTCCAGCGCGGTGGACAGGGCGTCCTCGGCGGCGGCACCGGAGACCTCCTTGCCCGACTTGCGCAGGACGCCCTCCACGAGGTGCTGCCACTGCTCATGGGTCGCGGCGGGGAACTCGGCGGCCAACGAGAGCCCGTCATTGGGCAGGACTGTCATGCTCGGATGCTAGGCGAGCGCGCTTGAGCAGCAGCAGAGCCGAAGGCTGTGACCTTGCCCTCGCCGCTTCTGTGACCGGCGCCTCACCGCTTGGAGGGTGCCATCGCGGCGAGTTCGCCGGGGGTACGGGGGCCCGCTGCCGTATCGGTCAACAGCCCCTGGGCGAAGAGTACTTGAGCTGCCGCGATGCCCCACGGCAGCCGTAGCCCGGACTGCTGGAGGAGGTCGGTCCGGGCCAGCATCTCGGATGCGGGACCGGTGCGTACTCCGGACGGGGTGAGCAGCGCCGTGTCGTCGGCCCAGCGCAGGGCGAGATCCACGTCGTGCGTCGCCATCACCACCGTCGTGCCGCCGGCGCGAAGGCCGTCGAGGGTGGCGAGCAGCCGCTCCTGTCCGTCGGGGTCGAGCCCGGCGGTCGGCTCGTCCAGGATCAGCACCCGGGGCCGCATCGCCACCGCGCCCGCGATCGCCGTCCGCTTGCGCTGGCCGTAGGAGAGCAGATGTGTGGGCCGGTCGGCCAGATCGGCGATGTCCAGCGCTGCGAGGGCCTCGTCGACGCGCGCCCGCACCTGAGGGTCGGGCAGCCCCAGGTTCAGCGGGCCGAAGGACACGTCCTGCGCGACGGACGCGGCGAACAGCTGATCGTCCGGGTCCTGCACCACCAGCTGGACGGTGGTCCGCAGCCGGGTCAGGCCCTTCCGGTCGTACGACACCCGCTTCCCGTCGAGCGTCAACTCCCCGGCGCGCGGCCGCAGTCCGCCGCTCAGCAGCCGCATCAGCGTGGTCTTGCCGGTGCCGTTGCGACCGAGCAGCGCGAGGGCCCGCCCGTCCCGCACCTCGAAGTCGAGCCCACTGAGCACGGCCGGACCGTCCTCGTAGGCGAAGGACACGCCCCGCAGGGCGACGAGGGCGGCGTCGCTCATGACAGCGGCCTTTCCAGTACGAGGGTGAGGGCGGCCAGCGTCGCGAGGAGGAGCGTGCTGGCGACCGTGAAGCGGACGGAGACCCGGGCTTCGGGGACGAGGACGCGCAGGGTGCCGTCGTAGCCGCGCCCGGCGAGCCCGGCCTGGAGTCGGGTCGCCCGGTCGAATGCCCGTACGAACGCGGTCGCGCCGAGCCCGGCCAGGGACCGCCAGGCGGCGGCTCGCGTGGTGTGCCCGAGCCGCGCGGCCTGTGCCTCCCGGATCCGGCGCATGGAGTCCAGCAGCAGGAAGCTCATGCGGTACGTCACCAGCGCCACGTCGACGACCGGCGCGGGCACGCCGGCCTTCACCAGACGGGGCAGCAGGTCGGACATGGGTGTGGTGAACGCGAAGAGCAGCACGCCGAGCGAGGCGGCCGAGGTGCGCAGCAGCAGTTCCCCGGCGCGCACATGTCCCTCGTCGGCGAGGGACACGAACCCGTCCGGGCCGCCGACCTGCACCAGCAGGGTGGCAGCGCCGGTCACGCAGAAGCCCAGCGGGACGCGGTAGGCACGCCACAGCTTGCGACCGGGCACGCCCGCCGGGCCCAGCAGCACGGCGAGCGCGGTGGCCAGGACCAGGGCCGCGCCCGGCCAGGGCGGCAGCGAGATCGCCAGCACGGTGAGGCCGAGCCCGAGCACGGCCTTGTCCACGGGGTGACGGCGGCGCCAGCGACTGCTGTGCGCCGCCGCGTCGATGGGCAGCACTCAGACCTGCTCGTCGGCCGTGCTCTCGGCCCCCCGCGGCTCCAGTGCCCGCTGCTCGCCCTGCCGCCGCCCGCGCCGCAGGCCGAAGTAGTAGGCGAGGACACCGGCGCCGAGGGCCGCCTGCAAGGCGAACAACGCCGACTCGATCTCGCCGGACGGCGGCTCGTACAGGGGCGAGAACCAGGGCTCGTAGTCCGGCTTGATCTCGGTGATCGCCGTTTCCGCCTCGGCGTCGGCGCCCGTGAACGGCTCCTCCTTGTGGTCGCCGAGGCCGAGGACCAGCGGCAGCACCGCGAGCGCGGCCACGGCGAGCAGCAACAGGGAGTTGATCTTCGCGTTCCGGCTCATCGGGCCACCGCCTCGGCGTCGGCCTTCTTGCTGAGCAGCACGCCGAGCCGGGTCAGCTCACCCTTGCTGGACTGCACGAGCAGCCGCATCACCAGCACCGTGAGCAGTCCCTCGCTCACCGCGAGCGGGATCTGCGTGACCGCGAAGATGGACCCGAACTTGCCGAGCGCACCCAGGAAACCGCTGCTCGGGTCGGGGAAGGCGAGCGCCAGCTGGACGCTGGTGACGCAGTAGGTGGACAGGTCGGCGACGAACGCGCCGAAGAAGACCGCCACCATCAGCGGCACGTCGTAGCGCCGCAGCACCTTGTAGACGGCGTATCCCGCCCAGGGCCCGATGATCGCCATCGAGAACACGTTGGCGCCGAGCGTGGTCAGGCCGCCGTGGGCGAGCAGCAGCGCCTGGAAGAGCAGGGTGATGGTGCCCAGCACCGCCATGATCGGCGGCCGGAACAGGATGGCGCCCAGGCCGGTGCCGGTCGGATGGGAGCAACTCCCGGTCACCGAGGGCAGTTTGAGGGCCGACAGAACGAACGTGAAGGCTCCGGAGGCGCCGAGGAGCAGGGTGCTCTCCGGGTGCTCTTTGACCTCACGGGTGAGTGACCGGACTCCGTGGACGACAAATGGCGCCGACGCGACGCTCCAGGCGACCGCGTGCGCCGGAGGCAGAAAACCCTCGGCTATGTGCATGGCTCAGCAGACCCTCTCCAGCACCTCGTGGATGGTTGACGTGCCCTGGCCGGTCTCCTGGCTGACGGGTACCACCGCCCGTGCTCCGCCTTCCCGGGTCCGAGGACCCAGTGGCTGCCCTTGGGCCCTGCCGTCGAACTCCCGTCCCGCCGTGCAGGCGGACGACGAGCATTTGACGGCAGGGCCCAAGGGCCGGAGCCGGACTTCCCGATTCACAGTGGCGAGGGCCGCACCGGCATCACACCGGATTTCCCGTTCACCAAGGCGTGGTGACAGTAGTGGGCCCCCGGGGGTGGTGACAAGCCGTGCATGGGGGCGCACAGGGGGAGTGAACAGCGCTAACGGCCGTCGCCGCCGGGCTCCGGCAGTCCCGGCCCCGCACACCGTACGTCCGTATCGGGCACCTTCCCGCCCACGAGATACGCGGCCACCGTGCCGTCCACGCAGGTGTTGCCGCGGCTGGCGAACACGCCGTGCGAGTAGTCGTCGGCGAGGGTGATCAGACGCGAGCCGGGCAGCACCTTGCCCAGTTCGCGGGCCCCCTCGATCGGAGTGACCGCGTCGTGCGCGGAGGCGACCAGCAGCACCGGCGGGGCGTCGGGGCCGCCGAGCGGGGTCCGCCGGGCGGGCCGGTACGGCCAGTAGGCGCAGGTGGACGCCTCCATGCCGGTCAGGACCGGCTGGGAGTCGATACGGCGGGTGCGGCGGATGTCCGCCAGGATGCGGTCCGGCGTCGGCGCGGGGCCGTCGGCGCACTTGACGATGCGGTTGGCCGCCTCGTAGTTGCGCGAATCGGCGCTGTCGAACGCCGTGCCGGGCCGAAGCCCGTCCGTGGTCCGGTCGTTGAGGTAGTTCCGCATCCCGTCGGCGAGAGTCGTCCAGCGTTCGGTGCGGCCGAGCGCGCGGTAGACGGCACGGTCGAACTCGGACGCCCCGAAGCCGTCCACGGGTGCGGCGCCGAGCCCTCGGCGCACCCGTAGAGCGGCCCGGCGTATGTCGTCGGCGTCCGAGCCCAGGCCGAAGCGGTCGGCATGGGCCGCGGCCCACTCGAAGAACGTGTCCCGCTGCCGCAGCAGCGCCCGGCTCTGGAGCACGTCGAACGCGTACCAGTCCCACGGCCCGACCACACTGTCCAGCACCATCCGCCCGACCCGCCGCGGGAACAGCGCCGCATAGGCCGCGCCGAGATGGCTGCCGTACGACACCCCGAGGAAGCTCGTCCTCGGCTCGCCGAGCGCGGCGCGGACGGCGTCCATGTCGTACGCCGTCCGCTCGGTGGACAGATACGGCAGGACGTCGCCCGCGCCCGTCGCGCAGTCGTGGGCCATGTCCCGCAGCGAGGCGAGGTAGGCCCGTTCCGCCGTCGGACTCGCCGGCACGGGATCCGCGCCCGGACTGTCGAACAGGCCGCCCATGTCGCCGCAGCCGACCGGTGAGCTCCGGCCGACGCCGCGCGGGTCGAAGCCGATGACGTCGTACGAACGCCGCACGCTCTCCGGGAGTTTGGCGCGCTTGGTCACCGCGTAGGGGAGCCCGGAGCCGCCCGGCCCGCCGGGGTTCACCAGCAGGATGCCGCGTCGCTCGGCCGGCGTGCCGGAGGCGGGGACGCGGGAGACGGCGATGGTCAGACGCGGTCCCTCCGGGTGGTGCCGGTCGAGCGGGACGTCGATCCGACCGCACTCCACGCGGTCGGGTGCGGGCGGGCGTGGGACGGAGTCGGGGCAGTCGCCGAAACGGACGGCCGGTGCCGGGGGTGCGGCCGCGGCGGGAGCGGGTGCGGGGAGCAGCGCGAGGGCGCACAGAATCACCGCGGAGCGGGTGTGAACGGACAAAAGGAACCTCAAGGTGATGTTGTTCTGTCAGATGACAATGAAAATGATTATCGATAACGTGGCCGAGTCAAGTCCGGCCCTCCTCCCGTCCGAGGGGGTTCCGGGCTGCCCTGACGTCTGAAATACCCGTAGGGAAAAGGGGAGTTGTGGCTCATCTGCTGATGGTCGAGAGCTGGGTCGGTGCCATGAGCCGACTGCTGCCGAGAGCGATCCGGGAGAGCGGGCACGAGTTCACGTTCCTCACCCGTGACCTGCATCACTACCTCCGGTCGGCGCCGGAGGGGACCGCGCATCCGCTGCTCGGCGCCCGTCATGTGATCACCGCCGACACGAACGACCTCGGCGCCCTGCTGCCGGAGATCGAGCGGCTGCACACGGCGCTCGGCTTCGACGGGGTGCTGACGTCCTGCGACTACTACCTCCCGGCCGTGGCACGCATCGCCGGACACCTCGGACTGCCCGGTCCCGGCCCCGAGGCGGTGGAGAACGCCTGCCGCAAGGACGCCACCCGCCGCGTTCTCGCCGACGCGGGCCTGCCGCAGCCGCGCTTCGCCGTGCACGAGGAGTGGGCGGACATCGCGCGGGCCGCGGGGGAGATCGGCTACCCGCTGGTGGTCAAGCCCGTCGACCTGTGTGCGGGTATGTATGTCCGGCGGGTCGACGACGAGGCGCAACTGGCCGCCGCCGTACGGGCGTTGGGCGACTTCCCGGTCAATGCGCGCGGGCAGCGCCGGGCGCCCGTCGTCCTGCTCGAAGAGCTGCTGGACGGGCCCGAGGTGAGCGTCGAAACCGTTTCCCACGCGGGTGCGGTCCATGTGGTCGGCGTGACCGACAAGAGCGTCGGCGGCGCCCCCGCCTTCATCGAGACCGGCCATATGTTCCCGGCCGCGCTGACGTCCGCCGACAACGAGGCCGCCGAGCAGACCGCGCTGGGCGCCCTGAAGGCCCTTGACCTGACGGACGGCGTCGTCGCCCACACCGAGATCAAGCTCACCAGTGCCGGCCCGCGCGTCGTCGAGGTCAACCCGCGCCCCGCCGGAAACCGCATCACCGAACTCGTGCGCCACGTCACCGGCATCGACCTCGCCGCCGCCTTCGTCGAAGTCGCCCTGGGCCGCGCACCCGACCTGCGCCGCACCGACACCGGCCTGCGCAGCGCCGCCATCGGCTTCCTGGTCCCGCACACCGCCGGGACGCTCGAAGCGCTGGACGGCTCCGAACTCCCTGATGTACCCGGTGTGTTGGAGGTACAGCTCGCCGAGCCGGGCAAGGCCGTGAAGGCGGCGGGCAGCAACAACGAATACCTCGGACACGTCATGGCAGGCGACACCGACGGGCCCGGCGCCCGCGACCGCGTCGAGGCACTGCTGGCCGACCTGCGGGCGGGACTGGTGATCCGATGACCACGACCGAGACCGCCACCACCGGGTCCGCTGCCGCCGGGACTGCCGCGACTGGGACCGCCACCCTCGGGTCCGCCACGACCGGGTCCGCTGCCGCCGGGACCGCGACCGCTGAGTCCGCCACGACTGGGACCGCCGCCACAGGGTCCGCCGCCGCCGGGACTGCCACGACCGGGACCGCCGCCCCCGAGTCCGCCGCCCCCGAGTCCGCCACCCCCGAGTCCGCCACGCCCCTGCTCGACGACCTCACACTCCGCGTCCGGGCCGGCGCACTCGGCCCGGACCCCGCGTCCCGTCGCATCGCCGTCGCGTTCACCACCTGTCAGGCCGTACGGCACGACGGGCGCGGCAGCGGATACCGCAACGAGGTGCTCAGCCTGCGTCTCGCGGAGGCCGTGGGCTCGTGCGCCGTCGAACCCGGCGCGCTGCCCGACGGCGCGCTCGACGACTGCGTCGGCGCGGACGTGGCCCGACTCCTGGAGCATCCGCTGCTCCCGGTGCGCGTGGCCGCGCTGGACGCCTACCTCATGCACATCGCCCCGCACTCCCCGGACAACGGGGCGTGTCCCGTCCCGCTGCCCGCCGGAACCTCGTTGGAGAAGTCCCGGGCCAGGGCGCGGTCCGTCGTCGAGCTGCTCGATCTGCGGCCGGGCGCGACGGTGCTGGTGGTCGGTGTGGTCAACTCCCTGCTGGAGGCGCTGCGTTCGCGCGGGCTCGGCTATGTGCCGTGCGATCTCAAGGGTGGCGAGACCGAGTTCGGCGAGCCGGTCGTCGGCGATGCGCTCGCCGCGGCCGACCGCTGTGACGCGCTGCTCGTGTCCGGGATGACCCTGGGCAACGGCTCCTTCGAACCGCTCCGGCGGCACGCCGTCCGGCACGGCAAGCAGCTGGTGATGTTCGCGCAGACCGGCAGCGCCGTCCTGCCCCGCTTCCTCGCGCACGGGGTGAGCGCCGTGTGCGCGGAGCCGTACCCCTTCTTCTGGCTGGACGGCGGGCCCGGAGTGATCCACCGGTACCGCGGGGGCGTGCGATGACCGCCACCGCCGTACGGGCCGTCGCCCGCCCGGAGTTGCTCGACCTGCTCGGCCGCACGCCGACCGTCCGCATCACCGCCGACCTGCCCGGACCCCACCCCGGCTTCTGGGCCAAGCTCGAAGGGCTCGCGGCGGGCGGGATGAAGGCACGGGCGGCCGTGTCGATGCTGCTCGGCGCCCGCGAGCGCGGCGAACTACGGCCCGGCACACCGGTCGTGGAGTCCACGTCGGGCACGCTCGGCGTCGGCCTGGCCTTCGCCGGTCAGGCGCTCGGCCACCCGGTGGTGCTGGTCGGCGACAGCGAACTGGAGCCGTCCATGCGGCAGTTGCTGCGCGCCCACGGCGTACGGCTGGAGATCGTGGACCGCCCGGCACCCCGGGGCGGCTGGCAGGCCGCACGTCTCGCCCGGCTGCGGGAGCTGTGCGCGGTCCTGCCCGACGCGTACTGGCCGGACCAGTACAACAACCCCGACAACACCTCCGGCTACGCCACCCTGGCCGCCGAACTCGCCGTCCAGCTGGACCACTTGGACGTCCTGGTGTGCAGCGTCGGCACCGGCGGGCACAGCGCGGGCGTCATCGGCCCGCTGCGCCGCCACTGGCCCGCCCTGCGGCTGATCGGCGTCGACGCGACCGGCTCCACCATCTTCGGCCAGCCCGCCCGACCGAGGCTGATGCGCGGCCTTGGCAGCAGCATCCATCCGCGCAACGTCGCCTACGACGCCTTCGACGAGGTGCACTGGGTCGGCCCCGCCGAGGCCGTGGACAGCTGCCGGCGGCTCGCCCGGGGCAGCTTCGTCAGCGGCGGCTGGAGCACCGGCGCGGTCGCGCTCGTCGCCGCCTGGGCGGCCCGCGTCCACCCCGGGGCGGTCGTCGCCACCGTCTTCCCCGACGGCCCGCACCGCTATCTCGGCACCGTCTACGACGACGACTTCACCACCGCGCACGGCATCGACCCGTCCACCGCCGCCACCCGGCCGGTCGAGATCCCGCATCCGCGCGCCGCCGAGGCGACCGGCTGGGCCCGCTGCACCCGCGTGACCGATCCGCTCGACTCCCCGAAAGAAGCCCTGTGAAGGCCACCCGGCGCACCGTACGTCTCCACCTGACCGAGCCGCTGCGCATCTCCCGCTCCACCATGTCCGCACGCGACGCCGTGTGGCTGACGATCGAACACGAGGGCCTGTACGGCCATGGAGAAGCCGTCACCAGCGTGTACTGCGGGCTCGACGCCCACACCCTCGAACGGCACTTCGCGGCCGTCGACCTCAACCGCTTCAGCGGCCCGGAGAGCGCCCTGGAGGACCTGCGGGAGGGGTGGGACATCCCCCCGGCCGTCGCCGCCGCCGTGGAGGCCGCGCTCCTCGACCTGGTCGGCAAGCGCGCGGGAAGCCCCGTCCATCGTCTCCTCGGCGTCCCCGCCGCGCCGGTCGCCGCCACCGCCCGCACCCTCGGCATCACCTCGCTCGCGCATGCCGCGGCAGAGGCCCGGCGTCTCGCCGCGCGTGGCTTCGAGGTCATCAAGGTCAAGGCGGGTACGCCCGACCCCGAGGACGACGTCGAGCGCGTACGCGTCATCCGCGACGCCGCACCCACCGTACGGCTGCTGCTCGACCCCAACGGCGCCTGGAGCGTGCCCCAGGCCAAGGCGCTCCTGCCGCGCTACGCGGACCTCGGCGTCGAAGCCGTCGAGCAGCCCCTCGCGCCGGGTGACCCCGAGGCGTTGGGCAGGCTGGCCGAACGCTCACCGCTGCCCGTCATCGCCGACGAGGATGCCGTGAGCCTCGAAGACGCCCGCCGTCTCGCCGGACGCGTCCACGGTGTCAACGTCAAGCTCGCCAAGTGCGGCGGCGTCCACGCGGCCCTGCGTATCGCCGAGTCGATCGAGGGCAGCGGCACGGAGTTGATGCTCGGCTGCCTCACCGCCAGCACCCTCGGCCTCGCCCCCGCCGTCCACCTGGCCGACCGCGCCCGCTGGGCCGACCTCGACGGGCATCTGCTGCTCGCCCACGACCCGTGGACCGGGATCGGCGGCGACGACGGCCTCGTACGCGCCCCCGACCTGCCGGGGCTCGGCGTCGAGGAGGTGGCCGCCCGTGCGAACGTGGCATGAGATACGTCAATTCCCGCTCGCCGTCCGCCTGTTGCTGGTGAACCAGCTGGGCGTCAACACCGGCTTCTATCTGCTCATCCCGTACCTGGCCACCCACCTCACCGAGAACCTGGGCATGTCGGCGGCCGTCGTCGGCATCGTCCTCGGCGTCCGCAACCTCAGCCAGCAGGGCCTGTTCATCATCGGCGGCTCCGCCTCCGACCGGCTCGGTGCGCGCGGCGTGATCATCGCCGGGTGCGCGCTGCGGACCGTCGGGTTCGCGCTGTTCGCGCTCGGCGACGGGCTGCCGGTGCTGCTGGCCGCCTCCGTGCTCAGCGGGCTCGCGGGCGCGCTGTTCAACCCGGCCGTGCGCGCCTATCTCGCGCAGGAGGCGGGGGAGCGAAAGGCGGAGGCGTTCGCGCTGTTCAACGTGTTCGCGACCACCGGCGCCCTGATCGGCCCCCTCCTCGGCAGCGCCCTGCTCCTGGTCGACTTCCGTACCTCCGCGCTCACCGCCGCCGGGATCTTCGCGGCCCTCACCGTGGCCCAGGCGCTGGTGCTGCCCGCGCGGAAGGGGGAGCCGAGCAGGGGCGGGGTCCTCGCGGACTGGCGTGAAGTCATGGACAACCGCGCCTTCCTGGCCTTCGCGCTCGCCATGGTCGGCATGTTCACCCTGGAGAACCAGCTCTACCTGCTGCTGCCCGAAGGAGCCCGGCAGGCGACCGGCTGGGACGGCGCGGCGGGGCTCGTCTTCCTCGTCGGTACGGTGTCCAACCTCGCGCTCCAGCTCCGTATCACGCGGTCGCTCAAGTCCCGTGGCGACAGGGCGCGTTGGATCGCGGCCGGGCTCGCCCTGATGGGGCTCGCGTTCCTGCCCCCGGCCTTCGCGACGCAGCACACCGGTCTGCTCGCCGCCCTCCCCGTGCTCCTCGGCACGCTCCTCCTCTACCTCGGCGTCATGATCGCCTCGCCCTTCGTCATGGAGCTGATCCCCGGCTTCGGCCGCCCCGAGCTGACCGGCACCTACTTCGGGATCTTCTACGTCGTCTCGGGCATCGCGGCGGCCGTCGGGAACACCGTCGTCGGCTGGGCCATGGACACGGGGGAGCGACTTCCGTGGCTGTGCTGCGCCCTCTTCGGGCTGGCCTCGGCGGGCGGGGTCGCCTGGCTGCACCGGCGGGGCGCGCTGCCGGCGGTCCCGGCTCCGGTCGCCGAGCGGAGCACCGTATGACCGGCGGCAACCTCCTCACCGACCACCCCGAGCTGTACGAAGCCCGTTTCCCCGACCCCGACCGGCTCGCCGGACGCTGGGCGGAGGACTGTCTGCGGCGGTACGGCGCCGGGCCCCGCGTGCTCGACATGGGCTGCGGCACCGGCCGCGACGCCGCCCGTCTGCACGAGGCCGGCCGGACGGTCACGGGCGCCGACCTCTCCGAGGCGATGCTCGCGCACGCCCGTGCCCGGCATCCGGGGCCCACCTATGTACAGGCCGACCTGCACGGCTTCGACGTGGGCGTGTTCGACGCGGTCGTCTGCCTGGACAGCTCGCTGCTGTACTGCCACACCAACGACCAGCTCGACGGCTTCCTGGCCTCCTGCCGCCGGGCCCTCACCCCGGGCGGGCTGCTCGTCGCGGAGATGCGCAACGGCGCCTACTTCCTGGGCCGCACCGACCTCCTCGACACCCCCAGGGTGAACGCCTTCACCTGGCAGGGCACCGGCTACCGGTCCACCACCACCCTGTCCGTCGACCGCACCGCCCAACTCCTGCGCCGTATCCGGGTATGGACGTCGGACGACGGCGCCCCGCCCGTCGAGCAGCGCTCCGCCTGGCGGCTGCTGCTCCCGCTGGAGCTGCGCCACTTCCTGGCCGCCCACGGGTTCGACCTCCTCGACCTGCACGACGGCCCCGGACCGCGCACCGAACCGCCCTGGTGCGAGGGCGAGTTGCCCGGTTCGAGCACCGACGCCGACCGGCTGCACGTCGTAGCGCGTCTGAACCCGCCCACCCACCACACCATCTGAAGGACGATCACATGCTCGACGAACGCTTCCCAGGTCTGCGCCGCCGCGGCTTCCTCGCCGCCACCGGCGCCGCCTCGCTCGGTGCGCTCGCGCTCACCGGCTGCGGGTCCTCCGACGACGGCTCCGGCACAGGTGCGGGTGACGGCAGACCCAAGCAGGGCGGGCGACTGCGCGCCGCGTTCGCGGGAGGGGGCGCCGGCGAGACGCTGGACCCCCATCTGGGCAATCTGTTCGCTGATGCCGCCCGTGCAAAGGCCCTCTTCGACAAGCTCGCCGACTACGGCGCCGACCTGTCCGCGCAGCCCCGGCTCGCCGAGACATGGGAGCCCAACAAGACCCTCGACCGCTGGCAGATCACCCTGCGCAAGGCCACCTTCCACGACGGCAAGCCGGTCACCGCGCATGACGTGCTCTACAGCTACCGCCGTATCGCCGACCCCGAGCAGGCGTTCCGCGCCAGGGCGTCCCTGGAGCCCATCGACCTCGACGCCAGCCGCGCCACGAGCGAGACGGGCATCGAGTTCGTGCTGAAGCGGCCGACGGCCGAACTCCCCAACATCCTGGCCGCGTTCGGCGCGTACATCGTCCCGGACGGTGCCACCGAGTTCGACGAGAAGCCCATCGGCTCCGGCCCCTTCCGCCTCGTCTCCTTCGCACCCGGCCGCTCGGCCGTCTTCCGCCGCCACGACGACTACTGGGAGGGCGCCCCGCACCTCGACGAACTCGAGATCGTCGTCGCCAACGAGGAGTCCGCGCGCGTCAACGCCCTGCTCGGCGGCCAGGTCGAGTACGCCCACGAACTCAACCCCACCACCGGCCGCGCCCACGAGGGCAAGGGGCAGATCGAGATCGTGCGGCTCCGGGGCAGCGCCATGCAGGGCTTCGCGATGAAGACCGACCGGGCGCCCTTCGACGACAAGCGGGTGCGGCAGGCCTTCTTCCTCATCGCCGACCGGCAGGAACTCGTCGACGGGGCCCTGTCCGGCGCGGGCGAGATCGGCAACGACCTGTTCGGGAAGGGCTACGAGTACTACGCCGACGGCCTTCCGCAGCGCGAGCAGGACCTCGACAAGGCCCGTGCCCTGCTGAAGCAGGCCGGCGCCGAGAAGCTGAAGGTCGGCCTCGACACCTCCGCCGTCGCCGCCGGGTTCACCGAGGCCGCCGGCATTTTCCGCGACCAGGCGGCCAAGGCCGGCGTCACGATCGACGTCAGGATGGGCAGCAAGGACACCTACTGGGCCGACATCCTCGACTCCGGCGTCCTGTGCTGCTACCGCTCCGGTGCCATGCCCATCGAGGCCCACATCTCGCAGCGGCTGCTCAGCGACTCCAGCACCAACGCGACCAAGTGGCAGCACAAGGACTTCGACGCCCTCTACCAGCAGGCGCAGTCCACGCGGGACGAGACCGAGCGGGCCGCCGTGTACGAGCGCATGCAGCGCCGGCTGTACTCCGAGGGCGGCTTCCTGATCTGGGGGTTCGGTGACTGGATCCTCGGAACGGCCAAGAGTGTCAAGGGGGTTGAGAAGAACGCGCCTGCCAACTCGCTGGACTGGGCCCGCTTCGACAGGGTCTGGCTGGCGTGAGCGCGAAACGGTTCGGCAGCGCCCCGAAGGGGCGCGGGGCTGTATCGATATGCGGCTCCGCCGCGGGGCGCGACAAGCCACGACGACGCCGCAGTCGACACACGGCAAACCGCGGCACATCCCTGGTCGCCCGGCGCCTCATCCTCGGCGGAGTCCAAATCGTGGCCGTCGTGCTGCTGGTCTTCGCGCTCACCGAGGCGCTGCCGGGTGACGCCGCGGTCGCCCTCGCCGGCGACCAGCCCGACCCGGCACGCATCGCCGCGATCCGTGCGGCGCTGGACCTGGACCGGCCGGCGCACGAGCGGCTGCTCGACTGGGTGTCCGGGCTGCCGCACGGCGACTTCGGCACCTCCCTCACCTCCGGGCGGCCGGTCGGACAGTACATCGCGGACGGCTTCGGGCCCACCCTGCTGCTGGCCGCCCTCACCCTCGCGCTGCTGATCCCGATCGGCTTCGGGCTCGGTGTGCTGGCCGCCCGGCACGCGGGGCGGCTCGTCGACCGGCTGGTCAGCTCGGTGACGCTCGCGGTGTACGCCGTCCCCGAATTCGCCCTCGGGGTACTCCTGGTAACCGTTTTCGCGCTCCAGCTGCGCTGGCTGCCGCCGACCGCCGTCGGCTACGGCACCGACCTGCTCGCGCACCCGGCCGCACTCGTACTGCCCGTCCTCGTCCTGCTCTCCCGACCGGTCTGCTCCATCGCCCGCCTGGTGCGCGCGGGCATGATCGACGCGCTGGCCTCCCCGTACGCGGCCCACGCACGCCGCTACGGCATCCCGGGCGCCCGCATCCGCTATCTGCACGCCCTGCCCAACGCCCTCGCCCCGGCCACGCAGCAACTCGCCCGCACCGTCGACTGGTTGCTGTGCGGCGTCATCGTCGTCGAGGCCCTGTACGTGATCCCCGGACTCGGCACCGTCCTGCTCAACGCCGTCGCCGAACGCGACGTGCCCGTGGTGCAGGGGCTCGCCGTGGTCTTCGGCGTCCTGACCGTCGTACTGAACCTGGGCGCTGACCTGGTGGCCCATCGGCTCACACCCCGGACGGGGGTGGCCGCGTGAAGGCCCGCCGCTGCACACTCGGCATCGCGGTCATCGCCGTACCCCTCGTCCTCGCCCTCCTGGGACCGCTGTTCGCGGACGAACCGGGAACGCGCGCCGCGTCCTTCACGCTCGGCGACGGGCACTGGCTCGGCACGGACTTCGTGGGCCGGGACGTATGGCAGCAGGTGCTGCACGGCGGACGCCCCGTCGTCCTGACCGCGCTGGCCGCCACCGCCCTCGCGTATCTGGTCGCACTGCCGGTCGGGCTCGTCGGCGCGCTCACCCACCGCCGCTGGCTGGAGGAGACACTGATGCGGCCGCTGGACGTGTTCCTCGCGGTGCCGTCGCTGCTGCTGATCCTGCTGGTGGCGTCCGTGTTCACACCGGGCGCGGCCGGGCTCGCGCTGCTGGTCGCGCTGGTCAACGTGCCCGACGCGGCCAGGATCGTGCGGGCCGCCGCCGGGGAGGCCGCCGCGCGTCCCGCGGTGGAGGCGCTGCGGATGCAGGGGGAGACATGGTGGCGTACGGCAGTCGGATACGTCGGCCGGTCGATGCTGCCCACCCTCGCCGCCGACGCGGGCATCCGGCTCACCGGCGTGCTGTACCTGGTCGCCACGGCCGCGTTCCTCGGTGTCGGTGTGGCGCCGGACGCGGCGGACTGGGCGGTCATGGTGGACCGCAACCGCACCGGACTGTTCGTGCAGCCCTGGGCCGTGGTGGTGCCCGCGCTGCTGATCGTCGCGCTGACGACGGGCAGCAACCTGCTCTTCGACGCGGCGCTGGAGAAGCGGGGCAAGGTATGACGGCCGAGTACGAGACCGGCGCCCCCGTCGCCGAAATCCGCGACCTGCGTGTGGAGACCGACGGCCGGGCGATCGTGGCCGGGGTGAACCTGCGGGTCCTGCCCGGACAGGTGACCGCGCTGGTGGGCGCCTCCGGCAGCGGCAAGACCACGACCGGGCTCGCGCTGCTCGGGGAGTACCCGCCCGCGGCCCGCGTCACCGGCGACGTACGCGTATCAGGGACCGTCGGCCACATCCCGCAGCACCCGGCCGCCGTCCTCAACCCGGCCCGCCGCATCTCGGCGCTCCTCACCGACATCGCCCGCACCCAGGTGCGCGACCTCCCCCGCGGGCAGCGCAGGACCGCCGCCCGCGAACGGGTCCTGCGGGCCCTGTCCGACGCCCAACTCCCGGACCCGGAAGCGATGTTGCGGCGCTACCCGCACCAGCTCTCCGGCGGTCAGCAGCAACGCGTCGTCATCGCGCAGGCCCTTCTGCTCGGCGCCCGTGTGATCGTCGCGGACGAACCCACCACCGGGCAGGACGCGTTGACCAAGAGCCGGATCGTCGACGAACTGGCGGCGGTCGCGGCACGCGGCATCGCGGTCGTGCTGCTCAGCCACGACCTGGACGTGGTGCGCGCGCTCGCCGACGAGGTGCTGGTCATGAAGGCGGGCCGGGTCGTGGAGTCGGGCCCGGCCGAACGGCTGTGGCTCGCCCCCCGGCACGAGTGGACCCGCCGACTCCTCGACACCCGGCCGCCGTCCCCGCGGGAGCGTCCCGCCGAGGACACGACGGAGCCCGTCCTCCGGATCCGCGACCTCACCGCCCGCCACGGCGGGAGCGTCGTCGTGCGGGCACCCCGGCTCACCCTGCACCCCGCTGAGTGCCTGGCCGTCGTGGGCCGCTCCGGCAGCGGCAAGACGACCCTCGCCCGCTGTCTCGCCGGGCTCCACCGCGACCACGAAGGCGTCGTCGCCCTCGACGGCACCCCGCTGCCGCGCAGCCTCCGGCATCGCGACCGGGCCGAGCTCAGGGCGGTGCAGTACGTCTTCCAGGACGCACGGGCCGCCTTCGACGAGTACCGGCCGGTCCTGGACCAGGTCGCCCGGACGGCCGTACGCCTGCGCGGCATCGACCGGCAGACGGCCGAGGAGCAGGCCCTGACCACGCTCACCGGACTCGGCCTCGCACCCGACCAGGCCCGGCGTCGCCCGCCGCGGCTGTCCGGCGGCGAACTCCAGCGTGCGGCTCTGGCCCGTGCGCTGCTCGCCCACCCTCGGGTCCTGATCTGCGACGAGATCACCTCCGGCCTGGACACGGTCACGCGACGCGGCATCCTCGACGTCCTGGAACGGCTCCTGCGCGAGCGCGACGATCTGTCCCTGGTCCTCATCACCCACGACCTGGACACCGCACGTCTGGCCCACCGCATCGCGGTCCTGGACGCGGGGGAACTGGTCGAGCAGGGCCCGGCGGAGCGCGTCCTGACCGCGCCGGAGCACCCGTTCACCGTGTCGCTGATGGAGACGACGGCACGGTTGGAGGCGGAAACGGGCGCTTGAGCCCGATTTGCGGCCCCCGTGCGGCGCGGCCAGCATGTGGAGCCATGGGCCATCGATCCGTACAGCGGCGCCGCGTCGCGACCAGCCTCACCGCGCTGGTCGCCGCCGCGGCCTGCGCCGCCACGCTCGCCTCGTGCAGCGACGACAACGACGACGCCGGCAGCGATACGACGGTCAGCGCACGTCCCTCGGCACCCGACACCGCCTCGTTCTCGGGCACCCTCCCCAGCTCGGTCGAATCCCTGGCCGAGTCCGCCCGGGCCGCGGCGTCGGCCGTCGCCTCCTCCGCCTCCGCACGTGCGTCGGAATTCGAGGCCTCGGTCTCGGCGGAGGTCCAGCGCGCCAACCAGGCCGCCGAACGGGAGCTGAAGGACGTACAGGGACGGGGAAACGCGACGGCCGACGTCTCCCTCACCGGAAAGCCGCGGTCCGAGACGGGCGGTCTGCTCGCCGTCGTCGTCAACATCCGCAACAGCACCGACAGCGCCGCGTCCTACGCCGTCCAGGTCGACTTCCGCAACCCCGACGGAAAGGTCGTCGAAACCCGTTTCGTCGGCGCCGAGGACCTCGAGGCAGGAGGGCGGGCACAGCCGCTCGCCATCAGCCGCAAGCCCCCGGAGCCGGTGCTGACCGCGGAGATCGCCAAGGCGCAGCGCTACTGAAGGCGGCCCTGCCCGTCAACTCCGCCGTCGCCGCGAGCGGCTGATGGCCGATCAGGACCCAACAAAGTCCGACAGGATTGTTGCTTCTGGTGTGTTCGGAACCTAGTGATATGGAACAGGATCCGACGCACGCACCCACTGGGTGCAGCGCACTGTCGTTCTGAGGAAGGTCTCGGTCATGCCGCACCCGCACGCGCACCAGCACTCCTCTCCCGCCGAACGGCCGGTCTTCAGCCGCCGCCGTCTCCTCGAGTCCTCGGCCGCCGTCCTCGGTGCCCTCGCCCTGCCCTCGCCGGCGCAGGCCTCGTCGAGACGCGCGGCGCCGACCGCCACCCCGGAGTGGAACGGCAACATCGCCCTCTTCCGCGTGGGCACCGAGCCGCCGCACACCACCCTCATGCCGTACGCGGACGTGAGACAGGCCCTGGCCGCCGACCGCACCCGCTCGCCGTACCGGCAGAGCCTCGACGGCACGTGGAAGTTCGCCTACGCCGACCGCCCCGACGACCGGGACCCCGACTTCTACCGCACGGACGTCGACGACAAGGACTGGGGCACCCTTCCCGTCCCGTCGGTCTGGCAGATGCACGGCCACGACCGCCCGATCTTCGTCAACATCACCTACCCCTGGTGGGGGCCCAACGGCCTCGGCGAGGAGACGCAGCCGCCCGCGTCGCCGACCCGCTTCAACCCCGTCGGCCAGTACCGGCGTACCTTCACGGTCCCCGGGGGCTGGGCGGGGCGGCGGACCTTCCTGCACTTCGAGGGCGTCAAATCCGCCCACTACGTGTGGATCAACGGCGAGCTCGTGGGCTACCACGAGGACTCCTACACGCCCGCCGAGTACGACATCACCGACCGTCTCAAGCCCGGCACCAACCAGATCGCCGTCGAGGTCTACCGCTTCTCCGACGGCGACTGGCTGGAGGACCAGGACATGATCCGGCTGAGCGGCATCTTCCGCTCGGTCTACCTGTACTCCACCCCGGCCGTGCACCTGCGCGACTTCAAGCTGGACACCCCGCTGAGCGACGACCACACGGCCGCCGAGCTGTCGGTGACGGCGAGCGTGCGGGCGTACGGCATCGTGGGGGAGGGGCGGTACACCGTCGAGACGCAGCTGTACGACGACCGCGGCCATGCCGTCTGGTCGCGGCCCCTGAAACAGACCGTCGATGCCGGAGCGCCCGGCGAGGACGTGACCGTACAGGCCCAAAAGGCCGTACCGGCACCGAAGTTGTGGTCTGCGGAGCACCCGAACCTCTACACCGCCGTCCTGCGGCTGCGGGACCCTGCCGGAACGGTGATCGAAACCCTTTCCCACCGCGTCGGCCTCCGCGAGTTCGCGCTCAAGGACGGGCTGATGCGCATCAACGGCAAGCCCGTCTCCCTCCGCGGCACCAACCGGCACGAGATGCACCCCGACGGCGGCACGGCCGTCACCCGGGCGCACCTGGTCGAGGACATCACGATCATCAAGCGACTCAACATGAACACGGTCCGCACCTCGCACTACCCCAACAACCCGCTGTGGTACGAACTCGCCGACGAATACGGCCTGTACCTCGTCGACGAGACCAACCTCGAGACCCACGGCATCCGCGGCGAGTACCCGGGCAACCACGCCGACTGGAGCGAGGCCTGCGTCGCCCGCGCCCAGAACATGGTCCACCGCGACAAGAACCACGCCTCGGTCGTCATCTGGTCGCTCGGCAACGAGGCGGGCACCGGCAGCACGTTCGTCGCCATGCACGACTGGATCAAGTCGTACGACACCACGCGCGTCGTCCAGTACGAGGGCGACGACCGGCCGACGATCAGCGACATCCGGTCCGAGATGTACGACAGCCCCGCACGCGTCGAGCAGCGGGCCAAGGACACCTCCGACACCCGGCCGTACGTCATGATCGAGTACGCCCACTCGATGGGGAACTCGGTCGGCAACTTCAAGCAGTACTGGGACATCGTCCGCCGGTACGACGTCCTCCAGGGCGGCTGGATCTGGGACTTCGTCGACCAGTCCCTGACCTGGCCCACGCCCGAGCGCACGCTGTTCACCGAGTCCGGGCCCGGCGGGATCAGCGGCGAGATCCTCCCCGCTTCCGGCGCCTTCGACCGGGAGAAGGGAGTCACCGGAGGCACCGTCTTCGCCCGCGACACCGGCCTCGACCTCACCGGCTCGCTGACCCTGGAGGCGTGGGTCACCCCGCACTACACCGGTTACCACCAGCCGATCATCGCCAAGGGCGACACGCAGTACTCCCTCAAGCAGTCGGACCGGACGCTGGAGTTCTTCATCTACGGCGGCGGCCAGTGGATCACCGCGAGCTGGGCCCTGCCGGACGACTGGACCGGCACCGAGCACCACCTCGCCGGCGTCTTCGACGCGGACGCGGGCACGCTGACCCTCCACGTCGACGGTGCGGTGCGGGCCACGCGGACCACCACCCGCCGACCGGGCGGCAACACCGCGCCCCTCGCGCTCGCCACCGACATCGACAACCCGACCCGGGAGTTCAGCGGAACCATCCGGCGGGCCCGGGTGTACGCCCGTGCCCTGAGCGCCGCCGAACTGGCCGACGCGGGCCGCGGTCCCGGTGACGACGGCGTGCGGTTCTGGTTCGACGCCGCCACCGTCGAGGTCACCCGGAAGCGGCCCGAGGAGCGGACGTTCTTCCCCTACGGCGGCGACTGGGGCGACAACCCCAACGACGGGAACTCGACCTCGGACGGCCTCCTCACCGCCGACCGCACCCACACCGGCAAGGCGGCCGAGGTCAGGCAGATCTACCAGGCGGTCAACGCCGCATCGAGCGGCGGCCCGGGAGCGGTCACCCTCACCAACGAGTACCTGTTCACCAACGTCCGTGATTTCGACGGCAGTTGGTCACTCCTCGCCGACGGCAAGGCCGTCCAGCGCGGAAAGCTGACCCGCGCGCAGCTGGACGTACCGCCGCTGTCGGAGAAGGAGATCACCGTGCCGGTACGGCTGCCGGCGGACCCGGCGCCGGGCACGGAGTACTTCCTCCAGCTGTCCTTCACCACCAAGGAAGCCACGAAGTGGGCCAAGGCCGGCTTCGAGGTGGCCAAGCAGCAGCTCCCCGTCGACGCGGGCAGCCCGGCGGTGACCGCGGTGCCGCTGGAACGGGTGCCCGCACTGACCCACGAGGACCGCTCCGACTCGGTGAAGGTGACCGGCGACGGCTTCTCCGTCACCGTCGACAAGGGCAGCGGCCTCATCACGTCGTACGAGGCCGCAGGCGCCCGGCTCATCACCTCCGGGCCCGCGCCGAACTTCTGGCGGGCGCCGACCGACAACGACAGGGGCAACGGCCAGCACACCCGCAACCAGACCTGGCGCGACGCGGGCACCGGCCGCAAGGTCACGGACGTCGGCGTGCGTCAACTCCAGGACAGGGCCGTCGAGATCAAGGTCAGCGGCTCCCTGCCGACGACGGTCGAATCGACGTACACCACCACCTACACCGTTTTCGGAAACGGCGAGATCAAGGTCGACAGCAGTCTGCACCCGGGCGCGTCGAGCCTGCCGTACATCCCGGAGGTCGGCACCCTGCTGTTCCTGCCGGGACGGCTGGACCGGCTGCACTACTACGGGCGCGGCCCCGAGGAGAACCACTGGGACCGCAACGACGGCACCGACGTGGGCCTGTACTCCGGGACCGTCGACGGGCAGCGGACCCGTTACATCCGCCCGCAGGAGAACGGCAACAAGACCGACGTCCGCTGGGTCGCCCTGACGGATGGACGCGGTAGCGGACTCCTCGTCAGCGGCGAACCCCTCGTCGAGTTCAACGCCTCGCACCTCA
Organism: Streptomyces sp. NPDC051963; assembly: GCF_044593495.1. NCBI lineage: Bacteria > Bacillati > Actinomycetota > Actinomycetes > Kitasatosporales > Streptomycetaceae > Streptomyces > Streptomyces sp. NPDC051963. Next base: position 160,677 of record NZ_JBIUCC010000004.1, on the reverse strand, counting down.
CTCCCGAGGACCTCTCGGTCGGGGCGCGCCACGACTACCAGCTCACCCCGCGCGAGGAGGTCGTCCTGCGCGTGAACCACCGGCAGATGGGCCTGGGCGGCGACACCAGCTGGGGCGCGCACACCCACGACGAGTACAAGCTGTTCGCCGACCGGGACTACGCGTACACCTACCGGCTGCGGCCGATCACCGACGTGGCCGGGGCGACGGCGGCCTCACGGCGTCCGACGGCGACCGAGTAGTCCTCACAGCCGGACACGGGCGGCGACCGGCACATGGTCGCTGCCCGTGTCCGGCAGCGTCCAGATGCGGGTGACCACCGCGTCCCGGGCCAGGATCTGGTCGATCCTGGCCAGCGGGAAGGACGCGGGCCAGCTGAAGGCCAGTCCCTCACGTGGCGCGCTCACCTGGGCGCGCACCGGGTCCAGCCCGCGGTCGTCGACCGTGCCGTTGAGGTCGCCGAGCAGGATCACGTCCGGAAGCGGTTCCGCGTCCAGCGCACGGCCGAGCAGGACCGCGCTCTCGTCCCGGCGTGCCGTGCCGAACCCCGGGCCGAGGCGGACGGAGGGGAGATGCGCGACGAACACCGCGACGGCGCCCGACGGGGTCGCGGCGGTGGCCCGCAGACCGCGGTTCCAGTCCGCCCCGAGGTCGGCCGGCCTGATGTCGACGGCCCGTACGTCGGTGAGCGGATACCGGGACCACAGGCCGACCGTGCCCACGACGGCATGGTGCGGATAGTCGAGGGCCGCCGTGAACTCCCTTGCGTGGGACGGCGTCACCTCTTCGAGGGCGATCAGGTCGGCGTCGGCGCTCAGCAGCGTACGGGCGGTTCCGGCCGGGTCCGGGTTCACGTCGCTGACGTTGTGCTGCACCGCCGTGAGGTCGTACGCCCCGTCCGACCGGGGGAGCAGCAGCCCGCCGAAGAGGGCCAGCCAGGCCGCCAGGGGCGGCAATACGGCGGTCAGCGCGACGGGCGAACGCCGCACCAGTGCCACGCCCGCCAGGACCGGGACGGCCAGACCGAGCCAGGGCAGAAAGGTCTCCAGCAGACTGCCCAGCCTGCCGAACCGATTGGGCACGACGGCGTGAAACGTCAGCACACAGGCGATGAGAACGCTTGCGAACCATGCGCCGCGGGGGCGGAACCAGGTGCTCGTCGTGGGTCTGGTGGGGCTCATAGGTTGCGTACGACGCACAGTCCGACGATCTCGGTTCCCGAGCCCTTCTGCAGCCCTTCCCGTGTCCACTCCAGCGGCCGGTGATCCGCCCGGCCCCAGGGCACGCGAGGTCCATGTCGGATTCTCGCCAGCCACGGGCCGGGCGGTGACCCATGCTGGACGTATGCAGAACGCGATGCAGAACGCGATGCACACCGACTGGGAGCGGTGCGTACGCGCCGTCCAGTCCAAGGACGCGCGCTTCGACGGCTGGTTCTTCACGGCCGTGGTCACCACCCGCATCTACTGCCGGCCCAGCTGCCCCGTCGTGCCGCCCAAGCCGGAGAACATGACCTTCTACCCGAGCGCGGCCGCCTGCCAGCAGGCCGGCTTCCGGGCCTGCAAGCGCTGCCGCCCCGACACCAGCCCCGGCTCGCCGGAGTGGAACCAGCGCGCCGACCTCGTCGCCCGCGCGATGCGGCTGATCGCCGACGGCATCGTGGACCGCGAGGGCGTTCCCGGCCTCGCCACCCGCCTCGGCTACAGCACCCGCCAGGTCGAACGCCAGCTCCTCGCCGAACTGGGCGCGGGCCCCCTCGCGCTCGCCCGCGCCCAACGCGCCCAAACGGCAAGGCTGTTGATCGAGACGACCCCGCTGCCGATGGCGGAGATCGCCTTCGCGGCGGGCTTCTCCTCCATCCGCACCTTCAACGACACCGTGCGTGAGGTCTTCGCCCTGTCCCCGAGCGAGCTGCGTACCCGTGTGCCCGCGTCGCGCGGCGCCCAGGGCACGCCGGGCGTGCTGGCCCTCCGCCTGCCCTTCCGTGCCCCCCTCAACCCGGACAACCTCTTCGGCCACCTCGCGGCCACCGCCGTACCCGGGATGGAGGAGTGGCGGGACGGCGCGTACCGCCGGACGCTCAGGCTGCCGTACGGCCACGGCATCGTCTCGCTGACGCCCGAGCCGGACCACATCGCCTGCCGCCTCACCCTCAGCGATCTGCGTGACCTGCCCGTCGCGATCAGCCGCTGCCGACGCATGCTGGACCTGGACGCCGATCCGGTGGCGGTCGACGAGCAACTCCGCACCGATCCGGTCCTCGCGCCCCTCGTCGACAAGGCCCCCGGCCGCCGCGTCCCGCGCACGGTGGACGAGGCCGAGTTCGCGATCCGCGCGGTCCTCGGCCAACAGGTCTCCACAGCGGCGGCCCGCACCCACGCGGCCCGCCTGGTCACCGCGCACGGCGAGCAGATCGACGACGCGGAGGGCGGCCTGACCCATCTGTTCCCGTCACCGGAGGCGCTGGCGGCGCTGGACCCGCAGTCGCTGGCGATGCCGCGCACGCGTCGTACGACCTTCACCACGCTGGTGACCCAACTGGCCGACGGCACACTGCACTTGGGCGTGGAGAGCGACTGGACGGAAACCCGTGCCCGTCTGCTGTCCCTCCCGGGCTTCGGCCCCTGGACGGTCGACGTCATCGCGATGCGCGCCCTCGGCGACCCCGACGCGTTCCTCCCCACGGACCTCGGAATCCGCCGCGCCGCCCAGGAGTTGGGCCTGCCCTCGACTCCCGCGGCCCTCACGGCACGGGCGTCCGGGTGGGCGCCCTGGCGGGCGTACGCGGTCCAGTACCTGTGGGCGACCGACAGCCACCCGATCAACTTCCTCCCTGTATAAGGACCTTGCAGTGAATCGCAAACAGCACACCGTCATCGACAGCCCGTACGGCCCGCTGACCCTCGTAGCCGAAGACGGCACCCTCTGCGGCCTCTACATGACCGACCAGCGCCACCGCCCACCGCAGGAGTCCTTCGGCTTCGGCCCGCACGACGACGCGGTGTTCGCCGAGACGGAAGAACAACTCGACGCGTATTTCGCGGGCGAGCTGAAGGAGTTCACCCTCGAACTCCGGCTGCACGGCACCCCGTTCCAGCGCACCGTCTGGGACCAACTCCGCAAGATCCCCTACGGCGAGACCCGCTCCTACGGCGACCTCGCCGACGCCCTCGGCAACCCCGGCGCCTCCCGCGCCGTAGGCGTCGCCAACGGCAAGAACCCCATCGGCATCATCGTCCCCTGCCACCGAGTCGTCGGCGCCGACGGCAGCCTCACCGGCTACGGCGGCGGCCTGCAACGCAAGCAGCGGTTGCTGGACTTCGAGGGCGGGGCGGCGCTGTTCTAGGCCCGGCTTGCGGTCGGGCGCTCAAGGCGGACACTGAACAGTAGGGGCTGCTCCCGAGTGAACTCCTGGATCCTGTAAACGGGGAGGTCGGTGGAGGGCCGAGCGATGGTGGAGACCCCTGCCTGGAGCATTCCCGACGAAGACGGAGACGTCGCAGGGACAAGAAAGTCCTCATGGCATCAACGCGCCTCCGCCTACGTCGCCGAGCTCCAGGGCGAGCTGCACACGCTCGAAGCGCGCGGCGAACTGTCGGACGAGGGAAGGCTCTTGGTCAAGAAGGCCAAAGTCCAGCTCGGGGCTGCCCGGCAGGCGCTCAACAGCAGGGATACGCCACTGTCCCTGCTCTCCGGCTCCGCAATGGACCGGGCCTGGGCCAATATCCACCGGGCAGAAGTGAGCATCCTGAAGCTGGCCGGTGAAGCGGACCTCGTGTGGTGGGGGACCGAAGTACTTGCACGCGCCAAGCAGCACCTGGGTGACGAAGATCCGCTGAGGAACGAGCTGGAGGCACAGGTCCAGTCGAACGGGCAGCACGTCGGCCCCCAGTTCAGAGAACTCGCCGTACGGGCGTTGCGTGCGGCCAATGACGCACAGGACCTGGAGAGGGCGAGGGCACGAAGCTTCCGCAACATACTGCTGACTTCCGTGCTGCTCACCGGCATGATTGCCGGACTGCTCGTGCTCTGGGGATACGTCGAGCCGGCCGCAATAGCGGAAAAACTCTGCTTCGATTCGCAGGACGACGGCCGTTTCTGCCCGATCGGCAAGGAAGCGGCAGGCGGCGATGTCCTCATCGTGGAGTTCTTCGGATTGTGCGGAGCGGCCTTGGCGGGAGCCGTTTCCTTGCGCCATATGCAGGGCACGGCAACGCCCTACATGGTGCCCATCTGCCTGTTGCTGCTGCGATTGCCGATCGGTGCCTTGGCCGCCGTGTTCGGCCTGCTGGTCATCCAGGGCGGATTCGTGCCGGGACTTTCGGATCTGGACAGCGGTGCACAAGTCCTTGCGTGGGCGCTCATGTTCGGCATTGCGCAGGAAACCGTGACACGCCTCGTCGACCAACAGGGCAAGAAGGTGCTGGGAAACGTCAGGGGACCGTCACGCGGCTTCGAGGACGAGGACGATCCCGAGAACGGATAGGACGGCAACGGAGATCGACCCCGAGGACCTACGCATCGCCTTGACTGTTCAGCAGGTTCAGCAATGCCGGCAGCGAGGTGCCGATCGGCTCCCGGATCACCTCGTCGGCGAGTTCGTCGTACGGCGTCGGCTCCGCGTTGACGATGAGGAGCCGTGCGCCGTGGTCGGCGGCGACGCCGGCGAGCCCGGCGGCGGGCTGCACCTGAAGGCTCGTTCCGACGGCGATGAACACCTGACTGGCCTTGCTGATCGCGAGGGCCTCGCCGAGGACGACGGGGTCCAGCCGTTCGCCGAACATGACGGTCGCCGACTTGAGGATCCCGCCGCACTCCAGACACGGCGGATCCTCCTCCCCGGCCTCGACCCGGGCGAGGGCATCTTCCATGGGGCCGCGGGCATCGCATCCGGTGCACACGACACTCCGCGCGCTGCCGTGCAGTTCCAGCACCTTGCGGGCGGGCATCCCGGCGAGCTGGTGCAGCCCGTCGACGTTCTGTGTGATGACCCGCACCGGCACACCCGACTTCTCCAGCCCGGCAACGGCCCGGTGCGCCGCGTTGGGCTCGGCCTTGAGCGTCCGGTTCTTCCGCCGCATCTGCCACGACCGTCGCCGGATCTCCGGATCACCCATGTAGTACTCGTACGTCACCAGCTTCTCGGCCTCCGGATCCCGCCGCCACAGCCCGTTCGGGCCGCGGTAGTCGGGGATCCCCGAGTCGGTGGAGATACCGGCGCCACTGAGGATCGCTACGAGAGGCCTGTCCATGGGGCGAGGGTAGGTCGCCCGCACTGCTCGGGGCGAGCAGATTTTCAGGGCTGCGGAGATCAACCTTCGACGCCGTGAGGATCGAGATCGCCGTGAGGACCTAGGGGGCTGTGACGGGCCGGAGACGGGGGCGAGTGAGGACGCGGCGGCCGCCGCCTTGGCCGCTGTCTGCGCTTCGGGCGTGGGCAGCCGATACGGCTGGCCGGGTCTTGGACGCATCGAGCGAGTCTTGGAGAAGCCTTGGCTGGCCGGTGACCTGCACGGACGGTTGATTCCAGTTGGCGTTGGCAGGCTGATGTCCAGGACGACGATTACTGGATAAAGTCGTTTTATCACGACTGGTTGCGGGGGTAATCAGAGTTCGGTCGGCGCTGCCGACGTCCTGGGGAGGGCCTGAGCGCATGAGTCGTCGCTCTGCTGGTTTTGTCAGTAATTGGGCCGAGGTGCAGCGTCAGCATCAGCGTCAGATCGAGGCCGAGCAAAGGCACCGTCGGGAAGAGGCTCTGCAGGCGCGGGCACGCCAACAACTTGCAGTTCGGGGGTACAAGGAGTACCGGCAGGCGGAAGCCAGGCTGAGGTCGGAGGGCCTGGACGCGCAGGTCGCGATCTTGCGAGGGCTTTTGACAGCAGGTTGTCAAGTCCCGGCCTTCAGGGCGTCGTCACTGATGCGAGTGGCGGAAGTTTCCCCGTTCGACCCAGGGCAGCTCGCCTGGCCCGTACGCATGCCGGATCCGAGCCAGTACCAGGCCCTGGGCGGCTGGACGGCCAGCCGGCGTGCACAAGCGCAGGCTGAGGCGCGGTCTCGCTTTGAGCGCGACTTGCACGCGGCACAGGCTGCCGAAGCGCAGCGACAGCAACAGTTGGCCACCTTGCAGCAGGACTACGAACAGAGGGCTGAGGCTCAGCGAGCCGAGGTCCGCCAGCACAATGCCGGCATCACCGAGGCGACCGACGGAGTCAGACGGGGCGACCCTGAATCCGTGGTCGAGTACTTTTCGGCTGCCCTCTATTCGTCGACTGCCTGGCCCGAAGGCTTCCCACGGCAGGTGGCGGCGGCCTTCGACTCGGCGGCCCGGCAGTTGGTCCTGGACTGGGAGCTGCCCGGGTACGACGTTGCCCCGGGAGCGAAGTCAGTGAGGTACGTGCCAGCCCAGGACCAGGACAAGGAAACGGCGCGTCCGGTAACTCAGCGCCGGGCGTTGTACCGAGAGGTGTTGGCGCAGAGCGTGCTGCTGGTCCTGCATCAGCTTTTCACTGCGGACGAGTACGGCATCCTCGACTCGGTGGCTCTGAACGGTTTCGTGGACGCCCACGATCCTGCGACAGGCAGGCAAGCCCACATCTTTCTGGCGACCGTCATGGCTCGGCGAGCGGCTTTCACCGGTTTGCATCTGGAACAGGTGGACGCGACCAGTTGCCTGACAGAGGCGTTGAGAGGACAGCTAGCCACTCGGCCCGATCAACTCACTTCCTTACGGCCGAGCCGACAGCTCTCGGACGTCGGAAATCGTGTCATAACTCATGGCAGCGACGAGGAGCCGGACCTGTACGAGATGGACCCCATCGCCTTCGAGTCCCTCGTTGCCGACCTGTTCCGCGCCATGGGGATGCAGGCCGTCACGACGCAGCGCTCGAACGATGGGGGTGTGGATGTCGACGCGCTGGACCCGACGCCCATTCGAGGCGGCAAGATCGTCGTTCAGGTAAAGCGCTACCGCAACACCGTCCCGCCCACCGCAGTGCGCGACCTGTTCGGCACGGTCCAGGACGTCGGCGCCAACAAGGGTGTTCTGGTGACCACGTCGGGCTTCGGCCCCGGCTCGCACACGTTCGCCCGTGGCAAGCCCCTGGAGTTGATCTCAGGTAGCGAACTCGTCGATCTCCTGCACCGCCACGGGCTCCGTGGACGGCTGGGGGAGGGAGGGCGGCCGGCCTCTGCGCAGCCAACGCCGCCCGCTCCCGCGGCTCTGCCCGATGACTACAACACGCTGGGTATGACATGGTTCGGCAATGTCGCGTTGGACGTCTGCGCCCTGGTCTGCCGCGGCAACCGGGTCCTCAGCGAAGACCACTTCGTCTTCTTCAACAACCCGCAGACCCCGGACGGCTCGGTACGCGCAGTGCCGGCTGTGGCGCCGGACAAGGCAGCTATCCGTGTCTCCTTCGACGCGTTGCCCGAGGGCGCTGATCGGTTCGTACTGGTGGCTGCCGTCGACCCGGAGGCGAACCCGGATGCTGATCTCTCTGGGTTCACTGATGCCCGTATCCGCTTGCTGGACCCGGCGATGACCGAACTCGGCTGCCTGGAGGTCTCCGACGGCCGCTCTGGCGAGACGGCGCTGGTGCTCGGCTCCTTCAGGCACAGGCCCAGTGGCGACTGGGACTTCGTGCTGGGTGGGATGGGATACACGGGAGGCCTGGAGCAACTTGTTCAGGACTACGGCATCGAAGTCGATTGACGGCGGCACTCGCGCCATGAGTATTGCCGGGCATGCCGACAGATGGATGCTTGGGCGCAGCTGAATGGTGTAGAGGAGATGTCGCTGCCGCTGGCGGTCATGAAATCTGCGACCAGCAGACGCGCTCATCGACGCGGGCGTGGCATCACGGCGCATCGTGCAGATCCAGGGGATCGGTGGTGAGGTGGAGACCGCCGTCCTGCGGGTGCTCGGTGCTGGGCGTGGACGGCAGGGCCTCGTGCCGCGATTCACCAAGAACGCCCCTGCCGCAAGCTGAGGCTCCTCGGTTGTCCTTTCCGAGGTGGAGCGCTCGACCTTGGCGGTCCTGGCGAAGGCCGAGACATCGGCTACGGAGGAGGCCGGACATGCTCGGTGTCAACAATCCCGCTCCGGCGGTCGGTAAGCGATCGGTGCTTCCTCCGCTGTGATCTCCCCGGCGTCTCCGGAAACGCACATGTGATTTCGGCGCCGCCAGTGGCGTTGACGGACGTACGGCTCACCCCTTCTGCGCGCGGCGCATTGTGGTGGGGAATGTCGGATGCTGTGCAGGTCGCGCTATGGCTGTCGCGGCTAGAATGAATTTTCCGTCTAGTCCCAACGGGGGTGGGATCATGGCGAGTTATCCAAATAGTTCAGGTCCCCAGCTCACATTCATCCGCCCGGCGCACCTGAATGGTCCTCCTCTACGCCTCACTGGCATCCGGTCAGTTCTGGGCCGGGATCCGGGCTGCGACATACGGATCGATGATCCGTATGTGAGCGGCAGACACGCCATGCTGAGCCGCTCGGGACGGGACGTGGTGTTGGAGGATCTCGGTTCCGCCAACGGCACTTTGGTGAACGACCGCCCTCTTCAGGTTCCCTGGACGCTGTGCCACGGTGACGTGCTCACCTTTGGAAATGTGAGCGTCAAGTACGAGTGCCACGACGATGCCCCGCACAGACGCGAGACCGTGCAGGGCACCGCTCTGATGCCGGCAGTGAGTCGTGCTCCTCGATTCGACGTGGGTCAGCAGCACGGCGCGAACATCAACAACGTTGGTGGGCACCAATATGTCGATCAACGGCAGGAGAGCTTCCTGCGTCAGATCGCCGCAGCCCGCACCAGGGCCCGAAGGCTCATTCTGCTCGGCCTGTTGCTTTTCTTGGGCGGCTTTGCTGTCTTCGCGTGGGGAGTCCTGCGGTTCATGGGTCGTATAGGTGATCCCATACCCGAAGATCCCAACCAGTGGCCGCAGCCGGGAGATATGTTCGGCAGCGAGATCAACGGCATACCGGTGTTCCTTCTCGGCTGGGCCGCTGCACTCGCCGGTGTCTTCCTGATGGCAATCGGGCTGGTGATGCACATCATCGCTGCGGCCCGTCACCGCTCCTTCGATGCGGTCTCGCGCCGCTACTGACGCACGGGAAAGGACCTCCAGTGACCTTCAACATCGGCAGCCAACAAGGCAACATCAACAATGTCGCCGGTAACCAGACCATCCATGGGGGCCAGCACGGGGACTTCACTGCTGTGACGGATCCGCAGGCCTTGCTCGGACCATTGCGCGCGGAGCTCGACCGCCTTGGCCTCCCGCTTCATGTGGCCAGTCAGGTGAACGGTGAGGTTGCTTCACTCGGTGCCGAACTTGGCTCTCCGTCTCCAGATCGCCCCACCGTTGCCCAACGGTTGGTTCAGATCGTCAGGTTGGTGACCACCGCAGGCGCTGTGGTGACCGCCGGTGGGGCACTCGCAGGGGTACTGTCCTCGTTTGCGGCCTGGTTGGGCCCGATCGGTGAGCCTGTTCTCCGCGCCATCGCGCAGTAGCGCTCCGCAGCTCTCCCGGCTGATCGTGTCGAGTCTTGTCGAATCTTCAGTTGCCATTCGGCCCTGTCGATTGCTTGCTGTCGTAAGCGAGTCGCCTGTCGGGCCGCCTACTGGCCTGGTTCAGCCCACCCGATGACCGTTCTCCAACTCCGCCGTGCCCGACCCGTCCGCGAGGACCTCCAGGGCGGTCAGGACGCGGCGGCCCAGGGCGCCCGGGAGGTACTCGGGGAGCTCGTCATGCGGTACCAGGCGCCAGGAGAGGAGTTCTTCCTCCTGGAGGCGGATCGACTTGAGGTCGTTCTCGGTGAGGACGTCGCCGTCGTACAGATACGAGACGAGCGGTGGGCGGCCCGCCCCGTGTACCCAGTCCACCGCGAGCAGGCGGCCGAGTTCGATGTCGAGGCCGATCTCCTCGGCCGTCTCGCGGCGGGCGCCCTGGCGTGGGGTCTCGCCGTCGTCGGACTCGATCGTGCCGCCCGGAAGTGCCCAGCCCTCACGGTAGTTGGGCTCGACGAGCAGCACCCGGCCCTCGGTGTCGCGGAAGAGGGCGGCGGCTCCGGCGAGGACGCGGGGCAGGCCCGCGATGTACGTGGCGAAGTCTGGAGTGGTCACCCGGGAAGGGTATCCAGCTGCCGCAGCCGCCCCCTGATCCTCACTCGCTGTCGGCCAGCCGCACCGTCCGCTCCGCCAGTTCGCTGATCCGCACCCCGTCGAAGCCGAACACCGCACTGCGGACGGTGTCCTCCAGCGGGTCCTTCCACTGGTCCGGGATCGCCTCCGCGCCGGTCAGCACGCCGGCCACCGAGCCCGCGGTCGCGCCGTTGGAGTCGGTGTCCAGGCCGCCGCGGACGGTGAGGGTGATGGTGCGGGTGAAGTCGCCGTCGCCGTACAGGAGCCCGGCCGTGAGGACGGCGGCGTTCGGGACGGTGTGGATCCAGCCCAGCCCCGCGGTCTCCTCGGACACGGTCGTCAGCGTGTCCTCCCAGGTCATCCGGGTGTCGTGCAGCGAGACGACCCGGCGTACGGTACGCGCCAGCCGGCAGCTGCCGGGGATCATGGCCAGCGCCTCGTCCACGGCGTGCCGCACCGTGGACGCCGTGAACGCCGCCGAGATCAGCGCGGCCGCCCACATCGCGCCGTACACGCCGTTGCCGGTATGGGACAGCACCGCGTCCCGGCGGGCGAGGGAGGAGGCCCGGCGGGGGACACCGGGGCAGGTCCAGCCGTAGATGTCGGCACGGATGAGGGCGCCGATCCACTCCTGGTACGGGTTGTCGTAGGTGGCGGTCAACGGAGGCTTGAGGCCGTTGGCGAGGTTCCGGTACGCCGCCCGCTCGGCGGTGAAGGTCTGAAGGTACGGCAGCCGCAGCAGCCACAGGTCGCCGACCTGCTCGGTGCTGAAGCCGAAGCCGTGGGTCTCCAGGAGGTCGAGGCCGAGGATCGCGTAGTCGACGTCGTCGTCGCGGCAGCTGCCGTGGATGCGGCCGCGGACGCACTGGCGCCATTCGGGGCGCAGCTCGAAGCCGTCGCTCTCGTCGACGGGCGCGGGCAGATAGTCGGTCAGGGGCAGGGCGGCGGCCTGCCGCAGATAGCGATCGATACGGTCCCGCGTCCACAGGTCGCCCTGCTCGACCGGTTTGCCGAGCATGTTGCCCGCGATCCGGCCCAGCCAGCCCCCGAGGATGCGGTCGCCGAGCTCTTGCTCAGTGCCCACAGGGGTCATAGCACCGGTCTACCCAATTCCGGCGGCGGCCGCGCGGGGTTCGGCCGACTCGCACAGCGGGTTGCCGGTGGCGTCCCAGGCTCCGGTCGGGGCATGACGGCGGGGGCTTCCTCCGGTTAAGGTCACAGCGGCGCGACTGGTCTTGACATGTGCGAGGCCCGTAGAGCAAGGGGAAGCAAAAGTGGCGAACGCTCCAGGCAAGGGGACCCAGCGGGTCCTCATCGCCGCGGACAAGTTCAAGGGGTCGCTGACGGCCGTGCAGGTCGCCGAGCGGGTGACGGCCGGGCTGCGCCGGGTCGCGCCGAACGCCGAGGTCGAGGCGCTGCCGGTCGCCGACGGCGGCGACGGGACGGTCGACGCGGCGGTCGCCGCCGGGTTCGAGCGGCATGAGGTACGGGTCGCGGGCCCCCTCGGAAACGAGGTGACGGCCGCGTTCGCGCTGCGCGGTGACACCGCGGTCGTGGAGATGGCGGAGGCCAGCGGGTTGCAGCGGCTGCCGGCGGGCGTCTTCGCCCCGCTGACGGCATCGACGTACGGCTCCGGCGAACTACTGAGGGCCGCGCTGGACGCGGGCGCCCGCACGATCGTGTTCGGCGTCGGCGGCAGCGCGACCACCGACGGCGGCGCGGGGATGCTGTCCGCGCTGGGCGCGCGCTTCCTGGACGTGGACGGGGAGCCCGTGTCCCCGGGCGGCGGCGGACTGACCGACCTGGCCTCGGCCGACCTCTCGGACCTGGACCCGCGCCTCGCCCAGGTCGAGCTGGTGCTCGCCAGCGACGTCGACAATCCGCTGACCGGCCCGAAGGGCGCACCGGCGGTGTACGGCCCGCAGAAGGGCGCCGCCCCGGACGACGTCGAGGCGCTGGACGAGGCCCTCGCGCACTACGCCGTGACCCTGGAGGCGGCGATCGGCCCGAAGGCGGCCGAGTACGCCGCCTCGCCCGGCGCGGGCGCGGCCGGCGGCATCGGCTACGGCGCACTGCTCGTCGGAGCCCGCTTCCGCCCCGGCATCGAGGTCATGCTCGACGTCCTCGGCTTCGCCCCCGCCCTGGACCGCGCCGACCTGGTGATCACCGGCGAGGGCTCCCTCGACGAGCAGACCCTGCACGGCAAGGCCCCGGCCGGGGTCGCCGCTGCGGCACGCGCCGAGGGCAAGGAAGTCGTCGCCGTGTGCGGCCGCCTCGCCCTCCAGCCGGAGGCCCTCGGCCGAGCCGGTATCCGCCGCGCCTACCCGCTGACCGACGTCGAGCCGGACGTGGCCAAGTGCATCGCCGACGCCGGACCGATCCTGGAACGGGTCGCGGAGAACATCGCCCGGGACTTCTTGAGCTGAGGCCCATACGGCGGATCACGTCGGAGGACCTCGGTGGCGCCCTTTGCGTGCAGGTGAGGTGCCGGCGCCCCGTCCGCGGCATGATCCGCCCGACCGGTCCTACGCCGGTCTGTCCGTGGTCGGCACCGCCGTCGCGCCCGACAGCCGGTACGCGTCCAGTGCCAGGGTCATCTCGATCAGGTCCCGGGGACGGGCCAGCGACCGGGAGGTCAGCTGTTCCAGTCGGCGCAGGCGGTTGAAGACCGTGTTGCGGTGGCAGTACAGCCGGCCGGCGGCGCGGCCCGCGGAACCCTCGCAGGCCAGCCAGACGTCCAGGGTTTCCAGCAGCACCGCGCGGTCGGGCGGCTCCAGGCCGATGAGCGCGCCGAAGACGTCCGAGACCAGCCGGCCCGCGAGTTCCGGCTGGCTCACGACCAGGGCGGTGGGCATGCGCTGGTCGAGGCGTACGACCTCGTGCGCGTCGGGCGGACAGGTGCGCAGCGCCAGCTCGGCGAGCCGTCGTGCGCGGCCAAGCTCGGCCAGACCGGGTACGACGGGACTGATACCGCCAGGCCCCGAGCACCGCCCGCTCAGCAGCCGGGCCACCGTGTCCAGGTCCTGGCCGGGGCCCAGCAGCACCACGCCCACCTCGCGGTCGGCGCGCATCCGCCAGACGAAGCGGTACCCGGCGGCCGGCAGCGGCCGGTGGAAGGCTTCCCGCGCGTCCCGGCGCTCGGTCCGCAGCACCACCACGGCGTACGCGCCGCGCTCCGGCAGATCGAGCCCCGCCGCGGCCCTGGCGGCGAGGCCCGGCGTCTCCTGTCCCGCGGGCTCTTCCAGGAGGGCGTCCAGGAGCGCGTGCAGCTGTTCGTCGGTTCGACGGCGCAGTTCCATCTCGGTCGCCCGGTAGGCGTCCGAGGCCACCGCCGCCTGGGCGTCGATCGCCGCCCACACGAGCGTCGCCGAGCGCATCAGCACGCCGAGCCGCTCCGGCTCCTGACTCCCGGCGCCCTCCAGCAGGGAGTCCCACACCAGATAGCCTGCGCTGCGGTACGCGTGCACCAGCAGCTCCAGCGGCAACCCCTGCTGGGCGCGGCGCTGACCCGCCTCCTCCGCGTACTGCAGATCACGGCGCGGTGCCTCGCGGGGTGCGGAGATGGTCTCGATGCCGATGCGCATCGCGTCCTCCGCCTCCCGCCACTGCTGGTCGTACGGCAGGACCTGGTCGTAGACGGGGGAGTGCTCCGCAAGTCGGCGCAGATGCTCGTCGACCAGTTCCGGCAGCCGCTCCAGGAGCGCCGTGCAGGACTCCGCGAGAACTTTCCAGTCATGACCGGTACGCCTTCTGCGCGCTCCCATGGCCGGAGGATGCCACCGGTGGCCCGGCTTGGGCAGGCCCCTGACACGCAGTCTTGTGCGCGTGCACAACGGGCGGCCGTATCCGCTGGTCACCGGCAGCGATTCGGCCGCGACCCGTGGACGGACGTCCCACCCGGTGCTGGGGTGAGCGCCACACAAGGCGGAGGAAGGGGGCGGTGCCATGGGGGGCTCCGATCTGGTCGTGCAGGACCTGTCGGTGGGGTACGGCCCGGTGCGCGCCCTGCGCCGGGTGTCGCTGGAGGTGCCGGAGGCGGCGGTGGTGACGGTCCTGGGCGGCAACGGCGCCGGCAAGTCGACGCTGCTGCGGGCGGTCAGCCGTACCCTCTCCTTCCACGGCGGGGCGACGACCGGCGGCACCGTGACGCTCGGCGGACGCCGTATCGACGGGATCGGACCCGACCGGGTGGTGGCCGCGGGGGTGTCCCAAGTGCCGGAGGGGCGGCGGGTGTTCGCCCGGATGACCGTCGCGGACAATCTGCGGGCCGGGGCGCTCGGCGCCGCCGGCGGACGGGCGGACCGGGCCGCCGCCCTGCGCCGGGTCCACGAGCTGTTCCCCGTCCTCGCCGAACGGGCCCAGCAGCGGGCCGGACTGCTGTCGGGCGGTGAGCAGCAGATGCTCGCCGTCGCCCGCGCCCTGATGGCCGTACCGAAAGTGCTGCTGCTCGACGAGCCGTCGCTGGGGCTGGCCCCGCTGATGGCCGCGCGGATCGCCGACACCGTGCGCGAGATCAACGAACAGGGCACCTCCGTCCTGCTGGTCGAGCAGAACGCCGCGCTCGCCCTGCGCCTCGCCACCCACGCCCACGTCCTGGAGGTCGGCGAAGTCACGCTCTCCGGCCCGGCCGCCGAACTCGCCGCCTCCGACGAGGTGCGGCGCCGCTACCTGGGTGTGGTCGACGAGGACGCGGCCGCCGACGCGGCGGGCGCCACCCGATCCCACCCGGCGCTGCCCAGATGGGAGGGGTGACATGGACACCAGTGGCATGGACACCCCCGAGCCGAACACCCCCGACACGGACACCACGGACACGAACACCCCCGACACGGACACCCATGACAAGGAGACCCTGCACGTCGACCACCTCACCGTCCGCTTCGCCGGCCTCCTCGCCCTGGACGACGTCACCTTCACCGTGCGCCCCGGCACCGTCCACGCCCTGATCGGCCCCAACGGGGCGGGCAAGTCGACCTGCTTCAACGTCCTGTCCGGGGTCGTCCGGGCCGCTTCCGGCAGCGTCCGCTTCGGCGGCCACGAGCTGACCGGCATGCCCGCGCACCGCATCGCCGCACTCGGCGTCGCCCGTATCTTCCAGAACCTCGCCCTGCCGCCCCACACCACCGTCGAGGACAGCCTGCTGTTGGGCAGACACCGGCTGACCAGGACCGGGTTCGTCGCCGCCGGACTGCGGCTGCCGTCGGCGGCGAGCGAGGAGCGCCGGCACCGTGAACGCGCCCGGGAGATCGCCGCGTTCGTGGGACTCGAGGAGTACCTGGACAGGCCCGCGGGCTCCCTGCCGTACGGGCAGCAGAAGCTCGCGGAGCTGGCCCGCGCGCTGTGCATGGAACCCCGGCTGCTGCTCCTGGACGAACCGGTGGCCGGGATGACGGCCGAGGAGCGGCGCGGCGTCGCGGCCGTCATCGCCGGGGTCCGCGACAGCCTCGGCATCTCCATCGTCCTGGTGGAGCACGACATGGGAGTGGTGATGAGGCTCGCGGACACGGTGACCGTGCTCGACTTCGGGCGGCTGATCGCGGGCGGCACACCGGCCGACGTACAGAACGACCCGGCCGTCGTGCGTGCCTACCTCGGCGAGGAGGCCGCGTCGTGAGCACCTTCGCCGAACTCCTCCTCAACGGCGTCTCGCTCGGCTCCGTCTACGCCCTCATCGCCCTCGGGTTCGTGGTGATCTTCCGGGCCACGGAGGTCGTCAACTTCGCGCACGCCTCGCTGCTGCTGGCAGGCGGCTACATCACCGCGATCCTCCACGACGACATCGGGTTCTGGCCCGCGCTGCTGGCCGGCATCGCGGGCGCCGCGCTGGTCGGAGCGGCCGTCGAGTTCCTGGTGATGCGCCGCTACCGGGGCAGCGACCAGAGCGTGCTGGCCATCGTGACCATCGGCGTCGACATCCTGCTCACCACCGAACTCACCCGGCGCATCGGCACGGACGTCCTGACGCTGGGCGACCCGTGGGGCGACGCCGTCCTCACCGTCGGGTCGATCTCGATCGCCCACACCCGGATCGCCGCTTTCGTCGCCGCCGCCCTGCTCATCACGGCGTTTCTCCTCGCCTTCCGCTACACCACCTGGGGCGTGGCGATGCGCGCGGCGGCCGAGAGCCCGGAGACCGCCGCCCTCATGGGGGTCAGGCTCGGCCGGGTCTCGCTCGGGGCGTGGGCCGTCGCGGGCGGCCTCGCGGCGGTGGCCGCCCTCTTCCTCACCGTCTTCCCGACCCCCGGCCTGGAACGGGCCACCTCCCTCGCCGCCCTCAAGGCCTTCCCGGCGGCGATCCTCGGCGGCCTCGACTCGACGACGGGCGCCCTGGTCGGCGGACTGCTCATCGGCGTGACCGAGTCCCTCGCCACCGGCTACCAGAGCGACCTGACCTTCCTGGGCCGGGGCCTCGGCGACCTGGCGCCCTATCTGGTCATGCTCGCGATCCTGCTCATCCGGCCCGCCGGGCTGTTCGGCACGAAGGAGCTCGCCCGTGTCTGAGGCTCTCGCGGGCGGCACCCGACCGATGTGGTTCACCCGTACTCGTACATATGTCTGGGCAGGTGGCACGCTTCTGCTGCTCGCGCTGCCCTTCTACCTGGACCGCTTCTGGCTCCAGGCGGGTCTCTTCGCCATGGCCGCCGCGATCGGCGCCATCGGCATCAACCTCCTCACCGGCGCCACCGGCCAGCTCTCCATGGGCCACGCCTTCTTCCTGGCCGTCGGCGCCTACGGATACTGCGTGTTCGCCGGTGACGGGAGCGACGGCCTCACCGGGCTCGGCCTGCCGACCTGGCTCGCCGCCGTGCTGGCCACGCTGGTCGCCGGGGCCGCGGGCGGACTGTTCAGCCCCATCGCGGGCCGGCTGCGTGGCGCCTACCTCGGCATCGCGACCCTCGCACTGATCTTCATCGGCCAGCACGTCCTGTTCAACGCCCGCGACCTCACGGGCGGCTTCAACGGCCGTGACGTACCCGCCCTGAACCTCTTCGGCCTCACCTTCGACGACCGTGAACTCCTCGTCGCCAACGTGCCGTTCGGCTCCGCCGAGAAGCTCTGGTACGCCGGACTCGTCGTCCTGCTCGGCTGCGCGCTGTTCGCCCGCGGAGTGCTGCGCGGCCGTCCTGGGCGGGCCATGAACGCGATCCGCGACCACCGCATCGCGGCCGGGGTGATCGGTGTGCCCGTGGCCCGCTACCGGGCCGCCGTCTTCGTCCTGTCCTCGATGTACGCGGGACTCGCCGGGGTGCTGCTCGCGCTCGTCTTCCAGCGGACCGTGCCCGACTACTTCGGGATCACGCTCTCCCTGGAGTACCTCGCCATGATCGTCATCGGCGGACTCGGTTCCGTGTGGGGCGCGGTGCTCGGGGCGGCGTTCGTCTCCCTGCTGCCGCAGCTGCTGACCCGCTACAGCGACGCGCTGCCGCTGGTCTCCGACCCGGGCACGGGCGGGATCGCACCGGGCGAGGCGTCCCGGTACCTGTACGGCGCCGCCGTCGTGGCGGTGGTGCTCTTTCTGCCGGGCGGCCTGGTCAGGGTGGCCGCCCGATATCGCGTCGCACGCAATCCAGGGGAGGAACGATGACCACGACGTATGCGGCCAGGGCCGCCGCGGGCGCGCTCGCCGCGCTGCTCGTGCTGGCCGGCTGCAGCTCCAAGGCCAAGGACGACGGCGACGGCGAGGGCGCGGCGGGCGGTGTGAAGACCGGCGAGGGAGTCTCCGGCAAGACGATCACGCTCGGCGCGCTGACCGACATGACCGGCGTCTACGCGACCCTCGGCAAGAGCGTCACCCAGGCCCAGCAGCTGTATGTGAAGCAGCTCAACGCCAAGGGCGGGGTCTGCGGCTACAAGGTGTCCCTCACCGTCCGCGACCACGGCTACGACCCGCAGAAGGCGGTGTCCGGGTACACGGAGCTGGCGCCGAAGGTGCTGGGCTTCGCCCAGTTCATCGGCTCGCCGTTCGTCGCCGCGGTCAAGCAGCGCGTGGACGGCCAGGACAAGGGCCTGGTGCTGCCGCAGGCATGGGCGCACTCGCTGCTCGGCAGCCCGTACATCCGCGTCATCGGATCGACGTACGACATCGAGACGATCAACGCCATCGACTTCCTGATGCAGGAGAAGGGGATCAAGAAGGGCGACAAGATCGGGCACGTCTACTTCGAGGGGGACTACGGCGAGAGCGCCCTGGTCGGTGCGAAGCACATGGCCGAGGAGTCCGGGCTGACGGTCGTCGAGCAGAAGATCAAGCCGACGGACAACGACATGACCGCACAGGTCGCCGCCCTGAAGAAGGCGGGCGTCAAGGCGATCGTGATCAGTGCGGGACCGCGCCAGGCGGCCTCGCTCGTCGGTGTCGCGGCGGCGGGCGGCTTCGGCGTCCCGGTCATCGGCAACAACTCGGCCTTCGCCCCGCAGCTGCTGGCCACCGAGGCGGGCCCCGCCCTGGAGAAGAACTACTGGGTGGCCTCCCCGTCGCTGCCCGTCGGGGCCGACACCCCGCAGGCGAAGCAGCTCGTGGCGGACTACGAAGCGGCGTATCCGAAGGACGCGCTGGACAACGGCGTGGTGGCCGGCTGGACGGCGGCCTCCGTCTTCGGCGAGGCCCTGAAGAAGGCCTGCGCGAGCAAGGACCTCACGCGTGAGGGCGTCGACAAGGCGCTGCTGACGCTGGACGCCTTCGACGTCGGCTTCGGTATCACGCAGGACTTCACCGACCCGAAGGCCGCGTCGTCCCGGCAGAGCGTGATCCTCCAGCCGGACAAGGCGGTCACGGGCGGCATGAAGGTCGTACGGGAGGCGGAGGCGTCGTCGGTCGCCGAGGCCTACACGCCGGGTGCCTGAACCAGCGCAGAAAGCAGAGGGCCCGAACCATGCGGTTCGGGCCCTCTGCTCTGTCGGGGACTACGGCAGCTGCGCCGCACGTGCCTCACGACGGTTGTCGCGGAAGTTGTTCACCCGGCGGGCCGTGGCGAACAAGGGGATCACCGCACCCGTGACCAGCTGCAGGGCACAGCCCGTCTGGAGGAGGAGCTGGCCGCTGGGGGCGTCGAAGGCCCAGGCGGCCAGGAGGCCCATCGAGACGACGATCCAGGACAGCATCGCCACCGCGAGGCGGCCCCGCGGCTTCGGGTACTCGACCCGGCTGACCATCAGCCACGCGGTGCCGAGGATCGCCAGGAGCGTCGCCACGAAGGGCAGCTCCAGCAGCACGATCGAGACCACCGTCAGCGCGCCGAAGGGGCTCGGCATGCCCTGGAACATGCCGTTCGGCGGCGTCACGCAGGAGAAGCGCGCAAGCCTGAGCACCACCGCCAGCAGGACCACGATCGCCCCGACCGCCGCCACTCTCTGGTGCGCGTCGTCCGCGACCATGCCGTAGACGAGGACGAAGTACGCCGGGGCCAGACCGAAGCTGATCAGGTCCGACAGGTTGTCCAGCTCGGCACCCATGGGGGAGGAGCGGAACTTGCGGGCCACCAGTCCGTCGAACAGGTCGAAGACCGCCGCGCACAGCATCAGGATGACCGCCGTGGCCGCGCTGTGACGGGCCATGCCGGTTTCCTGGCTGCCGGTGAGGTGCGGGATCAGGATGCCGGTGGTGGTGAAGTACACCGCCATGAAGCCGCAGGTGGCGTTGCCGAGGGTGAGGGTGTCGGCTATGGACAGGCGGAGAGAAAGAGGCATCTCCTCCTCTTCGTCCACCACCTCGTCGGCCTCGGGCACCCAGCCCGCCTGTGTCTCCGGATCAACCACGGTCAATGCGAGTCACCCCAGCCACGGTCTTCTGCCCGACCTCGACCGCGACCTCCACGCCCTCGGGCAGGTAGATGTCGACACGCGAGCCGAAGCGGATCAGACCGATCCGGTCACCCTGCTCGACCTTCGTGCCCTGGGGCACGTACGGGACGATGCGGCGGGCGACCGCGCCGGCGATCTGGATCATCTCGATGTCACCGAGTTCGGTATCGAAATGCCAGACTACGCGCTCGTTGTTCTCGCTCTCCTTGTTGAACGCCGGAACGAACCCGCCGGGGATGTGCTCGACCGACGTCACGGTACCGGCGAGCGGAGCGCGGTTGACGTGGACGTTGAGCGGGCTCATGAAGATCGCGACGCGGGTACGTCCGTCCTTCCACGGCATGATGCTCTGCACCACACCGTCGGCGGGCGAGATGACCCGGCCCTGGGTGATCTCGCGCTCGGGGTCGCGGAAGAACCACAGCATGCCTGCCGCGAGCGCGGTGGCGGGTACGGCCACGGCCCTGGCGGCACCGGAGCGGCGCGCGCGGACCAGGCTGAGGGCTGCGGTGGCGACGGTCGGGAGAAGCCACGGCGATGCTCCGCGCGCGAGGCGTACGCCTGCCAGGCTGTCGCGTGGTGCAGAGGTTTGGCTGTGGGGCATGGATGACCTTCGTAGCGGATGATGCCGCGCTGCGTAGAGGGGGACGGCGGCTTTCACGCGATCGTACCGGGCGCGGGCCACAACTGGGCAAGCCAGGAAGCCGAGTCGGCGGCCGAAGAGTGTTGACGGGGTGTGATCTTCTTCGCGAAGAAAACACCCCGAACCAGGACATCTAGCCCTGGAGTCGATACTCTTCGAGCAGTCTGCGCCCGATGATCATTTTCTGGATTTCGGCGGTACCTTCACCGATCAGCAGCATCGGGGCCTCCCGGTAGAGGCGCTCGATCTCGTACTCCTTGGAGAAGCCGTAGCCGCCGTGGATCCGGAAGGAGTCCTCCACGACCTCCTTGCAGTACTCGGAGGCGAGGTACTTCGCCATCCCTGCTTCGAGGTCGTTTCGTTCCCCGGAGTCCTTTTTGCGTGCTGCGTTGACCATCATCGCATGCGCGGCCTCGACCTTGGTGGCCATCTCCGCGAGTTTGAACTGGATCGCCTGGTGCTGGGCGATCGGCTTGCCGAAAGTGTGACGCTGCTGGGCGTACTGGACGCCGAGTTCGAAAGCACGCTGAGCGACCCCGCAGCCACGCGCCGCCACGTTGACGCGGCCGACCTCCACGCCGTCCATCATTTGGTAAAAACCGCGGCCGGTGGCGCCGCCGAGTACCCGATTGGCCGGAATGCGCAGGCCGTCCATGATGAGCTCGGTCGTGTCGACGCCCTTGTAGCCCATCTTGTCGATCTTGCCGGGGATGGTGAGGCCGGGGCGGACCTCTCCGAAGCCGGGCTCCTTCTCTACGAGGAAGGTCGTCATCGACTTGTGGGGCGCGGTCCCCTCCGGGTGTCCTTCGTCACTCTTCACGAGGACGGCGACCAGGGTCGACGTACCGCCGTTCGTCAGCCACATCTTCTGGCCGTTCAGGACGTACTCGTCACCGTCCTTGACCGCCTTCGACGTGATGGCCGACACATCGGAGCCCAGCGCCGGCTCCGACATCGAGAAGGCACCCCGGATGTCACCGGCCGCCATCCTCGGCAGGAAGTGGTCCTTCTGCTCGTCGGTGCCGTGCTGCTTGAGCATGTACGCCACGATGAAGTGCGTGTTGATGATCCCGGACACCGACATCCAGCCGCGTGCGATCTCCTCGACACACAGGGCGTACGTCAGGAGGGACTCGCCCAGGCCGCCGTACTCCTCCGGGATCATCAGGCCGAACAGGCCCAACTCCTTCAGGCCGTCGACGATTCTCTGCGGGTACTCGTCGCGGTGCTCCAGCTCGGTCGCGACCGGGATGATCTCCTTGTCCACGAAGTCGCGGACGGTGGAGAGGATCTCCTGCTGGACGTCGGTCAGGCCGGCGGTCTGGGCGAGTCGCGCCATGGCTACTTCTCCTGCTGCTTCAGTTCGGGACGGCCCGGCTGCTCGCCGCCGCGCTCCTTGATGTACGTCTCGGTCGGCACCATGACCTTGCGGCGGAAGGTGCACACCAGGGTGCCGTCCTGCTTGTAGCCCTTGGTCTCGACGTAGACGATGCCGCGGTCGTTCTTCGACTTGGACGGCCACTTGTCGAGCACGGTCGTCTGGCCGTAGAGCGTGTCGCCGTGGAAGGTCGGCGCCACGTGCTTCAGCGACTCGATCTCCAGGTTGGCGATGGCCTTGCCGGAGATGTCCGGGACCGACATGCCGAGCAGGAGGGAGTAGATGTAGTTGCCCACGACGACGTTCTTGCCGAAGTCCGTCGTCTTCTCCGCATAGTTCGCGTCCATGTGGAGGGGGTGGTGGTTCATGGTGAGGAGACAGAACAGGTGGTCGTCGTACTCCGTGACCGTCTTGCCCGGCCAGTGCTTGTACGTCGCCCCGACCTCGAACTCCTCGTAGGTGCGTCCGAACTGCATGCTCACGCCTCCGGAATCTCGAACTTGCCGGTGCGCTGCATGCCGGCCGCGCGCCCCTTGCCGGAGACGACCAGTGCCATCTTGCGGCTGGCCTCGTCGATCATCTCGTCGCCGAGCATCGCGGAGCCCTTCTTGCCGCCCGCCTCGGAGGTGTAGTAGTCGTACGCGTCCAGGATCAGCTCGGCGTGGTCGTAGTCCTCCTGGGAGGGCGAGAAGATCTCGTTCGACGCCTCGACCTGGCCCGGGTGCAGCACCCACTTGCCGTCGAAGCCGAGGGCGGCGGCGCGCTGGGCGACCTCGCGGTAGCCGTCGATGTTGCGGATCTGGAGGTAGGGGCCGTCGATCGCCTGGAGGTTGTTGGCTCGGGCGGCCATCAGGATCTTCATCAGGATGTAGTGGTAGGCGTCCGCCGGGTAGCCGGGCGGCTGCTCGCCCACGACCAGCGACTTCATATTGATCGACGCCATGAAGTCGGCCGGGCCGAAGATGATCGTCTCGACGCGCTGGGAGGCCGTCGCGATCTCGTTGACGTTGTTGAGGCCCTGGGCGTTCTCGATCTGCGCCTCGATACCGATCTTCCCGACCTCGAAGCCCATGGTCTTCTCGATCTGGGTGAGGAGCAGGTCCAGGGCGACGATCTGCTGGGCGTCCTGCACCTTCGGCAGCATGATGCAGTCCAGGTTCGGTCCCGCACCCTCGACCACCGTCACGACATCGCGGTACGTCCACTCGGTCGTCCAGTCGTTGACCCGCACGACCCTGGTCTTGCCCGTCCAGTCACCCTCGTTGAGGAACTTGACGATGGTGTGCCGGGCCTCGGGCTTGGCGAGCGGCGCGCAGGCGTCCTCGAGGTCGAGGAAGACCTGGTCGGCGGGGAGGCCCTGCGCCTTCTCCAGGAAGCGCGGGTTCGAGCCCGGTACGGCCAGGCAGGAGCGCCTCGGACGCAGACGGTTGACGGGCGTGGTCATGCGGGGACCTCCAGGGGGTCGAGCTTGTTCGCTTTCCGGATCTCCTCGACGATGCGGCCGATGATTCCGGTGATGTCGAAGTCCTTAGGGGTGAAGACGGCGGCCACACCCGCGGCCCTCAGCTGCTCGGCGTCGCCATTGGGGATGATCCCACCGGCGATGACGGGTATATCTGTGGCACCGGCCACACGGAGCCGTTCGAGCACGTCCGGCACCAGTTGGGCATGCGAGCCGGACAGGATCGACAGTCCCACCGCGTGCACGTCCTCGGCGAGGGCCGCGTCCACGATCTGCTCGGGTGTGAGCCGGATGCCCTGGTAGACCACCTCGAAGCCGGCGTCACGCGCGCGTACGGCGATCTGCTCGGCGCCGTTGGAGTGCCCGTCCAGGCCCGGCTTGCCGACCAGGAAGCGCAGTTTGCCGACGCCGAGTTCACGGGCGGTCTCCTCCACCCGGCGGCGGACGAGCGCCATCGCGGTGCCCTCCTCGGCGGTCACCGCGACCGGCGCGGAGGACACGCCCGTCGGCGCCCGGAACTCTCCGAACACCTCGCGCAGCGCCCCGGCCCACTCGCCGGTCGTGACCCCGGCGCGGGCGCACTCCAGGGTGGCCTCCATGAGGTTGGCGGTGCCCTTCGCGGCCTCCTTCAGCCGCTCCAGGGCCTTGCAGGGGCGCGGGTGGTTGAAGGGCGGCTGGTAGCGGGTGTCGCGCCAGTTCTGGATCGAGGCGATGACACGGGCCTCGACGGCCGGGTCGACCGTCTGGATCGCGGCGTCCAGGTCGGCCGTGAGCGGGTTCGGCTCGGTCGACTCGTAGATGTTGACGCCGACGATCTTCTCCTGGCCGGACTCGATACGGGCCCGGCGTTCGGCGTGGGACGCCACGAGCTGCGACTTGAGGTAGCCCGACTCGACGGCGGCCATCGCGCCGCCCATCTCCTGGATCCGGTCGATCTCCGCCAGGGACTCCTCGACGAGCTGGGCGACCTTCGCCTCGATGACGTGCGAGCCCTCGAAGATGTCCTCGTACTCCAGCAGGTCGCTCTCGTGCGCGAGCACCTGCTGGATGCGCAGCGACCACTGCTGGTCCCAGGGCCGGGGGAGCCCCAACGCCTCGTTCCAGGCCGGGAGTTGGACGGCACGCGCGCGTGCGTCCTTGGAGAGGGTCACGGCCAGCATTTCGAGGACGATCCGCTGGACGTTGTTCTCCGGCTGCGCCTCGGTCAGCCCGAGGGAGTTGACCTGGACGCCGTACCGGAAGCGGCGCTGCTTGGCGTTCTCGATGCCGTACCGCTCGCGCGTGATCTCGTCCCAGATCCGCCCGAAGGCCCGCATCTTGCACATCTCCTCGACGAAGCGGACGCCCGCGTTGACGAAGAAGGAGATACGGGCGACGACATCGCCCATCCGCTCCGGCGGCACCTGGCCGCTGTCGCGCACGGCGTCCAGCACCGCGATGGCCGTCGACATCGCGTACGCGATCTCCTGGACCGGTGTGGCGCCCGCCTCCTGTAGGTGGTAGCTACAGATGTTGATCGGGTTCCACTTGGGGATGTGGGAGACCGTGTACGCGATCATGTCCGTCGTCAGCCGGAGCGAGGGCCCCGGCGGGAAGACATGGGTCCCCCGCGACAGGTACTCCTTGACGATGTCGTTCTGGGTCGTCCCCTGGAGCTTGGTGATGTCGTCACCCTGCTCCTCCGCGACGACCTGATAGAGCGCCAGCAGCCACATGGCGGTGGCGTTGATCGTCATCGAGGTGTTCATCTGCTCCAGGGGGATGTCCTGGAACAGCCGGCGCATGTCACCGAGGTGCGAGACGGGGACCCCGACCCGGCCGACCTCGCCGCGGGCGAGGATGTGGTCCGGGTCGTAGCCGGTCTGCGTCGGCAGGTCGAACGCCACCGACAGGCCCGTCTGGCCCTTGGCGAGGTTGCGCCGGTACAGCTCGTTGGACGCCTCGGCCGTGGAGTGACCGGCGTAGGTCCGCATCAACCACGGCCGGTCCTTTTCCTTTTGCGCCTGCGGCTGAGGGCGCTCCGTGCCGGTGTCGACGTTCCTCAGTCCGCGGTCGCTGCGCTCCCTTGTCTTCGTCTCTTTCGACACCGGCGCGCCCTCAGCCGCAGGCGCTGTCTGACGCTCAGTCATGCAACGGCTCCTCAGATGTTCCGGAAGCGGTTGATCGCGTCGACGTGCTGATCCCGCTTCTCGTGATTGCGCACGCCGAGGCCTTCCTCGGGGGCCAGGCACAGGACGCCGACCTTGCCCTGGTGGAGGTTGCGGTGCACGTCGTGGGCGGCCTGTCCGGTCTCCTGAAGGGGGTAGACCTTGGAGAGCGTCGGGTGGATCCTGCCCTTCGCGATGAGCCGGTTGGCCTCCCAGGCTTCGCGGTAGTTGGCGAAGTGGGAGCCGATGATGCGCTTCAGGGACATCCACAGGTAGCGGTTGTCGTACTCGTGCTTGAAGCCGGAGGTGGAGGCGCAGGTGACGATGGTGCCGCCCTTGCGGGTGACGTAGACGGAGGCGCCGAAGGTCTCGCGGCCCGGGTGCTCGAAGACGATGTCGACGTCCTCGCCGCTGGTCAGTTCACGGATCCGCTTGCCGAACCGCTTCCACTCACGCGCGTCCTGGTGGTGCTCGTCCTTCCAGAACTTGTAGTCCTCGGCGGTGCGGTCGATGATCGCCTCGGCGCCCATCGCCCGGCAGATGTCGGCCTTCTGCTCGCTGGAGACGACACAGATCGGGTTGGCGCCGCCGGCCAGCGCGAACTGCGTGGCGTAGCTGCCGAGTCCGCCGCTCGCGCCCCAGATCAGGACGTTGTCGCCCTGCTTCATCCCGGCGCCGTTGCGGGAGACCAGCTGCCGGTACGCGGTCGAGTTCACCAGCCCCGGAGCGGCGGCCTCCTCCCAGCTCAGGTGGTCCGGCTTCGGCATGAGCTGGTTGGACTTGACGAGCGCTATCTCGGCGAGCCCGCCGAAGTTGGTCTCGAAGCCCCAGATCCGCTGCTCCGGGTCGAGCATCGTGTCGTTGTGGCCGTCGCTGGACTCCAGCTCGACGGAGAGACAGTGCGCGACGACCTCGTCGCCCGGCTTCCAGGAGTTGACACCCGGGCCGGTGCGCAGGACGACGCCCGCGAGGTCGGAGCCGATGATGTGGTACGGCAGGTCGTGGCGCTTGGTGAGGTCGCTGAGCCTGCCGTAGCGCTCCAGGAAACCGAAGGTCGACAGCGGCTCGAAGATCGAGGTCCAGACCGAGTTGTAGTTGACCGAGGAGGCCATGACGGCCACCAGGGCCTCGCCCGGGCCGAGCTCCGGCACCGGGACGTCGTCCAGGTGGATCGACTTACGGGGGTCCTTGTCGCGGGTGGTGAGCCCGGCGAACATCTCCGTCTCGTCCTTGTGCACGGTGATCGCACGGTACGACTCGGGGAGCGGCAGTGCGGCGAAGTCGGCCGGAGTCGAGTCCGGCGACTGGATCGCTTCCAGGATGTCCTTGACGGTCACGGTGTTGCCTCCGGCGATACGCACCCTGAGGGAGGGGTGCTGAGGGTTACGTCGGTGCTGCTGAGGGTTTATTGGGTGATTGCCGTCGGTTCGGCGGTGGTGCTTCGGCAGCGCTTTGTGGCGCGGGAGGTTGCCTGTGACGCAGGCGTCCGGGCGCGCAGGCCGGAGAGGCTTGCGGGGACAGCCGACGTACGAATGGTCTCTGCACGCCGGCCGCCCGGACCATTTCAACGTATGGCACTGCGTGTCACCCCGCAAGGCACTGGGTGTCAGAAGTTGCTCTCAGGTGAAATCTTTACGTAACAAATGAGCGATGATCGATCGAACGGCCCGGGAAATCTGCTCAAAAAGGGGCTCTGACATGCCAAAACGGCCACCCCGAGGGGTGGCCGTCGTCACGCTGGCGAAGGGGCTCAGCGCTCCTTGAGGGCCTGCTCGATGGTGCGCATGACCTCGTCCAGCGGGGCGTCGGTGCGGGCGACCGTCACCAGCACCTCGCCCTGGGCGGAGACCGCCGCCGCGGCCGGCTTGGGGGTCGTGGTGCGCCCCGCCCCGATGCCCGTGCCGAAGGTCTTCCGTACGATCGCGAAGGCGTGGTCCAGCTGTGCCTCGACGTCTCCCTGGCCCCCGGCCCGCAGCCAGCGCCGCAGCACGTGGTTGTGGGCGGTGACCACGGCGGACGCGGCGACCTCCGCCAGCAGCGGGTCGTCGTTGGCGTCGTCGTCGTGCGCGTGCTCGTCGAAGTGGCCGAGGAGATAGCGGGTGAACAGCCGCTCGTAGCGGGCCACCGACGCGATCTCCGCCTCGCGCAGCGTCGGCACCTCGCGCGTGAGCTTGTAGCGGGCGACCGAGATCTCCGGCCGGGCCGCGTACATCCGCATGACTTCCTTGATCCCGCGGCACACCGTGTCGAGCGGATGCTCGTGCGCCGGGGCGGCATTGAGTACCGCCTCGGCCCGGATCAACGTGTCGTCGTGGTCGGGGAAGATCGCCTCTTCCTTGGAGCGGAAGTGCCGGAAGAACGTACGTCGGGCGACCCCGGCCTGTGCCGCGATCTCGTCGACGGTGGTCGCCTCGTACCCCTTGGTCGCGAACAGCTCCATCGCCGCGGCCGCCAGTTCACGGCGCATCTTGAGCCGCTGGGCCGCCGCGCGGCTGCCCGCGGCACTCTCCGGCGCGTCGGGCGTGGCTGGTGTACGTGAGGACTTGGCGGGCTGGGACATGACCCGAACGTACTGCATGTGCGCAGCTTGTTGCGCATGCACGGGCCTTCCCCCGCCCTCCACGGGCGGGGGAACCGCAGCGGGATCGAGCAGCCCGCCCCAGTCCTCGGCGTCCCTGAACCAGTCGCCGGGACGATCAACGCCGGGCATATTCGCGGAAGCCGCGGCCCGTCTTGCGGCCGAGGCAGCCCGCGGCCACCAGGTGCTCCAGGAGGGGCGCCGGAGCGAGCCCCGGGTCGCGGAACTCGCGGTGCAGGACCTTCTCGATGGCCAGCGAGACATCCAGGCCGACGACGTCCAGCAGCTCGAAGGGGCCCATCGGGTAGCCGCCGCCCAGCTTCATCGCCGCGTCGATGTCGTCAAGAGATGCATAGTGTTCCTGCACCATCTTGATCGCGTTGTTGAGGTACGGGAAAAGCAAGGCGTTGACGATGAATCCGGCCCGGTCGCCACAGTCGACGGCATGCTTCTTGATCTTGACGCAGACCTCGTGAACCGTGGAGTGGACGTCCTCGGCCGTCAACACCGTACGGACCACCTCGACCAGCTTCATCGCCGGTGCCGGGTTGAAGAAGTGCATGCCGATCACGTCCTGCGGGCGTGAGGTCGCGCGGGCGCAGGCGACGACCGGCAGTGAGGAGGTCGTCGTCGCGAGGACCGCGCCCGGCTTGCAGACCTTGTCCAGCGTCGCGAACAACTGCTGCTTGACCTCCAGGTCCTCGGCGACCGCCTCGACGGCCAGGTCGACGTCGGCGAAGGAGTCGTAGGAGCCCGCCGGGGTGATCCGGTCCAGGGTCTGCGCGGCCGCCTCCGCGGTCATCCGGCCCTTGTCGACAGACCGTGAAAGCGACTTGCCGATACGGGCCTTGGCGGTCTGTGCCTTCTCCTCGCTGCGGGCGGCGAGGACGACCTCGTACCCGGCCTTGGCGAAGACCTCGGCGATTCCGGACGCCATGGTGCCGGAGCCCGCGACGCCGACGGAGCGGACGGCTCGTCCGGGGGTGTCCGGACCGCCGGCCGGCGGGGAGAGCGTGTCCGGCACGACGGTCGCGCTGCCCGGAGCCTCGTAGGTGTAGAAGCCGCGGCCCGACTTGCGGCCGGTCAGGCCCGCCTCGCTGAGCTGCTTGAGGATCGGGGCGGGGGCGTGCAGCCGGTCGTGGGAGGCGGTGTACATGGCCTCCATGACCGTGCGGGCGGTGTCGATGCCGATCAGGTCGAGCAGTGCGAGCGGGCCCATCGGCAGTCCGCAGCCGAGCCTCATCGCGGCGTCGATGTCCTCGCGGGAGGCGTACTTGGCCTCGTACATCGCGGCGGCCTGGTTGAGGTAGCCGAACAGCAGCCCGTCCGCGACGAATCCGGGACGGTCGCCGACCGCGACGGGCTCCTTGCCGAGGTCCAGGGCCAGGTTCGTGACCGCGGCGACGGCGGTGGGCGCGGTCAGCACGGAGGAGACGACCTCGACCAGGCGCATGGCCGGGGCCGGGTTGAAGAAGTGCAGGCCCAGCACGCGCTCCGGGTGGGCCGAATCGGCGGCCAGCCGGGTGACGGAGAGGGCGTTGGTGCCGGTCGCCAGGATCGTCCCGGGCCGGACGATCCCGTCCAGCTCGCGGAAGACCTGCTGCTTGATCTCGTACGACTCCGGGGCCACCTCGATGACCAGGTCCGCGTCGGCCGCGGCCCGCAGGTCGGTGGAGGTGCGGACGCGGGCCAGAGTGTCGCTGCGCTCCTGCTCGGTCAGCCGGCCGCGCTCCAGGGCGCGGGCGGTCGAGGACTCCAGGGCGGCGACGCAGCGGGCCGTCGCGGCCTCGCTGATGTCGATGCCGACGACCTCGCGGCCGGCCTTGGCGAGGACCTCGGCGATGCCGGTGCCCATCGTGCCGAGGCCGACGACGGCAATGGTCTTGAGCGGGGACAGAGGGGTGTCGGACAGGGGAGTGGCCATCGCGGGACTCCAGGAATGAGGGTGACGACTGGGAGTGCGACCGGGTGCGCCGAGAGGCGCACGCCGGTTGCCGGGTGAGGAGTGCGGGTGTTGCCGGGCTGCGAGCGCACACGCCCGGTGCCGTCACCGCGGGCGTGCACACGCCCGGAGAACGGCGGATCGACCGGCCCTGTCCCGGAGCCGAGTCGTACTGAGGTACACGATGTACCGAACCGACCAGCACTCACGACGGCTGCGTCACCAGGCCGTCGTCAGCAAATCCACGAGTGGGTAACTCGCTCGTCTGAGCTTAACTGGTGGGTAACGAGCGCGCCAGCCCCCGAGTTTGTGATGTAGGTCCCGGCCCGGTGGCGGCCCGTCTACTCTCGGCCCCATGGACGAAGAGTTGCGATCAGTCACGGAGCGCTTACGGCGGGAGTCGGGGGCGCCGGCGGCGTACGAGCATGTCGTGACGACCGAGGACCTCGACGAACTGGCGGATGTGCTCACCGCGCCCGGGCAGCCGCTGTGGGCCAGGGAGTTGGCGGCCTTCCGGCTGGGGCTGGCCGGTGACCGCCGGGCTTTCGAAGCTCTCGTCCTCCTCCTCAACCACCGTGACCCGCAGCGCTGTGCCTCCGCCGCGCACGCCCTCGCCCGCCTCGGTGATCCCCGCACGGCCCGGGCCGCGGCAGCCCTCGCCACCAACGAACTGCGCGTCGCCTACGCCCTGCACCCCGTCCGGCTCCTCACCGAACTGCGCGCCCCCGAGTCCGTACCCGCCCTCGTCACCACCCTGGAGCGACGGCTCCGCCCGCACGACCCGTACCGCAAGGTCGCCCTCGCCTGCGTGGAGGGCCTGGGCACCCTCGGTGACACCCGGGCGAGACCCGTCCTGAAGGAGGCCCTCGCGCATCCGCCACTCGCTCAGGCGGCGATGCGGGCGCTGGAGCGGCTGCCCGAATAGGGCCGAGCCGTCGGCCACCTCGAAGGGCTCCTCGGCAGGTCGGTCACGCGGGCAGCACCGCGAACGCCTCGATCTCCATCAGGAATTCGGGTCGGACGAGGGAGGCGACCTGTACGGCGGAGGCGGCGGGGAGGCGGTCGTCGGGTATGTGGGTGGCGCGGGCCTCGCGGATCGCGGGCATGTGGGTCATGTCCGTGACGAAATAGGTGAGTTTGATGACATCGCCGAAGCCGGCACCGGCGGCTGCCAGACAGCGGCGGAGGTTCTCGAAGACCTGGTGGGCCTGGGCGGCCGGGTCGCCCTCGCCGATCAGCTTGCCGTCCTCGTCCAGGGAGAGCTGGCCGGAGATCGCGACGAAGCGGCCGGTGCCCATGACGACGTGCGAGTACTGCGCGGCGGCGGCGACCCCGTCGGGGGCGGGGATCCTGGTCAGATCGGTCATGTGTCCATGGTGGACCATGGGTCTGACAACGCCCGCCCCCGACGGTGCGCTCAGCCGCGGAAGCCGACCAGGCCGTGCAGTGTCGAGCCGCGTGCGGACGACGACGCCGACGCCGTCGAGCTCAGCGGTTCCGGATCGGGCAGCGCGGCGCACACCGCGTCGACCCCGCCGGCGCCGCGCGGCACCGTGCCGTCGGTCAGATACGCCGCAAGGTACTTGTCCAGACAGGCGTTTCCGCTCAGCGAGATGCCGTGGTTCCCGCCGCCCTGCTCGACCACCAGGCTGGAGCCGCGCAGCAGACGGTGGACCGTGGCGCCGCCCTCGTACGGGGTGGCGGCGTCGTCGGTCGCCTGGAACAGCAGCACCGGCGGCAGCTTGCCGTTGGCGATGTTCACCGGGTCCAGCGAGTCCGTCGGCCAGAACGCGCACGGCGCGTTGTACCAGGCGTTGTTCCAGGTCATGAACGGCGCCTTCTGGTAGACCGCCCAGTTGTCCTTGCGCCACTGGTTCCAGTCGCTCGGCCAGTCCGCGTCACGGCACTGCACCGACGTGTAGATGCTGTAGCCGTTGTCTCCCGCGGGGTCGATCGCGGCGAAGTTCTCGTACGCCTCGACCAACGGGTCGGCGTTCTTGTCGTTCACATAGGCCGCGAACGCCTCGGCGAGATAGGGCCAGTAGCCGTTGAAGTAGCCGCCCGGAAGGAAGGTGTCCTCCAGTTCGGAGGCGCCCACCTTGCCGCCGGCCGGCTTCTTGGCCAACGCGGCCCGCATCGCGTACGACTTGGCCTCGATCCCGGCCGGGTCGGTGCCGAGCTCGTACGTCGAGTCGTACTTGGCGACCCACGCCATGAACGCCTGGTGGCGGTCGTTGAAGGCGTGGTCCTGGGCGATGTTGTCCTCGTACCAGACGCCCGTGGGGTCGACGATCGAGTCCAGGACCAGGCGCCGCACCCGCTCCGGGAAGAGCTTGCCGTAGACCGCGCCCAGGTAAGTGCCGTAGGAGTAGCCGAAGTAGTTGATCCGCTTGGCGCCGAGGGCGCTGCGGATGGAGTCCATGTCCTGGACGGCGCTGATCGTGTTGATGTACGGCAGCAGATCCGCGTACTTCTCACCGCAGGCCTTGGCGAAGGACTTGGCGCGGACGAGGTTGGCCTTCTCGATCGCCGCGGTGCTGGGCACGGAGTCCGGGCGCACCGGGTTGAAGTAGCCCGGCTTGCAGTCGAGGGCGGGCTTGCTCGCGCCCACGCCGCGCGGGTCGAAGCCGATGACGTCGTACTGCGCCGCGACCGCCGCGGGGAGCGCCGAGGCGACGAACCCGGCGAGCGTCAGACCGCTGCCGCCGGGGCCGCCGGGGTTGACCAGCAGCGGGCCCTGGTACTTCTTCGCGGTGTGCGGGACGCGGGACAGGGCGAGGGTGATCTGTCGCCCGTGCGGTTTCGCATGGTTGAGCGGCACCTTGAGGGACGCGCACTGGAGCGTCGGATAGTCGGTGGTGCCGCACTTCTTCCAGGTGAGTTTCGCGGCGTGAGCGGTGTCCGCGGTCCGCGGGGCGCTCGCGTCGGCAGGGACGGCCGTGACGGTCCCGGCCACGACGACGGCAGCGCCGCACAGCACGGCTGCGCGTTTTCTCATGGAGTCCTCCCAGGACGGAGGGGTTTCGGACCGCGAGGGCCACGGTCCACGCCGCATCGTCCCGGAAAGCACCCTCGGAAGAACGCGTTCTGGCAAGACTTGACCCAATCGGGGCGTGGGATGCGCTAGAACGCTCTCAAATCAGCGAAAGTTGGGTCGGTTCGGACAGATTCGGCCGCGCCGGCTCAGGGTCCACCGACTCCGGCTCCCGGATCCGCCGCGGCATGCCCCCGCTCGCGGGACCGATGCCGTACTCCTGGGCCAGTTCATGGACCTGACGGGTGAGCCGGCGTTGGTACCACTTCGGCGCGTAGGCGCCGGCCGCGTACAACCGCTCGTAGCGGCGCACCAGGTGGGGGTGGTGATGGCCGAGCCAGGCCATGAACCACTCGCGCGCTCCGGGGCGCAGATGCAGCACCAGCGGAGTGACCGAGGTGGCTCCGGAGGCCGCGATCGCCCGTACGGTGGCCCGGAGTTGGGCCGGGTGGTCGCTCAGGAACGGCAGCACGGGAGCCATCAGGACCCCGCACCCGATGCCGTGCTCGCTCAGTGTCCGTACGACGTCCAGCCGGCGCTCCGGCGCGGGCGTGCCCGGCTCGACGGTGCGCCACAGCTCGGGGTCGGTGAAGCCGACCGAGACGGAGATGCCGACGTCCGTCACCTGCGACGCCTGCTTCAGCACCTCGAGGTCGCGCAGGATCAGCGTGCCCTTGGTCAGGATCGAGAACGGGTTCGCGTGGTCGCGCAGGGCGGCGAGGATGCCCGGCATCAGGCCGTACCGCCCCTCGGCCCGCTGGTAGCAGTCGACGTTCGTGCCCATCGCGATGTGCTCGCCCTGCCAGCGGCGTGAGCCGAGCTGGCGGCGCAGCAGCTCCGGGGCGTTCACCTTGACCACGATCTGGGAGTCGAAGTCGATCCCCGTGTCGAGGTCGAGATAGCTGTGCGTCTTGCGGGCGAAGCAGTAGATGCACGCGTGCGTGCATCCCCGGTAGGGGTTGACCGTCCAGTCGAAGGACATGCGGGAGACCCCCGGCACCCGGTTGATGATCGAGCGGGCCCGCACCTCGTGGAAGGTGATCCCGCGGAACTCGGGCGTGTCGAAGGTGCGGGTGACCACAGAGTCCGCGCCGAACAGCGCGGCGTCGGTCTGGCTGCCGCCGGACTTCACTGTGAGGTTCTCCCAGCGCATGACGCCTCCTCGGTAGCACTGCCCCCCGATTGAAACACGTGTTCGAATTAGCGTGCAAGGGCGGTTTCTGATCGCTTCGGACGCCCGGGGGCACCCCGATTTGGGCGGCCGGGGAGCGGGGTGGTTGGCTTGCTCCCGCCCCCGAAGAACCAGGTCCTGGAGGAAGTCAATGGCGCAGGTCGAGGCCACTACTGAGCGGGTCGTCGTGGCGGACGCGGAGAAGGTGTTCGACGCCCTCGCCGACTACAGCGGCACGCGCGCGAAGCTCCTGCCCGAGCACTTCAGCGAGTACGAGGTGCGTGAGGGCGGCGACGGCGAGGGCACCCTCGTGCACTGGAAGCTCCAGGCCACCAGCAAGCGCGTGCGCGACTGCCTCCTGGAGGTCAGCGAGCCCACCGACGGTGAGCTCGTCGAGAAGGACCGCAACTCCACGATGGTCACCACCTGGCGGGTCACCCCGGCCGGTGAGGGCAACTCCCGGGTCGTCGTGACCACCACCTGGAAGGGCGCCGGCGGTATCGGCGGCTTCTTCGAGAAGACGTTCGCGCCCAAGGGTCTCGGCCGGATCTACGACGCGGTGCTCGCCAAGCTCGCCACCGAGGTCGAGAAGTAGTCCCGGGTCGAGAGCCCACTCAAGAAGCCGGTCTGCAAAGGCCGTTGGTGCCTCACCGGTTCGAGTGGATCTCCTGATCGACCGGCATGATGCCGTAACTCGTCGCGCTTGCTCCTAGTTGTCGCCTTTACGCGGGAATTGTGTGGCAGCGCGACGAGGGGAGCGGTACGTGGGCGGGACGACTCTGGTGCAGCACGAACCGGCTGCGGCGCCCCCGCGGACCCCCGCACCTCCACTGGCCCAGCCCCTCGAACTCGGCCCGCGCCGCGTCCGGTTGGTCTTCTTCGGGCTGATGCTGGCCCTGCTCCTGGCCGCCCTGGAGCAGATGATCGTCGCCACCGCGCTCCCGAAGATCGTCGGCGAGCTGCACGGCCTGGACAAGATGTCCTGGGCGATCACCGCCTACCTGCTCACCTCCACCGTCGTCCTGCCGATCTACGGCAAGCTCGGTGACCTCCTCGGCCGCAAGAGCGTCTTCCAGTTCGCGATCGTCGTCTTCGTCGTCGGCTCCGCGCTCGCGGGCCGGGCCGGGACCATGGACCAGCTGATCGCCTACCGCGCGGTCCAGGGCGTCGGCGCGGGCGGACTCATGATCGGCGTGCAGGCGATCATCGCCGACATCGTGCCGCCCCGGCAGCGCGGCCGGTACATGGGCCTGATCGGCGCCGCGTTCGGCCTCGCCTCGGTCGCGGGCCCGCTGCTCGGCGGCTACTTCACCGACCACCTCTCCTGGCGCTGGTGCTTCTACATCAACGTGCCCTTCGGGCTGGTCACCATGGCCGTCGTCGCCGTTGTGCTGAAACTGCCGAAGCCCCAGGTCAAGCCCCGGTTCGACGTCCTAGGCTCCCTGCTGCTCGCGGCGGCCTCCACCTGCCTTGTGCTGCTGACCAGTTGGGGCGGCACCGAGTACGCCTGGGACTCGAGGGTCATCATCGGCCTCGGCGCGGGCGCGGCGGCCGCCGCGCTGCTCTTCCTGGTCGCCGAGCACTTCGCGGCCGAACCCCTCATCCCGCTGCGGCTGTTCAGGGACTCCGTCTTCAACGTCACCGGTCTGGTGGGCCTCGTGGTCGGTGTCGCGCTGTTCGGCGCGGCCAGCTATCTGCCGACCTTCCTCCAGATGGTCGACGGGGCGAGCGCCACCGAGTCCGGACTGCTGATGCTGCCCATGATGGGCGGCATCGTCATCGCCTCGATCGTCTCCGGACAGCTCATCAGCCACACCGGCCGCTACAAGATCCACCCGATCCTCGGCGGCGCCCTCTCCGTCGTCGGGATGTGGCTGCTCTCAGGGCTCGACATCGACACGCCCCGACTGCACTACAGCATCTGGATGGCCGTCCTCGGCGCCGGCATCGGCATGGTGATGCCCGTCCTGATCCTCGCCGTGCAGAACTCCGTGCGCCCCGCCGACCTCGGCACCGCGACCAGCGCCAACAACTACTTCCGGCAGATCGGCGGCAGCGTCGGCGCGGCCGTCTTCGGCACGCTCTTCGCAGACCGGCTCACCGACGCCCTGGCCGAACGCGTCCCCGCGGGCGCCGGACTGCCCGACGCCGAGTCGATCACCCCGCAGCTCGTCCACGCGCTGCCACCGGAGCTGCGCGACGCGTACATCGGTGCCTACGCCGAGGCCATGCCGCGGATCTTCCTCTACCTGGTGCCGGTGCTCGTCCTGGGCCTGCTCATCGCCTTCTTCCTCAAGGAGACCCCCCTGTTGAACACCGCAGCGTCCCACAACGCCCCCGCCACCGACACGGAGCCCCCGTACGTGAACGCCACCGTCCCGCAGGCCCGATCGCCGTACGCCGCCGGAATCCCCGTCTGCGGCACGGTGCAGCACCCCGACGGGACCGTCGTCCCGCGCGCGGCACTCACGCTCATCGATGTCTCCGGCCAGCAGATCGGACGGGGCGCGAGCGGCGAGGACGGGCGGTACGCGCTGTCCACGCCCGGCTCGGGGTCGTACGTCCTGATCGCCGCGGCGGGCGGCCACCAGCCGCAGGCCGTCTCCGTGACCGTCGGCGAACGGCCCGTCGACCTGGACGTCGTCCTCGGCGGCGCCGGACGGCTCGCCGGGGGCGTGCTCACCGCCGACGGCACGCCCGTACGGGACGCCACCGTCACGCTGACCAACGTGCACGGCGAGGTGGTGGCCAGCACCCGCAGCGGACGCGAGGGCGGCTATGTCATCGGCGAGCTGGTCGCCGGGGAGTACACCCTCGCGGCCAGTGCGCCCGCGTTCCGGCCCACCGCGCTGCCCGTCACCGTCCAGGCCTCCCGGGAGACCCGCCAGGACATCGAACTCGCCGGCGGCGCCGTGCTGCGCGGCACCGTGCGCGCGAGCGGCGGGCGGCCCGTCGAGGACGCGCGCGTGACGCTGCTCGACGCGGCGGGCAACGTCGTGGACACGCTGACGACCGGATCCGACGGAACGTTCCGGTTCGTGGATCTGTCGAGCGGTGAGTACACGGTCATCGCCGCCGGATATCCGCCCGTCGCCACCGTGCTCCAAGTGGCGGGCGGCGGACGGACGGAGCGGGACCTCCAGCTGGGGCACGAGGACTGAGTCCCCGGCACCCGGCGCGGATCTGCGCGCCGGAGCGCACCCGTGGCACCAATTCCCCTATTGCCGCACATCGTCAGCGGTGACCGCCGTACGGTGGTGACGGCGGCACAGATCTTGCGGAGCCGTGGGAGAGAGGGCCTGGGGCATGGACCGTGGCACCGAGAGGGACGCACCTCCGAGCCGCGGGGTCATGGACGCCGAGGCGGAGTCCGCCGCGGCCGGACGTATCCCCTTGGCCGTGGTCGTGGTCGACCGCGACGGCCTGGTCTCGCACTGGAGCAGGGGCGCACGACGCCTGTTCGGCGCCGCCAAGGAGGACGCGATCGGCCGTCCCGTCCTCGACCTGCTCCCCGTCTCCGGCGCCCTGCCCGAGGAGGAGACCGTCACCCCGTACGGGGCCTACGTGGCGGCCTACGACGGACTCGGACCCGATCTCGAGTCCTCCCTCGACGGGCAGTTGTCCTACCCGGCCGCGGGCCGCGCCCGCCTCTCGCCGACCGAGGACGACCGGGCCGACGTGCTGTGGTGGGCGTACCCCCTGGTGGGCCCGGGGCGGGAGAAGCTGCTGGTGCTGGCGGCGGACGCGGCCGGTCTGCGCCACGACGACGAGGACGCGGTCCCCGAGCGGATCGCCCCCGGCTTCGCCCTGCACACCGACTTCCCCGGCGCCGAGGAACTCGCCCGCCGGCTCCCCGAGATCCTGCCCAGCATGAGCGTCGGCGAGGGCGCCCGGATCGTCGCGCAGATCCTTGAACTGGGCTATCCCGTCCTGGAGTTCAGCCAGAACGACCGGGTGCCCGTCACCCCCGACTGGGGTGTGCCCCGGCGGGCCGAGCGCAAGGCGCGCCGCGAGCGGGCGGCACGCGCGCGGGCCGAAGGTCTGCCCGTCCCGCAGGAGATCGCCGACGAGGGCGAGGACCTCGAGTACACCGCCGTACGCGAACGCCTGGAGTTCCTCAACGAGGTCAGCGGCCGCATCGGCACCTCGCTCGACCTGGCGAAGACCATCATCGAGGTCAGCCGGGCCGTCGTGCCCCGCTTCACCGATGTCGCCGGCACCTATCTGCGCGAACAGGTCGTCGCCGGCGAGGGGTTCCCGGACGGTGTGCCGGACACGACGACCATGTGGCACCGGGTCGCCCTGGAGCACACCGACGAACCCGGCCGCTGGGACGACGTCGT
Organism: Streptomyces sp. NPDC051963; assembly: GCF_044593495.1. Lineage (NCBI taxonomy): Bacteria > Bacillati > Actinomycetota > Actinomycetes > Kitasatosporales > Streptomycetaceae > Streptomyces > Streptomyces sp. NPDC051963. The sequence goes on along the minus strand of NZ_JBIUCC010000004.1, from coordinate 122,030 downwards.
GCCGGTCGGCGAGGCCATGCCGTTCCCGGCGCACACGCCGTTCTTCCAGTGCATGACCAGTGGTGAGCCCGTCCTCGTGCCGCGCATCAGCGAGCAGATGGGGCACGCCATCGCCTCGCAGTTCGAGAAGCGGGACATCAGGCCGCTCATCACCGGCCGCTCCATGCTGGTCGTACCGCTGAAGGCGCGCAACGTGGTCCTCGGCTTCATGATCCTGCTGCGCCACCCCGAGCGCGTCGAGTTCAACGACATGGACCGGGTCACCGGCGCCGAACTCGCTGCCCGCGCGGGCCTCGTGCTCGACAACGCGCGCATGTACACCTACCAGGAGAGCGTCGCCGAGACCCTCCAGGACAGCATGCTGCCGCACATCCCGCCGCGCATGGCGGGCTGCGACATCGCCACCCGCTATCTGCCGGGCACGCTCCTCGGCCGGGTCGGCGGCGACTGGTTCGACTCCGTGAAACTGCCCGGCGCGCGCACCGCCCTCGTCGTCGGCGACGTGATGGGCCACGGCCTCAACTCGGCCGCGATGATGGGCCAGTTGCGTACGGCCGTACAGACCATGGCCGCCCTCGACCTGCCGCCCGCCCAGCTGCTGCGCAACCTCGACGACCTCGCCCAGCGCCTCGGCGACACCTACCTCGCGACCTGTCTGTACGCCGTCTACGACCCGATCGCGAGCGAGCTGCACCTCGCCAACGCGGGCCACATTCCACCGGTGCTGGTGCGCGCCGAGAACGGGCGCAGCGAACTGCTCGACCTGCCGACCGGCGCGCCCATCGGCGTCGGCGGAGTGCCCTTCGAGGCGGTACGCGTACGCGTGGAGCCCGGCGACCGGCTGGTGATGTGCACCGACGGACTGGTCGAGGTGCGCGGCGAGGACATCGGCGTCGGCCTCGCCACGCTGTGCGAGTCGGCCGCCCACCCGGCCGCGTCCATGGACGACGCCTGCGACACCATCATCCGGGCCCTCAACACCCGCGGCGGCCGCAAGGACGACGTGGCTCTGCTGATGTCCCGCCTCAACGGCATCGAGCCGGAGGACGTCGCCGAATGGCGGCTCTCCCTCGGCCCGCACGAGGTCGGCCGGGCGCGGGCCGCGGTGCGCGAACAGCTCCACGACTGGGGCCTCGCGGGACTCGCCGACGTGGCCGAGCTGATGGTCAGTGAGCTGGTCACCAATGCCGTACGGCACTCCCACAGCCGTCCGATCGAGCTGCGTCTCGTCCGCGGTGACACCCTGCTGTGCGAGGTGGACGACGACGACCACGAACTGCCGACCCTGCTGAACACGGGCCCCGGTGACGACTCCGGACGCGGTCTGCGCGTGATCAGCACGCTCGCCCGGGAGTGGGGCACCAGCCGGACGAAGGCCGGCAAGACCGTCTGGTTCGAACTGACACTGCCACGCCGTTGACGTCGTCGGGACCCGAGGGGCGCACGGGGCGTGCAAGGGCGTACGACGGTCGAATGCGGCGTGAAGGTATGCGCGACGCGCTTGATGCCGTGACCAGGGCGCGATAGACCGTACTCGCCCGTCACTTGCGACGGGCGGGCCGTCGCACCCTGGGGAGTTGGGCATGAGCGTGACGAGTCGTTACCGGGAGGCCTGGGAGGGTTTCTGGCAGGAGGCTCCCGAGGAGCAGGGGGCCGTCTTCTGGGACGCGGAACCCACGCTGACCGTGGGCGTCCATCTGGCGAACTTCGAGCCCCGGCTGCCCGACCCCAACCTTCCGATGGTGGACCTCGGCTGCGGCAACGGCAGCCAGACCCGCTTCCTCGCCGACCGCTTTCCGCATGTCATCGGCGCCGACCTGGCCGAGGCGGCCCTCGACCACGCCCGGCGCGCCGATCCCGCCGGACAGGCGACGTACCGGCTGCTCGACGCCTGCGAGAAGACCGAGGCGGAGGCGCTGCACGCCGAGCTCGGCGACGCCAACGTCTATCTGCGCGGCGTACTCCACCAGGCCGAACCCGACGACCGGCAGTCGCTGGTCGACGGTCTCGCCACGCTCGTCGGGGAGCGCGGCCGGGCCTTCCTCGTCGAACTCTCCGAAGCCGCCCGGCCCGTCCTCATGGGCCTCGCCCAGAGCCCCACGGGCCCGCCGCCCAAGCTGGCCCCGGTCTTCCGGCACGGCATCGCCCCCGGCGAGGTCGCCGACGACGCGGTGCCCGTGTATCTGCACGCGGCCGGACTCACGGTCCTGGCCAGTGGTGAACTTCCGCTGATCACCACGGAGTTCGCACCCGACGGCACCCGGATCGAACTGCCGTCGAAGTGGCTGGTGGCGGGGCGTACGGCCTGACGGTGCCTGCGTCGGGGCGGGTTCAGCCGCGTACGGCCAGGTGGTAGGCGGACGCCCACAGCACCACCGCGCAGCCCACGCCCACGACGGCGCGCACGCTCTCGCCGGACAGGCCGGCCGCGAGGAGGGCGAGGCCGACGACGCCGACGACGGTCATCAGGCCGGCCGTCCAGCGGTACTGCCACTGGTCGTAGAGGCGGGACAGCGGGAAGAAGTGCAGGCCCACCACGAGCGCGATGCCGACGGGGATGAACGCCGGGTGGCCCGTGGCGTTGGACACGGCGATCACGGCGAAGACGGCCACCAGCTCGACGCCGTTGACGATGCCCACCCCGCGCGCCCAGTTCCGCGGCAGGCTCACCGTCCGGGGGGAGGGCGCGGCGTTCCGGCGATACCCGGCACAGAGGGCGGCGGCCGTGAGCAGGGCGGCCGCCACCTCTATGGCCACCGGCACGGCGTCCGTGGCCGATCCGGTTCCGGAGGCGCCTGCGAAGGCCCACACGAGCGCGAACACGGAGAGCACGAGGGTTCCCCTGCGGCGCAGACTGCGGGTCAGCGCGAGGCACTCGGCGTCGTCGGAGTCAGCCTGTGTGGTGAAGGGCGTGGACGTCATTGGTGGAGAGTACAACTGTCCACGAGGGGCTCGCCCGTGTTCCGGGTGGCTTGATCCTGGCCGCCCGCGAGCGCGGCGCGTAGCGTGGGGCGGCATGAAGATCCTCATCAGCGCCGACATGGAGGGCGCCACGGGCGTCACCTGGCCGGCCGATGTGCTGCCGGGGACCCCGCAGTGGGAGCGCTGCCGGTCGATGTTCACCTCGGACGTCAACGCCGCCGTGCTCGGCTTCTTCGACGGTGGCGCGGATGAAGTGCTCATCAACGAAGCCCACTGGACGATGCGCAATCTGCTGCTGGAGCAGCTCGACGAGCGCGCGCAGATGCTCACCGGCCGGCACAAGTCCCTCTCCATGGTGGAGGGCGTGCAGCACGGCGACGTGGACGGCATCGCGTTCGTCGGCTATCACGCGGGCGCCGGCATGGAAGGCGTCCTCGCCCACACCTACCTCGCCAACTCCATCACCGGCGTGTGGCTGAACGACGTACGGGCGAGCGAGGGGCTGCTCAACGCGCGGGTCGTCGCCGAGTACGGAGTGCCGGTCGTCCTCGTCACCGGCGACGACGTGGCCTGCGAGGACGCGCTCGGGTATGCCCCCGGGGCGCTGAAGGTCGCCGTCAAGGACCATGTGTCGCGGTACGCGGCCGTGTGCCGTACCCCGGGCAGGACGGCGGGCGACATCCGGGAGGCGGCCAAGGAGGCGGCCGCCCTGGCGGTGCGTCACGAGCCCGGCGGAGGCGGCCCCTTCACCGTCGCCCTGGAGTTCGACGCCGAGCATCTGACGCAGGCCGCGACCGTCGTGCCGGGCGTGGACCGGATCGGGGAGCGGAAAGTGGCGTACACCAGCGACACCATGTACGAGGGGATCCGTACCTTCAAGGCGGTCACCACGATCGTCTCGGCCGCGGTGGAGGAGCAGTATGGCTGACCGGCAGTCGCTGGACGAGGTCGTCCGGTTCACCTCCGACCTCATCCGCATCGACACCACCAACCGCGGAGGCGGCGACTGCCGGGAGCGGCCCGCCGCCGAGTACGCCGCGGAGCAGCTGGCCGGGGCTGGCCTGGAGCCGACGCTCCTGGAGCGGACCGAGGGCCGGACGAACGTCGTCGCCCGTATCGAGGGCACGGACCCTTCAGCGGACGCGCTGCTCGTGCACGGGCACCTGGACGTCGTACCCGCCGAAGCCGCCGACTGGAGCGTGCACCCGTTTTCCGGGGAGATCCGCGACGGCGTCGTCTGGGGGCGCGGCGCGGTCGACATGAAGAACATGGACGCGATGATCCTCGCGGTCGTGCGCGCCTGGGCGCGTGAGGGCGTGCGGCCCCGCCGCGACCTCGTCATCGCCTTCACCGCCGACGAGGAGGCGAGCGCGGAGGACGGCTCCGGGTTCCTCGTCGAGGAACACCCCGGGCTCTTCGAGGGCTGCACGGAAGGCATCAGCGAGTCGGGGGCGTTCACCTTCCACGACGGCAGTGGGCGCGAGATCTACCCCCTCGCCGCGGGTGAGCGCGGCACCGGCTGGCTGAAGCTCACCGCACGCGGACGGGCCGGACACGGCTCCAAGGTGAACCGGGCGAACGCGGTGACCCGTCTCGCCGCCGCCGTCGCCCGGATCGGCGACCACGCATGGCCGCTCCGGCTGACCCCGACCGTCGGCGCGGCCCTCACCGAACTCGCCGCGCTGTACGGCATCGAGGCCGACCTCGACGACGTGGACGGGCTGCTGGCGAAGCTCGGCCCCGCGGCCCAGCTGGTCGAGGCGACTGTGCGCAACAGCGCCAACCCGACGATGCTGGACGCCGGTTACAAGGTCAACGTGATCCCGGGGGAGGCCGTCGCGTATGTCGACGGGCGCTATCTCCCCGGCACCGAGGACGAGTTCCGCGCGACGCTCGACCGGCTCACCGGACCGGACGTGGACTGGGAGTTCCACCATCGAGAGGTGGCCCTCCAGGCGCCCGTGGACTCGCCGACGTACGCCGGGATGCGCGCCGCCGTCGAGGAGTTCGCGCCGGAGGGGCATGTGGTGCCGTACTGCATGTCCGGCGGCACGGACGCCAAGCAGTTCTCGCGGCTCGGTGTCACGGGCTACGGTTTCTCCCCGCTGAAGCTCCCGGAGGGCTTCGACCACCAGGCACTCTTCCACGGCGTCGACGAGCGGGTCCCCGTCGAGGCGCTGCACTTCGGCGTCCGCGTCCTCGACCGCTTCCTGCGTACGGCCTAGCGGCATGGAGCTCACCTACGGCTCGTGGCCGTCACCGATCGACGCCGCCCTCGCCGCCGCGCACGACGGGCATCCCGAGTACGTCGGTTTCGTCGGCGACGAGGCCTGGTGGACCGAGCCGCGGCCCACCGAGGGCGGCCGGCGCACCCTCGTGCGGCGACGGGCGCAGGGCACCGAGGAGTCGATGCTGCCGCCGCCGTGGAACGTGCGCAGTCGCGTCATCGAGTACGGCGGACAGCCCTGGGCCGGTGCCCCCGGACCGCTCGTCGTGTTCGTGAACTTCGCCGACCAGCGGCTGTACCGGTACGAGCCGGGTACCGAGCCGCGCCCGCTGACCCCTGCCGGACCGCGCTGGGCCGAGCCGCAGTTGCGCCCGGACGCCGGTGAAGTGTGGTGCGTGATGGAGGAGTTCACCGGCGAAGGGCCCACCGATGTACGCCGGGTGCTCGCCGCGGTGCCGCTGGACGGCTCGGCGGCCGAGGACCGGGACGCCGTCCGCGAACTCAGCGACGGCCGGCACCGGTTCGTGTCCGGCCCGCGCGTCTCGCCCGACGGACGGCGGGCGGCCTGGCTCGCCTGGGACCATCCGCGGATGCCGTGGGACGGCACGGAACTGGTCGTCGCCGAGGTGGACGGCGTCTTCCGCGCGGCTCGCACGGTCGCCGGCGGTCCCGAGGAGTCCATCGCCCAGGTGGAGTGGGCCCCCGACGGCGCCCTGCTGTACGCGAGCGACCGCTCCGGCTGGTGGAACCTCTACCGCGACGGGGTGCCGCTCTGCCCGCGCGAGGAGGAGTTCGGCGGGCCCCTGTGGAAGCTGGGCCATCGCTGGTTCGCCCCGCTGGAGAGCGGACTGATCGCCGTCGTGCACGGCCGCGGCGCCACCGCGCTCGGCGTACTCGACCCGGAGACCGGCGAGGTCGTCGACGCCGCGGGCCCCTGGACCGAGTTCGCGCCCACGCTCTGCGCGCACGGCGAGCGCATCGTCGCCGTCGGAGCGAGCCCGCGCACCGGGCACGAAGTGGTGGAGCTCGACACGCGCACGGGTCGGGCCAGGGTGATCGGCGCCCCGCACCAGGACTCGGTCGACCCCGCGTACTACCCCGAGCCGCAGATCCGCACGTTCACCGGCCCGGCCGGACGTGAGATCCACGCGCACATCTACCCGCCCCACCACCCGGCGTGCGTCGCGCCCGGCGACGAGCTGCCGCCGTATGTCGTCTGGGCGCACGGCGGGCCCACCAGCAGGGCGCCGCTGGTGCTCGATCTGACGATCGCCTACTTCACCTCGCGCGGCATCGGGGTCGCCGAGGTCAACTACGGCGGCTCGACCGGGTACGGACGGGAGTACCGGGAGCGGCTGCGTGAGCAGTGGGGTGTGGTCGACGTCGAGGACTGCGCGGCCGTCGCACTGGCCTTGGCCGACGAGGGCACCGCGGACCGGGACCGGCTCGCCGTGCGCGGCGGCAGCGCGGGCGGCTGGACCAGCGCCGCGTCCCTCGCCATGACCGACGTCTACGCCTGCGGCACGATCGTCTACCCGATCCTGGACCTGACCGGCTGGGGATCGGGGGAGACCCACGACTTCGAATCGCAGTACCTGGAGAGCCTGGTGGGGCCGCTCGCCGAGGTGCCCGCGCGGTACGCGGAGCGGTCGCCCGCCGAGCACGCCGACCGGATCACCGCACCCTTCCTGCTGTTGCAGGGCCTGGACGACGTGATCTGCCCGCCCGCGCAGTGCGAACGCCTGCTGGCCCGGATGGAGGGCCGACGGGTGCCGCACGCGTATCTCACCTTCGAGGGGGAGGGGCACGGCTTCCGGCGGGCCGACACCATGATCCGCGCCCTGGAGGCCGAACTCTCCCTGTACGCACAGGTCTTCGGCTTGCAAGCGCCCGGCATTCCCACCCTGGAGCTCACCAAGTGAAGCAGCTGGTACGTCCGACCCGGCTGGCCCCCGGCGCCCGCGTGGCCGTCGTCGCGCCCAGCGGACCCGTGGCGGAGGAGCGACTCCAGGCCGGACTCGACGTCCTGCGCGGCTGGGACCTCGAACCCGTCGTCGCACCCCATGTCCTCGACCGCCACGGTGAGTTCGACTACCTGGCGGGCACGGACGCGCACCGGGCCGCCGATCTCCAGAGCGCCTGGTGCGATCCGTCCGTGGACGCCGTGCTGTGCGCCCGCGGCGGCTACGGCGTGCAGCGCATGGTCGATCGGCTGGACTGGGACGCGATGCGCGCGGCCGGACCGAAGGTGTTCGTCGGCTTCAGCGACATCACCGTGCTGCACGAGGCGTTCGCCACGCGGCTGGGGCTGGTCACGCTGTACGGACCCGCGGCCGCGGGCGTCGACTTCATCAAGAACACCCGCGCCCAGGAGCACTTGAAGGCTACCCTCTTCGCTCCCGAGACGGTGAGCGCCATCGTGTCCCGCGGCAGCACCCTGGTCCCCGGGCGGGCCCGCGGCGTCACCTACGGAGGATGTCTGAGCCTGCTCGTGTCCGATCTCGGCACACCGCACGCCCGGACCGATGCCCGAGGCGGGCTGCTGATGATCGAGGACGTCGGCGAGCAGGCGTACCGGATCGACCGGATGCTCACCCAACTCCTGCGCGCGCAGCGGCTCGACGGCGTCACCGGGATCGCGCTCGGATCGTGGAAGGGATGCGGTCCTTACGACGCACTGCGCGCCGTCTTCGCCGACCGGCTCGGCGGACTCGGCATCCCCGTAGTTGAGGAGTTCGGGTTCGGCCACTGCGAAGGGGCGTCGACCATCCCCTTCGGCCTGGCCGCCGAACTCGACGCCGACAGCGGCACGTTGACGTTTGAAGAAAGTGCGCTGCGCTGAGCTGCCGTTACTGAATTCCTGTCAAGAATCACCCGTCACGGCGATTGACCACGTCTGACACGTGTCACACCATGATTACCGGCCAGTACTTACTGGTCGGTATCCCGGGTTGTCCTCAGCGTGGAGGTCTCTGTGTCCCGACGTGTGCCCAGATCCCGCGTCCCGCTCGCCCTCGCTCTCGGCGCCGCCCTCACCGCACCCCTCGCACTCACCTCACCCGCGGCCGCGGCCGGCCAGTACACGGTCACCGCGCTGAAGTTCACCGTCCAGGCGGGTGACCGCACCTGCACCGTGGACGCCGACCTGTACCGGCCCGCCGGCGTGGACGCCGCCCACCCCGCGCCCGCCGTGGTCGCCACGAACGGCTTCGGCGGCAGCAAGGACGACGGCTCGACCAACGCCGTCGGCAAGGCCTTCGCCGAGCGCGGCTACGTCTCCCTCGTCTACTCCGGGCTCGGCTTCGGCCGCAGCGGCTGTCTGATATCGCTGGACGACCCGGCCGTCGACGGCGTGGCAGCCTCGCAGCTCGTCGACTTCCTGGCCGGGAAACGCTCCGCCGACGACGGCACGAACGCCGACTTCGTGACCCTGGACGGCCCCGGCGATCCCCGGGTCGGCATGATCGGCGGATCGTACGGCGGCGCCATCCAACTGGCGACGGCCGCCGTGGACCACCGGGTCGACGCGCTCGTCCCGATGATCACCTGGAACAACCTCGCCTACTCCCTCGACCCGAACAACACGGTCGGCAGCGGCAGCGTCCCCGGCGTCTTCAAATGGCAGTGGACCAACGGCTTCTACCTCATAGGCGAGGGCCAGACACTGCTGGAGCCCAGCCTCGACCCGTCCCGCATCAACTCCCTCGCCTGTCTGCACTTCGTCACCAGGGCCTGCGACACGATCCGCACGCTCAATTCCGGCAGCTACCCGGCCGACAGGACCGCCGAACTGCTCGACTACGCGCACAGCGTGTCCCCGATGTCGTATCTCGACCGCGTCCAGGCACCCACGCTGCTGGTCCAGGGACAGGCCGACAGCCTCTTCAACCTCAACGAGGCGACGGCGACGTACAAGACGCTCAAGGCGCAGGGCACCCCCACCAAGATGATCTGGCAGTCCTGGGGGCACAGCGGCGGGCTCACCGACCCGGCGTCCGGTGAACTCAACCTGAGCCAGGGCAATCTGGACTCCTCCTACGTCGGCAAGCGCATCCTCGCCTGGTTCGACCGGTACCTCCACCGGCAGCAGGTCGACACCGGACCCGCCTTCGCCTACTACCGCGACTGGATCACCGACCCCGACGGCACCTACGCCACCGCAGGCCAACTCCCCGCGATCAGCCAGAGGTTGTACCTCTCCGGCGACGGCAAGCTCGTCGACAACCACAAGAAGGTGGCGCGCGGCAGCCGTACGTACACCAACTGGCTGATCTCCACGAGCCATTCGGAGAGCTCGCTGACGGGGATCATCGGGCTGCCCGATCCGGCGCCGTACGACACGCCGGGCACGTACCTGGGCTGGACCAGCGAGCCGTTGGCGCAGTCGGTCGATGTCGTGGGCGCGCCTCGGGCCACGCTCAAGGTGGTCTCCCCGAAGGCCGAGCGGAAGCAGGGCTCCGGCGACGCCGCCGACAAGCTCGTCCTGTTCGCCAAGCTGTACGACGTCGCGCCCGACGGCACCAAGACGCTGGTGCACCGGCTGGTCGCGCCGGTCCGTGTCCCCGACGTCACCAAGAGTTTCACCGTGACGCTGCCCGGGATCGTGCACCGGTACGAGAAGGGGCACCGGCTTCAGTTCGTGATCGCGGGGAGCGATGACGCCTACTTCGGGAACCGGGGGATCAAGCCGGTGACCGTGGTCAGCGCGCCGGGGGACACGGGGGTGCTGGAGCTGCCGGTCGCGGGCGGCTGAGCGAGCGCTCACTCGCCCGGCCCTTCGCGCACGGCGGGCGCTCACCGTGCGTGAAGGCCGGGGACGGACCATGCTGGTGGTATGAGTACGAAGACGTCGGAGAAGGGCGGCAAGGTCGGCGGGCGGGGCGGCGGCGCGCGCGGGGTCATGACCCCCGCCCGGACCACCGTCCTGGTGCTGGCCGTCCTCGCCCTTGTCTTCATTTTCGAGAACACCGGCTCCACCGAGATCAGGCTGCTGATCCCCCTGGTGACGATGCCGCTGTGGGTGGCCCTGCTCGCCATGGGGGTCATCGGCGCGCTGTTCGGTGCCTATTTCATGCGACGGCGACGGTAGCCCTGCGCAAGGAGGCGCGTCGTAGGGTGGCGGGATGCCGCATCCCGCATCCCGCCATCTCGCCGAAGGCCCCCGTGTGGGCATACGCTTCTTCACCCATGCGGACGGCGCCGAGTTCACCGCCCGCGCCCGGGAGAGCAAGGACCTGCACCATCCGTGGCTCTTCCCGCCGGACACCGCACAGGCCTACGCCGCCTACGCGGGCCGGCTGATCGACGACCCCACCAAGGCGGGCTTCCTGGTCTGCGAGAAGGACGGCGGCGCCATCGGCGGATACATCAACATCAACAACATCGTCGAGGGTGCCTTCCTGAGCGGTGCCCTCGGCTACGGCGCCTTCGCGCACGCCGCCGGGCGCGGGCTCATGCGCGAGGGGCTCGACCTGGTCGTCGGATACGCCTTCGGCCCGATGCGGCTGCACCGGCTCGAGATCAACGTCCAGCCCACCAACACCGCGTCCATCGCCCTGGCCCGTGCCTGCGGATTCCGCCTGGAGGGCTTCTCGCCCGACTTCCTCCACATCGACGGGGCCTGGCGGGACCACGAGCGGTGGGCGATCACCGCGGAGCGCTCCGCGGGAAGTGCCGGGAGCGGGGCCGCGCCCCGATAGGTGGTCGGTATGCCGTCGTGTCCGCCTTTGCGCAATCCTGACCGGTAGCTCCTCTGGTCAGGTCTGCGCTGTGCGGGTTCCATGGTGATCGTGACGACGATCCGACGTGACGTAGTGACACTGCCCGCCGCCGAGTTGGGGCCCGACAATCCACTGCCGCCGCTGCGCACCCTCGGCGAGGTGCACCATGTCGACGAGCGGGACCGGGAGGAACTGCCGCGGGACATGGCCCGGCAGATCGGCTACGAGCCGTTGCGCAGCCTGCTGCCGGTACGGGTGCGGGACGGCTACGACCGGACGCGCGAACCCCGCGACATCGACACCCTGGTGATCGAGAACGACCGGCTCAGGGCCACCGTGTTCCCCGGCCTGGGCGGCCGTGTCGCCTCCCTCTTCCACAAGCCGACGGGACGTGAACTGCTCTACCGCAACCCGGTGTTCCAGCCCGCCAACTTCGCCCTCAACGGCGCCTGGTACTCCGGCGGCGTCGAATGGAACATCGGCGCCACCGGGCATACGACGCTCTCCTGCTCGCCCCTGCACGCCGCGCGCGTACCCGCCCCCGACGGCGGTGAGATGCTCCGCCTCTGGGAGTGGGAGCGGCTGCGTGACCTGCCCTTCCAGGTGGACCTCTGGCTGCCGGAGGGCTCCGACTTCCTGTACGTCGGCGTCCGCATCCGCAATCCGCACCAGCGGCCGGTGCCGACGTACTGGTGGTCCAACATCGCCGTCCCCGAGGAGCGAAGGGTCCTCGCGCCCGCCGAGGAGGCGTGGCACTTCGGATACGAGCGGAGTCTGCGCCGGGTGCCCGTGCCGACGTACGACGGGATCGACCGGACGTACCCGCTGAACAGCCCCTACGCCGCCGACTACTTCTACGAGGTGCCCGACGGGCGCAGGCGTTGGATCGCCGCGCTCGACGCCGACGGACAGGGGCTGGTGCAGACGTCCACCGATGTGCTGCGCGGGCGCAAGCTGTTCGTGTGGGGCGCGGGTAGTGGCGGGCGGCGCTGGCAGGAGTGGCTCACCGAGCCGGGCACCGGCGGCTACTGCGAGATCCAGGCGGGGCTGGTGCGCACCCAGTTGGAGCATGTGCGGCTGGAGCCGGAGAGCGAGCTGTCGTGGCTGGAGGCGTACGGGCCGTTGACCGCGTCTCCCGAAGTGTCCGCGGCCGAGGCGCAGTTGGAGGCCGTACTGCCGCGCGCCGACGTCGATGCCGCCTACGCCGCCTGGAAGCCCTGCGCCGACACCGAACCGGGTGAGGTGCTGGCCGTCGGATCCGGCTGGGGTGCGCTCGAAGTGCTGCGCGGGGAGTGGAAGTTGCCGGGCACGCCCTTCGACGAGGGCACGCTCGGGGACGCCCAGGCGCCGTGGCTGGAGTTGCTGCGGGCCGGTGTCCTGCCCGAGCCGCGCCGTGTGCAGCCGCCGGGGGAGACGCTGGTCGCACCGCACTGGCGGGACATGCTGGAGACGGCGCCGGCGACTCCGCTCGCCGAGTACCACCTCGGGGTCGCCCAGTGGCATGCCGGGGACCGGGCGCAGGCGGTGCGCAGCTGGGAGCGGGCGCTGGAACTCGCCCCGTCGCTGTGGCCGTTGCTGCGCTGCCTCGCCGTCGCCGACCAGGAGAGCGGCAACCCCGAGCGAAGCGAGATGGGGGTCCCTCCGCCCGAAGGGTGGGGGAGGGCCGCCGACCGGTATGCGGAGGCCTTCGACGACCTGTGCCGGGAGCGGCGGGACGACGGGGAACGCTGGACGGCGGCGACCGCCTCGCTGGGCCGCGAGGCCGTCGAGGCGCTGCTCGCCGTGGGGCGTACGGCGCACGCACGTGCCGTGTGGGAGCGGCTGCGCCCCGAGACCCGGGCGCGCGGGCGGTTCCGGCTGATCGAGGCGCGGTTGCTGCTCGCGGAGGGGCGGCGTGCGCAGGCCCGCGCCGTCCTCGACGCGGACTTCGAGGTCGCGGACCTGCGCGAAGGGGACGAGGGCATCGGGAGCCTGTGGGCCCGGATCGGCGACGAACCGCTCCCGGCACACCACGACTTCCGTATGCGGCCGCCCGCGGCACCGTGAGGCGTCAGGACGGGCGGCGGTCCACGTACTCGTAGATCGCCCCGTCCGGATGCATCACGATCATGTTCCGGCCCACCGGCGTCGTCATCGGGCCCGCGACGATGTACGCGCCGAGCTCGGTGAGCACCTTGTGGGCCTCGTCGACGTCCGCGACGGCGATCGTCGCCGCGACCTTGCGCAGCACCTCCAACTCGGCCTCGGGCCCGCTCATCAGCAGGAAGCAGCCGACGGCGGCGACCTGGACGCCGCCGCGCTCGAAACGGAGGGCGGTGCCGCCCGCGAGGCGTTCGTAGAAGGGGACCGCGGTCTCCAGGTCGTCGACGCAGACGCGCAGCGTGGCTCCCAGAATGTCCATGTGGACGAGCCTAGTTGGGACGGTCGGCGAGAGGAGATCGTTTTGCCCGATCTCCTCCGCCCGACCACCAAGTCGCCCATGGCCGTGCGCCGCGGCGTTACGCGCACCGGGCCGGGGGTACCCGGCGGCCATGAACCGCTTGGATCATCTGGAGCACTTGGACAAGGCGCTGGTCGACGAACTGGCGCAGGTGGCGCGCGAGACCATACGCGACGAACTGCGTGAGCAGACCCGCAAGCAGCGCCGCACGGCCGTCCTGTACGCCGCGTCCGGCGCCGTCGCCCTGTACGCGGGCGCGGCCCTCGCGCTCGCCCTGGGCCTGGCCCTCGCCATCGGACTGCCGGACTGGGCCGCCGCCCTGATCACCGCGGTGATCCTGGGCGTCGTGGCCTATGTACTGCGCGGAACCGCCCGGCCGTCGGCGTCCCGGCCGACACGCGACGGTGCGGGCGAACCCGTCGCCGAACCCACCCCCGCCGGTACGCCGCCGTATCCGCCCGTGCCGCCCGCCGCGCCCGGCGGGTTCAGCGGGGCGACCGGCGCGCCGGGGGCCGGCGTACCGTCCGCCGCACCGCGCCCCGACGACGGCGACCCCGAGCCGCCGCACCACCGGGCGTGACGAGCGGTTCCTGCGGGTCGGGTCCACCCGCCGGGGGTCACCGGCCATAGGGGGCAGGACCCTCGCTCACGCCGTGTTTGGGGGCGCTGACCAGGGGGACGCGGAAGACCCCGTACGAGCCACAGCGCCGGAGGCGAACTGTGAGTCGACCCCGCATCGTGATCGTCGGAGCCGGATCCGCCGGGTATCAGGCGGCCCGCACGCTGTCGCGGCTGACCCGGAACCGGGCCGAGATCACCCTGCTGAACCCGACCGACTACTTTCTGTATCTGCCCCTGCTGCCCCAGGTCGCCGCCGGAATCCTGGAGCCGCGCCGGGTCACCGTCTCCCTCTCGGGCACCCTGCCCCGGGTACGGCTGGTGCTCGGCGAGGCCGACGGCGTCGACCTCGACGCGCGCACCGTGCACTACCGCGACCCCGAGGGCTCGCGCGGCACGCTGCCGTACGACCGGCTGGTGCTCGCCGTCGGCAGCGTCAACAAACTGCTGCCCGTCCCCGGGGTCGCGGAGCACGCGCACGGCTTCCGTGGGCTGCCCGAAGCGCTGTACCTGCGCGACCACGTGACCCGGCAGGTGGAGCTCGCGGCCGCCGAGGACGACCCCGGGAGCTGCGCCGCCCGGTGCACCTTCGTCGTGGTCGGCGCCGGATACACCGGCACGGAAGTCGCCGCGCAGGGGCAGCGCTACACGGACGCGCAGGTGCGGCATCCGCTGCGGGGCGGCATACGTCCGCGCTGGCTGCTGCTCGACGTCGCGCCGCGCGTCCTGCCCGAACTGGACGAGCATCTTTCCCGCACCGCCGACCGTGTGCTGCGGCAGCGGGGCGTCGAGGTGCGCATGGGGACCTCGGTGAAGGAGGCCACGCACGACGGAGTCCTGCTGACCGACGGGGAGTTCGTCGAGACCCGCACGCTGGTGTGGTGCGTGGGCGTACGGCCCGATCCGCTCGTCGAGGGTGTCGGGCAGCCGCTGGAGCGCGGGCGGCTCATCGTCGACCCGTACCTTCAAGTGCCGGGCCGGCCCGAGGTGTTCGCCTGCGGTGACGCGGCCGCCGTGCCCGACCTGAACAACCCCGGCTCCTTCACACCGATGACCGCCCAGCACGCCTGGCGGCACGGCAAGGCCGTGGGCCGCAATGTCGCGGCATCCCTCGGCATCGGCGAGCGGAGCGTCTACCGCCACCGCGACCTGGGGTTCGTCGGCGGCCTGGGCGGCGCCCAGGCCGCCGCCAACCCTCCCCCACCCTTCGGGCGGGGGGACCCCCATCTCGCTTCGCTGGGCGTGCCGCCGGCCGGCCCGCTCGCCGGGGCGGTCACCCGCGGCTACCACCTCGCGGCGATGTCCGGCAACCGCGTCCGGGTCGCCGCCGACTGGCTGCTGGACGCCGTACTGCCGCGCCAGGCGGTGCAGTTGGGGCTCGTGCGGTCCTGGTCGGTACCCCTGGACACGGCCTCACCGGAACTGCCACGGATGCCGGAGGAGGCGCTCGAGGCAGCGCACAGCTCCGCGTACCCCGAACCACCCGGCCCCGTCAAGCGCCCCGACCACCCCGCGGAAGGAGCCTCATGAACACCGGTGAACTCCAGGAACTCGCCCAGCAACTGCGGGTGGACAGCGTCCGTGCCGCCGACGCCGCGGGCTCCGGGCACCCCACCTCCTCGATGTCCGCCGCGGACCTCATGGCGGTCCTGCTCGCCCACCACTTCCGCTACGACTTCGACCGCCCCACCCACCCCGCCGCCGACCGCTTCGTGCTGTCCAAGGGGCATGCGTCGCCGCTGCTGTACTCCATGTACAAGGCGGCCGGCGCCCTCGACGACGACACGCTGCTCACCTTCCGCAAGCTCGGCAGCATGCTCGAAGGGCATCCGACGCCCCGGCGGCTGCCCTGGGTCGAGACGGCCACCGGCTCGCTCGGTCAGGGACTGCCCGTCGGCGTCGGCATCGCGTTGGCCGGCAAGCGGCTGGACCGCACCGGATACCGGGTGTGGGTGCTCTGCGGCGACAGCGAACTGGCCGAGGGGTCCGTGTGGGAGGCCGCCGAGCACGCGGCGTACGAACACCTGGACAACCTCGTCGCGATCCTCGACGTCAACCGGCTGGGCCAGCGCGGCCCCACCCGGCACGGCCACCACCTCGACGCCTACGCACGCCGCTTCCAGGCCTTCGGCTGGCACACCGTCGAGATCGACGGACACGACGTCGACGCGATCGACCGCGCCTACGGCGAGGCCCTGTCGACGACCGGACAGCCGACCGTGATCATCGCCCGCACCCTCAAGGGCAAGGGCGTCGCGGCCGTCCAGGACCGCGAGGGACTGCACGGCAAGCCGCTGCCCGACGCCGACGAGGCGATCGACGAGCTCGGCGGCCGACGCGACCTGCGCGTCCGCGTCCAGGAGCCGCCCGCCGCCCGGATGCTGCACGCCGTACGCACAGGGCACCTCGACCTGCCCCGCTGGGACGAGGGCGACGAGGCCGCGACCCGGGACGCCTACGGCCAGGCGCTCACCGCGCTCGGCACCGCGCGCGGGGACATCGTCGCCCTCGACGGCGAGGTCAGCGACTCCACACGGGCCGAGTTCTTCGCCAAGGAACACCCCGACCGGTTCTTCGAGTGCTACATCGCCGAGCAGCAGATGGTCGCCAACGCGGTGGGGTTCGCGGCGCGCGGCTGGGTGCCGTACGCGTCCACGTTCGCCGCGTTCCTCACGCGCGCGCACGACTTCGTGCGCATGGCCTCGGTCAGCGGTGCCGGCATCAACCTCGTCGGCTCGCACGCCGGTGTCGCGATCGGACAGGACGGGCCCTCGCAGATGGGTCTGGAGGACCTGGCGATGATGCGGGGGGTGCACGGCTCGACCGTCCTCTACCCGTGCGACGCCAACCAGACCGCGCACCTCGTCGCCGCCATGGCGGGCTGCGACGGCATCCGCTATCTGCGTACCTCCCGCGGCAAGAGCCCGGTGATCTACGGCCCCGGCGAGGAGTTCCCGGTCGGCGGCAGCAAGGTGCTGCGCTCCTCCGCGCAGGACCGGATGACGATCGTCGCGGCAGGCGTCACCGTGCACGAGGCGCTGGCCGCGGCCGACGCGCTGGCGGGGGAGGGCATCGCCGTCCGGGTCGTCGACCTGTACTCGGTCAAGCCCGCCGACCTGCCCACCCTGCGCAAGGCCGCCGAGGACACCGGCTGTCTGCTCACCGTGGAGGACCACCACGAGGAGGGCGGCATCGGCGACGCCGTCCTGGCCGCGTTCCTCGACGGCCGGCCCGTGCCGCGCCTGGTGCGGCTCGCCGTACGGTCGATGCCGGGCTCGGCGTCGCCGGAGGAGCAGCTGCACGCCGCGGGCATCGACGCCGAGTCGATCGCGGCTTCGGGGCGGCTGCTGGTGGAGGAGGCGGTCGTGCGATGAGCCGCGACGACGTGACGACGGTCCGTGCGGGCCGCCGTACCGTCGACGTGCACCGCCCCGACAAGGTGCTCTTCCCCGGCGGCGGGGACGCGAAGGAGTACACCAAGGGCGATCTCGTCGACTACTACCGGGCCGTCGCGCCGTTCATGCTGCCGCACCTGCGCGGCCGCCCGTTGATGCTCCAGCGGCACCCCGACGGGCTCGACGGGCCGCGGTTCATGCAGAAGAACACCCCGGACCACTACCCGGAGTGGATCACGCGCGTCGAGGTGCCCAAGGAGGGCGGCACCGTCCGCCACACCGTCTGCGACGACACCGCGACCCTCGTGTACCTCGCCGACCAGGCCTGTCTCACCCTGCACCGATGGCTGTCGCGCACCGACAGCCTCGACCGGCCCGACCGGATGGTCTTCGACCTCGATCCGTCCGCGGACGACTTCGAGACGGTGCGCGAGGCCGCCCGGCTGCTGGGCGAACTGCTCGACGAACTGAGGCTGCCCTCGGCCCTGATGACCACCGGCTCCCGCGGACTGCATGTGATCGTGCCGCTCGACGGACGCCATACGTTCGACGAGGTACGGGAGTTCGCCCGCGACCTCGCCGGCGCGCACCCCGACCGGCTCACCACCGCCGCCCGCAAGAAGGACCGCGGCGACCGGCTGTACCTGGACGTCCAGCGCAATGCCTACGCCCAGACCGCCGCCGCGCCCTTCACGGTCCGTGCCGAGCCCGGAGCGCCCGTCGCCACCCCCCTCACCTGGACCGAACTGGACGACCCGGGCCTGGACGCCCGCCACTGGACCATCGCCGACGCCGTCGAGCAGGCACGCACCGATCCCTGGGCCGGAGTGCTGAGGAAGGGCCGCGCCCTGGGCCCGGCCCGGCGCAGGCTCAACGCCCTGCGCGACTGAAATCAGTGGTCCCGTGGGTTTGGCCGACGCGTCCAGGGCCACTCGCCGTCCGAGGCGCCCATGACTAATTCACAGAACACACCCAAATCATCCAGACAACAACGGGGCGGGGCGGACGACAAGCCGACCCCCATGGAGATCCTGAGCCAGGCACGCGCCCAACTCTCCGAACTCACCGGCATGACCGCGGAGACGGTGTCGTCCTTCGAACAGACCGAGGACGGCTGGGTGTTGGAGATCGAGGTCCTGGAACTGGTCCGCGTCCCCGACACGATGAGCCTGCTCGCCAGCTACCAGGTCGATCTCGACTCCGAGGGGCAGCTCACCGGCTACCGACGCGTCCGCCGCTACGAACGCGGGCGGTCCGACGCACACAGGCAGGGCGGCCGTTAGGTCGCCCGCCCACCACAACCCAAGACAAGGAGGAACGGTCGGCATGACCGTTGTCCCGGCACAGCAAGGCGGCGGAGCGGGTGGCACCAGCGGCCTCTACGACGTCCTGGAACTCATCCTCGACCGAGGGCTCGTCATCGACGTGTTCGTGCGAGTCTCCCTGGTCGGCATCGAGATCCTGAAGATCGACGTCCGGGTCGTCGTCGCCAGCGTCGACACCTATCTGCGCTTCGCCGAGGCGTGCAACCGGCTCGACCTGGAGGCGGGACCGCGCAAGAGCCCCGGCCTGCCCGACGTCGTCGGCCAGATCACCGAGTCCGGTGCGCGCGGCAAGTCCAAGGGGGCGCTGTCCGGTGCCGCCGAAACCATCTCCGACGCCTTCAAGCAGGCACGCCAGGAAGGGGAGGCCGAACCCCGGCCGCGTCCCCGCAAGTCGGCCGCCGCACGCCGGAAGGAGGAGCAGGAGTGAGTACGTACGTCTACGGCATCACCGCCGCCTCCCATCCGGCCCTGCCCAAGAAGCTGTCCGGCGTCGGCGACCCGCCGCGCCCCGTTCGCGTCCTGACCGAGGCGGACCTGGCGGCCCTCGTCAGCGACGCGCCCGACGGGCTGCGCCCCAAGCGCCGGGACCTGCTGGCCCACCAGGCCGTGCTCGCCGAGACCGGCGCCGCCGGCTGTGTGCTGCCCATGCGGTTCGGCAGCGTCGCCCCCGACGACGGCTCCGTCACCGACGTGCTCGCCGAACGGGCCGAGCACTACAAGGAGCGCCTGCGGGAGCTGGACGGCAAGGTCGAGTACAACGTCAAGGCGGTGCACGACGAAGAGGCCGTCCTGCACCGGGTGCTCTCCGAGAACCCGGAGATCCGGGCCATGACCGAGGCCAACCGGCAGGCGGGTGGCGGCACTTACGATCAGCGGCTGCGGCTCGG
Organism: Streptomyces sp. NPDC051963; assembly: GCF_044593495.1. Lineage (NCBI taxonomy): Bacteria > Bacillati > Actinomycetota > Actinomycetes > Kitasatosporales > Streptomycetaceae > Streptomyces > Streptomyces sp. NPDC051963. The sequence continues at coordinate 102,496 of NZ_JBIUCC010000004.1, read as the reverse complement.
CGAGACGGTGGTCTCCGCGGTGAAGGCCCGCGAGGCCGCGGACGCGGTCGAGGTGCGCGGCGCCCTGGAACCGGTCGCCGCCGCCGTGAGCACGGGCCCCGAGTCCGCCGGCTGGCTGGCCAACCTGTCGTTCCTGGTGGACCGAAGGGCGGCCGAGACGTTCGTGACCGCCGTGGAGGCGACCCGCAAGGCCTTCCCTCACCTCGAACTACGCCTCAACGGGCCGCTGCCGCCGTACAGCTTCGTCGAGCCCGGACCGGCCGAGCCGGCGGATTCCGTCCTCGGCGCCGACGCCGGCGAGGAGTGAGCCGTGGGGTTGCTCGGAGAGATCCTGCTGCTGCCGTTCGCCCCGGTGCGCGGCAGCGCGTGGGTGGTGAGACAGGTCCTGAGCGAGGCGGAACGGATCTACTACGATCCGGCCGCCGTCCGGGCCGAACTCGCCCAGCTCGAAGAGCGGTTGGAAGCAGGCGAGATCGATGAGGAGGAGTTCGACCGCCGGGAGGACGAACTCCTCGACCGGCTGGAGACGGGCCTGCGCACCGGCGCGGGCACAGGCAACGGGACGGCACGATGAACCGAATAGCACTGGGCCTCGCGATCGGGGCCGGATACGTCCTCGGACGTACGAAGAAGATGAAACTGGCGTTCGCCGTCGGCACGTTGGTGGCGGGCAAGCGGATGCAACTCGGCCCGCGGGCGCTCGCGGACCTGGTCACCGGGCAACTGGCGAACAACCCGCAGTTCAAGGAGATCGGGGACCAGCTGCGCGAGGACCTGCGAGGCGTCGGCAAGGCGGCGTCGGGCGCCATGGTCGCGCGACAGCTCGACGCGGTCGCCGACCGGCTGCACGGACGTACCGAACAGGTCCGTGACCAGCTCGCGGGCGTGGTACCCGAAACGCCCGACCTCGGCTTCGAGAGGAACGCGGAGGACGAGGAAGAGCCTGAAGAGGCCGAGTACGCCGAAGAAGCAGAAGACGCGGAAGACGCGGAAGACGCGGAAGGTGCCGAAGACTACGAGGAGTTCGACGACGAAGCGGAGCCGCCCCGGAACGACGAGGCCATGAAGGCGCCGGCGAAGAAGGCGGCCAAGAAGGCGCCGGCCAAGAAGGCGGCCGCGAAGAAGACGGCGGCGGCCGAGCAGCCCCCGGCCAAGCAGCCCCCGGCCCGGAAGAAGGCGCCGGCGAAGAAGGCGGCCAAGAAGACCGCGGCCACCGCGCGCAAGAGCACCAGCGGAGCCAGGAGCGCCGTCCGCGGCGCCCGGTCCCGGCTCCCGAAGGGGGGCGGTGAGTGATGACCGACACCCTCGGATCCGCACGCTCCGCCGCACGCGGGGCGACCGCGAGCCCGCTCGGCGACCTCGCTCACAGCGAAGCCGCCGACCGGCTCAAGGCCGAACTTCAGGAATACCTGGCCGCCCAGGCCCAGCGGATGCTGGTGGGCGTCGGCCGCAAGCTCGGCGAGACCACCGGCAAGCTGAACGACATCGCGGAGGGCAACAGCCCCGGCTTCGCCAAGCTCGCCCTCGACGGCGGCCGCAAGCTCGCCGAGGGCAAGGGGCCGCTGCGCAGCGCCCTGGAGCTCGGCGCCGCCCGCGCCAAGGACAACATCGTCGGCGCCCTGAAGAACCTCGGCGGCGGCAAGGGCAGGCGCAAGGGCGGCGCGGGGAAGAAGCCCACCGTCATCATCGAGTACATCGACGTCGGCGTACCGCTGCGCACCGCGTACGACCAGTGGACCCGCTACCAGGAGTTCAGCACCTTCGCGAAGGGTGTGAAGAGCGCGGGCCGCGCCGACGACACGAACTCCGACTGGCAGCTCAAGGTCTTCTGGTCCAACCGCAGTTGGAAGGCGCACACGACCGAGCAGGTCCCCGACGACCGCATCGCGTGGACGTCGGAGGGCGCCAAGGGCACGACGAAGGGTGTCGTCTCCTTCCACCACCTCGCGGACAACCTCACCCGCGTCCTGCTGGTGATCGAGTACTACCCCAAGGGTTTGTTCGAGAAGACCGGCAACATCTGGCGCGCCCAGGGCCGCCGGGCCCGCCTCGACCTCAAGAACTACGTCCGCTTCATCACCCTCAAGGGCGAGGCGGAGGAGGGCTGGCGCGGCGAGATCCGCGACGGCGAGGTCGTCCGCAGCCATGAGGACGTGGTGGCGGAGGAGGAGGCGTACGAGGAGGAAGAGGAGGAAGAGGAGGAAGAGGAGGACGCCGGCGAGTACGAGGACGCAGAAAACGCAGAAGACATAGAAAATCCAGAAGACGAAGAAGAGGAAGAGTACGAGTACGCAGAAGGCGGGAGTCGTCGATGACGATGGCCAGCCGGCTCCCCGAGCCCTACGGCTCGAACGGCGGTGCGAACCTCGCCGACATCCTGGAGCGCGTGCTCGACAAGGGCGTCGTCATCGCCGGCGACATCCGGATCAACCTGCTCGACATCGAGCTGCTCACCATCAAGCTGCGCCTCATCGTCGCCTCTGTCGACAAGGCACGCGAGATGGGTATCGACTGGTGGGAGGACGACCCGTCGCTGTCCTCGCGTGCCCGGCGCGACGAGCTCGCCCGTGAGAACGCCGAGCTGCGCGAGAGGCTTGCCGCCCTGGAGCCCGGCCGAGGGCAGGAGGAGATCCCATGACCGGCCTGCGTTACGTCTACGCCGTGTGCCGTCCCTTCCGGTCCGCGCTCCAGGCCCAGCTGAACGGCGTCGCGGGCGAGCCGCCGAAACAGCTGACGCACCACGGCCTGGTCGCGGTCCTCAGCACGGTGCCGGAGCGCGACTTCGCCGAGGAACCGCTCCGCGCCCATCTGGAGGACCTGGACTGGCTCACCGAGACCGCGCGTGCCCACCAGAGCGTGATCGACGCGCTCACCGTGGTCACCACTCCGCTGCCGCTCCGGCTCGCCACCGTCTTCCGGGACGACAGCGGTGTACGGATCATGATGGAGGCGCGCGAGGCCGAGTTCCGCCGCACCCTGGACCGGCTGGAGGGGCGGGTGGAATGGGGTGTGAAGGTGTACGTCGACCTGGAGCCCGCGGAGACCGGCCCGCCCGCGGGGCCGGCCGCGTCGGGCCGGGACTACCTGCGGCAGCGGCGTTCGCGGGCCCGTGCGCACGAGGACACGTGGCAGCACGCGGAGATGTTCGCGAGCAGCCTGCACACGACGCTTTCCGCGTGGGCCGAGGATTCCAGGCTGCACACCCCGCAGAGCACCTCCCTTTCCGGCGCCTCCGGACGGAATGTGCTCAACGCCGCCTATCTCGTGCCGCGTGCCGATTCCGAGGGGTTCGTCGAAATGGTGGACCGTACGAAGGACGAGGAAGCGGGAATTCGCGTCGAACTCACCGGGCCCTGGGCGGCCTATTCCTTCGTGGGGGAGGAGAGCGCGTGACGGTCATCGAACGCCGTGAGGTCGCCCTCGTGGATCTGCTCGACCGGCTGCTGGCCGGCGGCGTCGTCATCACGGGGGACGTCACCCTGCGCATCGCGGACGTCGACCTCGTCCGTATCGATCTGAACGCGCTGATCAGCTCCGTGAACGCACAGGTTCCCTCGCCCTTTCAGGGGCTGACATGACCCCGCGCAGCCGGCTCGACCTGGAGCCCGACACCGTCGAACGCGACCACGACCGGATGACCGAACTCCGTGAGCGCTACGGACTGCGGCCCGAGGACCTCAATCTGGACCTCGGGCCGCTCGGACCGCTGCTCCCCAGGGACTGATCCGATCAGGGATCGATCGATCGAAGGATCAATCGATCGAGGGGAGCCGACTCACAAGCCGACTCACCACCTGTACCAGCGGCCCCTGCCTCCGGCTGCCGTAGTGCCTCGCATGAGGAATCCCAGCAGCCACAGCACCAGCACTATCAGTGCAATCCACCACAGCAGCTTTACGGCGAATCCGGCACCGAAAAGTATCAGCGCCAGAAGAAGTACCAGCAGAATGGGAACCATAATTCCACCTCCTACTGGCCGGGTTTCCCGGAATCCGGATTTCAGGCTTTCTTGCGGCAGAGAATCTCCCCGTGCAGGACGCTGAACCAGCCGTCCTCCTGCTCGCCCCACGTACGCCAGGCGTCCGAGACGGACCGCAGCCGTTCGGGGGTCGCGTGACCGCCGGCCGTGGCCCGCTCGGCGTACCCGGAAGCCTCGGTGCGGTCCGCCCACAGGCCGCTCCACCAGGCCCGCTCCTCGGGCGTGGAGAAGGTCCAGGTGCTGGAGGTGGCGGTGATGTCGGTGAGGCCGGCCTCCAGCGCCCAGGACTTCAGCCGGCGCCCCGCGTCCGGCTCGCCGCCGTTGGCGCGGGCCACCCGCCGGTAGAGGTCCAGCCAGTCGTCCATGCCCGGTGACGCGGGATACCAGGTCATCGCCGCGTAGTCCGAGTCGCGGACGGCGATGAACCCGGTCGGCTTCGTCACCCGCACCATCTCGCGCAGCGCCCGCACCGGATCGCCGACGTGCTGGAGCACCTGGTGGGCGTGGACCACGCAGAACGTGTCGTCGGGGTGGTCCAGGGCGTGGACGTCGGCGACCGCGAAGTCGACGTTCGTCAGGCCGCGCTCGTCGGCCGTCGCCCGGGCCTGATCCAGGATCTCCGGCGCCCGGTCGACGCCGGTGACATGCCCCTCGGGGACCAGCGCCGCCAGGTCGGCGGTGATCGTGCCCGGACCGCAGCCGATGTCCAGGATCTTCATATGCGGTTTCAGTGAACCGAGCAGGTACGAGGCTGAGTTGGCGGCGGTCCGCCAGGTGTGCGAGCGAAGTACGGACTCATGGTGGCCGTGCGTGTAGACAGCGGTTTCCCGGGTTTTCTCCTGCGGTTTCGACATGCCGACACCGTACGTCGGCATGTCGAATGATGAGACCCGCATTTCATTATGTGGACGTGCCGTTCAGTGGGCGGTACACCGTGAGCGCCTCCGGCAGCTTCTCCAGCGTCACCTCGCCGTGCACTTCGGTGACTTCGCCGTCATGGGCGAGCGGTGTCCCCGGTGCGACGCCGGCCACGCGCAGTCGGTCCACCTGGACCGCGGCGTGGGCCGGGGAGCGGGTGAGCGGGCCCGCGAAGGCGGCCGCGAGCAGGCGCAACGCCGGTTTGCGGCCGCCGTGCACCACACGTACGTCGAAGCGGCCGTCCGCCAGATCCGTGCGGCGGCCCGGCACGAGGCCCATGCGGTGGTAGGTGCAGTTCCCCACGAACAGCAGCCACAACGGACGTGCCCGACCGTTCAGTTCGGCCTCCAGCGGATGCTGGTCGGCGTTCAGCACCCGCAGTGCCGCGAGCACTCCGGCCGGCCAGCCGCCGATGCGGTGCGACCAGCGGTCCCGCTCGCGCACCAGCTCCGGGTAGACGCCGAGGCTGCAGTTGTTGAGGAAGATGCCCCGGTGCTCGCCGGAGGCGAACCGGCCGACGTCCACCCGCACGGCCTCACCACCGCGGACGGCCCGGCTCAGATCGCGGGCGTCCTCCACACCCAGGTCGTAGGCGAAGTGGTTCAGCGTGCCGCCGGGCAGCACCGCGAGAGGCAGGCCGTGCCGCAGGGCGACCTCGGCCGCGGCGTTCACGGTGCCGTCGCCGCCGCAGACGCCGAGGGCCTGGGCGCGGGCGGCCGCCTTCGCCAACTCGTCGCGCATGTCGGCCGGTTCGCACTCCACGAGCTCGGCCTGCGGCAGCGCCTGGGCCAGCGTGCGCGCCCGGTCGGCGCTGCCCGCGGCGGTGTTGGACACGACGATCAGACCCGCACCGTCCGGCAACGCGGGGGCGTCCGCACGCGGCCGGGCCGGCGGGGTGCCCTGGACCCGGGTCGGCACCAGGCCCTGTACGGCGAAGGCGGCACCCGCGCCCAGCGCCGCGCCCGCGAGCACATCGCTCGGGAAGTGGACGCCGGTGTAGACGCGGGACAGGGCGACCGACCAGGCGAGCGGTGCCATCACGGCGCCCCAGGTGGGGGACTCCAGGGCGACGCCGGTCGCGAAGGCCGCAGCGGACGCGGAGTGACCGGACGGGAACGATGTGGTGATCGGCTGCCGCTTCAGGTGCCGCGCCGCCGGAACCGGGTCGAGGACGGGGCGCGGGCGGCGCACACTGCGCTTGCCGAGGGTGTTGATGGTGGCCGAGGCCAGGGCGAGGGAGGCGATACCGCGGGCCGCGGCACGGCGCCCCCGGGGCGTACGGCTCGCCGCCATGACGGCCGCCGCCGTGAACCACAGCACGCCGTGATTGGCGCTCCGGCTCAGCCGGGGCAGGACGTGTTCGGCGCCGGGCCAGTTGCGTTCGGCCGCGAACTCGAACAGCCGGGAGTCCAGCGCGAGCAGCCGGTCGCGCAGCGCGTGCCGGCCGGGGATGGGGGCGGTGAGGTCGACGTCTGGGTTCATGGGGTGCCGGGTACCCTGAAGTGCCCGTTTCTTGTACGCCGGGCCGCGAACGACACCCGGAGGACCCAGTAGATGCGCCTGCTCCTCATACGCCACGGCCAGACCCCCTCCAACGTGGACCATCTGCTGGACACGGCCGTTCCCGGGCCGGGTCTGACGGCACTCGGCGAGCGCCAGGCGGCCCTGCTGCCGCAGGCTCTCGCCGACGAGGACATCGACGCCCTGTACGTCTCCACCCTGATCCGCACCCGGCTCACCGCCGCCCCACTGGCCGCCGCCCGCGGCCTCGACATGCTCGTCCGCGACGGCATCCGGGAAGTGTCGGCGGGCGATCTTGAGATGCTGCCCGGCGACGCGGAGCACGGCCGGATCTACATGCAGACCGCGTTCGCCTGGGCGGCGGGTGACGTGGGCCTGCGGATGCCGGGCGGCGAGAGCGGCACCGAGGCGCTGGGCCGGTACGACGCCGTGGTCGCCGAGGCCGCCGGCAGCGGGGCCGGGACCGTCGCCATGGTCAGCCACGGCGCGGCGATCCGCGTGTGGACCGCGGCCCGCGCCGACAACGTCGACATCTCCTTCGCCGCCGCCCGCCCGCTCGACAACACCGGCGTGGTCGTCCTGGAGGGCTCCCCGTCCGACGGCTGGAAGGCGCTGTCGTGGGCGGGCGCCGTCGTGGAGGCCACCGGACCCGGCACCGAGGGCGGTCCCACCGGTCAGCCCCTGGAACCGGCCGAGTAGGCGCGATAAGAGTTTGCCCGGTCTCGTCCCCCGCCCGCAGAATGCGTTCCCATGGGACATCTGGAAGCCGCACATCTCGAGTACTACCTCCCCGACGGGAGGGCGCTGCTCGGCGATGTGTCCTTCCGGGTCGGTGAAGGCGCCGTCGTGGCCCTGGTCGGACCGAACGGCGCGGGCAAGACGACCCTGCTGCGGCTGATCTCCGGCGAGCTGAAACCGCACGGCGGGACCGTCACCGTGAGTGGCGGCCTCGGCGTCATGCGCCAGTTCGTGGGCTCCGTACGGGACGAGACGACCGTACGGGATCTGCTCGTGTCGGTCGCGCCGCCCCGGATCCGCGAGGCCGCGCAAGCGGTCGACAAGGCCGAGCACGCGATGATGAGCGTCGACGACGAGGCCGCGCAGCTGGCGTACGCGCAGGCGCTGGCCGACTGGGCGGAGGCGCGCGGATACGAGGCGGAGACGCTGTGGGACATGTGCACCACGGCCGCGCTCGGGGTGCCGTACGAGAAGGCGCAGTGGCGGCAGGTGCGGACCCTGTCCGGCGGTGAGCAGAAGAGGCTGGTCCTGGAGGCGCTGCTGCGCGGCACCGACGAGGTGCTGCTGCTCGACGAGCCCGACAACTACCTCGACGTGCCCGGCAAGCGCTGGCTGGAGGAGCGGCTGAAGGAGACCCGCAAGACGGTGCTCTTCGTCTCCCACGACCGTGAGCTGCTCGCCCGTGCCGCCGAGAAGATCGTCTCCGTCGAGCCCTCGCCCGCCGGCGCCGACGCCTGGGTGCACGGCGGCGGCTTCGCCACGTACCACGAGGCGCGACGCGAACGCTTCGCCCGCTTCGAGGAGTTGCGCAGGCGCTGGGACGAGAAGCACGCCCAGCTGAAGAAGCTGGTGCTGAATCTGCGGCAGGCCGCCTCCATCAGCCATGAGCTGGCCTCCCGCTACCAGGCCGCACAGACCCGGCTGCGCAAGTTCGAGGAGGCCGGGCCGCCGCCGGAGCCGCCGCGCGAGCAGGACATCAGGATGCGGCTGAAGGGCGGCCGTACCGGCGTAAGGGCCGTCACCTGCAAGGGACTTGAGCTCACCGGCCTGATGAAACCCTTCGACCTGGAGGTGTTCTACGGCGAGCGGGTCGCCGTCCTCGGCTCCAACGGCTCGGGCAAGTCCCACTTCCTGCGGCTGCTCGCCGGGGACACCGTCACGCACACGGGGGAGTGGAAGCTCGGCGCGCGCGTCGTGCCCGGGCACTTCGCGCAGACGCACGCCCACCCCGAGCTGGCCGGGCGCAAGCTGCTCGACATCCTGTGGACCGAGCACTCCCAGGACCGGGGCGCCGCGATGTCCCGGCTGCGCCGCTACGAGCTGACGAACCAGGCCGAGCAGAGCTTCGACCGGCTCTCCGGCGGCCAGCAGGCCCGCTTCCAGATCCTGCTGCTGGAGCTGGAGGGCGTCACGGCCCTGCTGCTCGACGAGCCGACCGACAACCTCGACCTGGAGTCCGCCGAGGCCCTCCAGGAGGGCCTGGAGGCCTTCGACGGCACGGTCCTCGCGGTCACCCACGACCGCTGGTTCGCCCGCTCCTTCGACCGCTACCTGGTCTTCGGCAGCGACGGCCGGGTCCGTGAGACGCCGGAGCCGGTGTGGGACGAACGGCGGGTGGAGCGGGCGCGCTGACCCGGGGAATGTTCGTACAGTGGAGGCGAGAAGCGAGATCCGGCGGGTACTCGAACCGTATGGACGACCACGACGAGCGGGGCACCACCATGACCGGAGTCGACCCGGGTCGGCTGGACGACCAGCAGCTCATGAAAGAGCTGGAGACCATCCACCGCACGCGCCACGACACACTGCTGCACGGCTCGAACGACGCGCTGCGCGCCCATAACGACCGTATGGCCCAGCTGGAGGGCGAGTATCTGCGCCGCAACCCGCGGCGACCGGTGGCCGCGGGGCGCACCCGCGAAGGGGCCCGGGAACGGGGCGGGGACACATAGTCCCGGCGAAGGCCGGAAGGTCAGACCGTCTGCCGGGCGAACACCGCGAGGAACGCCGCGTCGAACGCCTTCAGGTCGTCCGGCCTGCGACCGGTGATCAGCAGGTTCGGGCCCTTGTCGTCGATGTGGACCTGCTCGTCGACCCAGGTGCCGCCCGCGTTGCGGATGTCGGTCCGCAGGCTGGGCCACGAGGTCAGCGTCCGACCACGTACGACGTCCGCCTCGACGAGCGTCCACGGGGTGTGACAGATCGCGGCGACCGGCAGTCCCCGCTCGAAGAAGGCTGGACGAACGTCACCGCGCGCTCGTCCATGCGCAGGAAGTCCGGGCTGGCCACACCGCCGGGCAGCACCAGCCCGCCGAAGGACTCGGCCTGCACCTCACCGGGTTCCGTCGATACGAGAACCGGCTCGTGTCCCGCCTCGACCGCCGCCCGCCAGGGGTCGGTCAGCTCGATCTGCTCCACGCCCTCGGGTGCTGTCAGAAACGGGATGCGCATCGTTGTCCACCGTCCTTTCTCGGTGCCGCGCAGCTGCCGGTCGCTCAGCCGCGGGTCAGGGCTTCGGAGAGTTCCTGGACGTTGGCGTAGCGCGCCGAGCGCGGCTGCCGCTCCAGTGCCTCGACGAGGGCGTCCGGCGCGTACCGGCGCCGCAGCTCGCGTGCCAGTTCGCGCGGGCCCGCCGGGAAGGCGCCGCGGGCGAGGAACCTGGCCAGCTCCAGTCGGACCGCGGCCAGGGAGGCCCGGGTGCGGCCGGGTGCCACCGGACCGCCCGCGATCTCCGGGTCGTCCTCGGCCGTCGGCTCGGGGTCGTGCCATTCCTCGGTCCGTGTCGGATGGCCCGACCTGAGCAGACCCTGTAGTTCGTGCTTCATCTCGTCGTCGCGATGGACGCTCAGCCGGTCACTGCCTCGCTGCATGACTCCCTCCAGATCTTCGGGGTGAAGGCTCCGCGTACCCGAAGACCGGCGCGCGACACGCGGCTCATATCGGGAGGCGTGTTTGTGGGAGAGGGAGCAGGGCAGGCGAAGTACCAGTGCTTCGGACAGGAGGCACGTCCGTGGGAGCGACGCTTTCGCCGCCACGGCCGCGTCTGTCCGACGTGCGGCCGCACTCCCACGGTGACCGTCCAACCAGAGCACCGACCAAGGGAGTTGCGGCGCATCATGCCCACTCAAGTGAGCGCGAAGCACCACCCGCACGACGACGCCCCTGACACCGCGGGAGATTTCCGCAAGCTCGCCACGCTTCCGCCGGGCCCGCAGCACGACACGATCCGCGAGCGGATCGTCGAGTCCTGGCTGCCCATGGCCGACCGGCTCGCCGGGCGCTTCCGCAGTCGCGGTGAGAGCCTCGACGACCTGCGTCAGGTCGCGGCACTCGGCCTGGTCAAGGCCGTCGACCGGTACGACCCCGCACGTGGCAACGCCTTCGAGAGCTACGCCGTACCGACCATCACCGGGGAGATCAAGCGGCACTTCCGCGACCACATGTGGACGCTGCACGTGCCGCGCCGGGTCCAGGATCTGCGCAACCGTGTCCGGTTCGCCTGCCAGGACCTGTCGCAGACCGCGGCCGGCCAGCGGCCCACCGTGGCCGCGATCGCCGCGCACGCGAACATGAGCGAGGAAGACGTCCTGGTCGGCCTGGAGGCCCTGGAGAGCTTCACGGCCCTCTCCCTGGACGCCGAACTGCCCGGCAGCGAGGACGGCTACTCCCTGGGCGACGCCCTCGGCTCGCCCGACCCCGCACTCGACACGGTCGTGGACCGTGAGGCCGTACGGCATCGGCTGGCCGCGCTGCCGGAGCGTGAACGCGCCATCCTCTACATGCGGTTCTTCGGCGACATGACACAGAGCCGTATCGCCGAGCACCTCGGCATCTCCCAGATGCATGTCTCACGGCTGATCAGCCGGTGCTGCACCAGGGTGCGCGATCAGGTGCTGGAGGACGCGGCCTAGTCAGCCGCTCTTCCCGAGGGCCAGGGCCAGGTGCCTGGACATCGTGTCCATCGCCTGCGCCTCGGCCATCGAGAACGCCGGCCGGGCCCCGCACCGCAGCAGGGTGAGGACGCCGTGCACGGTGCCTGCGGCCGTCAGTGGCACGCACAGCAGGGATGTGACGTTCGCCTGTACGAGCAACGGGGCCCCGGACGCGTCACGGCCGAGGGCGTCCGGGTCCTCGGGGCGCACCTGGAGCGCCGGGGCGCCGCCACGTGCCGTTTCGACGACGAGGGGGGAATCGGCCGGATCCAGCGCTGCCAGCGCGGCCGATTCCTTCTCCGACGGACCGAGCACGGCCGTACGGGACAGCCGGGCGCCCCCCGCGTCGGCGATCACCCAGTCGGCGAACCGTCCGTGCAGCACGCGCGCCGCGCGCTCCAGGACCTCTCCGGGCGGGGCCGTGAGCAGCGCGGTGGTCATCGCGTCCAGCAGGTCCATCAGGGCCGCGTGCCGGGTGGTCTCGGTGAGATCCGGGACATGGCTGCCCGTGGCGCTGCGGTCCGGTGCCGGGTCCGCGGGCACACCGAGCCCGCCGGGCTGCAACAGGACGAGCACCGTGGTGCGCGGCTCACCGCTCGGCCGTACGGCGGTCAGCGTCACGTGCACCGGCTCGGCGGGGCGGCGCTGGAGATGGACGGTGAGGCTGCGGTCGCCCTCGCCGCGTGCCACGGCCGCGGCCTGGGAGCGGAACGCCGCCCGGCCGGCGTGGGCGAGGAACCCCGTGAGCGGCCGACCCGTCGCGTATCCGGACCGCACGCCCGTGAAGGCGGTCGCCGCGAGGTTCAGCCGGCGCACCACGGTCTCCCGGTCCACCAGCGCGACCGGCAGCGGGAGACACTGGAACACCGCGCGCAGCAGCCGCTGTTCCTGGCGGTCGGCGGGGGCCGGGCGGGGCTTGCCGTGTGTGGAGAGCCTCTCGTACCACGGCCACAACCGGTCGGCCACATGGTCGAGTTCGAAGATGGCCGCGTCCAGGACGGTGGGCAGGTCGTCGGCCGACACGGACCGTGCCGCCTTCAACTCCGCGACACGGCGCACGAAATCCGCGAGCTCTTCACCGAACTCTTCCATCTCCGCCATGCGATGAACCTAGCGCGTGGTAAAGCGTCCCGGGTCCGGCTGGCTCCATCGCGCAGCCTGATCCGTCTCCTCCCGCTGTTTCCCCGCCAGTTGACCGGGAAGCTGACGGGGGAGGGGAGGATCTCATCATGCCGGACACCCAGGACTCCGGCCGCTGGGGCGTGGAGTCCCCCGAATCCACGCTCCCCGGCCGGCGGCTGTCGGAACTGGTCGAGCAGGCCGCCCGCTGCACCACCCACTGCTGCGGAGCGAGCAGCACGGTGGGCGAGGACAGCCCCGAACGCCCCGCGGCCGTCACCCACCCCGACCTCTCCGCGCTCGTCGCGGTGCAGATGCGCTCAGGGGAGGGACCCATCCCGGCTGCCCTGGAACGCGGTGAGCCCGTCGACGCGACGGACCTGCTGAGCGAGGAGCGCTGGCCGCAGTACCGCGCCCTGGCGCTGGACTCGGGGGTGCGGTCGAGTGTCACCATCCCCTTCCGTCGCTCCGGGCTCACGGTCACGCTGAGCCTGTACAGCTTCCGGCCGGGCGCCCTGGAGGACGCCCCGCGCGGGCCGGCCCGGGCGCTCGGCGACCTGGCCGCGACCTGCCTGGTCCGCGACCGCTCCTACCGCGCCGCGCTCAGGGAACTCGACCAACTCGGCACCGCGCTGCGCACCCGCCCCGTCGTCGACCAGGCGTGCGGCATCGTCATGCACGTACTCGGCTGCGACGCGGACGCCGCCTTCGCAATCCTGCGCCGTATCTCCCAGAGCACCCAGCGCAAGCTGGGCGACGTGGCGTCCGCGGTCGTCGACCGGCGTGGCCGAGGCCTGGAGGCGGATCTGGCGGCGCTGCTGAACTGAGCCGGGGCCACGGGCCGCGCGCGGAGGCGGCGCGCGGCGACGGTCTGCCCGGTGGCGGTAAACCCCGCGTCACCCGCTCGGCCGAGTCCGTCCCGCGAATGGTGCCCGGCCGCGCGCGCCGGGCTGCCGTGCGGGCTGTGATGGCTGCGGGGGCACGACCATCGCGCCCCCGCAGCCGTCGGCCGAAGGAGTCCACGCCATGCGCCGCACCGTCCGTGCCCTGTCCGTCGCCGCCCTGGCCGGTGTCCTCCCGGTCATCGCCGCCGCGGCCGCCTTCGCGGATCCGGCCGCGGAGGTCAGCCCAGGACAGGTCTCCCCGGGCCGCAGCATCACCGTGTCGGTCTCCTGCGACGCCCTGGGCGGTCCCGCGCCCGCCGCCCTCGACGCCGCGTCAGAGGCCTTCGAGGAGGGCACCGTCCCGCTGCGCCGGGTCGCCGGCAACGAGGACGGCGTGTCGGGGCCCGCCTACTCCGGCACCGCCCGTATCGCTCCGGCCGAGGATCTGGACGGCGACGGCGGTGTCGGCCCCGACACCGCGTGGACCGTCGACGGGAACTGTCCGGCCGCTCCCGGCGGGCAGGGCAAGGCGTGGAGTGCCACGTTCACCGTGCCCCGCAGCGGCAGCAGCGGCCCGTGCGCCGACCCGCTCGACCTGACCTGCGCCACCAGCAAGCCGTGCCCCGAGCCGACGGTCACCTCCTGCGCCACGAGCAAACCCTGTCCCGAGCCGACCGTCACCTCCTGCCGCACGAGCAAGCCCTGCCCCGAACCGACCGCCACCTCCTGCGCCACCGACAAGCCCTGTCCCGAGCCGCACGACACCTCCTGCGGCGGTGCGGTGATCGAGCACGGAGTCCATGCCGGCGAGGGAGGGGCCTTCAACGACTCCGTGCCCGCCCTGGTGGCCGGCGGTGTGCTGATCGCGGGCGCGTTCGGCGGTGCCGTGTACCGGCTGCGACGCAAGGCGTCGGCGCCCGGCGAGGACTGCTGACCGCCATCGCCTCCCTCGTGTGACCGGCACGACCCGAGCGATACCCCATGGCTCACCGGGACCCTGGGTACGGACAGCCCAGGGACCCGCACCGGACGACGGGCGACCCAGCGACACCGAACCGGACCGGAGGGACCATGCCGCGGACGGACCCGGAAGGCCACGGCCCTGTCCGCTACGGGCCGCCGATCCCGGACGACGGGCTGCCCGTGCTGCCCGAACTCTCCGACGTGGTCGCCGAAGCCGCCACCCGTGCCGTGAGCGAACCGATCGGCGGCGGCCCCGCGCTCCTGGACGCCGCGTGCGGCTACTGGGAGCGGCGGGGCCTTGCCGTCGGGCCCGAACGGACCGTCGCCGCGCCGGGCGCGCCCGCGCTGCTGCTGGCGCTGACCTACGCCATCGGCGGCGACGTCCTGGTGCCCCGGCCCTGCGCGGCCTGGTGGGCGCCGTACGCACGGCTGTTGGGCAGACCCGTCTTCCATGTGGCGACACCCGCCGAGTGCGGCGGTGTCCCGGATCCGTACGCCCTGTTGGAGACCGTGCGCCGGGTCCGTGCCGAGGGCGGTGATCCGCGGCTGCTGGTGCTGTCCGTCGCCGACGACCCCACGGCCACCGTCGCACCGCCCGAAGTACTGCACGCGGCCCTCGAAGCCGCCGAGAGCGAGGGGCTGCACCTGGTCAGCGACGAGACCTGGCGCGACACCCTGCACGCCCCGCACGACACCGTGCTGCTCAGCCCCGCCGAGATGCTGCCCGACCGGGTCACCGTCTTCACCGACCTGGCCGGCGCGCTGCTGCCGCCCGGCTGGCCCGCCGCCGTCGCCCGCTTCCCGGCCGGCGAGACGGCCGACGGCCTCCACGCGCGCGTGCTCGACGTGCTCACCGCGCTCGGCGCCCGCGTCGCCGGACCGGTCGCCGCCGCGGCCGCGTACGCGCTGACGGAGCCCGAGCCGGTGACCGTACGGCAGTCCGCCGCCGTACGCCTGCACGCGCGCGTGGCCGCCGCGGTGCACGCCGCCGTCGTCTCGGCGGGCACCCTCGCCCGCCCGCCGCAGTCCGGCCGCCATCTCTACGTCGACCTCGGCCCGTTGCGCGCCGCGCTCACCGAGCACGGGGTCGGCGACGCCCAGGAACTGGAGGACTTCCTCGCCGCCCGGCTCGGCATGCCCGCGCCCGGCGGCCACCGTTTCGGTGACGACCTGGGGGCGCTGCGCGTACGGCTGTCCACCGGGCCGCTGCTCGGCGCAGCGGACACCGAGCGCGCGGAATGCCTCAGCTCACCCTCGCCGTTGGAACTGCCACACGTGCACCGTGCGTTGATCCACCTGAAGTCGGTCTTCGACGATCTCCGCGACGACGCTCAGCGATGGGAGCCTCCTCGATGACACAGCAGTCCGAGTCGCCCACCACGAGTTCGCCCACGACGAGTTCGCCCACCCGGGAAGCCGACGCACCTCCGGCCCCGTCACCCTTCGCGCCCCCGTTCCCGCCCCTCGCCGAACCCCGCCCGCTCGGCGAACGCCGGGTGTGGCCCCGGACGTTCCACGACCGGCTGACCGCCCCGCTGCCCGGCCTCAAGGCCGCCGCCCGCTTCGCCCGCGAAGGCGCCGTGCGACCGGGCAAGGAGGGCCTCGCCGACATCCCGCGGCTGCCCTTCGAGCCCGCCCCGCTGCCCCGCGTCGACGCGCGCACGGTCGCCGTCTCCTGGGCGGGGCACGCCAGTTGGGTCGTCCGGATCGGCGGACTCACCGTCCTCACCGACCCGGTCTGGTCCCGCCGCATCCTCGGCACCCCGGCCCGTATCACCCCCGTCGGCATCGACTGGGACGACCTTCCGCACGTGGACGCGGTCGTCATCAGCCACAACCACTACGACCACCTGGACGCCCCCACCCTGAGCCGCCTCCCGCGCGACACCCCGATGTTCGTGCCCGCCGGCCTCGCCCGCTGGTTCCACCGCCGTCGCTTCACCTGCGTCACCGAGCTGGACTGGTGGGAGGCGGCGGAACTGCACGGCGTGCGCCTCGACTTCGTGCCCGCCCACCACTGGTCCAAGCGCAGCCTCGTCGACACCTGCCGCAGCCTCTGGGGCGGCTGGGTGCTGACCGCCCCCGACGGACAGCGTGTCCACTTCGCCGGCGACACGGGCTACGGCCACTGGTTCTCCCGAATCGGCCGCCGCTACCCCGGCATCGACCTCGCCCTCCTCCCCATCGGCGCCTACGACCCCCGCTGGTGGCTCAGCGACGTCCACTGCGACCCGGAGGAGGCGGTACGGGCAGCCCAGGATCTGGGGGCCAGACGGATGGCTCCGATGCACTGGGGGACGTTCGTGCTGTCGGCGGAGCCGGTGCTGGAACCGCTGACGCGGGTGCGGGCGGCGTGGGAGAAGGCGGGCCTGGCACGCGAGGACCTGTGGGACCTGCCCGTCGGAGGCTCACGGCTGCTCCAGCGGGCCTAGGGGCGCGCGGCCCGAACCCGCCTCCACACACTCGGCGCCGCGCTGATCGCAAGGGTCAGCGCGACCGCCGCGACCACCCCTTGCCAAGGTTCCCTGAACAGCGCTCCGCCGAGGATCCCGATCAACTGATAGGTCACGGCCCAGGCCATGCACGCCGGAAAGTTGCCCCGGGCGAACCTCCGCAACGGCCACTTCGCCATCAGACAGGCCAGCATCACCGGAATCCGTCCGGCCGGCACCAGCCGGGACAACACCAGTACGGCAACCCCGTGATCGACCAGCTTCTCCTGCGCCCGCGCCAGCCGCTCCTCCGGCGCACGCGAGCGAATGGCCTCCAGCCATCGCGACCCGTTCTTCGACCCCATCCCGCGCCGCCCCAGCCAGTACAGGGCGATGTCCCCGAGAAACGCGGCAAGCGACGCCGTGACAAAGACCAGCGCCAGCGCGAACGGCGCCGTCTGATGGAACGCCACCACGGCCGCCGAACTCACCAGCGCCCCCGTGGGCACCACCGGCACCAGCGCCCCGATCAGCACCAGCAGAAACAGCGACGGATAGCCGATCGCCTGCTGCGTCGACTCCTGTTGCGTGGTCGTCGCGACAACCGCGAGCCACGTCACCGCGCCACCTCCAGGCGCACGCTCTCCCCGTGTCCGAGCAGATGCACCGCCACCTCGGGCGCGACCCCGGAGGCCAGTCGCACGAACTCCGCGCCCGGCGCATGGAATTCGTGCGGGCGTACGGCGTCCATCCCGATCGGCCAGTACGTGCCGTAGTGCACCGGCACCGCGCTGCGCGGTGCCAGCCTGGCCAGCGCCTGAGCGGCCCGGCTCGCGTCCAGATGGCCCTCGCCGAGATACGGCCCCCAGCCGCCGACCGGCAGCAGCGCCACGTCGACCGGCCCGACCTCCTCGGCCATCGAGTCGAACAGCCCCGTGTCCCCGGCGAAGTACGTGCGCGCCTCGCCCTCGACGACATAGCCGAGCGCGGGGGAGCGGTGCGCTCCGACCGGCAGCCGTCGTCCGTCGTGCCGCGCGGGCACGGCCCGTATGAGCAGGCCCCCGACCACCGTCTCGTCGCCGGGCTCCACCTCACGGATCCGGAGATGGCCGAGCCTGCGCAGCCCCGGCACCGCCCGGGGTGCGCCCCGGGGCACGAGCAGGCGGGTGCCGGGCGCGAGGGTGGCGAGGGAGGGAACGTGCAGGTGGTCGGCGTGCAGATGGGAGACGAGCGCCACGTCCGCTTGCCGGGCCCGGGGCGGTGGCACTGCGCCTCGCCGGCGGCGCAGATGCGCGAGCCGGCGCGCGAACAGGGGATCGGTGAGCACGCGTACGTCCGAGTCCGCGACCGTGCAGGTGGCGTGACCCCACCAGGTGATCTCCACCGGCACCTCTTTGCCTCCTTCGCGCGACTCCCCCGAAGCCTACGACCAGGAGTAGTGTCGGCGCCTGAAACCCGGAGGTGAGGGGGACGCCATGGGACCGGTACGTGTCACGACGATCGCGAGTCTGACGCCACTGGAAGAGCTGGACGAGGACCCCTTCCTGGTGGACTCCCGCAGCCAGCACGCCATGTGCGCCAGCTGGGCCGCGGAGCGGGGCTACACCGTGAGCCGGGAGCTGCTGGTCCGCGGGCTGCGCCCCGACCACTGCGTGCTCTGGGACGGCGTCCGGCCCGGCGTCGACCTGTTCGTGGCCCCCAGCCGCCGGGTCCTGGAGAGCGCCCTGTCCTCCGTCGACGAGTTCACCGCCGAGTGCGCCCGGCGCGGGGTGCGGGTGGAGACGGTGGGGGTCGCGGAGCCCGCGTACGACTCGCAGATGAAGGCCCGTGTCCACCGGCGGCTGTCGATGCCGACGGCGGGGTACGACGGCCGCTGAGCGCCCCCGGCGCCCGCCCGCAACCGACGACTTCTCGCGGTGTGCCACGCTGGAAGCGGCCCGCATCGATGACGGACCAGGACGTGAGGTGTGCGGGTCGTGCGTGGTGGGCGTTGGCGGCGGGTCGTCAGTCAGGTGGGGCGGAGTGTCGCCGTGTGGGCGGTCTCCACGGTCACCATGCTCGTGCTCGCCGGCATCCTGCCCGACTTCCAGCTGCGGTCCGCGGACGGTGACAGCGCCACCGACATCGCGGTGACCGCCGCGTTCGGGGCGGGAGCGTTCGGTGTGCTGTCGGCGGTGGTGTGGCCGCTCCTGGTCCGGCTCCTGCTGCTGGTGCCCGCGCTCGTCCTCGGGCTGCTGGTGTTCTTCCTGAACGGCGCGCTGCTGCTGCTGGCGCTGCGCCTCGACCCGACCGAGGGCGGCGCCGTCGCTTGGGAGACCGCGGTCGTGGTCGCCGCGGTGATGTCCGCCGTCGCCTCCGCCACCGGCGGCGCCCTGGCCGTCCGCGACGACGACGCCTACCGCCGTCGGCTGTACCGCCTCGCCGAACGCCGCCGCGGCTCCGGGCCGCCCTGCCCCGCCGTCCCCGGCACCGTCTTCCTGCAACTCGACGGAGTCGGCCACGACGTGCTGCTCGACGCGGTCGGCAAGGGCCTCATGCCGACCGTCGCCCGCTGGCTCGCCACGGGGGACAGAGCCCGGCCCACCCACCGGCTCACCGCCTGGCGCACCGACTGGTCCAGCCAGACCGGCGCCAGCCAGCTCGGCATCCTGCACGGCAGCAACCACGACGTACCCGCGTTCCGCTGGTACGAGAAGGACCGCCGGGAGGTGATGGTCAGCAACCGCCCGACCAGCGCCGCCGAACTCCAGCGCCGTGCCGTCGAGCGCACCGGCGACGCCGGACTGCTCTCCGTCGACGGCGCCAGCCGCGGCAACCTGTTCAGCGGCGGCGCCGACGAACAGGCCCTCGTGCTGTCCATCGCCATCAGGAGGCGCCACCGGGAGAACCGTTCCCGGGCGGGCTACTTCGCGTACTTCTCCGACCCGGCGAACGCCGTGCGCACCGCCCTGTCCTTCGTCGCCGAGGTCGGCCGCGAGATCGGCCAGTCCAGCCGGGCCCGCTTCTGCAAGGTCCGTCCGCGGGTCGGCCGCGGCGGCCTCTACCCCTTCGTCCGCGCCTTCGCGACCGTCGTCGAACGGGACGTCGTGGTCGCCGCCGTGATGGGCGACATGCTCGCCGGGCGCACCGCCGTCTACGCGGACCTGGTGGCGTACGACGAAGTGGCGCACCACTCCGGACCGATGAGCCGCGATGCCGGGAAGGTCCTCGAACGCCTCGACCGGGCGCTCGCGCTGATCGAGAAGGTCGCCGAGCACGCCCCGCGGCAGTACCGGATCGTCGTGCTCTCGGACCACGGGCAGAGCCCGGGCGAGACCTTCCGGGCCCGCTACGGCCTCTCCCTCGGCGATCTGGTGCGGGCCGGCTGCGGGCTGCCCGTGCCGCGCAAGGCGCAGCGCACGCACAGCGGCGCCGAGGCCCGCGCGGCCGTACGGGCCGCGCTGCGCCGGCCGGTCGAGGAGCGCGGCGAGCAGTACCGCCCCTCGCGCCGCCACTCCGAGCCACTGGTGCTGGCCTCGGGGAACCTCGCGCTGGTCTCCTTCCCGGACACGCCGCACCGGATGAGCAAGGAGGAGATCGACGCCCGCCACCCCGCCCTGCTGACCACGCTCGCCAACCACCCCGGCATCGGCTTCCTGCTCGTCCGCAGCGAACAGCACGACGGTGTCGTCCTCGGCCCGTACGGCACGGAGATCCCGCTGGACCGACTCGACGAGGACCCGGGTCCCCTCAAGGACTTCGGCCCCGGCGCCGCCGACGCCGTCCGGCGCACGCACTCCTTCCCGCACACCGCCGACATCATGGTCAACTCCTGGTACGACCCGGCCGACGGCGAAGTCCTCGCCTTCGAGGAGCAGATCGGCTCGCACGGCGGCCTCGGCGGCGCCCAGGCGAAGCCCTTCCTGCTGTCGCCCGTCGCCCTGTCCGCCCCGGTCGACGACGCAACTGAACTCGTCGGCGCCGAGCACGTCCACCGCGTCCTGCGCCGCTGGCTGCGCGAGTCGAACGGGCCGCAGGTGCCGCTGACGACGGAGCCGGAGGAGCGGGCCGCCTGAAAACCGGGTGCGTCAAAACGGTCGTACGCACACACTGTTCTCAGTCGAACCTGCTCGAACAGACTTGAGGAGCCAGCTGCTTTGCAGGCTGCCGTCACCGTCACCCCCGCCCGTATACCCGAGCTGCTGCTCGGTCTCGCGACCGTCCGTCCGGTCTTCCTCTGGGGCGCCCCCGGCATCGGAAAGTCCTCCCTGGTGAGGGAGTTCGCCGAATCCCTGGGGCTCGAGTGCGTGAGCCTGCTGGGCACGCAGCTCGCCCCCGAGGACCTCATCGGCGTGCCGCAGATCCGGGACGGGCGGTCCGTGTTCTGCCCGCCGGAGGCGATCGCCCGCGACGAGCCGTACTGTCTGTTCCTGGACGAGCTGAACGCGGCCACCCCGGATGTGCAGAAAGCGTTCTACTCGCTGATCCTGGACCGCCGTATCGGCAACTACGACCTGCCGGACGGCTCGATCGTCATCGGTGCCGGAAACCGGTCCACGGACAACGCCCTCGCCCGGCCCATCGCCTCCGCGCTGGTCAACCGTCTCGCCCACGTCCATCTGGAGGCCTCCGCCAAGGACTGGCTCGCCTGGGCCGCGGGCAACGGCATCCACCCCTGGATCCTGGACCACCTCACCGACCGCCCCGACCATCTGTGGTCCAAGCCGCCCAAGACCGAGGAGCCCTTCTCCACGCCCCGCTCCTGGCACATGCTCTCCGACGCCCTGCACTCCTTCGGCCACGGCCTCGACGAGGAGACGCTGAAGGTGATCGCGCACGGCACGCTGACGCCCGCCCACGCCACCGCGTTCTGCGGCTACGTCAAGATCGTCCGCAGTCAGTACGGCATCGAGGCGATCATCAAGGGCGACGCCCGCTGGCCGCACCGCATGGAGGACCGCGACCTGCTCTACTACCTCGCCGAGTCCTTCCGCGGCCGCCTCGTCAAGGAGCTGCCGGCCAGCAAGGAGCACCTCTCGGCGAACGGGCAGCAGATGGCGTACCGCGCCAAGTCGCTGCTCGTGCAGCTCGCGGAGATCTCGGTGGAGGTCGCGCAGAGCGTCATCGCCCCCGACACCGACGGCAACCCGCTGCTGCCCGCCTGGTTCCTGGTCGAGTCGGCCCGCGACATGCCCCGGCTGGTGGAGGCGCGGCAGTGAGCCGCACCCGCGGTGCCCAGCGGCCCAAGAAGGACCTGGCGGCCGAGGCGTTCGCGGAGGGCATGCGACTGGTGCGGGCCAACCGGGCCCTGGCGGCCGTCGGATTCAGTACCTGCCGCCAGGAGGACTGCCCCGAGTCACCGGCCTCGGGCCTCGTCCGCGTCGACTCCGACGGCGTGCTGCACGTCCACCCCACCCGGCGCGCAGAGCCCGTCGAGTGGGCCTGGGCGGTCGCCCACGGCATCATCCACCTCGGCTTCGGCCACGTCCCGGCGAAGGAGGGCCGGCGCACCCAGCCCGACCGGTACGACCTCGCCGCCCGCTGCACCGTCGTCAACCGCTTCCTGCTCGGTTTCCCCGTCGGCCGCACCCCCGACGACCTGCCGCCCTCCTACCCCGACGGCGACGAGGAGCAGCTCGCCGCCCGCTGGCGCCGCGACGGCATCCCGGCCCCGTACGAGCACTGCGGTACGGCCGGCGGCGACCCGGACCAGCTCCTGGTGCCCTGGGACACCTGGATGGGCGGCGCGCCGAAGAACTGGCAGCTGGAGTTCGCGCACGCCCTCACCCGCACCGTGGCCACCGCCATGGACGTGGCCGGCGGCCGCCGCAACTCGATGCGCGGCGGACCCACCCGGCTCCAGCCCTGGGAGCGGGCCCTGAGCTGGTTCGTCTCCTCCTACCCGCTGCTCGGTGGGATCGCGGCCGGCATCACCCTGGTGGCCGACGCCGAACTCGCCCGCGCCCACGGCATCTCCGTCGCCGCCGTCGACGCGCAGGCGGCCGAGATATACGTCAATCCCCTGCGCGAACTCGACGACGAGGAATGGCGCTTCGTCCTCGCCCACGAGATGCTGCACGCCGCCCTGCGCCACGGCGACCGCTGCGGCCCCCGCGACCCCTATCTGTTCAACGTCGCCTGCGACTACGTCGTCAACGGCTGGCTGAACGAGATGCAGGTCGGCCTCATGCCCGACGGACTGCTCCACGACCCCGACCTCAAGGGCCTGGCCGCCGAAGAGGTCTACGACCGCATCGCCGTCGACCTGCGCCGGATACGCCGGCTGTCGACCCTGCGCGGCAAGGGCGTCGGCGACATCCTCGGCGGACCGCTCGGCAGCCCGCGCGACTACGTCGACCTCGACGAGTTCTACCGCCGTGGCCTGTGCCAGGGCCTCGATCTGCACCAGGGACAGGAGCGCGGACACCTGCCCGGCGGGCTGATCGAGGAGATCCGCGCGCTGAGCCATCCACCGCTGCCGTGGGACGCGCAACTGGCCCGCTGGTTCGACGAGTTCGTACCCCGTCCGGAGCCGGTGCGGTCGTACGCCCGTCCCTCGCGCCGCCAGTCCTCCACCCCCGACATCCCGCGCGCGGGCCGGTACTTCCCGCCCGAGGAGATCGCCCGCTGCACCTTCGGCGTCGTCCTCGACACCTCCGGCTCCATGGACCGCACCCTGCTCGGCAAGGCGCTGGGCGCGATCGCCTCGTACGCCGAGGCCCGTGACGTACCGGCCGCGCGCGTCGTCTTCTGCGACGCGGCGCCGCACGACGCCGGTTTCGTACCGGTCACCGAGATCGCCGGACGGGTGCGGGTGCACGGCCGCGGCGGTACGGTCCTCCAGCCGGGCATCGACCTGCTGCACCGGGCGGACGACTTCCCGCCGGGCGCTCCCGTCCTGGTGATCACGGACGGCTGGTGCGACACGCTCCGGGTGCGGCGCGAGCACGCGTATCTGATTCCCGAAGGCGCCCGACTGCCGTTCACCGCGCGAGGACCGGTGTTCCGCGTGCAGTAAGCCGGAATGTGATCGGATGGGGGCCAGGGAACCCCGCACAGGGACCACACGTGAAAGGAAGAACAGTGGCAACCACGCGCTCCGCACACACCGTCTGGGAAGGCAACCTGCTCGAGGGCAATGGGGTCGTCACCTTCGACTCCTCCGGTGCCATCGACGAGCAGCCGGTCACGTGGGCATCGCGCGCCCAGGACGCGAACGGCAAGACCAGCCCCGAGGAGCTGATCGCCGCCGCCCACTCCAGCTGCTTCTCCATGGCCTTCTCCAACATGCTCGCCAAGGCCGGTACCCCGCCCACCAAGCTCGTCACCTCGGCCGACGTCAACTTCCAGCCGGGTGAGGGCATCACCGGCATCCACCTCACCGTCGAGGGCACGGTCCCGGGCATCGACAACGACACGTTCGTCGCCACCGCGGAGGAGGCCAAGGTCGGCTGCCCCGTCAGCCAGGCACTCACCGGCACGACCATCACGCTGTCGGCGAAGCTCGCCTGAGGCGTCCGCCTCGTCCCGACGTCGCGCAGGCCCGCCCCGAGCCGGGGGCGGGCCTGCGCGACGCTCGGTTCACGGCCCCGGACCGGGGTATGTAGATGACGCTGAGATGTCGGAAGGACTTCGATGTTGCCGGGAACGTCCAGCAATGGAACGGCGCTTGACTCCGCCACTCGGGAACTGACCCGCATCATCCTGTTATTCAGCCTCGCCGGACGGGTGCGGCCGGACAGCGCCGATCTGGGCGGTCTCGTCGACCGCCTCGACTTCGGCCGTTTCACCCCGCATCTGACGACCAGCGAGGCGGTGCTGCCCGTACCCGTGCTGGCCGACACCGTGGCGCCCGGCGACCTGGGGCTGCCGCACGGGGACCACGGCCTGTCCCTCGCGTCCGTGGGGATCCTGGTCGTCGCCACCCCGCGCGGCGACGCGACACTCGTCGTGGACTGCGGCTTCCAGGGCGAGACGGACGCCGGGGCGGTCGCCGCCTGGCTCGCCGCCACCTGCTTCGACCGCGCACGGCTCACGCTCCGTTCACGGCCCCTGCTGGAGGTGCTGAGCGAACGGCTCGACCTGCCCGAGCCGCTGGACTTCGGACAGAACGTGCACCAACTCGTCTTCCCCGGCGGCCGGTTGCTCCGGGAGCTGCTGGACGCCGAGCCCGGGCGGGACCTGCTGCTCAACGAGATCATCTACCGCGCCAAGCTGCCCCGGCACCCCGGAGCCCCCCTCGACGTCAGCGTCCCGCCCAACCTCAGGAACCACGGCGTGACGCTGTCCGCGCACGGCCGCGGCGTCTCCGTGCAGGCGGGCTGGGCCCCGCACGTGGAGAACGGCCTGACCCTGGTCGCCGTCGGCATGATCTCCGCCCTGGCCGTCCTCCAGCGCACCCGGCTCGCCGCCTTCGACATGATGCGGCGCAACGAACAGGCGCTCACGGACTCGCCGTCCGAGGTGCGCACGCTCATCTCCCGGCTGTCGACGGGCGTGAACGAACTGCAACTGGACCTGGCCTTCGGCGTGGAGGCCTACGTCGACAGCCTGCTGATCCCGGAGATGCTGATGGAGGGCTTCCAGTCCTCGCTGCGGGACACCCTCGGCATCCGCGACAGCCTCGACAACTCCGCGCGCATGGTCGAGCGCCTCACCTCCGTGATCAACGCCCGTTCCGCCGCCCTGGACGCCGCGCTCGCGGAGCGTGACGAACACCGAGACCGCACCGTCTCCGCCCTGGTCGCAGTGGCCACGCTGATCGCCCTGCCGCCCACCCTGCTGCTGGCCTTCTTCGGCGTGAACGCGACGAACGTGGACGACCACCACTCCATCCTCGACCTACGGGAGTACGGACTGGCGTACGCGCTGGCCTGGATTCCCTTCGTCGTCCTGGCCGTGATCGGATACATCCTGCTCAGGCGGGTCAGCGGACGCTCCGGCTCGCTGCTCGACCCGTCCGACGACGGATCGGTTACGGTGCCCGCACCGCGTTCCTCATCCGGGAGTTGACTGTCCATGTCGCGACGACCCGCCGTATCGGCACACAAGGGAGGGTCCGAGCTGGCCGCCGCCGCCACCTGGGAGGCCTATGAGGACGCGATCGCCTCGGGTGCCGAGTACGTCGAGTTCGACATCCGGCGTACGGCGGACGGCGTCTTCGTCGTCTACCACGACCCCCGGGTCGACCACACCGGCCCGCTGCTCTCCCGGATCACCCACGCCGAGCTGAGCGAGCGCGCCGGATACGCCGTGCCGGTCGTGGACGACGTCATGGCCCTGATCGCCGGGAAGCTGATCGGGCACCTCGACCTGAAGGAGGTGGGCGAGGAGCGTGAGGTGATCGACCGGGCGGTCGCCCTGCTCGGCGAGGACGGATTCGTGGCCACGACGCTGGAGGACCGTTCCGTCGCCGCCATCTCACAGGCGTTCCCCGGCGTGCGCACGGCCCTGTCCCTGGGCCGCAACCGCAAGGAGCTCGGGTGGGCCCGGCTGCCGATGACCCGGCTGGGCGAGCTGTTCCCGATGCGCCGGGTGCGCGCCTGCGGCGCGAGGGGGGTGGCCGTGCACCAGCGGCTCGCCCGCGCCAACGTACTGCGCGAGGCCGCCCGCAACGGCCTCTTCACCATGGTGTGGACGGTCAACGACGACGACCTCCTTCAGACCTTCCTCGGCGACCCCCGCGTCGACGTGCTGATCACCGACCGACCCCGGCGCGCGGTTGCGCTCCGCGGGGAGCCGCGGGAGCCTGAGCGCACGCTCAGCTAGCCGGCGCCGAGGCTGCCGCCCCCACCCGCTGGGTACCCGTCCCATTGACAAGAGCGCACTCAAGTTTTGTGCTGGAGTGCGGGAGCGGCCCTGGCGGAAGGGGACAGCGATGGCACGTGCGGTCGGAATCGATCTCGGGACCACGAACTCGGTGGTGGCCGTCCTGGAGGGCGGCGAACCCACTGTCGTCGCCAATGCGGAGGGCGCGCGGACCACACCGTCGGTGGTGGCCTTCGCGAAGAACGGCGAGGTGCTCGTCGGTGAGGTGGCCAAACGGCAGGCCGTGACGAACGTGGAGCGCACCGCCCGCTCGGTGAAGCGGCACATGGGCGACGGGGACTGGCGCTTCCCTGACCAGGGCGACATCGACGGCACCCGCTACCGGGCGCAGGAGCTGTCCGCACGCGTCCTTCAGAAACTGAAGCGGGACGCCGAGTCCTACCTCGGCGAGGACGTCACCGACGCGGTGATCACCGTACCGGCGTACTTCGACGACGCCCAGCGGCAGGCCACCAAGGAAGCCGGGGAGATCGCGGGCCTGAAGGTGCTGCGGATCATCAACGAGCCGACGGCCGCCGCCCTCGCCTACGGCCTCGACCGGGGCGAGGAGCAGACCGTGCTCGTCTTCGACCTCGGCGGCGGCACCTTCGACGTGTCGCTGCTGGAGATCGGCGACGGCGTCATCGAGGTCAAGGCCACCAACGGCGACACGCACCTCGGCGGTGACGACTGGGACCAGCGGATCGTCGAGTACCTGATCAAGAAGTTCAAGGGGCAGAACGGCATCGACCTCGGCAACGACAAGATGGCCGTGCAGCGGCTGCGCGAGGGCGCCGAGAAGGCCAAGATCGAGCTGTCGTCGTCCTCCGAGACCACGATCAACCTGCCCTACATCACCGCCTCCGCCGAGGGCCCCCTCCACCTCGACGAGAAGCTCACCCGCGCCCAGTTCCAGGAGCTGACCGCCGACCTCCTCGACCGCTGCAAGACCCCCTTCCACCAGGCGGTCAAGGACGCCGGCATCAAGCTCTCCGCGGTCGACCATGTGATCCTCGTCGGCGGCTCCACCCGGATGCCCGCGGTGACCGAGCTGGTCAAGGAGCTCACCGGCAAGGACCCGCACAAGGGCGTCAACCCGGACGAGGTCGTGGCGGTCGGCGCCGTCCTCCAGGCAGGTGTCATCCGCGGCGACGTCAAGGACGTCCTGCTGCTCGACGTCACCCCGCTGTCCCTGGGCATCGAGACCAAGGGCGGCATCATGACCAAGCTCATCGAGCGCAACACCACGATCCCGACCCGGCGTTCGGAGATCTTCACCACCGCCACCGACAACCAGCCCTCGGTCGGCATCCAGGTCTACCAGGGCGAACGCGAGATCGCCGCCTACAACAAGAAGCTCGGCGTCTTCGACCTCACCGGACTGCCGCCCGCCCCGCGCGGGGTCCCGCAGATCGAGGTCGCGTTCGACATCGACGCCAACGGCATCATGCACGTCTCCGCCAAGGACCTCGCCACCGGCCGCGAACAGAAGATGACCGTCACCGGCGGCTCGGCCCTCCCCAAGGACGACATCGACCGGATGATGCGGGAGGCCGAGCAGTACGCGGAGGAGGACCGGGGGCGCCGGGAGGCCGCCGAGACCCGCAACCAGGCCGAGCAACTCGTCTACCAGACCGAGAAGTTCATCCGGGAGAACGAGGACAAGGTCCCCTCCGAGACCAGGTCGGAGGTCGAGTCCGCGATCACCGAACTCAAGGAACTCCTGGAGCGCAACGCCGAGACCGGCGAACTGCGCACCGGCGTCGAGAAACTCGCCACCGTCAGCCAGAAGATGGGCCAGGCCATGTACGCCCAGGCCCAGGCCCAGCAGACACCGCCGGAGGGCACCGAGCAGCCCACCGGACCGCAGGACGAGGAAGGCGTGGTGGACGCGGAGATCGTCGACGACGACAAGGACCAGAAGGGCGGGGCGGCCTAGGCCTCGGAACCCGCCCCGTCAGGACCCCGCCCGCTCCCAGCCCCGTCGCTCCGGGCGTGGTCCCAGCTGGTTCAGATCACGGCTGCGGTAGACGATGTACGGCCGGAACAGGTACTGCACGGGCGCGCTGAACATATGCACCAGGCGGCTGTACGGCACGAACGCGATCAGGGCCATGCCGATCACCGCGTGGATCTGGTACAGCACGGGCACGCCCGCCATCCGTTCGGTGTCCGGCTGGAGGGTGAACAGGCTGCGGGCCCAAGGGGCGATGGACTCACGGTAGTTGTAGCCGTCGCCGGAGGCGTGGGTGAGCTTGGCGACCATGCCCAGCGCGATCGCGGCCAGCAGGACGACGTACATGACCTTGTCGTTGACCGTCGTCGCGCGGAAGACCGGCGCATGGGTGCGGCGGCGGTGGATCAGGAGCACGATCCCGGCGACCGTGAGGAGGCCGGCCGCGGTCCCGCCGTACAGGGAGAACAGGTGGTAGGTGTGCTCGCCGACGCCGATCGCGTCGGTCCACGACATCGGGATGAACAGGCCGACGACATGGCCGGCGAGGACGAACAGGATGCCGTAGTGGAAGGCCGGGGAGGCGATGTTCAGCAGCTTCGACTCGTAGATCTGCGAGGAGCGCGTGGTCCAGCCGAACTTGTCGTAGCGGTGGCGCCAGACGAGGCCGGCGACGAGGAGGACGACGGCGACGTACGGCAGGACGCCCCAGAGGAAGACGGTCATGAGCGTGCTCCGGTGCGGGCGGGCGGCAGGGTCGCGCACACGGCGTCCAGGACGCACGCGTACGGGGTGCCGAACTCGGTGAGCCGGGAACGGAGTTGTTCCAGGGCTCCGCGGTGCTCGGTGAGCAGGTCGGTGTTGCCGGTGCGGGACGCGAACTCCAGGACCGCGGGCAGGAAGTCCGGCAGCTCCTCGCCGGTGAACTCCAGGCCGTGGGCACGGTAGATGTCCTTGAAGCGGACCAGGGACATGCCCCTGCGCCGGGTGTCCCCGTCGCTCCACCAGCTCAGATACAGGCTGTGGCGGTTCTTGAAGTCGAAGACCTGGACATAGTGCGCGGCCAGGACCTGCGGATCGGTCAGCGCGGCGTGGTCGGTGAACTCCCGTAGCTGCGGGGCGGCTTCGCGCAGCAGCGGCAGCCGGGCGCGGAACTCGTCGTCGGGGTAGGTGAGACAGAGCGCCGCCGCCTGATAGAGCATCTCGAATCCGGGCATCAGACCTCTCCCTCCTTGTCCGAGGTCTGCCGATGGCGCAGCGCGTGGAAGTTCTCCACCGACACCAGCGGCAGATGGGTACGCCCCCCTGAGTCCTGGCCGAACGGCCCGTCGCCGCCCATGCCCGGCCCGCCGTCGACGTCGAGGCTGCACCCGTCCGGGAGCGCGGACTCCTCCAGCCGCCGGGCGTCCCCGACGGCGGCGGTCGGGATCACATACCGGTCCTCGTACTTGGCGATGGCCAGCAGCCGGTACATCTCCTCGATCTCGTCGGGTCGCATGCCGACGGCGGCGGGGACGACCGGATCGGGCATCTCGCCGAGGTTGATCGCCCGCATATGGGCACGCATCGCGGCGAGCTTCTCGAGCGACGCCCGGACCGGGGCGACATCGCCCGCCGTGAAGAGCTCCGCCAGGTACTCCAGCGGAATGCGCAGGGTGTCGATCGCCCCGAAGAGGTTCTGTGCGTTCTCGCCGTCGTGCCCGGTCTCCGTCAGCGCGTCGACCACCGGAGAGAGCGGCGGGATGTACCAGACCATCGGCATGGTGCGGTACTCCGGATGCAGCGGAAGCGCCACCCGGTACTTGCTGATGAGCGCGTGCACGGGGGAGCGGCGGGCCGCCTCCATCCAGTCGTACGGGATCCCCGCCTCGTCGCAGGCGCGCCGCACCCCCGGATCCTCGGGGTCGAGGAAGACGCCCAACTGGGCCTCGTACAGCTCCTGCTCGTCCCGCACCGAGGCCGCGGCCGTCACCTTGTCCGCGTCGTACAGCACCACCCCGAGATAGCGCAGCCGCCCCACGCACGTCTCCGAGCAGACCGTCGGCAGACCGACCTCGAGCCGCGGATAGCACATCGTGCACTTCTCGGCCTTGCCGGTGCGATGGTTGAAGTAGACCTTCTTGTACGGGCATCCCGTCACGCACATCCGCCAGCCCCGGCAGCGGTCCTGGTCGACCAGGACGATGCCGTCCTCCGCCCGCTTGTACATCGCGCCGGAGGGACAGGAGGCCACACAGGACGGGTTGAGGCAGTGCTCGCAGATGCGCGGCAGATAGAACATGAAGGTCTGCTCGAACTCGAACCTCACCTTGTCGGCGGCCTGTCTGCGGGTCCGCTCGACCATCGGGTCGAGGTCGCCGTGGGCCGGGGCGCCGGCGAGGTTGTCGTCCCAGTTCGACGACCACTCGATCTTCATCGGTTTGCCGTCGAGCTGCGAGACGGGCTGGGCCACCGGGTAGTCGTCGCCGAGCGGGGCGTCGGTGAGGTTCTTGTAGTCGTAGGTCCAGGGCTCGTAGTAGTCCTTGATCTCCGGGAGCCTGGGGTTGGAGAAGATGCCCGCGAGCTTCTTGAAGCGGCCCCCCGCCGTCAGCTTCAGCGCCCCGCGCCGGTTCAGTTGCCAGCCGCCCTGCCACTTCTCCTGGTCCTCGTAGCGGCGCGGATAGCCCTGCCCGGGCCGGGTCTCGACGTTGTTGAACCAGACGTACTCCATGCCCTGGCGGTTGGTCCACGCCTGTTTGCAGGTCACCGAGCAGGTGTGGCAGCCGATGCACTTGTCGAGGTTCATCACCATGGCGATCTGGGCCATCGGACGCATCAGTACTCGACCTCCTGGCTGCGGCGCCGGATCACCGTCACCTCGTCGCGCTGGTTGCCCGTGGGGCCCAGGTAGTTGAAGGCCCAGGAGAGCTGGGCGTAGCCGCCGACCAGGTGGGACGGCTTGAGGATCAGACGGGTGAGGGAGTTGTGGATGCCGCCGCGCCGGCCCGTCGTCTCCGTCTTCGGCACGCCCACCGTGCGCTCCTGCGCGTGATGCATGTAGACGGTGCCGTGCGGGATGCGGTGCGAGACGACGGCGCGGGCGACGACCACTCCGTTGCGGTTGACCGCCTCGATCCAGTCGTCGTCCTTGACGCCGATCGCGTCCGCGTCCTGCGGGGCCATCCAGATGTTCTGGCCGCCCCGGGAGAGCGCCAGCATGAACAGGTTGTCCTGGTACTCGGAGTGGATGGACCACTTGTTGTGCGGGGTGAGGTAACGGACCGTCACTTCCCGTTGGCCGTCCGGGCCGAGGCGGGGTTCGCCGAAGAGCCGGTTCATGTCCAGGGGTGGCCGGTACACCGGGAGCGCCTCGCCCAGCTCATGGATCCAGTCGTGGTCGAGGAAGAAGTGCTGGCGCCCGGTGAGGGTGTGCCAGGGCTTGAGATGCTCGGTGTTGAGCGTGAACGCCGTGTAGCGGCGCCCGCCGGACTCGCTGCCCGACCACTCCGGTGAGGTGATCACCGGCACCGGCGCGGCCTGTGTGTCCGCGTAGGTGACGCGCTTGCCCTCGTGCTCGGCGGCCAGGTGGGCCATCCGCTGCCCGGTGCGCGCCTCAAGGGTGCGGAAACCCTGGGTGGCGAGGCGCCCGTTGGTGGTGCCGGACAGGGCGAGGATCGTGTTCGCGGCCTTCACCGCCGTGTCGAGGGACGGACGGCCGTCGTACGCGGTGCCGTTCAACTGCCGAAGGTCTTCGACCTCCTGGTCGGGTTGCAGGGCGATTCCCTTGGCGGGCAGGCCGAGTTGCTCCACGAGTGGACCGAGGGCGGTGAACTTCTTGCCGATCGCCGTGTAGTCACGCTCCACGACGGTCAGGTTCGGCATGGTCCTGCCGGGCACGGGATCGCACTCGCCGCGCTTCCAGTCCCGGACCACCCCGCCCGGCTGGGCGATCTCGCCGGGTGTGTCGTGCTGGAGCGCCGACGCGACCAGGTCCTTGCGCACCCCGAGGTGGTCGACGGCCAGTCGGCTCAGCTTCTCGGCGAGCGCCTTGAAGGTGTCGAAGTCGGTGCGCGCCTGCCAGGGCGGGTCCACGGCCGGGGTGAAGGAGTGGACGTAGGGGTGCATGTCCGTGCTGGACAGGTCGTGTTTCTCGTACCAGGTCGCGGCGGGCAGTACGACGTCCGACAGCAGTGTCGACGACGTCTGCCGGAAGTCCAGCGACAGCAGCAGGTCGAGCTTGCCCTCCGGCGCCTCGTCCCGCCAGGTCACGTCCCGTGGACGCTCGTCCGGCTCGGCCTCCTGCGCCCTGAGCGAGGACTGCGTGCCCAGCAGATGCCTGGTGAAGTACTCGGCGCCCTTCGCCGACGAACCCAGCAGATTGGCCCGCCACAGCGTCAGTACGCGCGGCCAGTTCTCCGGCGCGTCCGGGTCCTCGCACGCGAACTTCAGGGTCCCGGCGCGGAGTTCGGCCACCACCCGCGACACCGGGTCGCCGAACGCCCCGCTCAGCTCCAGCGGATTGCGGTCGAAGGTCGGATACGACGGCATCCACCCCGAACGCGCCGACAGGGCAAGGCAGTCGGCGCCCGTCATCCCCGCGAACCGGCCCTCACCGAGCGGTGACGCGAGCACGTCGGCGGTGAACCGGTCGTAGCGCCACTGGTCGCTGTTGAGGAACCAGTACGCCGTGCCGATCATCTGGCGCGGCGGCCGCGACCAGTCGGAGGCGGCGGCGAGCGTCGCCCAGCCGGTCACCGGGCGGCACTTCTCCTGGCCCACATAGTGCGCCCAGCCGCCGCCGTTGCGCCCCTGGCAGCCGGTGAGCTGGAGCAGGGCGAGAAAGGCGCGATAGATCGTCTCGGAGTGGAACCAGTGGTTCGTCCCCGCGCCCATCAGGATCATGCAGCGGCCCTTCGACCGCTCGGCGGTCCGCGCGAACTCCCTGGCGATCTTCACGCACTTGGCCGCCGGGACCGAGGTGTGCACCTCCTGCCAGGCGGGCGTGCCGGGTGAGCCGGCGTCCTCGTAGGAGGCGGGCCAGCGGCCGGGCAGGCCGTGCCGGAAGACGCCGTACTGGGCGAGCAGGAGGTCGAAGACCGTGGTGACCAGGGGCCCGTCCACGCCGCCCAGCCGGGTCGCCGGAACGCCTCGGCACACGACGTCCCCCCGCCCCTGTCCGTGTTCGCCGCCCTCGGTGTCGAAGCGCGGGAGCAGCACCGCCACACCGCCGGCGGCCGCATGGCCGTACAGGCTCAACTGCGGTTCGATCGGCCCCAGTTCGAGATTCCAGCGACCCTTGCCTGAGTCGGTCCAGCGGAAGCCGAGCGAGCCGTTCGGGGCGACCGCCCGACCGCTCGCCGCGTCCAGCACGACCGTCTTCCACTCCGCGCCCTCGCTCTCCTGGCCCAGGTCCGAGGCGCGCAGGAACTTCCCGGGGACGTACGCTCCGTCCCGCTCGGACAGGGTCACCAGGAAGGGCAGATCGGTGAACTTCCGTACGTAGTCCGCGAAGAACGGAGTCTCCCGGTCGACGAAGAACTCCTTGAGGATCACATGGCCCATCCCCAGGGCGAGGGCGCCGTCCGTGCCCGGGTGCGGGTGCAGCCACTCGTCCGCGAACTTCGCGTTGTCCGCGTAGTCGGGGGCCACGACCACGACCTTCTGGCCGCGATAGCGGGCCTCCGCCATCCAGTGCGCGTCCGGTGTGCGGGTCACGGGGACGTTCGAGCCCCACATCATCAGATACGCGGCGTCCCACCAGTCGCCCGACTCCGGTACGTCCGTCTGGTCGCCGAAGACCTGCGGCGAGGCCACCGGAAGGTCCGCGTACCAGTCGTAGAACGACAGCATCGGGGCGCCGATCAGCGAATGGAAGCGGGCGCCCGCCGCGTGCGACACCATCGACATCGCGGGGATCGGGGAGAAGCCGGCGATGCGGTCCGGGCCGTACGTCTTGATGGTGTGGACATGCGCGGCGGCGACGATCTCGACCGCCTCGTCCCAGGTGGCGCGGACCAGGCCGCCCTTGCCGCGGGCCTGCTGGTAGCGGCGCCGGCGCTCGGGGTCGCCCTGGATGTCCGCCCAGGCCAGGACCGGGTCACCGAGACGGGCGAGCGCCTCGCGGTACATCTTCAGCAGGACGCCGCGGATGTACGGGTAGCGCACGCGCGTGGGGGAGTACGTGTACCAGGAGAAGGCGGCGCCGCGTGGGCAGCCTCGGGGTTCGTACTCGGGGCGGTCGGGGCCCACCGACGGGTAGTCCGTCGCTTGCGTCTCCCAGGTGATGATGCCGTCCTTGACGTACACCTTCCAGCGGCACGAGCCGGTGCAGTTCACGCCGTGGGTGGAGTTCACGACCTTGTCGTGGCTCCAGCGGTCCCGGTAGAAGGCGTCCGCCTCCCGGCCGCCGGTCAGAGCGATGCTGTGCAGGTCGGGGGAGGCGGTGCCGGGCCGGAAGAACCGCCCCGCGCGCAGCAGCGCCGCGCCAGGTTCGGTGGGCGGTACCTGGGTGTCCGTCACATACGCTCCCTTGCTTGCCCGTGGCTTCGAACCTAGGGGCGAGCGGGGGAGCGCACCTGTTCACGGCGCCCGTACGGGTCAGGGCCTGCGGGCGACTCCCGCGTACAGCGGCACGATGCCCTCCGCCTGGACGGCCACGTCCTCCGGGCCCGGCCGCCACCCGGAGGCCGGGATCACGCCGGGACCCAGCAGCTCCAGGCCGTCGAAGAAGCGGGAGAACTCGGCGAGCGAGCGTGGGTAGAACGGGGTGCCGCCGGCGCGGAAGTGGTCGGCGACCTTCGCGATCACCTCCGGGCTCAGGTCGGGGGTGACCTGGGAGAGGATCAGGTAGCTGCCCGGGGCGAGCTCGGCGACGTACCGCTTGAGCAGGCCGTAGACATCGTCGCCGTCCGGCGCGTCGTCCAGGTAGTGGGTGAGCGCGACCAGGGACAGCGCGACGGGCTGCGACAAGTCCAGGGACTCCGCGGCCTGCCGCAGGATGGTGTCCGGGTCGCGGAAGTCGGCGTGCACGTAGTTCGTGGCGCCCGCGGGCGTGCCGCGCAGCAGCGCCTCGGCGTGCCGGAGGACGATCGGGTCGTTGTCCGCGTACACGACCCTCGACTCCGGGGCGACCTCCTGGGCCACCTGATGGAGGTTGGGTTCGGTGGGGATGCCCGTGCCGACATCCAGGAACTGGCGTATCCCGGCCTCGGCGACGGTCCGGACGGCCCGGTGCATGAAGCGGCGGTTGGCGCGCGCCGAGCGCACCGCCGCCTCGTCCGTGGCGGCGATCCTGCGGGCCAGTTCCTCGTCCACCGGGTAGTTGTCCTTGCCGCCCAGCCACCAGTCGTAGACGCGGGCCGGATGCGGCCGGCTGGTGTCGACGGGGGCGAACTCGGCGTCGGATCCGGTCATGCGGTTACTCTCCTACGACTTCGGGACGGGGTGGCTCAGCAGGCGTCGCGGTAGTCGTGCAGGACCTTCTTGGTCCGCTCGGCGGACGCGGCACGTGCCGTCATGTGGTCCAGCACCTCCAGGTGCGTGGAGACCTCCGTGCGCGAGTCGAGATACAGCGCACCGGTCAGATACTCCGTGAAGACCATGTCGGGAAGCTCGGGCTCGGCGAACCGGAACAGGGTGAACGGCGCGTACGTCCCCGGGTGTGGGCCCGCCTTGAACTCGGCGACCTGAAGGGTCATGCGGTCGCGCTCGCCGAACTCCAGCAGCTTGTCGATCTGTTCGCGCATGACGGAGCCGTCGTCGCTCACGGGGCGGCGCAGGACCGTTTCGTCCATGATCACCCACAGGTGGGGGCGGTTCGCGCGCTCCAGGAGCTGCTGCCGGGCCATACGCAGCGACACATGCCGCTCGATGGTCCGCGGGTCCGTCTGCCCGATCACCCCGGCCTCCAGGACGGCCCGCGCATACGCCTCCGTCTGGAGCAGACCGGGCACGAAGTGCGGCTCGTAGGAGCGGATGATCCCGGCGGCGCCCTCCAGACTCACGTACAGGCTGAACCAGTCCGGCAGCACGTCGTGGAACCGCTGCCACCAGCCCGGCTGGTTGGCCTCCTCGGCGAGCGACACGAACGCCGACGCCTCGTCCTCGGTCACCCCGTACGCGCCGAGCAGCAGCTGGACGTACGGGATCTTCAGCGCGACCTCGGCCATCTCCATCCGCCGTACGGTCGCGGGGGCCACCCGCAGGACCTGTGCGGCCTCCTCGCGTTTGAGGCCGGCCGCCTCACGCAGCTCCTGCAGCCGCCTTCCGAGCACCACCTGACCCACAGTGGGCGCGGGCCGTCGCTCACTCACGCCACGCCTCCCCTACGTGCCGAAGTCAGGGAGCAGTGTGCCATGTTCCGCTGAGCGTCTCACAGACACGGGGGTGAGGCGCTCACCACGCCTCATTACCTCGGGGGTCATCGACCCCGCCGCACGCGCGGGGGATCGTGGACGCATCGGGTTCCGGGCCGGCGCACTCCGGTCCGGAATCCGGGTCCCGCTGCCGCACCTCGACCTCGACATCGACCTCGACGGAGGGTGATTCGTCATGTCCGCGATCCAGCTCGCCGCGCTCGCCCGGACCCTTGACCCGCACGCCGTGCTGCGTCGCTTCCTCGCCCTGGACGCGGTGGTGACCGGAGCGAACGGAGTCGCCTACCTCGCCGCGTCCGGGCCGCTCGGCCGCTTCCTCGGGGTCGACTCCACGCTGCTGCTCGGCCTCGGCGCACTGCTCGCCGTGTACGGGGCCGCCGTCGGCCTCCTCGCCACCCGCGCCCGCCCCGCCGCGCTGCCGGTCCGGGCCGTGGTGGAGGTCAACCTCGCCTGGACGGCGCTGAGTTGCGTCGCCCTGGTCCTGTGGCCGTCGCCGACCACGGCAGGCGCGGTGTGGACGGTGCTCCAGGCGCTCGTCGTCGCCGGGTTCGCGCTGCTCCAGTTCGCGGCCCTGAAGAACCGTCAGGGCAGCAGCGACTGAAGGTACTTGACCGTCGCCGGGTCCGCCGGGAGCAGGGTCTCGATGGCCAGCTCGGCGACGGTCACGTCCATCGGGGTGTTGAAGGTGGAGATGGACGAGATGAAGGACAGCACCCGGTCGTCGTGCTCGATGCGCATCGGGAGGGCGAAGGGCGGGACGGGCTCGGACGGTTCGTCCGCGGGCTCTGCTTCCGCCTCCTCCGGTACCGGGTACGCGGCCACCTCCGCGTACAACTCCCTGAGCGGCTGGGAGCGTTGCAGGGCGATCTGCCGTTCCATCTGGGCGAGCAGATGGCCGCGCCACTCCCGCAGATTGCGGATCCGGGGCGCCAGGCCCTCCGGGTGGAGGGTCAGCCGCATCGCGTTGAGCGGCGGCACGAGCAGCGACTCGGGCAGGCCCTCCAGCAGGGTGAGGATGCCCCGGTTGGCGGCCACCACGTCGTACGTCGCGTCCACCACGAAGGCCGGATAGGGCTCGTAGCCCTGGATCAGCCGCTCGATGCCCTCGCGCAGCGTGTCCAGCGCCGGGTCCGCCAGCGGCGTCTCCCGGTAGCGCGGGGCGTAACCGGCCGCCAGCAGCAGGGCGTTGCGCTCCCGTACGGGCACGTCCAGGTGCTCGGCCAGCCGCAGCACCATCTCCTCGCTCGGCCGGGAACGGCCCGTCTCGACGAAGCTGATGTGCCGTGCGGAGGAGTCGGCCCGCAGCGCCAGCTCCAGCTGGCTGACCCGCCGCCGCTCCCGCCAGGCCCGCAGCAGCGGTCCGACGCCTTCGGCGGCGGGGAGTACGGCGGCGTCGGACGCGGGAGTGGTCATACGTCGACCGTAGTCGAGGCCGGCGGAAATGTGTCCGGGACCGATCTCCGGGCACACGTCTGACCAGGGCCGGGAGTGCGCGGCTGTGGCACGCTGAAGAGGAACCCCGACGCCCTGGAAGGAGCGAGGTCATGCCCCTCGAACCGCTGTCGCAGAAGGAGATCGAGGACCGGCTCGCGGAGCTGCCGGGCTGGTCCCTGGACGGGGACCGCATCGCCCGCTCCTACCGGCTGCGTTCGCACTTCGCGGCCACCGCGATGGTCGTCCACATCGCCCAGGTCCAGGAGGAGCTCGACCACCACTCCGACCTCACCCTGGGCTACAACACCGTGTCACTGAGCGTGAACACGCACACGGTGGGCGGGGTGACCGAGCGGGACTTCGAGCTGGCCCGCCGGGTGGAGGAGCTGGCGCCGGGCCACGGGGCACAGTGACACGGTGCTGGACTACGACAAGGAAGCCGGCGCCTACGACATCACACGCGGCGGCGAACCCCGGGCCGCCGCGGCCGCCGACGCCGTCCTCGACCTGATGCCGGCCGTGACGGGCCGCCTGCTCGACGTCGCCTGCGGCACCGGCATCGTCACCAGGCGGCTGGCGGCGGCCCGCCCCGCCCTGCGGGTGACGGGCGCGGACCTGACGTACGGGATGGCCCGGATGGCCGCCGCCCGCGTGCCGGGCGCGGTCGTGCTCGCGGACAGCCGTCGGCTGCCCTTTCCGGACCGGGCCTTC
Organism: Streptomyces sp. NPDC051963; assembly: GCF_044593495.1. Classification (NCBI taxonomy): domain Bacteria; kingdom Bacillati; phylum Actinomycetota; class Actinomycetes; order Kitasatosporales; family Streptomycetaceae; genus Streptomyces; species Streptomyces sp. NPDC051963. The sequence continues at coordinate 63,771 of NZ_JBIUCC010000004.1, read as the reverse complement.
GACGCCGTGACCAGCGTGTGGCTGCTGCACCTGCTCGACGAACCCGACGACGTACGGGTCGCCGTCGCCGAGTGCGCCCGCGTGCTGCGGCCCGGCGGTGTGTACGTCACCACGGTCGACAAGGCGGCCGCGCACGACGTGGGCAGTGACATCGATGTCGTCCTCGCCCCGCGCCCGCGCCGCCCCGCCCGGGACGCGGCGGCCCACGTGGAGTCGTGCGCCGCCGGCCAGGGCCTGCGCCCGGCCGGGCAGGCCCGCTTCCCGGGCGTGGGGCAGGGCCGCAGCCCGCGCCGGACCGCCGCAGACCTGCGGCGCGGCTGGTTCACCCAGCTGCCGCCCGGCGAGCCGCTCACCGAACGGTTCGCCGTGTCCCTGCGGGCCCTCCCCGACCAGGACAGGCCGCGCCCCGACCCCGTCTTCAGCCTCCGGGCCTTCAGGAAGCCGGCCGACGGCCGAACTCCATGATCCGGTTGTCACGGTCGAGGAGCCGCTGGGTCAGGCCCTCCGCTCCCGGACACGGCATGACGATCATGTGCGGTCACCCGTGGTTCCTGTCTACCGGGACGTCGAGGCGCTGAGCGCGGCCGGTGTCCCGCTCTACGGCGACGCAGGCCACGCGGGCGGCTGTCGACTGCTCGACGGGTACCGCACCCGCCTGACCGGGCTGACGGCGGACGAGGCCGAGGCGCTGTTCCTCGCGGGCGTCCCGGGACCGGCCGCCGAACTGGGCCTCGGCTCCCTTCTCGCCGCCGCCGAGCTGAAAGTGCGCGCCGCGCTGCCCGTCCAGGCCGACCGCATCAGCGGCCGCTTCCACCTCGACGCCCCCGGCTGGTACGCCGACGGTGAGCAGGTCCCGTATCTCCCGGCGGTCGCCGACGCGGTGTGGAACAGCCGGGTGCTGCACGTCGTCTACCGCCGCCGGCGCGAGCCCACGGACGTGGAGCGCCGCCTGGAACCGTACGGACTGGTCCTCAAGGCGGGCCGCTGGTACGTGGTCGCGGGCCCCGGGCCGCGCACCTTCCGGGTCGACCAGGTTCTCGAACTCACCGCGTCCGACGAGGAGTTCGAACGCCCGGAGACATTGCGAACGGCCGTAGCGACGACGACGGTTGGATCCAGGCCACCGTCCCGATCGAGTCCGTCGACCACGCACACGGCGAGTTCCTGCGGCTGGGTGCGGACATCGAGGTGCTGGAGCCGCCGGAGCTGCGCGAGCGGATCGCCCGTACGGTCGCCGAACTGGCCGAAAGATACGGCAACTTCGAGGTGCGCGGCGACCACTGAGGGTTCGGAACCCGTCCGTCCACCCAGGAGGTACGTCTCGTGCAGCACCCGCACAAGCACCGCAGACGAAGGGCCGCCCTCTCCGCGCTGGGCGCCACGACCGCGCTCGTCGCCGCCGGACTCACCACGCTCAACACCACCGGCACGGCCGAGGCCGCCACCGCCCGCCAGGTCGAGGCCCTCGACCGGGGCGTCGTCAGCGTCCACACCAGCAGCGGCAACCTGGTGAGCTGGCGCTGGCTCGGCACCGACCCGAACGACGTCTCCTTCAACGTCTACCGCGCCGGCACGAAGGTCAACGCGACCCCGATCACCGGCTCCACCAACTACTTCCACTCCGGCGCACCCGAACAGGCCGACTACACGGTCCGGGCGATCGTGGGCGGCGTCGAGCAGGGCGACTCGGTCCACGCGATCCAGTTCCGCACCGGCTACAAGGACGTCCCGATCACCCCGCCCGCCGGCGGCACCACACCCGACGGCGTCGCCTACACCTACGAGGCCAACGACGCCTCCGTCGCCGACCTCGACGGCGACGGCGCCCTCGACTTCGTCCTCAAGTGGCAGCCCACCAACGCCAAGGACAACTCCCAGTCCGGCTACACCGGCAACACGATCGTCGACGGCGTCAAGCTCGACGGCACCCGCCTGTGGCGCATCGACCTGGGCCGCAACATCCGCTCCGGCGCGCACTACACGCAGTTCCAGGCGTACGACTACGACGGCGACGGCAAGGCCGAGGTCGCCATGAAGACGGCCGACGGCACGGTCGACGGCACGGGCGCGGTGATCGGCAGCTCGTCCGCCGACCACCGGAACTCCGGCGGATACGTGTTGTCGGGCCCCGAGTTCCTGACCATGTTCAACGGTCAGACGGGCAGGGCGATGGGGACGGTCGACTACGTCCCGGCCCGGGGCACGGTGTCGTCGTGGGGCGACTCCTACGGCAACCGGGTCGACCGCTTCCTCGCCGGCACCGCCTACCTGGACGGCGCCCGTCCCTCGCTCATCATGGCGCGCGGCTACTACACCCGCTCGGTGATCGCGGCCTGGGACTGGCGGGGCGGCGCCTTCACGCGTCGCTGGACCTTCGACACCAACTCCTCCACCAACACGGGGAAGGGGTTCGACGGCCAGGGCTCGCACAGCCTCTCCGTCGGTGATGTCGACAACGACGGCAAGGACGAGATCGTCTACGGCGCGATGGCGGTCGACGACAACGGCAACGGGCTGTGGACCACCAGGACCGGGCACGGCGACGCCCAGCACCTCGGCGACCTCGACCCGTCACACGCGGGCCTGGAGTACTTCAAGGTGTCGGAGTCCACGTCGCAGCCGGCGGAGCTGTACATCAACCCCGCGAACGGCACGGTCAATTGGAGCCTGGCGGCCTGCTGCGACAACGGCCGGGGAGTGGCCGGGGACATCTACGCCGGCAACGCCGGTGCCGAGGTCTGGTCGGCCTCCGACACCTCCATCCGCGACGAAGCGGGCGCCACGAAGGGCCGCGAACCGTCCTCCGCCAACTTCCTGTCCTGGTGGGACGGCGACACCACCCGCGAACTCCTCGACGGCACGCACATCGACAAGTACGGCACGTCGTCCGACACACGGCTGCTGACCGGAGCCTCGGTCCACTCCAACAACAGCACCAAGGCGACCCCCTCGTTGTCCGGGGACATCTTTGGCGACTGGCGCGAGGAGGTCGTCTGGCCGACGTCCAACAACACGGCCCTGCGGATCTACTCCACGCCGAACGAGACGACCACGAAGATCACGACCCTGCTGCACGACCCGATGTACCGCACGGGCCTGGCCTGGCAGAACACGGCTTATAACCAGCCCCCGCACCCGAGCTTCTTCATCGGCAACGGCATGGCCACGGCGCCCAGGCCGTCGGTGTACACACCCTGACCTGGTGAAAGGCGGTCACCCGGGCACTGCGGTGCCTCGGGTGGCCGCCTCTCTTACCCTATTTTTAATAGGGAAACTATATAGGCCGGTGATATGAATATGGATGTGGAACGGATGGGGCCGGAAGAGATCGCCCAGGCGCTGGCCGAAGTCGCCGGGGCCGTGATCCGGAGCCTGGTGGACCGGCGGGGCATGAGTTTCACGACCGGCTCCACACTCGGGCGGCTGGAGCGGGAAGGCCCCGTCCGGCTGACCGTGCTCGCCACGGCGGAGGGGGTCGCGCAGCCGTCGATGACCCAGCTCGTACAGCGGCTGGAGAGCCAGGGGCTGGTGACGCGGATCGGCGATCCCGACGACGGCCGGGTCACCCTGGTCGCCATCACGGACGCCGGGCGCGAGGTGCTGGCCGAGCGCAGACGGGAGCGGGAAGCGCGGCTGGTGAGTCTGCTGGCCACCCTCTCCGAGGACGAGCGACGAGCGCTGGGCTCGGCCATGGAGACGACCCTGCCCCTCGTCCGGCGGATGGCGGACCGCCCGGCCCACCTCGGCGACCTTCAGCGAGACAAGGCCTGACCGAGGAGGCCGGTCCCGTAAGGCATGAGTCTCGGAAGGCATCGGTCCCGGAAAGCAGCGGTCCAGGAAAGCACCAGAGAGAGCAGGCATGGCCACCGAAGAAACGACCGAGCCCGCCGCCGACGTCCGCGCCGCCCGGCGACCCGGACGCACCCCCTGGATCGGCGCCGACCACCCCCGCTACAAGTGGGTGGCGCTGACCAACACCACGCTCGGCATGCTGCTCGCGACCATCAACAGCTCGATAGTGTTGATCTCCCTGCCGGGCATCTTCACCGGCATCCGGCTCGACCCGCTCGAACCCGGCAACGTCAGCTACCTGCTGTGGATGCTGATGGGCTACATGCTGGTCACCGCCGTGCTGGTGGTCGCCCTCGGCCGACTCGGCGACATGTGGGGCCGGGTGCGCATCTACAACGCCGGATTCCTGATCTTCACCCTGACCTCGGTGGTCCTGTCCCTCGACCCCTTCCAAGGGGCGGCCGGTGCCCTGTGGCTGATCGGCTGGCGGATAGCGCAGGCCGTCGGCGGCGCCATGCTGATGGCCAACTCCGCGGCCATCCTCACCGACGCCTTCCCGGCCCGGCAGCGGGGCATGGCCCTCGGCGTCAACATGGTCGCGGGCATCGCCGGATCGTTCCTCGGCCTGGTGCTGGGCGGGGCGCTCGTGACGTGGAACTGGCGCTCGGTCTTCTGGGTCAATGTGCCGATCGGCCTGATCGGGACGGTGTGGGCGTACAAGTCGCTGCGCGAGACCGGCATCCGCACACCGGGGCGGATGGACTGGTGGGGCAACGTGACCTTCGCCGTCGGGCTGACCTCCCTGCTGGCCGGCATCACCTACGGCATTCAGCCGTACGGCGCCCACACCATGGGCTGGAGCAACCCCTGGGTGCTGGCGGGGCTGATCGGCGGGGTCGTCGTACTCGCCGCCTTCTGTGTGATCGAGACACGGGTCGCCGAACCCATGTTCCCCTTGCGGCTCTTCCGCGACACGGCCTTCGCGGGCGGCAACGCGGCCGCCCTGCTCGGTGCCATCGCGCGCGGCGGCCTCCAGTTCATGCTGATCATCTGGCTCCAGGGCATCTGGCTGCCGCTGCACGGCTACGACTACGCCGACACCCCGCTGTGGGCCGGTATCTACATGCTGCCGCTGACCGTCGGCTTCCTGGTCGCCGGACCGGTCTCGGGACATCTCTCGGACAAGTACGGAGCACGGCTGTTCGCCGCCGCAGGGTTCGCGGTGATGGCGGCCTCCTTCGCCGGACTGCTCGCCCTGCCCACCGACTTCGGCTACGGGCTCTTCGCGTTCCTGATCTTCCTCAACGGGCTCGGCGGTGGTCTGTTCGCCGCCCCCAACACCTCCATCATCATGTCGAGCGTGCCGGCCGAGGCCCGCGGCGCCGCGTCCGGTATGCGCGCCACGTTCCAGAACGCCGGCATGGTGCTGTCCATGGGCGTCTTCTTCTCGCTCATGGTGGCCGGACTCTCCGGCTCCCTGCCGCACACGCTGACCTCCGGGCTGACCGCACAGGGCGTACCGGCCGACGCCGCGCACTCCGTTGCCGGGCTCCCGCCCGTCGGCGTCCTGTTCGCCGCGTTCCTCGGCTACAACCCCATCCAGCACCTGCTCGGCACCGACATCCTGGGCGGGCTCCCGCAGGCCAACGCCGAGCATCTGACCGGGCGGGAGTTCTTCCCCCATCTGATCTCGGGGCCCTTCCACGACGGCCTGGTCGTGGTCTTCTCCCTGGCGATCGTGATGTCCCTGGCCGCGGCGGCCGCCTCCCTGATCCGCGGGCGCGTGCGAACCCCGGCCTCCGGCGAGGCACGGGTGGAGCGTCCGTGAACGCGCGCTCCACCCGCGCTCCGGGCCCGCGCTACAAGTGGATCGCCCTGTCCAACACCACGCTCGGCGTGCTGATCGCGACGATGGACGCGTCCATCGTGATCATCTCGCTGCCGGCCATCTTCCGCGGGATAGGCCTCGATCCGCTGGCCCCCGGCAACATCGGCTATCTGCTCTGGATGATCCTGGGCTATCTGCTGGTGTCGGCGGTGCTCGTCGTCGTCCTCGGCCGGCTCGGGGACATGTTCGGCCGGGTCAAGATCTACAACCTCGGCTTCCTGATCTTCGCCTGCGCGTCGATCGCCCTCTCCCTCGACCCGTTCCGAGCGGGGGCGGGCGCCCTGTGGCTGATCCTCTGGCGCATCGTGCAGGCCTTCGGCGGATCCATGCTCACCGCCAACTCGGCGGCCATCCTCACCGACGCCTTCCCCGCCAGCCAACGCGGCATGGCCCTCGGCATCAACCAGATCACGGCGCTCGCGGGCCAGTTCCTCGGCCTCCTTGCGGGCGGTCTGCTCGCCGTCGTCGACTGGCGGGCCGTGTTCTGGGTGAGCGTCCCCGTCAGCGTCACCGGCACGATCTGGTCGTATCTGAGCCTGCGCGAGACCGCGACGGGCCGGCGCGGCCGGGTCGACTGGTTCGGCAACGTCACCTTCGCCGCGGGCGCCGGCATCCTGCTCGCGGGCATCACCTACGGCATCCAGCCCTACGGCGGCGACGCCACCGGCTGGGGCAACCCCTGGGTGCTCGCCGGGCTCTTCGGCGGGGTCTTCCTCCTGCTGCTGTTCTGCTTCGTCGAGACGCGGGTCGCCGAGCCGATGTTCCAGCTGGCGCTGTTCAAGGTGCGGGCCTTCGCCGTCGGCAACCTCGCCGCGCTGCTGACCGCCATCGCGCGCGGCGGGCTCCAGTTCATGCTGATCATCTGGCTCCAGGGCATCTGGCTGCCGCTGCACGGCTACGACTTCGAGGACACCCCGCTGTGGGCGGGCGTCTTCATGTTGCCGCTGACGCTGGGCTTCCTGGTCGCCGGTCCCGTCTCCGGCTATCTGTCCGACCGGTTCGGCGCCCGGCTGTTCTCCACGACCGGCCTGGTCCTGGTCGCCGGCTCGTTCCTCGGCCTGCTGGCGCTGCCCGTGAACTTCACCTACGAGGCGTTCGCGGCGCTGTTGCTGCTCAACGGCCTCGGCCAGGGCATGTTCTCCGCGCCCAACACATCGTCGATCATGGGGAGCGTGCCGGCCGAGTTCCGGGGCGTGGCCTCGGGCATGAGGTCCACGTTCCAGAACTCGGGCACGGCCCTGTCGATCGGCGTGTTCTTCTCGCTGATGGTCTCCGGGCTGGCCACGTCCCTGCCTGCCGCGCTCGGCAGCGGCCTCCAATCGCACGGAGTGCCCGCCGCGACGGCTCACGAGGCCGCCTCCCTGCCGCCGGTGAGCACACTGTTCGCGACGTTCCTGGGCGACAACCCCATCGGCCACCTACTCGGTTCGAGCGGCACCCTCGACCACCTGACCCCGGCCCAGCGCACCACCTTGACCGGGCACACCTTCTTCCCCGAACTGGTCTCCGGCCCCTTCCACCACGGACTCACCATCGTCTTCTCCGTCGCCGCAGGCATGGCAGCGATCTCCGCCCTCGCCTCGGCCCTGCGCGGCCGCCACGAGCCCGCCGACCGGCAGGGCCGGGGAGGACGGGCCGACTCCACGAAGGAACAACGGAAGCGGCCCACGGCACGTTCCTCGTGACGGCCGCCGTCAGACGACCGTGCAGCTCTGCTCACCCAGCCTGAACGACGCCGGCTTCGTGTTCGCCCCCGACCAGCTCCCCGTGAACCCGAAGCTCACCGACGACCCGGCGGCCACGTTCCCGTTCCAGCCGACGTTCTTCGCGGTCACCGCCGAACCGGACTGTGTGTACTCGGCGTTCCACAGCTGAGCGATCCGCTGACCGTCCGGGAAGGACCAGCCGAGCGACCAGCCGCTCCAGGCACCGGAACCGGTGTTGGCCAGCTGCACGTCCGCCTGGAAACCGCCCGACCACTGGTTGGTGATCTTGTACGTCACCGCGCAGGCGCCGGTCGGCGTCGGAGTGGGGTCGGTTCCGCCGCCCGTGTCCGAGGTGTCGCCGTAGACGACTCCGCGGCCGTTCGTAGACACGTACACCCGGCCGTACACCCTCGGATCGCCCGTGATCGCCGCACCCGTCCAACCCCACTGGTGGGCATCGTCGTTGATGCGGGTCCAGGTCGCGCCCCGGTCGGTCGAGCGGAAGATGCCGCGTACGCCGCCGATCTTCGCGCTGGTGTAGAGCGTCTGGTACGTCGCACCGGGCGCCGCCTTGCCGAAGCCGATCGTGTCGGCCTGCTCGACGCCGGACAGCTTGGTGAAGGAGGCGCCGGAGTCGGTCGAGTGCCACAGGCCGTACGCCCCGTCGCTCGCACCGCCCGCCAGCCACACGTCCCCCTTCGTCCCGGGCAGCGCCTTGAAGCGGACGCTGTCACCGCTGGGCAGCCCGGTCGCGGCCGACGCCGAGAAGGTCGCGCCGCCGTCCGTACTGACGTAGAACTTCCCGGACTTGAAGCCGTAGAAGGTCTGCGGATCCACTCGGTCCGACTCCACGATCGCACCCGCCGGGATGCCGCTCGACGCGGACCACGACGAGCCGAAGCCGGAGGCGTGGTGGACTCCCGTTCCCTGCGGACTCCACACGAATCGGCTGCCGTCGGCCGCCGCCGCGACCGTGCCGCCCCCGCTGACACCCGAAGGGTCCGTGCCCGCGAACCAGTTGGCGCCGTTGTCCGTCGAGAACGCGATGTGCGGTCCGGAGTCGAGATTGCCGACCCGCACGACCGTGTTCGCGTTGCTCTCGGCGTAGTCGAGGCCGGTCGTCGAGGTGAAGTTCGGCTGGGTGAACATCATCGACGGGACCTTCGTCAGGTCCGTGTGGCGGAAGCCGCCGATGTCACCGAGCGCGCTGAGCAGGGGCGCGCCCGACGGGGGCGACGCCAGGTCGTTGACCGCCGTCTCCTCCAGGCCCTGCACCATCGGCTTGATGGTGAACTGGCCTCCGCTGTCCCACTTCGACAGATCCTCGGTGCCGTAGACCGTCGCGCCGGTCCCGTACATCATGCGGTCCGAGTTGAACGGGTCGATCTCCAACGCCTCGGTCATCCAGCCCAGTTTCGGGGTCTGTTCCGGTGGTGACGGGTTCGCGCCCCAGGTCAGCCACGGCGACGACGAAACGTCCATGGTGAAGCGGTTCGAGCGGTCCGGGTACGACGTGTAGTCCCAGGCCCTCGTCCAGGTGCCGCCGCTGTCGGTCGAGCGGAAGATCTGGGTGTCCGGCCACCAGGAGCTGTACGCCGTCGCCATCACCGTGCCGGGACGCTGCCGGTCGACGGTCAGGCCACTGAAGCCGTAGTACGTGTCGGCCTCCGCCACCGGGCTGATGTCCGTCCAGGTGCCGGTCGCGGTCGCGTACCGCCACAGCCGGCCCTTGCCGCCGTCGTACGGACCGCCCTTGTCGCTGTAGGCGAGGTACAGATGGCCGTTCGTCGCGTCGAGTACGCCCTTGTGGGCGAGGTAGCCCGTGGGCTGCCCGGCGACGCGGGACCAGGTCGCACCCGCGTCCGTCGACCGGTACACCGCGTTGTCCTGGTCGGCGACCCCGACGTAGATCGTCCGCGTGGCGTTGCCCGACGTGCCCGTCGACTCGTCGAAGGTGACCCAGACGATGCCCTGGTTGTCGGAGGCGTAGCCGCTCGTGTCGCTCGGATCCTGGACGTAGTTGCCGACGTTGGGGAAGTTCGTCACCTGCGACCAGGACACACCGGAGTCCGTCGACCGCCACAGCCCCTTGCCGCTCGGCGCGCCCAGGTACAGCACGCTGTTCCTGTTCGGGTCCACGGCAAGCCGCTCGCCCATGCCCCGGCCGGGCATGTTGCCGCCCAGCTTGAACGGCAGATCCGCCTTCTGCCAGCTCGCGCCCCGGTCGGCGGAGCGCAGCACGGCACCGTTTCCCGGGTCCCAGCTGTTCGTGTACGTGCCGACAGCCGCGTACACCCTGTCCGGGGCGACCGAGTCGGACGCCACGCTCACGACACCCGTGTGCCCCCAGTCGTCCCATCCCACCGAGTCCAGCAGCGGCGTCCAGGTCTTCGTCGCCTCCTGCCAACGGTAGGCACCGCCGATGTCGGTGCGGGCGTACGCCAGGTTCTTCTCGGTGCGGTTGAACACGATGCCCGGGACGAAACCGCCCCCGTCGATCCGGGCGTTCTTCCAGGTATACGTGTCGGCCGCGATCGACACCGGCTCGGCATCGGCGGCGAGTGCGGGCGGTGTGCCCGCGAGTAATCCGGCCGCGAGCGCGAACACGGCCGTGAGGATGCGAGTTCTTCGCACGGACGGGGTTCCCTTCTCCAAAGAGGGATGGCCAGAGGCCCCGAAAGGGGCGCGGGGAACTGCGCGACCAGCCACATACGGCCCGCAGTCGCCAGCCCACCCGCGCCCCCCGGAACGCCCCGCGGCCCTTACTCCAGCAACTCCGCATACGAGCCCATGGCCAGCGCAATATCCGCCTGAGCCCAGAACCGGTGATACGTGAAGGACGGCGCCGCCCCACCCGCGAGATAGGACTCGATCTTCGACCACGCAGGGTCGTCCTCATAGAACGACCGAATCGAATCGAACGTCGACGACGAGTTGATCACGTCACCGTTCGGCATCGTGCCGCTCCAGCCGCCCGGGACGTACACGCCGTCATCGAACCGGCTGTAGTCGGACCGCGTCTCCGGCACGGCGACACCCAACGCGTCCTGGTGGTTGTCCCACATACCGTCCAGCAGCGCCTTCGCCGTCGCCGCGGCAGCACTGTCACCGGAGCGGTCCGCGTAGTACGTCAGGGTCTTGGCGTACGCGGCGGCCACACCGACGTCGTTCGTGTAGTCGGCAACGGTGACGTGAAGGCCGTTGTTGGCGCCGGGACTCGACGCGTTCCAGGTGTCGGGCTGGCCCGACCACTGGAGCGTGGACGGAATCTGGTACGTCCCGTCGGGGTTGACGGTCGTCTCGGACAGCGCCCAGTCCACCCACTTGTCGAGAACCGCCTTCGCCTCGGCGTTCCCCGTCTGCTGGTAGTACTCGGCGACCCGCTCCATCGACCACGCCTGGAAGCCGAACCACTGGTTGGACGGCGGGTCGTGGTAGACGGGCTGCTGGTCGTAGTACATGCCGTAGAACGTCGACTTCCCGGCGGGCGGTGTCGCGTACCGGCCCGCCCAGCTGTTCGTCGCGCCGCCGGCGATCGCGCCCTCGGACGACTGGAGCCAGCGGTAGAACTCCAGCTGCCGGTCGAGCGAGGTGGCCCAGTCCTGCTGCCCAGTCGCCGATTTGGGCTTCAGGTCGGCGTAGCTGCTGAGCGCGTAGGCGGCCAGCGGGTTCTGGTAGCCGCCGTGCATATGGCTCGATCCGATGCGCCAGGCCCAGCCCGCGCTCGTGTCCGTGGCGCCGCCCCATGCGTAGTACCAGGACAGCAGATAGGACGAGGCGTCCTTGCCGGTGCCGGCCGCACATGTGGTCGGGCCGACGCAGTTGCCGATTTTCTTGAAGTACTTGTCGTACATGGCGTAGCGCAGATAGTCGCCCATCTTCGCCGCCTTGCCGACGGTCGCCGAGACATCCGAGCCCTTGCCCTGCTGCTCGGCCCAGATGTCCGCCCAGTACGCGGCCTGCACCGCACGCGCGTCGGCGTCCGGGGCGTTGGTGAACTTCCACTGCCTCGCATAGGAGGAGTCACCGGTGAACAGGTCCAAGTACCCGTTCGTGCCGCCGTACTTGAAGGAGTCACAGGTCGGTTGCGGAACCGTTTCCCACACCGATTCCTGGGCGCCGCGCTGGAAGGTGTTGATGTACGACGGGCCGGTGTCCGCCAGACCTGCCTCGCACTTGCCGGGCGAGTTGCCGTAGCCGTAGACGTTGTCGACGTCCTGGAGCCAGTGCATGCCGTACACGTCGTCCGTGCCGTACGCGCTCTTCAGCTCGGCCGCGATCGGGTCCGAGCCGACGGAGACCGACGGGTCGAGCCGGGCCGGGTACTCGTTCGGAGTGTCCAGCTCGGGCGCGTAGGTCGCCGGCTTCGAGGGGGTGTAGAAGGAGTTGGTCGGCTGGTCGGCGTGGGTGGGGATCATGTACTTCTCCATGATTTCCCAGGCACCGTTGAACTTCGACCAGTCGCCCGTCACCTTGCCGTACATGGCCTGGAGCCACAGCAGATAGCTGTACGCCTCCGAGGTCGTCTCATGGCCGTGGTCCGGCGCCTCGACGATCAGCGTCTCGACCGAGTGGTAGGGGACGCCCTCGGGGGAGAAGTAACCGTTTGCCGGGTTGGTGATCTTGCCGTAGAGATCCAGGAAACGGGCGTCGTACAGCTTCGTCGAGGCGATCTGGGTAACCGTTACCGACGCTTTCGCATGCCCGGTGGCGGTGGACTCGAAGGCCGCCGCTCCGGTGCCCGAGGAAGCGGCCGTGATCGAAACCGTTTGCGCGGTGTTCCAGTTCGACGGTGTGAAGGTCAGCGAGGAGCCGCCGGTCACCGTCAGACCGGTGTTCCCACTGGTCCGCGCGCTGGTGACGGTCACATTGGAGGACGGTTGCGTCGACAGCTTCACCTGGTACGTGCCCGTCCTGCCCTGCTGGACGGCCAGTTGGTTGGTCGAGGCCACCACGGCGGGACCCGAGGCGACCGTGATGCCGACCGGTGTGGAGGTGCCGGACGCCCCCAGGCTGTCGTAGGCCTTCGCCACCAGCGAATGACTGCCCACGGTCAAACTTGAGACCGAGAGCGAGTACGGCGCGCTGGTGTCGGTGCCGAGCAGCGTGGTGTCGTCGTAGAACTCGACCTTGAGAATCGTCGCGTTGTCGGCCGCCGCCGCGGTGGCCGCGAGCGGGATCGCGTTGCCCTGCGAGTAGACGGCGCCCGCGGTCGGGCTGGTCAGCACGGTGATCGGCGGCTGGTGTGCGCCGGCGCAGGTGGTGCCGTTGATCGCGAAGTTCGTCGGGGCGGCGTTGCTGCCGCTGTAGGTGAACTGCGCGCCGGTCGACACGGCGGCTCCCGCGGCGATCGACGCGTTGTGCGGGGCGTTCTGCACGGTGACCGACTGGCCGGACTGGGACCAGGTGCCGTTCCAGCCGTTCGTCAGTCTCTGGTTGCCCGCGTACCCGTACGTCAGGGTCCAGCCGCTGATCGGGTCCGTGCCGCGGTTGGTGATCGTCAGGTCCGCGGTGAAGCCGGAGCCCCAGTCGTTGGTCTTGTAGTCGACGCTGCACTGAAGTGCCGCCGCCCGGGCGGGCGTCGACCCTGTCGACAGCATCGTGAGGGGGAGGGCGAGGGCTGCCACGAGGGCGGTCCATAACCGCCGCACGGCGCGGCGTCTCCTTCTTGGGGGCATGGTGCTGGTTCCTCCTTGCGGCTCGGAGAAGTCAAGGCTTGAACCAGTGGGAGCGCTCCCATAGTGAGGATGGGCGCAAGAGGGGTCAAGGTGCTTGAAGAGTCGAAAAGATTCGATGGATCGAGTTGAGGAAAAGTCAAGCGCATCCCCTGTCCTTTACCGTCACTTGGCGCTACCTTCCTTCGCACCAGTGGGAGCGATTCCATCAGTCGACGCGTCCGTCACGACGCGCCCGAGCTGCAAGGACTCGCTCATGCGACACCCCCCGCGTTCAGGACTTTTACTCGTCCTCTCAGCCGCCGTGGCTCTGGTCGGCACCGCGATCGCACCGGTCGTCACGGCGTCGGGAGCCACGCCCGCGTGCACGGTGGAGTACGCCGTCACGAGCCAGTGGGAGACCGGCTTCCAGGGCGGCGTGACCATCACCAACAACATGGCCGCGGTGAGCAGTTGGAGCCTCACCTTCGACTTCTCCGGCGGCCGGCAGATCAGTCAGGGCTGGAACGCCAAGTGGTCCCAGTCCGGCACGACGGTTACCGCGGCCAACGAGAGCTACAACGGCGCGCTCGCCACCGGCGCGAGCGTCAGCGCCGGGTTCATCTCCTCCTGGTCGGGGAGCAACGCCGCGCCGGCGTCGTTCAGGCTCAACGGCACGACATGCAATGTGGACGCCGAACCGTCGCCCTCTCCCACGCCGACACCGACCGATCCGCCCGACCCTGACGCCGCGCCACCTGCGCTGCGGGTCTCCGGGAACAAGCTCGTGGACGCCGCCGGCACCACGCGTCGTCTGCTCGGCGTGAACCGTTCCGGCGGCGAGTTCGCCTGTGTGCAGGGCTACGGCATCTGGGACGGCCCGGTGGACGACGCGGCCGTCAAGGCGATGGCCGACTGGAACGCCAACACCGTCCGTATCCCGCTCAACGAGGAGTGCTGGCTGGGCCTTTCCAACATCAAGCCCGAGTACGCGGGCGCCAACTACATCAGCGCCGTCAAGGACCTGGTCGCCAAGGTGAAGGCGCACGGCATGACGCCGATGGTCGAACTGCACTGGTCCTGGGGGCAGTACACCGGAAACTCGGCCGGTTGCTCCGATGTGCACGCCAGTTGCCAGAAGCCGATGCCCGACATGCAGTACACGCCGTCCTTCTGGACCTCGGTCGCGAGCACCTTCAAGGACGATCCGGCGGTCGTGTTCGACCTGTTCAACGAGCCCTACCCGGACCGCGCGACCTCCACGGCCACCCAGGCGTGGCAGTGCTGGCGGGACGGCGGCACCTGCCCGGGCATCGGCTACGAGGTCGCCGGCATGCAGGACCTCGTGGACGCCGTCCGGGCCACCGGCGCCCGGAACGTGATCCTGGCCGGCGGGCTCGCCTACTCGAACGACCTCAGCCAGTGGCTGACGTACAAGCCCACCGACCCGGCGGGCAATCTCGCCGCGGCCTGGCACGTCTACAACTTCAACTCCTGCGCGAACGAGAGCTGCTGGAACTCCACGCTCGCCCCCGTCGCGGCCCAAGTGCCGCTGGTGGCAGGCGAGATCGGCGAGAACACCTGCGCGCACTCCTTCATCGACCAGGTCATGAGGTGGTTCGACGACCGTGGCCTGTCCTACCTGGGCTGGACCTGGAACACCTGGAACTGCAACTCCGGGCCGGCCCTGATCTCCAGTTACGACGGCACTCCCACGTCGTACGGCATCGGGCTGCGCGATCACCTGCGCGCCCTCAACGGATAAGCGCCCGTCCGGACGAGCCCCCGTCCTGACAAGCCCCCGTCCGGAGAAGCCCTCATTCGGACAACTCCCCTCACGGAGAAGGAACCCGCACTCATGAGTCGTACGAGAACAGCGATGCTCGCTGCCCTGGCGCTGGTCGCCGGGGCCTCCGGGACGGCGCTCGCCGTCGACACCGGCGGGATGGAGACGGCCGCCGTCCCCTGCACCGTCGACTACAAGGTGCAGAACCAGTGGGGCACCGGCTTCACCACCGCCGTGACGGTCACCAACAACGGCGCCGCCAAATCCACTTGGGCTCTCAAGTGGTCGTACGCCGGAAACCAGACGATCACCAACGGCTGGAACGCGAAGCTCAGCCAGAGCGGTGCCGCCGTCACCGCCGCCAATGAGTCCTACAACGGGACGCTGGCGACCGGCGGTTCGGTCAGCTTCGGCTTCAACGCCTCCTACAGCGGCAGCAACGCACTGCCGACGACCTTCACGCTCGACGGCGTGACGTGCAACGTCGACGACGGCGGCGGCGGTCCGACGGATCCGCCCGACCCGACCGGCCCGCGGGTCGACAACCCGTACTCCGGCGCCAAGGTGTACGTGAACCCGGAGTGGTCCGCGAAGGCCGCCGCCGAGCCGGGCGGCAGCCGGATCTCCAACCAGCCGACCGGCGTCTGGCTGGACCGGATCGCCGCGATCAACGGCGTGGGCGGCGGGATGGGGCTGCGCGACCACCTCGACGAGGCGCTGACGCAGAAGGGCACAGGCGAACTCGTCGTCCAGCTGGTGATCTACAACCTGCCGGGCCGTGACTGCGCCGCGCTCGCGTCCAACGGCGAGCTGGGCCCGACGGAGCTCGGCCGGTACAAGACCGAGTACATCGATCCGATCGCCGCGATCCTGGCCGACGCCAAGTACGCCGCCCTGCGGATCGTGACCACGATCGAGATCGACTCGCTGCCCAACCTCGTCACCAACACCGGCAGCCGTCCGACGGCCACCCCCGAGTGCGACGTGATGAAGGCCAACGGCAACTACGTGAAGGGCGTCGGCTACGCGCTCAGCGAGCTGGGCGACGTGCCCAACGTCTACAACTACATCGACGCCGGGCACCACGGCTGGATCGGCTGGGACGACAACTTCGCCGCGTCCGCGACCGTGATGAAGGAGGCGGCCACCGCCGAGGGCGCCACCGTGAACGACGTGCACGGCTTCATCGCCAACACGGCCAACTACAGCGCCCTCAAGGAGCAGAACTTCACCATCGACGACACCGTGGGCGGCACCTCTGTGCGCCAGTCGAAGTGGGTCGACTGGAACCGGTACGTCGACGAGCTGTCGTTCGCCCAGGCCTTCCGGAACCAGCTCGTCACGACCGGCTTCAACTCCGGGATCGGCATGCTGATCGACACCTCCCGCAACGGCTGGGGCGGCTCCGCCCGGCCCGCCGGCCCCGGTGCGACGACCAGCGTCGACACCTACATCGACGGTGGCCGCTACGACCGCCGCATCCACATCGGCAACTGGTGCAACCAGTCCGGCGCCGGCCTCGGCGAGCGTCCGCAGGCCGGTCCGGCCGCCGGGATCGACGCCTACGTGTGGATGAAGCCGCCGGGGGAGTCCGACGGGTCCAGCACGGCGATCCCGAACGACGAGGGCAAGGGCTTCGACCGCATGTGCGACCCGACGTACACGGGCAACCCGCGCAACGGCAACAACCTGTCCGGCGCACTGCCGAACTCGCCGCTGTCGGGGCACTGGTTCTCGGCCCAGTTCCAGCAGCTGATGCAGAACGCCTACCCGCCGTTGTCGTAGTGCGATGACTGCGACTGCCGGTCCGCTGTGGCTGATCGCGCCCGCGCGGCGGAGCCGCATATAGATACAGCCCCGCGCCCCTGACGGGGCGCTGTAATCCGCCGGGGTCCAGTCAGTTCTCTTGGGCCAGGCCCCGGCGGATTGCGAACTCCACCGCCGAGTAGTTCGCGTCGGCCCGCTCCAGCTCGTACGGCACCGTCGGATGCAGGGGTGGCTGTGCCATGAAGCGGGGGCGGGTGCCGTGGTTCGGCTGGGCGGAGTGGACCAGGAAGGGGTGACAGAGGTAGACGTCGCCGGGGCGGCCGGTGGCGTGGGCGAGGGGGCGGTGCGCGGAGGCTTCGGCGACCTTCGGGCCCAGCTCCAGGAAGGAGGCGCCCGCCTCGCCGTACGGAGCGAGGACCTGCGGTACGTCGAGGTGCGAGCCGACCCGGATGCGGGTCGGGGCGTTGTCCTCTGCGACGTCGCTGAACAGGAACAGCATCAGCAGCGCGCGGTCCTTGGAGCGCAGGTTCGTGTGCGCGTGCTCGGCGCCCTCGGGACAGTAGCTGCCCTCGATGTGCCAGCCCGCGTCGTCCGGTTCCTCCTCGTGCGGGAACCGCAGCGGGAAGCTGCCCAGCGAGTAGCGCGACTGCCAGCGGTCCTCACCCACCAGCACGTCGAACGCCTCATGCAGGACAGGGGAGTTGACGGCCGCCGCAAACGGGCCCTGCGCCATGTCGTACACCCAGTGCACGGGGTCCTTCCAGGTGCCGGGGTCCTGAGGGTCGTACCCGGTCTCCCGCCACAGCAGCCGCGCGCAGTGCTCGGCGACGCGCGGCGGAAAGGCGCCCTCGATCTTCACGAACCCGTCCTCGAGGAACCGCTCCACCATCTCGTCGTCCATGGGGCCATCGTGGGCGACCGGCGAAGGGCGGCGCATCTGATTTTCGGCGCCACGACTTTGCTGTAGCGGCAACAGTGTTTGCCTGTTCGGGGTGTGTCGGCGCACGCTGTGGCCGTACCCGGACGAGAGGCCGACGACCATGGCGCACGAGCACCAGCACCAGCACACGCATGATCACCAGCACGAGCACACCGACATCGACTGGGCGGAGATGGCCCCGCTGCTTCAGGCCCAGGCGGAGCTGTACACGCCCTTGCACGAGCACGCACTCGCCTGGCTGGGCAAGAAACAGACCGAGCCGGGGCTGATCGTCGATGCGGGCAGCGGACCCGGCGTCGTCTCCTGTCTGCTCGCCGACGCCTTCCCCGGCGCCCGGGTCGTCGCCGTCGACGGCTCCGAGCCACTGCTGGAAATGGCGCGTGCAAGGGCGGAGCGGCTCGGCGTCGCGGACCGCTTCGGTACCCTCACCGGTGAACTGCCGGACACCATGGGCGACTTGGAATACCCCGCCGATCTGATCTGGGCCAGCCAAAGCCTGCACCACCTCGGCGACCAGCGCGCCGCCATCGCGGCCTACGCCGAACGGCTGGTGTCCGGCGGCACGCTCGCGCTGGTGGAGGGCGGCCTGCCCACCAGGTTCCTGCCGCGCGACATCGGAATCGGGCGCCCGGGCCTACAGGCACGTATCGACGCCATGCAGGAGGAGTGGTTCACCGAGATGCGGGCGGCCCTGCCGGGCAGCGTGGCCGTGGTCGAGGACTGGCCGGCACTGCTGACCGCCGCCGGACTGAAGCCCTCCGGCACCCGAAGCTTCCTCCTCGACCTGCCCGCCCCGACCCCCGACCGCGCCCGCACCGTCGCCGCCGCCACCCTCTCCCGCATCCGCGAGCGGTTCGGCGACACCTTCGACGCCACCGACCGCGCCACCCTCGACCGCCTCCTCGACCCCGACGACAAGGCGAGCGTGCACCACCGGACGGACCTGTTCGTACTGGCGGCGCGTACGGTGCACACGGCCGTGCGGAGCGGCTGACGGCGGTTCGGCAACCTGCGCCTCTTGACTTGGAGAGCGCTCCAAGTGATGGACTCCCCGCTGTTCACCGAGAGACGTTCCACCGGGACGCGATCCTCCGGGACACGTTCCGCTGAGACGTTCACGAGACACAGGGGGAAACCATGACCGACTCACCGGTCGCGCTCATCACCGGCGGCGGCAGCGGCATCGGTGCCGCGGTCGCCCGGCGGCTGCTCGACGCCGGGCAGCGGGTGGCCGTCACCGGCCGTGGTGAGGAACGGCTGCGCGGCCTCGCCGAGGAACTCGGGGATCCCGAGGGGCTGTTGACGATCGCCGGCGACGCGGCCGACTACGACCAGGTGCGTGGGGCCGTCGAGGCCACGCTGAAGGAGTTCGGGCGGCTCGACACGGTGGTCGCCAACGCCGGGTTCGCCACCCATGACTCGGTCGCCGAGGGTGATCCCGCGGGGTGGACCGAGATGGTGCTGACCAATGTGCTCGGTCCGGCGCTGCTCATCCGTGCGTCCGTCGACGCCCTGAAGGAGACGCGGGGCCGGATCGTGCTGGTCGGCAGCGTCGCCGGGTTCGTGAACACGCCGGGCAACATCTACGGGGCGACGAAGTGGGCGGTGACCGGGCTCGCCGAGAACACCCGGCGGCAGGTCACCGAGTGGGGCGTCGGGGTGACCCTGATCGCGCCGGGCCGGGTGGAGACCCCGTTCTGGGACGGCTACGGCAGCCTGCCGCCCGGGCATCTCCTGACCGCCGACCAGATCGCCGAGTCGGTCGTCTGGGCGATGCGGCAGCCGGCCGGAGTCGACATCAACACCGTGGTCGTACGCCCGATCGGGCAGCCCAACTGACCCAGTGCGGGCGGCCCGTCAACGGGCCGCCCGCCCGGTGCCGCGTGGCGTCACTCGGTCGTGGCCGGGTCCGGACCGAGTCGCCGGTCCTCGTTCAGCGCGCTGATCGCCGCCAGGTCCTCGGTGTCCAGGCTGAAGTCGAAGACCTCGATGTTCTCCTTGATCCGGGACGGCGTCACGGACTTGGGGATCACGACGTTGCCGAGCTGGACGTGCCAGCGCAGCACGATCTGAGCCGGGGTGCGGCCGTGCTTCTGCGCGATGGCCACGACCGCCGGGACCTCCAGCAGACCCTGGCCGGAGCCGAGCGGCGACCAGGCCTCCGTGGCGATGCCCTGCTCCGCGTGGTACTCGCGGGAGGCGTGCTGCTGGAGGTGCGGGTGCAGCTCGATCTGGTTGACCGCCGGAATGACCGACGTCTCGCCGATCAGCCGCTCCAGGTGTTCCGGCAGGAAGTTGGAGACGCCGATGGCACGGACCCGGCCGTCGGCGAGGAGCTTCTCGAACGCCTTGTAGCTGTCGACGAAGTTGCCCGTCGCCGGTCGTGGCCAGTGGATCAGGTACAGATCCAGGTAGTCCAGGTCGAGCTTGCGCAGGGACTCGTCGAAGGCGCGCAGGGTGGAGTCGTACCCGTGCTCGCTGTTCCAGAGCTTGGTGGTGACGAAGAGATCCTCGCGGGGTATGTCGGCGGCGGTGATCGCCTTGCCGGTGCCCTCTTCATTGCCGTAGATCGCCGCTGTGTCGATGCTGCGGTACCCGGCCTCCAGCGCCGTGGCGACCGCCTGCTCGGCCTCGTCGTCGGGCACCTGCCAGACGCCGAAGCCCAGCTGGGGCATCTCGACACCGTTGTTGAGGATGATCGGGGGGACCTTGCTGCTCACGCGCTCTCGATCCTTCGGTTGTCGTCAGGTGGTACTGACATCGTCAACGATCACGAGCCGTGATGCATTCCTGACCGAAGAATCCGCAGAAATGTACTGGTATCGGCGGTGTGGGCCGCCGCTACGCCCGGTACAGCGCCTCGACCTCGTTGGCGTACGCGTTCTCGATCGCCTTGCGCTTCAGCTTCAGGGAGGGCGTCAGCAGCCCGTGCTCCTCGGTGAACGGCTGCGCCAGTATCCGGAACGTACGGATCGACTCGGCCTGCGAGACCAGGGTGTTGGCCGCGACCACGGCGCGCCGCACCTCCGTCTCCAGGTCCGCGTCGCGCACCAGCTGGGCCGGGGACATCTGGGGTTTGCCGCGCATCGTCAGCCAGTGCTCGACGGCCTCCTGGTCGAGGGTGACCAGGGCGGCGACGTACGGGCGGTCGTTGCCGACGACGATGCACTGGGAGACCAGCGGATGGTCCCGTACGCGCTCCTCCAGCAGGCCGGGCGAGACGCTCTTGCCGCCTGAGGTGACCAGGATCTCCTTCTTGCGGCCGGTGATGGTGAGATAGCCGTCCTCGTCGAGGGAGCCCAGGTCGCCGGTGGCGAGCCAGCCGTCGTGCAGGGTCTCGTCGGTGGCCTTCTTGTTGTTGAGGTAGCCGTGGAAGACATTGGCGCCGTGCAGCCAGATCTCGCCATCGTCCGCGATGTGCACGGTCATACCGGGGATGGGCTGGCCGACGGTGCCGTAGCGGGTGCGCTCGGGCGGGTTGGCGGTCGCGGCCGCCGTCGACTCGGTGAGGCCGTAGCCCTCGTAGATCTGCACGCCCGCGCCCGCGAAGAACAGCCCGAGCCGCCGGTCCATCGCCGAGCCGCCCGACATCGCGTGCCGGACCCGGCCGCCCATGGCCGCGCGCACCTTGGCGTAGACGAGCTTCTCGAAGAGCTGGTGCTGCATGCGCAGACCCGCCGAAGGGCCGGGGCCGATGCCCCATGCCTTGGCCTCCACCGCGTCCGCGTACTTCACCGCGATCTCGACGGCCCGCTCGAAGGGCCCGGACTTGCCCTCCCGTTCGGCCTTGCGGCGGGCGGCGTTGAACACCTTCTCGAAGATGTACGGCACGGCGAGGAAGAAGGTCGGCTTGAAGGCGGCCAGGTCCGGCAGCAGGGCCGCCGCGTTGAGCTGCGGCTGGTGGCCGAAGCGGACCCTGCCGCGGATCGCGGCCACCTGCACCATCCGCCCGAAGACGTGCGCGAGGGGCAGGAACAGCAGGGTGGCCGCCTCGTCGCCCTTCTTGGAGTGGAACACCGGCTCCCAGCGGTCGATGACCGTGTCCGCCTCGTACATGAAGTTGCCGTGCGTGATGACACAGCCCTTGGGGCGGCCCGTCGTCCCCGAGGTGTAGATGATCGTGGCGACCGAGTCGGGGGTGACCGCCTGCCGGTGCCGGTGCACGATCTCGTCCTCGATGTGGGCGCCGGCGTCGTACAGCTCCTGCACGGCCCCGGAGTCGAGCTGCCACAGCTGGCGCAGCTGCGGCAGCCGGTCGATGACGGTGGCGATCGTCATCGCGTGGTCCTCGTGCTCCACGATCGCGGCCGTGCACTCGGCGTCGTACAGCGCCCAGAAGCACTGCTCTGCCGAGGACGTGGGATAGACCGGCACCACCTGGGCGCCGATCGTCCACAGCGCGAAGTCGAAGAGCGTCCACTCGTAACGCGTGGGGGACATGATCGCGACCCGGTCGCCGAACCGGATGCCTCGGGCAAGCAAACCCTTGGCGAGGGCCAGCACTTCGTCACGGAACTCCGCGGCGGTGACATCCCGCCACTGACCCAGCTCGTCCTTGCGGCCGAGCGCGACGTAGAGCGGGTCCTCCTGGGCGTGCTGAAACACGACATCGGCCAGTCCGCCCACCGGCGGTGCCAACGCCAACGGAGGGTTGGTGAACTCGCGCAAACCCCGCTCCCCGCTCCTGGTGACGCTCCGCAGGCCGTGAAAGCTACCCCACCCGGGAGCGGGGCGGGAGGGGGGTCGAAACGGAGCAACGTTCAGAAACGCCCTGGTCGGTGTCCGAAAATGCGCTCACATAGGGAAGGGTCGGACACTTTCCTTACGGTTGAGTAAGTTTCGGTGCCGTAATCTCCACCGAATCTGTACGGCGCGATTACGGCACCGGGCGGGTCGGCTCCGGTGTGCGGTCTGCTCTTCTGCCAGCGTCGGCACGGGCGCATTCGTCACTGGGCCCGATGGCCTGACCAGGGCGGGCGTTCTCGGGGAAGGCGCCACCAGCCCCGTACCGATGCCCACGAGGATCAGCGCGCCGACGTCTCAGAAGGCCTTCTGCTGACGCCGGTGCAGTCGGTCGCCGCCCGTCAGGATGGCCGCGGCGAGGGCGTCCGCTGCGCCCTGGGCCGAGGTGCGGTGGCGGCCGTGGACCACGACGAAGTCGACCTGGCCGAGTTCGGGCAGGCCCGCGCGCTCCGGCATGCGGACCAGGCCGGGTGGGATCAGGCCGCGGGAGTGGGCCATCACGCCGAGACCCGCGCGGGCCGCCGCGAGGAGGCCGTTGAGGCTGCCGCTGGTGCAGGCGATGCGCCATTCGCGGCCCTGGCGCTGAAGGGCCTCCAGGGCCAGGGCGCGTGTGATGCCGGGCGGCGGGTACACGATGAGCGGGACCGGGCGCTCGGGGTCCAGCCGCAGGCGTTCCGCGCCGATCCACACCAGGTCGTCGTGCCAGACCAGTTCGCCGCGCGGGTCCTGAGGGCGCCGTTTCGCCAGGACCAGGTCCAGCTTCCCGGCGGACAGCTGCTCGTGCAGGGTGCCGGAGAGCTCCACCGTGAGCTCCAGGTCGACCTCGGGGTGGTCGTGGCGGAAACCTTCGAGGATCTCCGGCAGCCGGGTCAGCACGAAGTCCTCGGAGGCGCCGAAGCGGAGCCGGCCGCGCACCCGGGTACCGGTGAAGAACGCCGTCGCCTGCTCGTGGACCTCCAGGATCCGGCGCGCGAAGCCGAGCATCGCCTCGCCGTCCTCGGTCAGCTCCACGGAGTGGGTGTCCCGGGTGAACAGCAGCCGTCCGGCGGCGTCCTCCAGCCGCCGTACGTGCTGGCTGACGGTCGACTGGCGCAGTCCGAGCCGCCGGGCGGCCTGCGTGAAGCTCAGCGTCTGCGCCACCGCAAGGAAGGTACGCAGATGGGAGGGGTCGTACATGGGAACCACGCTAGCGCCTTATCGCGGAACGTGATGACAGTCAGAGCGGTATGACGGATTCCCGATCAGGCTGTGGAGGAGGACGATGGAGCGGGGAAGTGTTGGCCCTGTACCGCCCGAGAGCAAGAGTCAGTGGAGCACCGTGAAACGCCTGCGTTGGCCGAGTTGGATGCCGATCGACCCGTACATCCTGCTGTTGCTCGGGACGGTCGGGCTCGCCGCGCTCCTCCCGGCGCGCGGGACGGGCGCCGACGTCGCCTCGGGTGCTTCCACGGCCGCGATCGCCTTCCTCTTCTTTCTGTACGGGGCCCGGCTGTCGACGCGCGAGGCACTGGACGGGTTCAAGCACTGGCGGCTCCATGTCACGGTCCTGGCCTGTACCTTCGCGATCTTCCCGCTGCTGGGTCTGGCCGCCCGCGGATTCGTCCCGGTGCTGCTGACGGAGCCCCTCTATCAGGGCCTGCTCTTCCTCACCCTCGTCCCGTCGACCATCCAGTCGTCGATCGCGTTCACCTCGATGGCCCGCGGCAATGTGCCCGCCGCGATCTGCGCGGGCTCCTTCTCCTCGCTCGTCGGCATCGTCATCACCCCGCTCCTGGCGGCCTCGCTGCTGGGCAGCAGCGGCGGCTTCTCCGGCGACTCGCTGATCGAGATCGTGCTCCAGCTCCTGGTGCCGTTCCTCGCCGGGCAGGTCCTGCGGCGCTGGATCGGCCGGTTCATCACCCGGCACAAGAAGGTGCTCGGGCTCGTCGACCGTGGATCGATCCTCCTCGTCGTCTACACGGCGTTCAGCGAGGGCATGGTGCAGGGCATCTGGCATCAGGTCAGCCCCGCCCGGCTGGGCGGCCTGCTCGTCGTCGAGGCCCTGCTGCTCGCCGTGATGCTCGCCCTGACCTGGTACGGCGCCAAGGCGCTGCGCTTCGACCGCGCGGACCGGATCGCGATCCAGTTCGCCGGCTCGAAGAAGTCCCTGGCCGCCGGACTGCCCATGGCGAGCGTCCTGTTCGGCGCGCACGCCTCGCTGGCCGTGCTGCCGCTGATGCTGTTCCACCAGATGCAGCTGATGGTGTGCGCGGTGATCGCCAAGCGCCGGTCGCACGACAAGGAGCTCAGCGGGCCGGTGCCAGCCGGAGAGACACGAATCGCGGTCGGTACAGGGACACGTTCCGGCTGAGCTGCGCCGCCGCGCCGCCGCCGGTGTCCAGCCAGTTGACGTCATAGCTGAGTACCAGCCGCCCGTCACCGCTCAGTTCGGGATGGACCTGCGGGTTGTAGGCGGCGACCTGGCCGTCGGGCAGTCCGGGGCTGAAGCCCCGGGTCGGCCCGTGCCAGGGCCCGGTGGGGGAGCAGGCCCAGTACGAGGTGACGGTGGTCAGACCCTTCGCACCCGCCGCCATGGTGAACAGGACGTACGTCCCGTCCGCGCGCACCACCGAGAACGCGCTGCCCACCCCGTCGCCCAGCACCGTGCGGGGGACGGCACCGGCAGCCCACTCGGAGCCGTTCCAGTACTGCCAGGCGCCCGGCTCGGCGAGCCTGCCCGCGGGCACCCGCGCCACATACGCCGACGAGGCGGGGCGGGACGCCGCCTGGCCGTCGTCGCCACCGAAGACATACGTCCACCCGCCCTCCCGGACCAGCGTCGTGCCGAACAGGACCCGCCGGGAGGGATCGGCGACCCACTGCTGGTCCAGCACCGGGACGACCGACTCGACCCGCAGGTCGGGCAGGGACAGTGTGGCGACCTCGGTGGCGGTGGGCACGCCGTAGATCCAGGGCGACTGGCCTGCCGTCCGCACCCACAGCAGCACCCGTACGACCTGCTCCGACGAGCCGGGCGAGCGGGGCTCGACCTGCGCGGCGACCGGCCACCGCCACCGGTTCGGGGCCGGGTCGGGGAAGAGGGGTGCGGGGAGGGTGCTCCGGAGCCGCCCGTCACGCATCACCACGGCCGAGTTGCGGACCAGCGGGGCTGTCGTGTCGCGCCAGGCGTACGACTCGCCGACCGGGTTGGGCGGCGCATGCACCTGACCGAGATAGGTGTCCGAGAACAGCCACAGCAGCCGGCCGTCCGGCAGCCGCACCGAGTGGCTGCCGTCGCCGCCGGTCCAGTCGTCCGCGCGGCTCGCGTCGTCGCCGTAGCGGGCGAACTCGCCGGTGAGCCGCCGGTCCGCCGACCAGGAACCCACCGCACGGGCCGGGCACGCGCCGCCGCCCTCCCGGTCGCCGTCCGGGAGGGCGGTGAGCAGTACGGCCGCGAGCACCAGGGTCAGCAACAGGCCGAGCCCGGTCCCCGTCCGCTGTCGCGCTCGTACGTCGTCGGGCACGCCCCGCGACGTTAGTCGCTGCCGGTGACCTGGTCCATGGGTAGCCACAGGACGGTGTCGCCAACCGGACCCGTGCCGTCCGTACGGACCTGGGCGATCTCCGTGTCGGTCAGCGCCCGGGACCAGACGTGGACGTCGTCGATCGCGCCGGTGAAGAAGGCGCGGCTGTCCATGCGCTGGCCGATGTGCACGCCGAAGGGAGAGTTGCGGCTGACCGAGCCGGCCACGTCCGCGGTGCTCATCGTCTCCCCGTCGATGAAGAGCGTCAGTTTTCCACCACCGCGGCGGAACGCCAGATGGTGCCACCGGCCGTCGTTGTACGCGCCCGCGGTGTTCACCTCCGCCTTGCGCACGATCGTCGCACCCTCGCGCGCGGTCATCAGGGCCTGCACGCGGTTGCTCGCGGGCTCGCCGCGCAGCGTGATGTGCGGCTGGCCGGTCGCGACCCCGCCCATCGACAGCAGCGGCTGCTCGCCGGTCTTGGCGGTGTGGCGGAACCAGAGGGAGGCGGTGAAGTCCCTGGTGCCGATCGGGAGCCGCTCGTGGTATGGCAGGCGTACGGCGTCGTCGGCGCCGTCGAAGGCCAGCGCTCCGTCGAACGCGCCGTCCGTGGGCGTGGGGCCGCCGAGCACGGAGGCCGGTGAGGCGAGCAGGGCCTGGTCGGCGGTGGTGGGGTCCGGGCCGCGTTGCGGGGTGAGCCAGTCCTCGGTGAAGCGGGCGAAGCGGATCTCGTCGCGGGCGTCGACGGCCCCGCCCTCGTACATCAGGCCCACGGTGGTGCCGCTGATGTGCACCAGGTCGGAGTAGCCGGACCAGTCCCGGGCGACGACCGTGCCACGGTCCACGCTGTCCCAGGTGGCGCCGCCGTCGTACGAGGAGCGGATCATCATGGTCCGGCGGCGGTCCGGGTCGCCGGGGCAGGCCAGCAGGAGGCGGCTGGTCACGTTCAGCATCGAGCACTGGACCTGAGGGGCGTAGAGGTCGGGGAGGTCCTGGAACGGCGTGGCGAAGCTGTCGCCGCCGTCCTGGCTGACGGCCTGGGTGCGATGGCCGAGGTCGGTGCCGTCCGACTCGCGGCCGCTGACCAGGATCGTGCCGTCGGTGCGTTCGGCCAGCGTGAGCTCGCCGTTCTTCTGCTTGAAGGTGCCGTCCTCGGCGACCTCCGAGGACTCGCCGGCGCCGAGCCGCCAGTGGTCGCCGCCGTCGTCGCTGACGATGAGCGCCGCGTGGTTCTGGGTGACCCGGCTGCCGTCCCAGGTCTCGCCGTTGACGCTGATGACGATCCGCCCGGCGTTCTCACCGCGGGTGAGCTGGATGCCGTGCACCGGCCCGGTGGCGTACCAGGAGTTCCAGTCCTCGGGCAGGATCTCCTCACTCAGATCGCGCGGCTCGGTCCAGGTGCGGCCGTCGTCGTCGCTGTGCTGGAGATACGGGCTGCGCTCGCAGGGCGTGGCGCAGTTCCCGGTGTCCGTACGGCCTTCGTTGTACGTCTCCGCCAGCAGGATCCGGCCGCTCTTCTGGTCCACTACCGGTGTCGGATTGCCGTGCGTGTCGCCCACGCCCTCGTTGACCACCTGGAGCGGGCCCCAGGTCTTCCCGCCGTCGGTGGAGCGCTTGACGACGATGTCGATGTCGGTGGCGTCACCGCAGTTGAGGACGCGGCCCTCGGCGAACGCGAGCAGTGTGCCCGCGTTGGTGCGCACGATCGCCGGGATGCGGAAACAGGCGTAGCCGGGGTCCTGCGAGGCCTTGAAGAGGACCTGCTGTTCGAACACGGGGGCCTTGGTGGCGGGTTGGGCGTGTGCGGGGCTCGGCAGTGCGGCGGCCGCCGTGGTGACGGCGGCCGCGGTGAGAGTGGATCTCAGAGCCCGGAGGGTGGATCCAAGACGTGCACGAAGACTCGGCGGCATGGCATGACCTGCCCTTCAGGCATGTGGACATCTGACCTCTGGACATCTGACCCCTGGACATCCCACGTCCAACGCGCGTGTCACAGACGGTAGTTGTGGTGAACGACAGCTCACAAGAAGCGTGCAGGGGGGCGCGTGGGAGCGTTGGGGGGATTGCTGCCGGTGATGCGTTTCCCGGGCCTCGGGAACCCTCGGCGGACCACCGCCACGGCTCCCGGCGCTACGACGCGAACAACTCGGTCCGCTCGCGGACTATTCGGGCCGGCAGAAGGCCCGTCACGGTCCTGCCGCCCACGAGAGGGTCGTACGCCCGGACGGTCCCGCCGCCGCCCAGCCCGTCGGGCTCATGGTCGACGGGCCGGCCCGGGACATCGCCCCGCAGCCGGGCGAGCCGTACCGCCGGTCGGCCCACGCCGCGAGACGCTCCGCGGGATGGGAGGACATGCGGCTTCGCCGCCGGGCCGCGACGGGCCGTCGGTCGTCTGCGGTTGCGTCGTGGCCGGTCGTGCGGTTCCTCGCGCCCCTCCAGGGCGCTGCTGAACCGCACCAGACGTCGCCGGGGCTGCTCCAGGAGGGGGCCACCGGGGGCGTCGTACCGGACGCGACGCATCGACCGCACCTCCAGGAGTTCGTTGGGAGTCCCAACGATAAGCAGATGATCGTGGGGAAGTCCAACGACTTTTCACCTAGTGTGTTGCCATGGCCGAAGCTCCCCTTCCTGCGATACGGGCCCTGCCCGGCTGGCTGCTCGGTCGGGCCGCCGCCCGGGGGCGCGCGCTGGTGGCCGCCGCGCTGGCCACGGAGGGCATGAAGGTGTGGCACCACGTCGTGCTCTCGGCCGTCTCCGACCTCGCCCCCGTCGCCCAGGCCGACCTCGGCAGAAGCGTCGGCCTCGACCCCAAGGACGTCGTCGGGATACTCGACGATCTACAGTCCGCGGGCCTCGTCGTCCGCGCCCCCGACCCGACGGACCGGCGCAAGAACGCGGTGTCCGTCACCGGGGAGGGTGCCCGGCTGCTGGCGCGCTGCGAGAAGGCGGCCCGGGTGGCGGACGACGAACTCTTTGCCCCGCTGTCGGCCGCCGAACGCGACCAGTTCATGGGGCTGTTGATCCGGATTTCCGGTACGGACGGCTGACGGCGGATAACGTTCCGTCATGAACGCACCTCTCGCGCTTGATCCCACGCGCAGCGCCCTCGTGCTCGTCGATCTGATGGACCGGATCGTCGCGCTGCCCCTGGAGCCCCGCAAGGGCGCCGAAGTCCTGCACGTCGCCGAGGAGTTGGCGGCGGCGTTCCGCTCGGCCGGGGCGCCGGTCGTGCTGATCCGCGTCGAGCGCCCCGGCGTCGCCGAGCAGCCGTCCGGCAGCGGTCTCGCCGCCGGACTGCGCGGGGACGGCGACCTGGAGGTCGTCAAGCGCACCATCGGCGGCTTCCAGGGCACCGGCCTCGACGACCGCCTTCGCGAACGCGGCGTCACCACTCTGGTGTTCGGCGGCATCACCACCAACCTCGGCGTCGAGTCCACCGCCCGCGCGGCCGGCGACCTCGGCTACGAACTCGTCTTCGTCGAGGACGCCATGACCGCGTTCACGGCCGCCGAGCACGACGCGTCGGTCCGGCTGGACTTTCCGCGGCTGGGATCGGTGGTGTCGGCGGCCGACGTGGGCTTCATGGTCGGCTGAGGCCTCAGACCAGCACCGTGCCGCCGTCGACGACGACCACCGAGCCCGTGCTGACGCCGCCGCGCATCAGATAGAGGTACGTCTCGGCGATGTCCTCGGGGCTGGCGACCCGGCCGATGGGCAGGGAGTCGGCCGTGGCCCGGTACAGCTCCGCCCGGTCCGCCTCCGGGAGGTCCCGCCACAGATCGGTGCGGACGACGCCGGGCGCGACCGCGTTCACCCGGACCGGCGCCAGCTCCAGGGCCAGCGCCCGGGTCAGCGCCTCCATCGCACCGCACAGTCCGGCCGCGACGGAGGTACCGGCCATCGGTCGCCGGGCGACGGTGCCCGAGGTCAGCACCACCGAGCCGCCCTCGCGGATCAGCGGGCCGCCGTGCTTGACCACCGCGTACGTGCCCCACAGCCGTGCCTCCAGGAAGGACCGCCCGAGGGTCAGGTCCATGGTGGCCAGCGGCTGGAACGTGAGCGGTTCCCCGGCCGTGAAGACGAGATGGTCGAAGGCGCCGACCCGCCCGAAGAAGGCCTCGACCGACGCCTCGTCGGTCACGTCGAGCGGGTGTCCCTCAGCGCCCTCGGGCAGCAGCTTCAGCGCGCTCTCCACGCGTGACGCGCTGCGTGAGGCGACCACCACGTCGGCGCCCTCCTGTGCGGCCGCCTCCGCGACCGCCAGTCCGATGCCGGACGTGCCTCCGACGACGACGATCCGCTGTCCTTGCAGGCTCATGATGTTTCCCTTCCGCGTGTGGTTCACCGTGATCCAGCCTGCGATCGCACCCCCGCCGCCGTCCAAGACCTCTTTCGGCGTCGGCGATACCCTGAAGACATCGCCGCCGGCCGGACGGAAGGAGCGGGCCATGGACCTCGACCTGCGGAAGGTCCGCTACTTCGTGGCGGTGGCCGAGCTGCTGCACTTCGCGCGCGCGGCGGAGCGGCTGCACATCGCGCAGCCGGTGCTGAGCCGTCAGATCCGGGCGCTGGAGAAGGACGTGGAGGCGACACTCTTCGAACGCGACAGCCACGGCGTGACCTTGACCCCGGCCGGGCATCAACTCCTCGAAGACGCCCGGTACCTGCTCGCGAACGCCGAGGCCGCCCGGAGCCGAGTGCGGCGCGCCGCGAACGGGCCGCGCCGCCTGGTCGTCGGCTTCCGGGCGGGGATCGTGCTGTCGCGGGCCCTGCGCGACTTCTGCGCCGCCCATCCCGACATCGGCGTCGAGGCCCGCCGAGTGGAATGGGACGACCAGGAGGACCTGATCCTCGACGGCACCGTCGACCTGGCCTACGTACGCCGGCCGATCCGCGAGCGCGGCCTGAAACTGCTGCCGCTGTTCACCGAGCGCCGAGTGGCGATGCTCCCCACGGACCACCGGCTCGCAGGCAAGGAGGAACTCGTCGTGGCCGACCTCGACGGCGAGCCACGACTGCGCTACGCGGACCCCGGGCCGGACGACGTCCCCATCCGCACCATCGAGGAGAAGTTCGAGCGCGTGGTGGCCGGACAGGGCATCACCCTCGTCCCGGAATCCGTCGCCGCGCAGTACTCACGCCCCGACATCACCTACGTCCCCGTGACGGACGCCGACCCCGACCAGGTCTACCTCGCCTGGGAGGCGGACCGCCGCTCACCCGTGATCGCGGCGTTCGTGAAACTGGCACAGGGCTGAGGCGAGACCCGCGGCGCAGGGGGCGCTCCCCGCCGGTGGGCCCCGCCGTCGTGTCGCGGGGGGCCGTTCAGCCCTGGGTGGCCGCGGCCCGTAGGGCGATGCGGTCCTGTCCCGCGTACACGTTCATGGAGGTGCCCCGTAGGAAACCGATCAGGGTGAGGCCGGTTTCGGTGGCCAGGTCCACGGCCAGGGAGGAGGGGGCGGAGACGGCGGCCAGGACCGGGATCCCGGCCATGACGGCCTTCTGCGCCAGCTCGAAGGACGCCCGGCCGGAGACCAGGAGGATGGTTCGGGAGAGTGGCAGGTTGCCGTGTTGGAGGGCGCGGCCGATCAGTTTGTCGACGGCGTTGTGGCGTCCGACGTCTTCGCGTATGTCGAGTAGTTCGCCGTCTTCGGTGAAGAGGGCGGCGGCGTGCAGGCCTCCGGTCCGGTCGAACACCTGTTGTGCCGCGCGCAGCCGGTCGGGGAGGCGTGCGAGCAGTTCGGGGTCGAGTCGGACCGGGGGAGTGTCGTTGATGGGCCAGCGGGTGGTCGTGCGGACTGCGTCGAGGCTTGCTTTGCCGCACAGGCCGCAGGAGGAGGTGGTGTATACGTTCCGTTCGAGTGTGATGTCGGGGATGACGACCTCTGGGGCTGTTCTCACGTCTACGACGTTGTAGGTGTTGGAGCCGTCGGTGGTGGCGCCGGCGCAGTAGACGATGTTTTGGAGGTCGTTCTGTTTGGCGAGTACGCCTTCGCTGACGAGGAATCCGGCGGCGAGGGCGAAGTCGTCGCCGGGTGTGCGCATGGTGATGGCGAGGGGTTTGCCGTTGAGTCTGATTTCCAGGGGTTCCTCGGCGACGAGGGTGTCCGGGCGGGTGGAGACCGCCCCGTCCCGGATCCGGATCACCTTGCGTCGTTCCGTGACTCGTCCCATGTCCTGATCAGCCCCGGTTCTGTACGTGCTGGTAGCCGAAACGGCCCTTGATGCAGAGGTTGCCGTGGGTCACCGGGTTGTCGTGCGGGGAGGTGACCTTCACGATCTCATTGTCCTGCACGTGGAGCGTGAGATTGCAGCCACCCGGGCCGGGTCGTCGATGGCAGACGGAATATTGTCTACAGTGCAGGCTTGAGGCGGCAAGGGTTCTCGCAAGACCGGCAGTGGCTCGACGGCGGCTTCGGAAACCGGCCGGTCCGACCGTTCATCGCGTCACGGATACCGCTCACCGCATACGGTCGACGCGCCGCCTTTTCAACTACCTCTGTTCTTTCTACCGTTCGGGATCATGAGTCCCCCTGTCGCACCCGCGGGCTGGAGCCGCTGGCTCGTCCCCCCAGCCGCGCTCTCGGTCCATCTCTCCATCGGCCAGGCCTACGCCTGGAGCGTGTTCAAGCCGCCGCTCGAATCCGCGCTCGACCTCAGCGGCACCCAGAGCGCACTGCCCTTCCAACTCGGCATCGTGATGCTCGGTCTGTCGGCCGCGTTCGGCGGCACGCTCGTGGAGCGCAACGGACCGCGCTGGGCGATGACCGTGGCGCTGGTGTGCTTCTCCTCGGGCTTCCTGCTCTCCGCGCTCGGCGCGGCGACGGAGCAGTACTGGCTGATCGTCTTCGGCTACGGCTTCGTCGGCGGTATCGGCCTCGGTATCGGGTACATCTCGCCCGTCTCCACCCTGATCAAGTGGTTCCCGGACCGACCCGGCATGGCCACCGGCATCGCCATCATGGGCTTCGGCGGCGGCGCGCTGATCGCCTCGCCGTGGAGCGCGCAGATGCTGGAGTCGTTCGGCAGCGACAGCTCCGGGATCGCGCTCGCCTTCCTGGTGCACGGGCTGTCGTACGCCGTGTTCATGCTGCTGGGCGTGCTGCTGGTACGGGTGCCGCGCACGGAGAAGCCGGTCGAGGGTGCGCCGAGTGCCCTTCAGGGCCCGCAGGTCTCCGCGAACCAGGCGATCCGCACCCCGCAGTTCTGGTGCCTGTGGGTCGTGCTCTGCATGAACGTGACCGCGGGCATCGGCATCCTGGAGAAGGCCGCCCCGATGATCACGGACTTCTTCGCGGACACCTCGACCCCGGTCTCGGCGACGGCCGCCGCGGGCTTCGTCGCCCTGCTGTCGGCGGCCAACATGGCGGGCCGCATCGGCTGGTCGTCGACCTCCGACCTGATCGGACGCAAGAACATCTACCGCGTCTATCTGGGCGTCGGCGCGCTGATGTACGCCTCGCTCGCGCTGTTCGGCGACTCCTCCAAGCCGCTGTTCATCCTGAGCGCGCTGGTGATCCTCTCCTTCTACGGCGGCGGCTTCGCGACCGTCCCCGCCTATCTCAAGGACCTCTTCGGCACGTACCAGGTCGGTGCGATCCACGGGCGGCTGCTCACCGCCTGGTCACTGGCCGGAGTCCTCGGACCGCTGATCGTGAACTGGATCGCCGACCGGCAGGAGGAGGCCGGCAAGCACGGCTCGTCCCTGTACGGGACGTCCTTCGTCATCATGATCGGGCTGCTCGTCGTCGGCTTCATCGCCAACGAACTCGTCCGGCCCGTCAACCCCCGCCATCACATCCCCGCACCCACCAGTCAGGAGGCCGTCGATGTCCAACGACAGCAGCCAGAGTCCGCCTGACCGGCGCGGGCTGATCGCCTTCGCCTGGCTGTGGGTGGGGGCGCCGCTCGCCTACGGGCTGTACGAACTCGTACAGAAGGCGACGCAGCTGTTCACCGGGTGACTGTTCGGGAAGTGTTCGGGCGTCCGAGGGCCTGACGGAAGCCGACAACCCGGACGCCCGTTTCCTGTGGCATCACCTGCCGCCGTACCCGCGAGTCACTGATCAGACTGGTGGATCCGCTACCCAAGGCAACGAGGGGGACCACCCATGAACGGCTCGCGGATCGCCGCCGTCGGCCACTACCAGCCCGCCAAGGTACTCACCAACGAGGACCTGGCGGGCATGGTCGACACCAGCGACGAGTGGATCACGAGCCGGGTGGGCATCCGGACGCGCCACATCGCCGGGCCCGACGAGCCGGTGGACGAGCTGGCCGCGCACGCCGCCGCCAAGGCGCTCGCGTCGGCGGGCCTCACACCCGCCGACATCGACCTGGTCCTGGTCGCCACCTCGACGGCCGTCGACCGCTCCCCGAACATGGCCGCCCGGGTCGCCGCCCGGCTGGGGATCCCTTCGCCCGCCGCCATGGACGTGAACGTCGTCTGCGCGGGCTTCACGCACGCGCTGGCCACGGCGGACCACGCCGTACGGGCGGGAGCGGCCGTCCGCGCCCTGGTCATCGGCGCCGACAAGATGTCCGAGGTCACCGACTGGACCGACCGGACCACCTGCGTCCTCGTCGGGGACGGGGCGGGAGCCGCCGTCGTCGAGGCGACGGACGATCCCGGGATCGGGCCCGTGCTGTGGGGCTCGGTGCCGGAGATGGGGCACGCCGTACGGATCGAGGGCACGCCCGCGCGGTTCGCACAGGAGGGGCAGAGCGTCTACCGCTGGGCCACCACCCAGCTGCCGCCCATCGCCCGCAAGGTCTGCGAGAGGGCCGGGTTCGCGCCCGAGGACCTCGCCGCGGTCGTCCTGCACCAGGCCAACCTGCGCATCATCGAGCCCCTCGCCGAGAAGATCGGCGCGGTCAACGCGGTCGTCGCCCGCGATGTCGCCGAATCCGGCAACACCTCCGCCGCCAGCATCCCCCTCGCCCTGTCGAAGCTCGTCGAACAGGGCGAGATCTCCACCGGTGATCAGGTCCTGCTGTTCGGCTTCGGCGGCAATCTCTCCTACGCGGGACAGGTCGTCCGCTGCCCATGAGCTGCGACGACGCCCGGGTGTGACGAGGCCAACTCCGCGTTCCCCTGGCCATGGTGCGCCGTAGACTGTAGACGAAAGGCAATTCATGCTGACGCTACGGCTGCGGTGTACGGCCCTGCCGAGGAGGGGGACCGCGATGTTGTCGACAGGACTGCCGCAGGGAGCTGTGCCCAAGCTCGAACGACCCGGACCGCTGCGCGACCGTGTCTACGAGGCGCTGCTCGAACTCATCACCACCCGCGCCCTCCAGCCCGGCCAGCATCTGGTCGAGAGTGAACTCGCCGGCCATCTAGGGGTGTCGCGTCAGCCGGTGCGCGAGGCGCTGCAGCGGCTCAGCACCGAGGGCTGGGTCGATCTGCGGCCCGCCCAGGGCGCGTTCGTGCACGAGCCGACCGAGGAGGAGGCGGACCAGCTCCTCACGGTCCGTACGCTCCTGGAGGCCGAGGCGGCCCGGCTCGCCGCCGCCAACGCGGGCAGCGCCGGCATCACCACGCTGGAGGAGCTGTGCGCGCAGGGCGAGAAGGCCGTCGCCGCCGACGACGTGGACGGCGCCGTCGCCATGAACGCCCGCTTCCACGCCAAGATCATGGAGCTGGCCGGCAACGCGGTCCTCTCCGAGCTCGCCGCCCAGGTCGACCGCCGCGTCCGCTGGTACTACACGCCGATCGCCCGGCAGCGCGGCAATCAGTCCTGGATCGAACACCGGGACCTGATCGCCGCGATCGCCGAGCGGGACGAGCGGCGCGCCACCGAGCTCATGCGGGAGCACACCGAGCACACGCGCCGCTCGTACCACGCGCGCCAACGGTCGTAGTCCCACTGGGGTTCGCGGTTCAGAACGCGTCGGCGTGCTCCCGCGCCCACTCGGCGAAGGTGTGAGGCGTCCGGCCCGTGACATCCGCGACCGTCGGCTGGACCACCGACTCGTCCAGGGTGCCGTCGACGAAGAAGCTGAAGAAGGCGTCGACGTACGGCTTCGGCATGCGCGCCTCCAGGTCGGCGCGCGCCTCCTCGTGCGTGAGTCCCACGGCGCGCAGGTCCCGGCCCAGCACCTCGCCGAGGATCCGGACCCGGTCGGCGGGCAACAGCGCCTCGGGTCCGGTCAGTTCGAGGGCCCGGCCCGCGAACTCGTCGGACAGCAGGGCGCGGAGGGCGACCTGCGCGATGTCGTACGGGTCGATGTCGGTGGTGTACGCGTCCGGGAACGGCACCCGCACGATGTCGCCCTTGCGGATCTGGTCCGCCAGCTGAAGCGCGTTCGACATGAAACTCGTGCACCGCAGGAACGTCCACGACAGCCCCGACTCGCGCACCGAGCTCTCCGCGTCGATCAGATAGCCGGCGACCGCGTTGCCCGTGTCGCCCGAGCCCGCCGACTTCCCGGACAGCAGGGCGACCCGCTGCACGCCCGCGGCCCGCGCGTCCGCCAGGACCTGCCGCTGCCCTCCGTAGCCGGGCATCAGGAACAGGCCCGTCACGCCGTCCAAGGCGTCCCGCACCGTCTCGGGCCGGTTGAGGTCGCCGGCCGTGACCTCCGCTCCGGCCGGTAACCCGTCCGCCCGGCCGGAACGGCTCAGCGCCCGCACCGGCTGCCCGGCCCCGGCCAGGGCACGGACGAGTTCCGCACCCACGTTTCCCGTGGCACCCGTCACCAGAATCACGCGGTCCCCCTCTGCCGGTCCCGGGCCGCGGCCGGCCCGGGTGTGGTGCCCATCCTGCGGTCCCGGAGCGGGTGGCACCAGGGCATCCGGTGTTTCGGGAGCCATCTTTGTCCTGTGAGTGGAGAAAGTTGGCGGCAATCTCTGCACAGCTTCTTCCCAGCTTCGGCGACCGCTGCTACGTTCCACTCGAAAGCCCGGCAACTGGTGGCCGATTGAGGCGGGGAGGGGCACGTGAGACGCATGACTGCACGACCCGCGAACGCCCACCAGGCCCGCCTGCTCCAGCTGCTGAGGGACGGCGGCCCCAACTCACGGGCCCAGCTGGGCGATCAGGTCGATCTGTCACGGTCGAAGCTGGCCGTGGAGGTGGACCGGCTCCTGGAGACCGGCCTCGTCGTGGCCGACGGACTCGCCGCCTCGCGCGGCGGCCGCCGCTCCCACAACGTCCGGCTCAACCCGGGCCTGCGCTTCCTCGGCGTCGACATCGGCGCGACCTCGGTCGACGTCGCCGTCACCAACGCCGAACTGGAAATCCTCGGCCACCTCAACCAGCCCATGGACGTACGCGAGGGCCCGGTCGCGGTCTTCGAGCAAGTCCTCGCCATGGCCGCGAAGTTGAGGGCCACCGGGCTCGCGGAGGGCTTCGACGGCGCCGGTATCGGCGTCCCGGGGCCGGTCCGCTACCCCGAGGGTGTGCCGGTGGCACCGCCGATCATGCCGGGCTGGGACGGGTTCCCGGTGCGGGAGGCGCTCAGCCAGGACCTCGGCTGCCCGGTCATGGTCGACAACGACGTGAACCTGATGGCCATGGGGGAGCAGCACGCCGGCGTCGCCCGGACCGTGGCCGACTTCCTCTGCGTCAAGATCGGTACCGGCATCGGCTGCGGCATCGTCGTCGGCGGCAACGTCTACCGCGGTACGACGGGCAGCGCGGGCGACATCGGGCACATTCAGGCCGTGCCCGACGGCCGCCCCTGCGCCTGCGGCAACCGGGGCTGCCTGGAGGCCCACTTCAGCGGGGCGGCCCTGGCCCGGGACGCCGTGGAGGCGGCCCAGCAGGGACGGTCCGCCGAACTCGCCTCCCGGCTGGAGGCGTCCGGCACCCTGACCGCCGTGGACGTCGCAGCAGCGGCGGCCGCGGGTGACGCCACCTCCCTCGATCTGATCCGTGAGGGCGGCAACCGCGTCGGCCAGGTCATCGCCGGACTCGTCTCCTTCTTCAACCCCGGCCTGGTGGTGATCGGCGGTGGAGTGACCGGCCTCGGCCACACCCTGCTCGCCGCGCTCCGCACCCAGGTCTACCGCCAGTCGCTGCCTCTGGCGACCGGCAACCTGCCCATCGTTCTGGGGGAGTTGGGCCCCACCGCCGGAGTCATCGGCGCGGCCCGGCTCATCAGCGACCACCTGTTCTCACCCGCGTAAGCAGCACCTTCGCACGGCACGTCCAGCACCGCGCTCCTGCTTTGCCCTGCCCTGAAACCGGCCCGCACGCCCGCCAAGGGGAAGCCACATGGCACCAGAATCTCCGCTGCTCAGCATGTCCGGCATCACCAAGTCGTTCCCCGGAGTCCGGGCCCTCGACGGCGTCGACCTCGATGTCCAGGCCGGTGAAGTGCACTGTCTGCTCGGCCAGAACGGGGCCGGGAAGTCCACCATGATCAAGGTCCTGGCCGGTGCCCACCAGCCGGACACCGGCACGATCCACTGGCGCGGCGAAGCGGTCACGCTCCGCTCGCCGATCGCCGCCATGCGCCTCGGCATCGCCACCATCTACCAGGAACTCGACCTGGTGGAGCACCTGTCGGTGGCCGAGAACGTCCACCTGGGCCATGAACCCACGGCCGCCGGTTTCGTCGTACGACGCAAGTCCGCACGCGAGTCGACGGCCGCGCTGCTCCGGCGCCTCGGGCATCCGGAGATCGATCCGGCGCGGCTCGTCGGCGAGTTGTCGGCGGCGCAGCAGCAGATCGTGTCAATGGCGCGGGCGCTCTCCCACGACGTACGGCTGATCGTGATGGACGAACCGTCCGCCGCGCTCGACCCGGACGAGGTCGACAACCTCTTCCGGATCGTGTCCGACCTGACCGCCGACGGGGTGGCCGTCGTCTACATCTCGCACCGTCTGGAGGAGATCCGTCGCATCGGCGACCGGGTCACCGTCCTCAAGGACGGGCGGGCCGTGGCGGTCGGACTGCCCGCGAAGTCGACACCGACGCGTGAGGTCGTGGCGCTGATGACCGGCCGGAACGTCGAGTACGTCTTCCCGGACCGGCCCTCGCGCGATGCCTCGGGGAGTCCGCTGCTGGAGGTGCAAGGGCTGTCCAGGGAAGGCGAGTTCGAGCCCCTCGACCTGACGGTGCACCCCGGAGAGATCGTCGGCCTGGCCGGTCTCGTCGGCTCCGGCCGCTCCGAGATCCTGGAGACGATCTACGGCGCCCGCAAGGCAGGCTCGGGACAGGTCCGCGTGGACGGGCGGCCGCTCAGGCCCGGCAGCGTGCGAGCCGCCGTCCGTGCCGGACTCGGGCTCGCCCCGGAGGAACGCAAGGCGCAGGCACTGCTGATGCTGGAGTCCGTCACCAACAACGTGTCGGTCTCCTCCATGGCCCGCTTCTCGCACGGCGGCTGGGTCGACCGGGGCGCCGAACAGAAGGCGGCGCGGGCCGCGACGCGCGAGCTGTCCCTGCGCCCCGACAACCCCGCCGTGCCCATCCGCACCCTGTCCGGCGGCAACCAGCAGAAGGCGGTCCTCG
The DNA here is from genome assembly GCF_044593495.1 of Streptomyces sp. NPDC051963. Classification (NCBI taxonomy): domain Bacteria; kingdom Bacillati; phylum Actinomycetota; class Actinomycetes; order Kitasatosporales; family Streptomycetaceae; genus Streptomyces; species Streptomyces sp. NPDC051963. Next base: position 24,531 of record NZ_JBIUCC010000004.1, on the reverse strand, counting down.
CCCGCTGGCTGCTGCGCGGCTGCCGGGTGCTACTGCTCGACGAACCGACCCGCGGCGTCGACGTCGGCGCCCGCGCCGAGCTGTACGCGGTGATCCGCCGCCTCGCCGACGAAGGACTCGGCGTGCTGCTGGTCTCCAGCGAGGTGCCCGAGGTGCTCGGCCTCGCCGACCGCGTGCTGGTGCTGCGCGAGGGGCGAGTCGTCCACGAGGCGCCCGCCCGCGAGCTCGACGAACACCGTGTACTCGACCTCGTCATGGAAGGAAGTCCGGCGTCATGACGCAGCACGTCTCCCCGCCCCGGGGCGGCACCGAAAAGACGGCCCCGGTGGGCCGACCACCCGTCTGGCGGGGGATGTTGGCAACCGCCGACATCCGTACGCTCTCCCTTCTCGGCGTGCTCGCCGCGCTGATCGTGATCGGCGGCATCACCAAGCCCGACGAGTTCCTCGACACCCGCAACCTCCAACTGGTCCTCACCCAGGGCTCGGTGATCGGTGTCGTCACGGTCGGTATGACCTTCGTCATCATCTCCGGCGGCATCGACCTCTCCGTCGGCGCGATCGTCGCCCTCGCCTCGGTCTGGGCGACCACCGTCGCCACCCAGGAGTACGGCTTCGCGGGCATCCTCTTCACGGCGGTGCTCGTCGGAGTGGGCTGCGGCCTGGTCAACGGACTGCTCATCGCGTACGGCGGGATGGTCCCGTTCATCGCCACGCTCGCCATGCTGGCCTCGGCGCGCGGACTGGCGCTCCAGATCACCGACGGCAAGACCCAGATCGTCACCGTGGAAGGCATCCTGGACCTCGGCGAGCGCGACTCGTACGTCCTCGGCATCCCACCGCTCGTGATGGTCTTCGCCGTCGTCACCGTCATCGGCTGGCTGATCCTGAACCGGACCACCTTCGGCCGCCGCTCCGTCGCCGTCGGCGGCAACGCGGAGGCCGCCCGGCTGGCCGGCATCGACGTACGCCGCCAGCGGCTCTACCTCTACCTGCTGTCCGGACTGTGCTGCGGCATCGCCGCGTTCCTGCTGATCATCCTGTCCGGCTCGGGTCAGAACACCAACGGCAACCTGTACGAACTCGACGCCATCGCGGCGGCGATCATCGGCGGCACGCTGCTCAGCGGGGGCCGCGGCACCATCGTCGGCTCCGTGCTCGGCGTTCTGATCTTCACCACGATCACCAACATCTTCGCCCTGAACAACCTGCAGAGCGACGTCCAGCAGATCGCCAAGGGCGCGATCATCGTCGCCGCCGTGCTGGTCCAGCGCCGTACCGCAAGCACGACTTGAGGAAAGGGTTCACCGAAATGTCAGAGCTCACGAGCCGTAGAGGACTGCTCTTCGGGGCCGCCGCCGTCTCCGCCGGTGCCCTCCTTACAGGTTGCACGAGTAACGAGTCGAGCGACGACGAGCCGGCCGCGAACGACCAGCCCGCCGCCGAGGACAAGCCCGGCAAGCAGGTCACCATCGGCTTCGCCGGACCGCAGGCCGACCACGGCTGGCTCAACGCGATCAACGACAACGCCAAGAACCGGGCCGAGAAGTACTCCGACGTCACGCTGGAGATCACCGAGGGCTCCAACGACACGGCCGCGCAGATCGGCCAGATAGAGACCCTGATCAACAAGAAGGTCGACGTCCTGGTGGTGCTGCCCGCCGACGGCAAGGCGCTCACCCAGGTCGGGTTGCAGGCGATGCGCGCGGGCATCCCGGTCGTCAACCTCGACCGGATCTTCAACACCCCGCAGGCGTACCGCTGCTGGATCGGCGGCGACAACTACGGCATGGGCCTCAACGCCGGTCACTACATCGGCGAGAAGCTCAAGGGGAAGTCGAACGCCCGCGTCATCGAACTGGCCGGGCTCGACAACCTGGAGCTGACCCAGCAGCGCACCAAGGGCTTCGACGACGCGCTCAAGAACTACCCCAACGTGAAGAAGGTGGCCCGCCAGGCGGCCGAGTTCACGGTGGAGTCCGGGCAGGCCAAGATGGCCCAGCTCCTCCAGGCCCAGTCGAATTTCGACGCCCTGTGGAACCACGACGACGACCAGGGCGTGGGTGCGCTGCGCGCCATCGAGCAGGCCGGACGGGACGACTTCCTGATGGTCGGCGGCGCGGGCGCGCTCTCCGCCTTCCAGGCCATCAAGCAGGACGACGGCGTACTCAAGGCGACCGTCCTCTACCCGCCGACCATGGCCGCGTCCGCGATCGACCTCGCCCGCGCACTCGGCCAGGGCAAGGGCGTCAGCGGCCTCGCCGAGTTCGAGATCCCGGCCTCGATGACGCTCTACTCGGCCGTCGTCGACAAGACCAACGTCGACCAGTACATGTCCACCGGCTTCAAGTAAGCGCGCCCGGACACCCGGGTCCGGCCCGCGCACCGGGCCGGACCCCACCCCCCACCGCGCCACGACGACGAGGAGGACCACTCCATGGGACAGCCGAACCCGCCGGCGGGAGCCGAGCCCGACAAGCCGCCGCTCCGTGTCGGCATGGTCGGGTACGCCTTCATGGGCGCCGCCCACTCGCAGGGCTGGCGTACCGCGGGCCGTGTCTTCGATCTGCCCCTGCGCCCGGAGCTGACCGCGATCTGCGGACGGGACGGAGCCGCCGTGCGCGCCGCTGCCGACCGGCACGGGTGGGCGACGGCCGAGACCGACTGGCGGGCCCTGATCGCGCGGGACGACATCGACCTCGTCGACATCTGCACCCCCGGCGACAGCCACGCCGAGATCGCCGTCGCCGCCCTGGCCGCCGGCAAGCACGTCCTGTGCGAGAAGCCCCTCGCGAACACCGTCGAGGAGGCGGAGGCCATGACGGTGGCCGCTCGGGCGGCCGTGGAGCGCGGCCAGTTGGCGATGGTCGGCTTCAACTACCGCCGGGTGCCCGCCACCGCCCTCGCCCGGCAGATGATCGCCGACGGCAGGCTCGGCGGGCTGCGGCACATCAGAGTGACGTACCTTCAGGACTGGCTCGTCGACCCCGACTTCCCGCTCACCTGGCGGCTGCGCAAGGAACTGGCCGGCTCGGGCGCCCTCGGCGACCTGGGCGCCCACATCATCGACCTCGCGCAGTACCTCGCGGGAGAGCAGCTGACCGGGGTGTCCGCGATCACGGAGACGTTCGTGCGCGAACGACCGCTGCCGGGCGGGGCCGTGAAGGGCCTCGCCGCCGTGTCGGCCGCGGGCACGGGCGCGGTGACCGTGGACGACGCCGCCCTGTTCACCGGCCGCTTCCCCTCCGGCGCCCTCGCCTCCTTCGAGGCCACCCGGTACGCCACCGGCCGTAAGAACGCCCTGCGCATCGAACTCAACGGCGAGCGCGGCTCGTTGGCCTTCGACCTGGAGCGGCTCAACGAACTCTCGTACCACGACGGTACGGAGCCCGGCACGCACGCCGGCTTCCGCCGCATCCTCGTCACCGAACCCGACCACCCCTACCTGGACGCCTGGTGGCCGCCCGGGCACGGCCTCGGCTACGAGCACACCTTCGTCCACCAGGCCCGCGACCTCGTCCACGCCATCGCCGAGGGCCGCCAGCCGCAGCCCTCCTTCGCGGACGGCCTCCAGGTGCAGCGCGTCCTGGCGGCGGTCGAGGAGAGCGCCGAGAAGAACTCCGTCTACACACCCATAGCCGTCTGAGGAGGCCTTTCAGCCATGCCGCGGAACTTCACGCTCTTCACCGGCCAGTGGGCCGACCTCCCGCTCGAGGAGGTCTGCGGCCTCGCCCGCGACTTCGGCTACGACGGACTCGAACTCGCCTGCTGGGGCGACCACTTCGAGGTCGACAAGGCCCTCGCGGACCCGTCGTACCTGAAGTCCAGGCACGAACTGCTCGACAAGTACGGCCTCAAGTGCTGGGCGATCTCCAACCACCTCGTCGGCCAGGCCGTCTGCGACGCCATCATCGACGAACGCCACCAGGCGATCCTGCCCGCCCGCATCTGGGGCGACGGCGAAGCGGAAGGCGTACGGCAGCGCGCGGCCGCCGAGATCGCCGACACCGCACGTGCCGCGAGCGCCTTCGGCGTCGACACCGTCATCGGCTTCACCGGCTCCGCGATCTGGCACCTGGTCGCGATGTTCCCCCCGGCCCCCGAGTCGATGATCGACCGCGGCTACGAGGACTTCGCCGAGCGCTGGAACCCGATCCTCGACGTCTTCGACCGGGAAGGCGTGCGGTTCGCCCACGAGGTCCACCCGAGCGAGATCGCCTACGACTACTGGACGACCCAGCGCGCTCTGGAGGCAGTCGACCACCGGCCCGCCTTCGGCCTGAACTTCGACCCCTCCCACTTCGTGTGGCAGGACCTCGACCCGGTCGGCTTCCTCTGGGACTTCCGCGACCGCATCTACCACGTCGACTGCAAGGAAGCCCGCAAGCGGCTCGACGGCCGCAACGGCCGCCTCGGCTCGCACCTGCCCTGGGGCGACCCGCGCCGCGGCTGGGACTTCGTGTCCGCGGGCCACGGCGACGTCCCGTGGGAGGACGTCTTCCGCATGCTCCGCTCCATCGACTACCAGGGCCCCATCTCGGTCGAGTGGGAGGACGCCGGCATGGACCGGCTCCAGGGCGCACCCGAGGCGCTGACCCGCCTCAAGGCATACGACTTCGAGCCGCCGTCGGCCTCCTTCGACGCGGCGTTCGGCAACTGAGCTCATCTCACGTCTCCGGGGTGACGGCGCACCCCGGCGCACAGCACCCGCATGGACAACCGGCCCCATTCTGGAGGCACCCGTGCACGCGAACGACCGCACCACCAGCACCGACAGAATCGAGACCCACAGACGACGCCGGCCCTTCCGAAAGGCGGTCGCCCTGCTCAGCGGGGCGCTGCTGGCGGCCGCCTCCCTCACCCTCGTGGCGCCCCCTGCCGTCGCCGAACCGGCCGCGGCCGCCGAGGACTTCCAGCAGGTGACCCTCGCCAAGGGCGAGCCCGAGGTCGGCGAGCCCATGTCCCTCGCGGTCCTCCCGGACCGCTCGGTCCTGCACACCTCACGCGACGGCGAACTCCGCATCACCGACGCGGCGGGCAACACCAAGCTCGCGGGCAAGCTCGACGTCTACTCGCACGACGAGGAAGGCCTCCAGGGCGTGGGCGTCGACCCGGGCTTCGCGGAGAACCGGTTCATATACCTCTACTACGCGCCCCCGTTGAACACACCCGCGGGCGACGCCCCCGAGACCGGCACGGCCGCCGACTTCGCCCCCTTCGACGGCGTCAACCGCCTCTCCCGCTTCGTGCTGAAGACGGACGGCACCCTCGACACCGCCAGCGAGACGAAGATCCTCGACGTCGCGGCCTCCCGCGGCCTGTGCTGCCACGTCGGCGGCGACATCGACTTCGACGCGGCCGGCAACCTGTATCTGTCGACGGGCGACGACTCCAACCCGTTCCAGTCGGACGGCTTCACGCCCATCGACGAGCGCGCCGACCGCAACCCGGCCTTCGACGCCCAGCGTTCGGCCGGCAACACCAACGACCTGCGCGGCAAGATCCTGCGCATCAAGGTGAACGCCGACGGCTCGTACGCCATCCCGGACGGCAACCTCTTCGCACCCGGCACGGACAAGACGCGGCCCGAGATCTACGCGATGGGCTTCCGCAACCCGTTCCGCTTCAGCGTCGACAAGGCCACCGGCATCCTCTACGTCGGCGACTACGGCCCCGACGCGGGCGCCGCCGACCCGGCGCGCGGACCGGCCGGCCAGGTCGAGTTCGCCCGGGTCACCGGCCCCGGCAACTTCGGCTGGCCGTACTGCACCGGCGACAACGACGCCTACGTGGACTACGACTTCGCGACCAAGACATCGGGCGCCGCCTTCGACTGCGCGGCTCCGAAGAACACCTCGCCCCACAACACCGGTCTGACCGACCTGCCGCCGGCCCAGGCCGCCTGGATCCCGTACGACGGCGCGTCCGTGCCCGAGTTCGGTGACGGTTCCGAGTCCCCGATGGGCGGGCCGGTCTACCACTACGACCCCGCGCTCGACTCGCCGGTGAAGTTCCCCCAGGCGTACGACGGTGACTTCTTCGCGGGCGAGTTCGGCCGCCGCTGGATCAAGCGCATCGAGAGCGACGCAGGCGGCAGCGTGCAGTCCATCAACGACATCCCGTGGACCGGCACCCAGATCATGGACATGACCTTCGGCCCGGACGGCGCGCTGTACGTCCTCGACTACGGCACCGCGTGGTTCGGCGGCGACGAGCACTCCGCCCTGTACCGGATCGAGAACGCGACCGACGGCCACTCCCCGGTCGCGCAGGCCGCGGCGAACGTCACCTCCGGCCAGGCACCGCTGAAGGTGCGCTTCTCGTCCGAGGGCACGAGCGACCAGGACGGCGACGCACTCACCTACAGCTGGGACTTCGGCGACGGCGGTACGTCGACCTCCGCGAGCCCCTCACACACGTACAAGAAGAACGGGACGTACACGGCGACGCTGACCGCGAAGGACGCGAGCGGCCGGACCGGTGGTGCGAGCGTGCAGGTCGTGGTGGGGAACACCGCGCCGAACGTGGTGCTGCAACTCCCCGAGGACGGACAGCTGTTCGGCTTCGGGGACGCGATTCCCTTCAAGGTGAAGGTCACCGACCGCGAGGACGGCAAGACCATCGACTGCTCCAAGGTCAAGGTCACCTTCATCCTCGGCCACGACAGCCACGGCCACCCGCAGACCTCGGCCAACGGCTGCACCGGCACCATCCAGACCAGCGCCGACGGCGGCCACGACCCGAACGCCAACATCTTCGGGGTCATGGACGCCGAGTACACCGACGGCGGAGGCGGCGGCCAGGCCCCGCTGACCACCCACGACCAGGCCGCCCTCCAGCCCAAGCACCGCCAGGCCGAGCACTTCGGCAACGGCTCCGGCGTCTCGATCGTCACCAAGGACACCGCGAACGGCGGCAAGACGGTCGGCGACATCAACAACGGCGACTGGATCTCCTTCGAGCCGTACGCCCTGAGCAACGCCAAGAGCCTCACCGCGCGCATCGCCTCCGGCGGCGCGGGCGGCACGCTCGAGATCCGCGCGGGCTCGTCGACCGGCCGGCTGCTCGGCAAGGCGACCGTCCCGACGACCGGCGGCTGGGGGAACTTCCAGGACGTCACCGCAGGCCTGTCCCGCGCACCCCGCGGCACGACCACGCTCTATCTGGTCTTCAAGGGGAGCGGCACCGGCGCCCTGTACGACGTCGACGACTTCACCTTCACGACGAGTTGAGGGGAGGAGCTGTGATGCACTCAACCAGCCGACTGGCAACCGCGGTTGTGGGCGCGGCCCTCGTCCTCGGATGCGTCTCGGGGCCGGCCGCGTCGGACTCCGACGCGGCCGCGGGGCGGGTACTGGTCTTCTCCAAGACGGCCGGCTTCCGCCACGACTCCATCCCGGACGGGGTGGCGGCCCTCAAGGAACTCGGCGCGACAAGCGGCTACACGGTCGACGCGACCGAGGACGCGGGCGCTTTCACGCCGAAGAACCTGCGGCGCTACGACGCCGTGGTCTTCCTGTCCACGACCGGGGATGTCCTGGGCGGCAAGCAACAGCGCGCCTTCGAGGGCTACATCCGGCACGGCGGCGGCTACATGGGCATCCATGCGGCGGCCGACACCGAGTACGACTGGGCGTTCTACGGTGGCCTCACCGGTGCGTATTTCGAGTCGCACCCGGCGATCCAGCGTGCGACGGTGCACGTCGAGGACCGCGCACACCCCGCGACCGCGGGTCTGAACGCCGCCTGGGACCGGACGGACGAGTGGTACAACTACCGCTCCAACCCCCGGGAGAATGCCCACGTCCTCGCCACGCTGGACGAGTCGTCGTACACCGGCGGCACCATGGCGGACGACCACCCGATCGCCTGGTGCCAGGAATACAAGGGCGGCCGCTCCTTCTACACGGGCGGCGGCCACACCAAGGAGTCCTACGCCGACCCCGCCTTCCGGCAGCACCTGCTGGGCGGGCTCCGCTGGACGACCGGCGACGCCCAGGCCGACTGCCGACCGGAGAACGACTACCGCTCGCTCTTCGACGGCACGGCCGACTCGCTCGCCGACTGGCAGCAGGCGGGCCCCGGTTCGTTCGTCCTGAACGACGACGGCACGCTCACGACGACCGGCGGCCTCGGCATGCTCTGGTACGCCGGCCAAGGCTTCGGCGCGTACTCGCTGAAGCTCGACTGGAAGGTGGACGGAGACGACAATTCCGGTGTATTCGTGGGATTTCCGCCCTCGGACGATCCGTGGTCGGCTGTCAACAACGGCTATGAGATCCAGATCGACGCCACGGACGTACCGGAGAAGACGACCGGGTCCGTCTACGGCTTCCAGTCCGCCGACCTGGCCGAGCGCGATCGTGCGCTGAACCCGCCGGGAGAGTGGAACACGTACGAGATCCGCGTGCAGGGCGAACGCCTCACGGTGTGGCTCAACGGCGTGCAGATCAACGACTTCACCAACACCGATCCGGCCCGGAGCCTGCGCGACGGACACGTCGGCATCCAGAACCACGGAGGCGACGACCAGGTGTCCTTCCGCGACATCCGGATCAAGGAACTGCCCGCGAAGGGGTCGACGACCTCGGCCTCTCCGGGCGACTGAACGGCGACGGGCGGGGGACGCCGGACCCCCGCCCGTCGTCCCCCCACTCGTGCGCGGGGTCTCGTGCATGACGGTTCGCGTGCGGCGTCCGAGTCTGTCGCCTCACGCCACGGCGTTCGCGGACGACGGTTCGCGGACGACGGCTCATGCACGGCGTTCGCACACGGTGTTCGCGTACGACAAGGAGGCTGCCCATGTCCGCGTCCCTTTCCCGACCGCCTCGTGTGGGCGTATGGCTGATCGGAGCCCGCGGCTCCGTGGCCACGACCGTCGTCGCGGGGTGTGCCGCCGTGACCGCGGGCCTGCATCCGCCCACCGGCATGGTCACCGAGACCCCCGACTTCACGGACTGCGGCCTGCCGCCCCTGTCCTCCCTCGTCTTCGGCGGCCACGACACGGTCGACTGCCCCCTGCCGAAGCGCGCCGAGGCCCTGGCGGCGGGCGGCGTCCTGCCACCGGGACTCCCCGCGGCCATCGCGTCCGAACTGGCCGCGGCGGACCAGGAGATCAGGCCCGGCGGCCCGGCTCCCGGAGACACCCGGGACGAGGACGACCTGATCACCGCCTTCGCCGCCGACATCCAGGACTTCGTACGACGGTGTGGTCTGGCGCGGGCGGTGGTGGTGAACGTGGCCTCCACCGAGCCACCGGCCAACGGCGCCGCGCTGCCGCCGAGTTCCCTGTACGCGGCGGCCGCCCTCCGCGCGGGCTGCCCCTACGTCAACTTCACCCCGTCGACCGGCCTGCACCACCCTTCGCTCGCCGCCTCGGCCGAGGCGAGCGGTCTGCCGTACGCGGGCCGCGACGGCAAGACCGGCCAGACACTGCTGCGTTCGGCGCTGGGCCCGATGTTCGCGCAGCGCGCGCTCGCGGTCCGGGCGTGGTCCGGCACGAACCTGCTGGGCGGCGGCGACGGCGCGGCGCTCGCCGACCCCGGTGCCGCGGCGGCGAAGAACGCCGGCAAGGAGCGGGTGCTCGCGGAGACCCTGGGCGCCGTCCCCGAGGGCGAGGTCCACATCGACGACGTCCCCGCGCTCGGCGACTGGAAGACCGCGTGGGACCACATCGCCTTCGACGGCTTCCTCGGCACCCGGATGATCCTCCAGACCATCTGGCAGGGCTGCGACTCGGCGCTCGCGGCGCCACTCGTCCTGGACCTGGCCCGGCTGGTGGCCCGCGCCCACGAGACCGGCGCGTCCGGCCCGCTCTCCGAACTCGGCTTCTTCTTCAAGGACCCGGTGGGGGAGGGTCCTTCGGCTCTTGGCGAGCAGTACGTGGTGTTGCGGGAGTTCGGGGGGCGGTTGCGGGATGCGGGGGATGCGGGGGATGCGGGGGATGCGAGGGATGTGGGGGGCGGTGCAGGGGCCGAGGTCGCGGGGGAGCCGGGGAGTGGGTCCGTGCCGCGGGTTGGGGAGCAGCGATGAGCGGGGGGAGCGAGAGGGCTGAAAGGGCTGAAGGGGCTGAAGGGGCTGAAGGGGCTGGGAGGGCATGGCTGCGTGCCGTGGGTGACGGGGTGACGGGGTCGCGAGCTGCGCGGCAGGGTGAGGGGGCGGCGGTGCGGGGTGCGGGCGAGGTTGGTGCCGGTGCCGGTGCCGGTGCCGGTACGGGGCAGGTCGTGCGCTTGGTCGGTGACCGTACCGATCTGACCCCGCGTCAAGTCCACGCACGCGCCGACACCCCGGGCCGTGCCCGCGCCTGGGCCGAACTGCTGCGTCTCCCGGCCCTGTTCACGGTGCCCGGCGACGCCCTGGCCGGCGCGGCCGCGACCGGGGTGCGCCCCAACCACCGGACCCTGCTCGCCATCGGCTCCTCCCTCTGTCTCTACGAGGCCGGTATGGCCCTCAACGACTGGGCGGACCGGGACGAGGACGCCGTCGAACGCCCGCACCGCCCCCTCCCGTCCGGCCGCATCCACCCCGCCGCGGCCTTCACGGCAGCCTGCGCCTTCACCGCGGGAGGCCTCGCCCTGGCCGCACGTGCCGGACGCCCCGCCCTCGCGGTCGCGGCACCTCTCGCTGCCACCGTCTGGGCCTACGACCTCGCCCTGAAGCACACCCCCGCAGGCCCACTTGCCATGGGACTGGCCCGCGGCCTGGATGTCCTCCTCGGCGCCGCGGCCACCGCCGGCCGCACCCGCGATGCCCTTCCGTCCGCCGCGATCCTCGGGAGCCACACCCTCGCGGTCACCACCGTGTCCCGCCAGGAGACCCAGGGCGGCTCACCGCTGGCACCCCTGGCGGCGCTGGTCACGACCGCCTGCCTGTCCGGGCTGCTGACTCGCGCACACCCCGCGCGCGAATCCGCCGAAACCTCCCCGGATTCCCCCGCCCGCACCAGCCGTCCGTCCCTCCGACTCCCGGCAGGCCGAGTGACCGCAGCAGTCCTCGGCCTGCCGGGCGCCACAACCCCGACGACCCCCGCCACCCCGAGCCCCCTTCCCACCATCCTCGCCACGGCCTACGCCGCGACCACCGCACGCCCCTACTTCCACGCCACGCTCAACCCCTCACCCCCACTCACCCAACGAGCCGTCTCCGGCGGCATCCGCGCGATGATCCCCCTCCAGGCCACCCTCGCCGCCCGCTCCGGCGCCCCCGTCACCGCCTTGCTGACGGCCGCTCTGGCTCCGCTGGCTCGCAGGTTCGCGAGGAAGGTGACGATCACATGACCGCGGTACCGCACGTCCCTGGAGACATCGGGGTCCCCGGCGCCAGTGCCTTCCGCGCCGCCCTGGCCGCCCGCTCCGGCGCCCCCGTCACCGCCTTGCTGACGGCCGCTCTGGCTCCGCTGGCTCGCAGGTTCGCGAGGAAGGTGACGATCACATGACCGCGGTACCTCACGTCCCCGAAGGCACCGGGGCCCCCGGCGCCAACCCCCTCCGTTTCGGCTACGGCACCAACGGGCTCGCCGATCTCCGTCTCGACGATGCCCTCGCCCTGCTGGCCGACCTCGGCTACGACGGGGTCGGGCTGACTCTCGATCACATGCATCTCGACCCGATGGCGTCCGACCTCGCCGCCCGCACCGGCCGGGTCGCGCGGCGGCTGGAGGCGCTCGGTCTGGACGTCACCGTGGAGACCGGCGCCCGCTATGTGCTCGACCCGCGTCGCAAGCACGGGCCCTCGCTGCTGGACGCCGATCCGGCGGACCGGGCGCGCCGCGTCGACCTGTTGATCAGGGCGGTCCGGGTCGCCGCCGACCTGGGGGCGAACGCGGTCCACTGCTTCAGCGGGATCACCCCGGCCGGAACGGACCCGGACACGGCATGGAAGCGGCTGGCCGAGTCGCTCGAACCGGTGCTGGAGGCCGCCACCGCCGCCGGAGTCCCCCTCGCCGTCGAACCCGAACCCGGTCATCTCCTCGCCACCCTCGCCGACTTCCACCGCCTCCGGCAGACCCTCGGTGACGCCGAGCACCTCGGCCTGACCCTCGACATCGGCCACTGCCAGTGCCTGGAACCCCTGTCGCCCTCCGACTGCGTACGCGCCGCCGCCCCCTGGCTCCGGCACGTCCAGATCGAGGACATGCGCCGCTCCATCCATGAACACCTCCCTTTCGGTGACGGGGACATCGACTTCCCGCCCGTACTCGCCGCCCTCGCCGCCACCGGCTACCAGGGCCTGACCGTCGTCGAACTGCCCCGCCACTCCCACGCCGGCCCGCACCAGGCCGAACTCTCCCTCCCCTTCCTCCGCACCGCCGCCCGACAGCCCACCCCGCCCGTCGCACCACCCCCCGGCGAGCCCTCCGCCACCCCCGCAGGGAGCACCCCATGACGCAACCGCACGCCGCCCCGGACACCCCGGCGGCCGGCACCCCAGGCGGCACCACACTCGCCCGCACCCCCCTGGACGAGCTGCACCGCCACCTCACGACCCGCCTCACCGGCACCGCCCGCACCTGGCTCGACCGGGCTCTCGACGAGGCCACCGCACACCCCGGCACGCACGGCCCCATCTCCGTGTGGGAGCTGCGCCTCGCCGAGGCCGGACGCCGCTGCGGCACCGAGCACGCCGACGCCGCCCGCGTCCTGATCCTGCACGCCGCCCGCGCCGACACCGCCGCCCTGACCCGGGTCTACTCCCAGGGCACCGCCGCCGAACGCCGGGCCGTCCTGCACGCCCTGCCGCACCTCGTGCCGGGCCCGGACGCCCTGCCGCTCATCGAGGACGCCCTGCGCACCAACGACACCCGGCTCCTCGCCGCGGCCGTCGGCCCCTACGCCGCCCGGCATCTCACCCCCCACCACTGGCGGCACGCCGTCCTGAAGTGCCTCTTCACCGGCGTGCCCGTCGACGAGGTCGCCGACCTCAAACGCCGCGCGTACGCCGACGCCGAACTCGCCCGCATGCTCGGCGACTACGCGGCCGAACGCACCGCGGCGGGCCGTCCCGTACCGGAGGACCTGCACCGCGTCCTGGCCCTCAGCGAGCCCGCAGCCCCACGGCAACCAGCGGCCGACCCCCACGGCAAGGAGTCCTGATGCGCCTCTTCGACCCCCACATCCACATGACGTCACGGACCACCGACGACTACCAGGCCATGCACGCGGCCGGAGTCCGCGCAGTCGTCGAACCCTCCTTCTGGCTCGGCCAGCCCCGCACCTCACCCGCCACCTTCCTCGACTACTTCGACTCCCTCCTCGGCTGGGAACCCTTCCGCGCGGCCCAGTACGGCATCGCCCACCACTGCACACTCGCCCTCAACCCCAAGGAGGCGAACGACCCGCGCTGCCTCCCCGTCCTCGACGAACTGCCCCGGTATCTCGTCAAGGACCAGGTCGTGGCCGTCGGCGAGATCGGCTACGACTCCATGACGCCCGCCGAGGACACCGCTCTCGCCGCTCAGCTCCAACTCGCCGCCGACCACGAACTGCCCGCGCTGGTGCACACCCCGCACCGCGACAAGCTGGCGGGCCTGCGCCGCACCCTCGACCTCGTCCGGGAGTCCGCACTGCCCCCGGACCGCGTCCTCGTCGACCACCTCAACGAGACCACCGTCAAGGAGGCCAAGGACAGCGGCTGCTGGCTGGGCTTCTCCGTCTATCCCGAGACCAAGATGGACGAGCAGCGGATGGTCGCGATCCTCCAGCAGTACGGGCCCGAGCAGGTGCTGGTGAACTCCGCCGCCGACTGGGGCCGCAGCGACCCCCTGAAGACCCGCAAGGTCGCCGACCTGATGCTGACCGAGGGCTTCACCGAGGACGACGTCGACCGGGTGCTGTGGCGCAACCCCGTCGCCTTCTACAACCTCAGCGGCCGGCTCAACCTCGATGTCGCGGCCACCGACGCCACCCACGAGGGCAACTCCATCCTGCGCGGCGGGGAGTGAGCGATGCGTTTCCGCCACCCCGACGGCTCCATCGTCCACCTCGCCTACTGCACCAACGTCCACCCCGCCGAAACCCTCGACGGCGTCCTCGCACAACTCCGCGACCACTGCGAACCCGTGCGCCGCCGCCTCGGCCGCGACCGCCTCGGCATCGGCCTCTGGCTCGCCAAGGACGCGGCGCACGCCCTCGTCACCGACCCGTCCGCGCTGCGCGGCCTGCGCACCGAACTCGACCGCCGCGGCCTCGAAGTCGTCACCCTCAACGGCTTCCCCTATGAAGGATTCGGCGCCGAAGAGGTCAAGTACCGCGTCTACAAACCGGACTGGACCGACCCCGAACGCCTCGAACACACCACAGCCCTGGCCCGCGTCCTCGCCGCGCTTCTCCCCGACGACGTCACCGAGGGCACCATCTCCACCCTCCCGCTCGCCTGGCGCACGGACCTGCACCCGACCGGGAACGACACATCCCTCGAGCAGCGCACCGCGACGTCCCGCACCGCTCTGCTCACGCTCGCCGAACGGCTCGACGCACTCGACGAACTGACCGGCCGCTCCATCCGCATCGGCCTGGAGCCGGAACCCGGCTGCATCGTCGAGACCACCGCCGACGCCCTCGCCCCGCTGACCGCGATCGCCCACGAACGCATCGGCATCTGCGTCGACACCTGCCATCTCGCCACCTCCTTCGAAGACCCGCACACCGCCCTGGACGCGCTCACCGCGGCCGGCGTCCCCGTCGTCAAGTCCCAGCTCTCCGCCGCCCTGCACGCCGAACACCCCCACCTCCCCGAAGTCCGCGAGGCGCTCGCCGCCTTCGACGAACCCCGCTTCCTGCACCAGACCCGCACCGCCATCGCCGCCGGCCTGCGCGGCACCGACGACCTCGGCGAGGCACTCAAGGGCGACACCCTCCCCGACGCCGCCCCCTGGCGAGCCCACTTCCACGTCCCCCTGCACGCAGCCCCCGCCGCGCCCCTCACCTCCACGCTCCCCGTGCTCAACTCCGTGCTGACCCGCCTGGTGGGCGGCCCGCATCCGCTCACCAGCCACCTCGAGGTCGAGACGTACACCTGGCAGGCCCTCCCGCCCGAACTGCGGCCCCGCGGCCGGGGTCAGCTCGCCGACGGAATCGCCGCCGAACTCACCCTCGCCCGCGATCTGTTGACGGACCTCGGCCTCAAGGAACTGCCATGACCCGATCCGAAGAGCCCACTCCTCTCCTCGTCCTCGACGTCGTCGGTCTCACCCCCCGCCTCCTCGACCACATGCCCCACCTCAAGACGCTCGCCCAGTCCGGCTCCCGCGCCTCGCTCGGCACCGTCCTGCCCGCCGTCACCTGCGCCGCACAGTCCACCTTCCTCACCGGCACCCACCCGTCGGAGCACGGCATCGTCGGCAACGGCTGGTACTTCCGCGAACTCGGCGACGTCCTCCTCTGGCGGCAGCACAACGGCCTGGTCGCCGGGGACAAACTCTGGGACGCCGCCCGCCGCGCGCACCCCGGCTACACGGTCGCCAACATCTGCTGGTGGTACGCCATGGGCGCCGACACCGACATCACCGTCACCCCCCGTCCGATCTACTACGCCGACGGCCGCAAGGAACCCGACTGCTACACCCGCCCCGTCGCCCTGCACGACGAACTCACCGCCGAACTCGGCACCTTCCCCCTCTTCCACTTCTGGGGCCCCGGCGCGGACCTGGTCTCCAGCCGCTGGATCATCGACGCCACCCGCCACATCATGCGCACCCGGCACCCCGACCTGACGCTCTGCTACCTCCCTCACCTCGACTACGACCTGCAACGCTTCGGCCCCGACGACCCGCGCTCACTCAAGGCGGCCGCCGAACTGGACGCGGCCCTGGCCCCACTCCTGGACGACGCCCGCGCGGAGGGCCGTACCGTCGTCGCGCTCTCCGAATACGGCATCACCCGCGTGGATCGCCCCGTCGACATCAACCGCGCCCTGCGCCGCGCCGGCCTGCTGGAAGTGCACACGCAGGACGGCATGGAGTACCTCGACCCGATGGCATCCCGCGCCTTCGCCGTGGCCGACCACCAGATCGCCCACATCTATGTGCGCCGCCCCGAGGACCTCGACGCGACCCGGGCCGCGCTCGACGGACTGCCCGGCATCGAGCAACTCCTCGACGACGAGGGCAAGAAGACCCATCACCTCGACCATCCGCGCTCCGGCGAGCTGGTCGCCGTAGCGGAACCGGACGCCTGGTTCACGTACTACTACTGGCTCGACGACGCCCGCGCACCCGACTTCGCGCAGCTCGTCGAGATCCATCGCAAACCCGGATACGACCCGGTCGAACTCTTCATGGATCCCCTCGACCCCTACGTGAAGGTCAAGGCGGCCACGGCACTGGCGCGCAAGAAACTCGGCATGCGCTACCGGATGGCGGTCGTGCCCCTCGACCCGTCACCTATTCGCGGCAGCCACGGCCGCCTCCCCATGAGCGACGACGACGGTCCGCTCATCATCTGCTCCACCCCCCGCGCTGTCGGCGACCGCCTCGCGGCCACCGATGTGAAGTCACTGCTGCTCCAACTTGCCGGTCTTTCCTGACTGGTCACCAGTGAAGCACCCACCACTGACAACGCCCTCCGACACCGAGGAGTCCAAGGAATGAGCCGCACCCCCGGGACCGATCCCGAACTCACCCACCGCCTCAGCAGACGGGGCATGCTCGGCGTGGCCGCCGGCGCCACCGCCGCCGCCCTGCTCGCCACCGCCTCCACCCCCGCGCTGGCCGCCACCGACGCGGAAGCCGCCGCCAAGGGCCGTGGCCGTCCCGTTCTGCCCCCCGGCCGCCTGGGCATCCAGCTCTACAGCCTGCGCGACAAGGTCTCCACCCTCGGCTTCGCCGCCGTCTTCGCCGAACTGGAGAAATACGGCTACGACGAGGTCGAGTTCGCCGGATACACCCAGGGCTCGGCGGGCCCGATCACCCTCGCCCAGCTCAAGCGGCTGGCGAGGAACCACGGTCTGAACCCGATCGGCAGCCACGTCGGCTACTACTCCGACGACCCGAACGCCTACACCTTCGCGCAGAACCTCACCAAGGTCCTCGACGACGCCCAGGCCCTCGGCCTCAAGCACATCGGCACCGCATCCGGCCCGTTCCGCTACGGCTCGACCGTCGACGCCTGGAAGCGGGCCGCGGAGGAGTTCAACACCTACGGCGCCGCGGCGAGGAAGCGCGGCATGAAGTTCTACCAGCACAACCACTCCGAGGAGTTCTCCTTCGCCAGCGACAACCCCAAGGTCCGCCTCTACGACGTGCTGCTCGCCGAGACCGACCCGGATCTCGTCTTCCTGGAGATGGACATCTTCTGGGCCTACTCGGGCCAGTTCCGCTTCTCCAAGCGCCCCGACGGCACGCCCGCCCCGTTCGAGCCCCTCGACTACGTACTCAAGCAGCCCGACCGCTACCCGCTGTTCCATGTGAAGGACGGCGAGAGCGACCCGGCGAACGAGTACGGCTACCGCATGACCGACGTCGGCGACGGCGACATCGACTACCAGCGGTTCATCTCCGCCGTGACCCGTCTGCGCGGCCACCGCCTGGCGCACCACTGGCAGGCCGAACACGACAACCCGACCGAGTCCTTGACCTTCGCCCGCCGGTCCAGCGAGTACCTCCACTCGCTGCGGGAGAAGTGCTGACGAATACGACTTGGACGAGGCCCACCGGCGCAGGGGGCGCTCCCCGCCGGTGGGCCCCGCCGTCGTGTCGCGGGGGGCCGGTCAGCCCTGGGTGGCCGCGGCCCGTAGGGCGATGCGGTCCTGTCCCGCGTACACGTTCATGGAGGTGCCCCGTAGGAACCCGATCAGGGTGAGGCCGGTTTCGGTGGCCAGGTCCACGGCCAGGGAGGAGGGGGCTGAGACGGCGGCCAGGACGGGGATTGCGGCCATGACGGCCTTCTGGGCGAGTTCGAAGGACGCCCGGCCGGAGACCAGGAGGATGGTCCGGGAGAGTGGCAGGTTGCCGTGTTGGAGGGCGCGGCCGATCAGTTTGTCGACGGCGTTGTGGCGTCCTACGTCTTCGCGTATGTCGAGTAGTTCGCCGTCTTCGGTGAAGAGGGCGGCGGCGTGCAGGCCTCCGGTCCGGTCGAACACCTGTTGTGCCGCGCGCAGCCGGTCGGGGAGGCGTGCGAGCAGTTCGGGGTCGAGTCGGACCGGGGGAGTGTCGTTGATGGGCCAGCGGGTGGTCGTGCGGACTGCGTCGAGGCTTGCTTTGCCGCACAGGCCGCAGGAGGAGGTGGTGTATACGTTCCGTTCGAGTGTGATGTCGGGGATGACGACCTCTGGGGCTGTTCTCACGTCTACGACGTTGTAGGTGTTGGAGCCGTCGGTGGTGGCGCCGGCGCAGTAGACGATGTTCTGGAGGTCGTTCTGTTTGGCGAGTACGCCTTCGCTGACGAGGAATCCGGCGGCGAGGGCGAAGTCGTCGCCGGGTGTGCGCATGGTGATGGCGAGGGGTTTGCCGTTGAGTCTGATTTCCAGGGGTTCCTCGGCGACGAGGGTGTCCGGGCGGGTGGAGACCGCCCCGTCCCGGATCCGGATCACCTTGCGTCGTTCCGTGACTCGTCCCATGACCGGCCTCAGCTCCGTGCCGCCGCGACCGGCAGCTTCTCGATGCGGATCGCCGACGCCGTGAACTCCGCCGCCCCCGGAATCGGACAACTGCCCCTGACCGTCTGCCGGTCGACGTCCCCGTCGTCCTGCGGAAGGCGCAGCGCCGTGAACGCCAGACCCGGCCGCAGTGCCGGGTCCACCCATACCGGTGCGACCAGCGAGTCGCGCCGGGTGGAGACCCGTACCGTCTCACCGACCACCACGCTGTAGTGCTCGGCGTCCTCCGGGCTCAGCTCGATGCACTCGCCCCGCCGCAGCGGCGAAGCGGAACCGCCCTTGTGGACACTGCTGTTGTACGAGTCGAGGCGGCGTCCCGTGGTGAGGCGGACCGGATACCGCTCGTCCGTCAGGTCGACGGGCGGGGACTGCTGGACGAGCCGGAAGGGCGCCCGCCGAAGCCCCGAGCCCTGCTGACCGGTGTGGCCGGTCAGCAGGGACAGGTTGATCAGGGCCTGGACGTCGTCGGCGCCGTCGACGTGCTCCGTGACGCCCGGCAGCCGAATCAGCCGGCTGTGCTCACCGAGGGCCACGACATGCGCCGACTCCCATATCGCGGCAGCCGGAATGCCCGTCACCTTCTCCGTGAGCGACAGGGTCCAGGGTTCGACAAGGATCCGGTACTCCTCGAAGCCGCTCGTCGCTCGTCGGATGAAGGCCTGGTCCGCGAGCCCGGCGCGGATGATCTCCCGGCCGATCGCGTGGGCCAGCGGGACGTCGGTACCGGGGTTCGGCCGGAGCTCGCCCTCCGTCCCTTGCGTGCGGGCCCGCGGGACAGGTCCGCTCATGCGGCGGTCCGCAGTGCGAGCAGGTCCGAGATGGCGTGCACGGTGCGCAGGGTGGGCACCTCGACGCCGGTGATCTCCGCCAACTCGACCACGGCGGCCAGAAGGACGTCGAGTTCGAGCGGCTTGCCTCGCTCCAGGTCCTGGAGAGTGGAGGTGCGGTGGTCCCCGACGCGTTCCGCACCCGCGAGCCGGCGTTCTATGGAGATGCCCACCTTGCAGCCCAGCGCCTCGGCGACGGCCAGCGTCTCGGCCATCATGGTCTCGATGACCTTGCGGGTGCCGCCGTGCAGGCACATCTGCCGCATGGTGGCGCGGGACAGGGCGCTGATCGGGTTGAAGGAGATGTTGCCGAGCAGCTTAAGCCAGATGTCGTTGCGCAGGTCGGGTTCGACCGGGCACTTCAGTCCACCGGTCTGCATGGCCTCGCTGAAGGCCTGGCAGCGGGCCGAGGTGCTGCGGTCCGGTTCGCCGATGGAGAATCTGGTGCCTTCCAAGTGGCGGACGACGCCGGGACCTTCCAGTTCGGTGGCCGCGTAGACCACGCAGCCGATGGCCCGTTCGGGCGCGAGCACCGCACTGACCGCGCCGTCCGGGTCCACACTCTCGATGCGGTGGCCGTCGTAGAGGCCACCGTGCGAGTGGAAGTACCACCAGGGGATGCCGTTCTGAGCGGCGATCACCGCTGTGGTGTCGTGCAGCAGAGGCTCGATCAGCGGCCCGCACGCCGCGTACGAGTTTGCCTTGAGGCCGAGGAAGACGTAGTCGACCGGGCCGATGTCGGCCGGGTCGTCGGTGGCGTGGGCGCGGGCGGTGAAGTCGCCGCGCGGGCTGAGAACCCGTACTCCGTGTTGCCTCATGGCCGCGAGATGCGGTCCACGGGCGATGAGGTGCACATCGGCGCCGGCGCGGTGGAGTGCGGCGCCGACGTAGGCGCCGATTGCTCCGGCGCCGAGGACTGCGACTTTCACTGGATGGCGCTCCGTTCGGTCGAGGGTACCGAGGAACTGCCGAACTGTGTCGACGAAATATTGTCTACAGGATGGAGTCGACGACAGCAAGAGTTGCGACGGCACTCGGGCCGCCCGCCCCATGGCTTCCGCTGTCCGTGAGCTGCCGGTACGGCTCCGGTCGGCAAGGTCGACTTCTGCGTCTGCGGGCGTTTGTGCGCCGTAGACTGTAGGCGAAAGCCAATTCATACTTGGCTTTGTGCTGCAGCGCCTTCCGCTGCTCAGGAGGGACCGCGATGTTGTCGACGACAGGACTGCCGCAGGGCGCGGTGCCCAAGCTGGAACGCCCCGGCCCGCTGCGCGACCGTGTCTACGAGGCGCTGCTCGAACTCATCACCACCCGCGCCCTCCAGCCCGGCCAGCATCTGGTCGAGAGTGAACTCGCCGGCCATCTCGGGGTGTCGCGTCAGCCGGTGCGCGAGGCGCTGCAGCGGCTCAGCACCGAGGGCTGGGTCGATCTGCGGCCCGCCCAGGGCGCGTTCGTGCACGAGCCGACCGAGGAGGAGGCGGACCAGCTCCTCACCGTCCGTACGCTCCTGGAGGCCGAGGCGGCCCGGCTCGCCGCCGCCAACGCGGGTACCGAGGCGATCGCCGCGCTGGAGGAGCTGTGCGCGCAGGGCGAGAGCGCGGTCGACGCCGACGACGTGGACGGCGCGGTCGCGTTGAATGCCCGGCTCCACGCGAAGGTCATGGAGCTCGCGGGCAACACGGTCCTCGCCGAGTTGGCCGCGCAGGTCGACCGTCGCGTCCGCTGGTACTACACGCCGATCGCCCGGCAGCGCGGCCGGCAGTCGTGGATCGAGCACCGCGAGCTGATCGCGGCGATCACGGACCGCGACGAGCGACGTGCCACGGAGGTCATGCGCGCTCACACGGAACACACGCGGAAGATGTACCACGAGCGCGAGAGGTGACCGGGCGGCCGTGACCTGCGGATCAGACGGCTCTGCCCAGCGACGGATGTCGCTGGGCAGAGCCGCCTGATGTCCGGACCTCCTTGCTCAGCCCGCTGCCTGCGGCTGAGGCGCCGACGCGCCGGCCCCGGTCCGCCCCGGCTGCCGCAGCAGCAGGGTGATCGCCGCCGCGACCATCGAGGTGGCGCCGGCCAGGGCGTAGGCCCCGTTGTAGCCCCAGGCCGCGACCACCATGGAGCCGAGGCCGCCGCCGAACAGGCCGCTGATCAGCTTGCCGCTGTACACCAGCCCGTAGTTGGAGGCGTTGTAGTTCTCTCCGAAGTAGTCCGGGGTGAGTGCCGCGAACAGCGGGTAGAACGCGCCGCCCCCGAAGCCGGAGAGGAAGGCGAAGAACAGGAACAGTGCTTCGCTCTTGACGTCACCGGCCCAGATCACGCCGAACTGGGCGAGCCCCAGGACGACGATGACGAACACCAGGGTGGACTTGCGGCCCCACTTGTCGGAGAGCCAGCCCACGACCCCGCGGCCGATGCCGTTGATGACCGCCATGACACCCATGGAGGAGGCCGCCACCAGCGGGCCGAAGCCCACTTCCTTGGCGAAGTCGACCTGGAAGGAGATCCCGAAGATCGACACCCCCGCGGTCATGACCAGGGCGATCCACATGAGGGGAAGCATGCCGGTCCTGATGGCCTCCTTGGGTGTGTACTGCTTCACCGCCGGAGGGTTCTTGGCCAGGCTCTCGGCCCCCTTCTTGGTGCCGCCGTACGTCAGCGGGTCGACGTCCGAGGGCCACCAGTTCTTCGGCGGATCCTTGAAGAAGAACGCGCACCCGAAGACCACGATCACGATGTAGCAGCCGATGAGGTCCAGGACGCGGTGGTAGTTTGCCGTGTCGAAGCCGTAATTGAAGATGAAAATGAAGGGCAGTGATCCGTACGCGAAGCCGCCGTTGACGAAGCCGGTCTTGGCCCCCCGGCGTTCGGGAAACCACTTGCCGACCATGTTGATGCAGGTCGCGTAGACGAGGCCGGCGCCGATCCCCCCGATGACGCCGAATCCCAGGATCGCCAGCCAGACGTTGCCCAGGTGCGACAGGGCGAGGAACCCGACCAGGCACATGGCCGAGCCGATGTACATCGCCCTGCGGGCTGTGAGCAGGCCCTTCTCCCGCAGCCAGCCCGCCGGGAAGGCGATGCCGGCCTGGAAGAAGACCCAGACGCTGAGGATCCAGAAGGTGTTGCTCTGCGTCCAGCCGTGGGCGTGGGACAGCGTGTCCTCCGCCGAGCCGTACGCGTACTCGAAGACGCTGATGGCCATCATGGCGATCCACGGCAGATACACCATGATCTTGCGTGAATGGCCGAGGATGTCCCGGTCACTCTCGCCGACGCGATAGACGCGACCGTGGGTATCGGTCACTTCGCGGTAGGGACGGTGTGCGGCATCGCTCTGTTCGGATTTGTCGGTATTGCTGCTTGCTGCGTACGGATCTGCCGTCATGTCAGGCTGTTTCCTCGCCGAGGGGGTGCGGGTTGGGGACGGTGAGACGACCGGTCTTTGGCCTGCCGGGGGCCTTGAGGAAGAGCGCCAGCACAGCGGAGCCCAGGCCGATGCAGCCGGCCAGGACGAACGCGCCCTCGTAGTCCCACACGCCGACCACGATCGAGCCGACTCCTGAGCCCACCAGGCCGGAGATGAGCTTCGAGCTGTAGACCATGCCGTAGTTGGAGGCGTTGTTGTTCTCGCCGAAGTAGTCCGCCGTCATGGCGGCGAACAGGGGGAAGATCGCCCCGCCGCCGAAGCCGGAGACCATGGAGCAGAAGAGGAAGAACGGCATGCTGCCCATCTGGCCGGAGATCAGCACACCGAACTGGGCGGTGCCCAGCACCAGACACACGATGATCAGCGTGTTGCGGCGGCCGAACTTGTCGGAGATCCAGCCGATCACGCCGCGCCCCGTGCCGTTGACAATCGCCTTCAGGGACATGGCCGTGGCCACGATCCCGCCCGCGAAGCCCATGTCCTTCCCGAACGGCACCTGGAAGGCGATGCCGAAGATGTTGATCCCGGCCGTGCACAGCAGGCAGAACCACATCATCCACAGGACGGGCGTGCGTGCGGCCTCCTTCGGCGTGTACTGCTTCACCGCCGGCGGGTTCTTCTCCAGCGCGCGCCGGATCTTCGGGTCGTCGGTCGCCCTCAGCGGGTCGACGTGCGGGGGCCACCAGTTCTTCGGCGGGTCCTTGAAGAACCACCCGGCGAACGCCACGACCGAGCAGCAGATCAGGCCGACCATCACCAGGACGGTCTTGTAGTTGCTCAGGTCCATGTACGAGGTGAAGAGGAACACGAAGGGCACCGAGCCATAGGCGAAACCGCCGTTGACCATGCCGGTCTTGCCGCCCTTGCGCTCCGGATACCACTTGCCGACCATGTTCACGCAGGTCGCGTAGACGAGGCCGGCTCCGATGCCGCTGCACATGCCGAAGCCGAGGTAGGCGACCATCACGTTCGGCGCGAACGCGAGAGACAGATAGCCCAGGACCGTGCCCAGCGCGCCGAGCATCATCGCGTACCGCGCGGGAAGCTTTCCGCTCTCCCGCAGCTGCCCGGCAGGGAAGGCCACGGCCGCCTGGAAGAACACCCAGACGCCCATCAGCCAGAAGATGTGCCCACTGCTCCACAGATGCGCGTCGTGCAGTGTGTCCTCGGCCGACGTGAACGCGTACTCCGAGGAGCTGATGCCCAGCATGCCCATCCAGGGGAAGAGCACCATGGTCCATCGTGGCCGCCCCATGATGTCCCGGTCGGTTTCACCGATCCGGTACATGCGGCCGTTGCGGTCCGTCACCTCCCTGTAGGTGACGGACTTCGAGTATTCGACGGTTGTCATGTTCTCGAGCACTCCTTGCGTCGAAAGATCTGGCCAGCGCCCCCTGTCCAAATGCCTTTCGTGCGCACACGTGTCCCGGGGCCGCCCGACGCGCACCGTCAGTCGACCCGACCACATTCACCTCATGGGCCACCGCCCAACAAGACTCGTGACATGGGTCTGGAGCATCAGTCAGATCACCCCGCTCGACCTGAGCAGGCGCAGCTCCTCGTCGCCGAGGCCGAGCTCGCCGACGTAGATCTCTTCGTTGTGTTGGCCGAGGAGGGGTGGGGTGGTGATGTCGGCGGGGGAGTCGGAGAGTTTGAGGGGGTTGCCGACGGTGGTGAAGGGGCCGCG
>NZ_JBIUCC010000003.1:756908-1011708 GCF_044593495.1 Streptomyces sp. NPDC051963 | reverse complement strand
CGCGGCCCCTTCACCACCGTCGGCAACCCCCTCAAACTCTCCGACTCCCCCGCCGACATCACCACCCCACCCCTCCTCGGCCAACACAACGAAGAAATCCTCATCGGTGAACTCGGCATCCCACAGGACGAATTGGCGCAGCTCAAAGCACAGGGCGTGATCTGACCGCTTGATAGGCACCGTTTATCAACTGGAAGTTGTTCTGTCTTTGACTACCGCTCACGGCCCGGCCGAAGCTGATCTCGAAGCGGTCACGGCGTCGGATCCGCCGTACGCGCGAGAGCGGCAGAAAGGCACAGAGGCCAGATCATGAGCACCATCGAAGACCCGGCGGAAGACGGCCTGGAGGTCACCCCGCCCAAGACCTGGGCGACCGGACTGCCCGCCGTGACGCACGCGATGCAGTACTCGCTCGGCCAGACATCGGTCCGGCGAACGGCGCTGACCCTGCTGAACATCAACCAGACCAAGGGGTTCGACTGCCCCGGCTGTGCCTGGCCGGAACCCGCGCCGGGCGAGCGGGCGAAGAACGAGTACTGCGAGAACGGCGCCAAGCACATCAACGACGAGGCGACCTCGCGCCGGGTCACCGCGGACTTCTTCCGCGAGCACTCCGTCCCGGAGCTCGCGGAGAAGTCCGACTACTGGCTCAACCAGCAGGGCCGGCTGACCGAACCCATGGTCAAGCGGCCCGGCGCCGACCACTACGAGCCGATCGGCTGGGACGAAGCGCTCGGTCTGCTCGCCGAGGAACTGCGCGGCCTCGACTCACCCGACGAGGCCCTCTTCTACACCTCGGGCCGCCTCAACAACGAGGCCGCCTTCCTCCTCCAGCTCCTCGCCCGCGCCTACGGCACGAACAACCTGCCCGACTGCAGCAACATGTGCCACGAGTCCAGCGGCTCCGCACTCCAGGAGACGCTGGGCATCGGCAAGGGCAGCGTGAGCCTGGACGACATCCACCACTGCGACCTCGTGTTCGTGGTGGGCCAGAACCCGGGGACCAACCATCCGCGGATGCTCTCCGCCCTGGAGGAGACCAAACTCAACGGCGGCCGCGTCGTCGCCGTGAACCCGCTGCCCGAGGCCGGGCTGATCCGGTTCAAGCATCCGCAGAAGGCCCGCGGAATCATCGGGCACGGCACCCCCATCGCCGACCGGTTCCTGCAGATCCGGCCCGGTGGCGACCTCGCACTCTTCCAGGCGCTGAACCTGCTGTTGCTGGAGGCGGAGGACGCCAGGCCGGGAGAGGTCCTGGACCACGGGTTCATCGCGGCGCACACGACGGGCTTCGACGACTTCGTCGCAGCGGCACGCAAGGCGTCCTGGGACGACATCCTCGACGCCACCGGGCTGACCCGCGAAGAGATCGAGGCCGTAGCGGAGTTGGTGCTGCGCAGCGAACGGGTCATCGTCTGCTGGGCGATGGGGCTGACGCAGCACAAGCACGCCGTCCCCACCATCCGTGAGGTCGTCAACTTCCTTCTGCTGCGCGGCAACATCGGCAGGCCCGGAGCGGGCGTCTGCCCGGTGCGCGGTCACAGCAACGTGCAGGGCGACCGGACCATGGGCATCTGGGAACGGATGCCGCAGGAGTTCCTGGACGCCCTGGAGCGCGAGTTCGCCTTCACCCCGCCCGCCGCGCACGGCCTGGACTCGGTGGACGCCATCCGGGCCATGCGCGACGGTGATGCCAAGGTCTTCCTCGGAGTCGCGGGAAACTTCGTCCGGGCCACACCCGACAGCGAGGTCACCGAACGGGCGATGCGGCGCTGCCGGCTCACCGCACACATCTCCACCAAGCTCAACCGCTCCCACACCGTCTGCGGCGACACCGCGCTGATCCTTCCGACCCTCGGCCGCAGCGACCGCGACATCCAGAAGGGCGGTGAGCAGTTCGTCACCGTCGAGGACTCCATGAGCGAGGTGCACGCCTCGCGCGGCCGACTGCATCCGGCCTCCCCGCACCTGCTCAGCGAAGTCGCGATCATCTCGCGACTGGCCCGGCGCACCCTGGGGAACCGGCCGGCCATCCCCTGGGAGAAGTTCGAGGCCGACTACGACACGATCCGGGACCGCATCTCCAGGGTCGTGCCGGGCTTCGAGGACTTCAACGCCCGCGTGGCCCGGCCGGGCGGCTTCCGGCTGCCCAATCCGGTGAACGAGGGGGTGTTCCCCACCCCGAGCGGCAGGGCCGTGTTCACCCGCAACGACTTCGAGATGCCGCACGTCCCCGCGGGCCATCTGCTGCTCCAGACCCTGCGCTCCCACGACCAGTGGAACACCGTCCCGTATGCGATGAACGACCGCTACCGGGGCATCCACAACGCCCGCCGGGTCGTCCTCGTCAACCCCGCCGACCTGGAGGCGCTCGGCCTCGCCGACCGCAGCGAGGTGGACCTGGTGAGCGTGTGGCGCGACGGGGCCGAACGCCGGGCGGAGAGCTTCCGGGTGGTCGCCTATCCGACCACTCCCGGTTCGGCCGCGGCCTACTACCCCGAGACCAACGTCCTCGTGCCGTTGGACAGCGTGGCCGACATCAGCAACACCCCTACGTCGAAGGGCGTCGTGGTCCGACTGGAAGCGGTCCGTCAGGACGCGGTCCGTCGGGAAGCGGCGCACACCTAACCCCTGGCACGTGTTTCCAACCGACCGGAGTGAGGTAGCCCAGCATGTCGACACCAGCACCCCGTTTCGTACAGCCCGACCGAACCGCTCCCCGCGTCGGTACGGTCACCGACCGGCTCGTGGAAGCCAACCGCGCCTACGCCGCCGGATTCGTCGACCCCGGAAAGGACGCCCGTCCGGTCCTGCGCGTGGCCGTCGTGGCCTGCATGGACGCCCGTATCGACCTGCACGCGGCGCTCGGCCTGGAGCTGGGCGACTGCCACACCGTCCGCAACGCCGGTGGTGTGGTGACCGACGACACGATCCGCTCCCTGACCATCAGCCAGCGTGCGCTGGGCACCCGTAGCGTCATACTCATCCACCACACCGGCTGCGGTCTGCAGACCCTGACGGAGGAGTTCCGGCACGAGTTGGAGATGGAGGTCGGCCAGCGGCCGGCCTGGGCGGTGGAAGCCTTCCGGGACGTCGACCAGGACGTACGGCAGTCGATGCAGCGCGTGCGGACCTCGCCGTTCCTGCCGCACACCGATGACGTCCGGGGCTTCGTCTTCGACGTGACCACCGGGCTGCTGCGGGAGATCGACCCGCGGCCCTGAGCCACCGCCCCGACCCGGGCCCCGTCCGCGCGTCAGACGCTCTGGCCGGTCACCGCGGCGATCTGCCGGCAGTAGAAGTCGGTGGTGTTCCGCGTGTGCCGGCGCATGAGCTCCTCCGCGCGGTCGGGGTCGCCGTCGGCGACCGCCTCGATGATCCGGGCGTGCTCGCTCCAGGCGTCCTGGCCGCGCGGCTTGGCGATCGGCATGTAGTACCAGCGCACGCGCCGGTCGACCTGGGGGATGAGTTCGGCGAGGACCGCGTTGCGGGAGAGGCGCGTGATGTGGGTGTGCAGGGCGGCGTTGGCCTCCACGATCGCCCGGGCGTCGCCGGCCGCCAGGGCGGTGAGGCCGGTCTGCTGGAGTTCCCACAGCCGGGCCACGTCGTCGGGAGTGGCGTGCTGGGCGGCGCCGCGCGCGGAGTGGGTCTCGAGGAGCCCCCGGACGCTGAGCAGCTGGGCGCATTCCTCCGTGGTGGGGGAGTGGACGAAGGCGCCCTGCGAGGGGCGCAGATCGACCCAGCCGGTCGTGTGCAGCCGTTGCAGCGCCTCACGTATCGGCTGGCGGCTGACTCCCAGCTGCTCGGCGAGTTCGGCCTCGACGAGGTGCTGGCCGGGTTTGAGCGAACCGTTGATGATCAGTTCCGTCAGGGCGTCGTAGACCGCCTGACGCAGTGGGGCGGGCCGACTGATCGGGCCGCGGGCTGCCACGGTGGGTGTGTCGGGCATGGGCCTTCCCTCCGTCGTTCGAGCGCTGACGCCAAGCCATCGTCGCCAATGATCGGCTACGGGATACTGAGTTTAGTATGCAATAGCCACTTCCGCTCGGCTCTCGCCGGGAAATCGCGCGCCTCGCGGAATTCGCTCAGTCCTGCCTCTGGCGCCTGACGCTGGATGCAGAATACTGTATGCAGCCATCGCCTGGCAGTGGACCAGAAGTCGTTCCCGAGGGGGTCACCCCGTGTCGTACCGCACCGCTCTCTCAGAAGTCCTGACCAGTGTCATCGAACCCACCGCCGCAGTGACCGGCGCCAAGGGCAGGTTCCCCCGCTCCGCAGTGACCGCCCTCGGCAGCGCCGGGCTGTTGGGGCTCACCCTTTCCAGCGAATTCGGCGGTGGTGGACGCGGGCTGCCCGAAGCCGTCGAGGTGGTGGCACGAACAGCGCGCGTCTGCCCGGCGACGGCGGCCGTGCTCCAGTCCCACTACACGGCGGTCGCCGTCATCGACTCGTACGGCAGCCCCTGGATGCGAGGTGAGATCGCCGCCGGACGCCACCTCAGCAGCCTTGCTCTCGCCGAGGCGGAGACGGACCAACTCCTGGTGCCGTGCTCCACCGCCGCCCGCTCCGGTGACGTGGCCGCACTGCGGGGACGCAAGCACCAGGTGGTCGCGGCGGGAGAGGCCGACAGTTATGTCTGGTCCTCCCAGCCGCTTGCCGCACCGGACGGCCTGACCCTGTGGGTGGTGCCGGCGCATGCTCCGGATCTGTTCGTCCCGGCCCGGCCCGGCGGCGTGGGGCCCGGCGGCAGTGCGACGTCCACGGTGTTCGCCGATCCGGTGCTGGTGCCTGCCGACGCGATGCTCGGCGAGGACGGCGGCGGGCTCGACACCGTACTGCGCACGGTGCTTCCGTGGCTGCTCGAACTGCGGGCCGCCGCCGGTTCCGGAGCTCTGAGGCGGCCCGCCGTCGACGCCTCCCCCGGAACCGCTCGCCGTCCCGCCGGCTCCCTCGCGTCGTCCTGAATCGCGCCCGGGGTGGTTTCGGCGGTGTCAGTCCTGGCTCGTTCTAGCGGCGATCTGCCTGCGGTAGAAGTCGGTCGTGCGCTCGGTGTGCCTGCGCATGATCTCGCCCGCGCGGTCCGCGTCGCCCTTGGCGATGGCCTTGATGAGCTGGGAGTGCTCGTTCCAGGCCTCCTTGCCGCGGGGCTTGGCGATGGGGGTGTAGTACCAGCGCACCTTCTGGCCGACCTGGCCGATCAGCTCGGCCAGTACGGCGTTGTCCGCCACGGAGATGATGAAGTCGTGCAGGGCGGTGTTGGCCGCGACCAGGCGTTCGGCGTCACCGTCGGCGAGAGCGGCGATGCCTTCCAACTGGAGTTCGTCAAGGCGCTCGACGTCCTCGGGCTTGGCGTTCTGCGCGGCGAGCTGGGCCGAGTAGGTTTCCAGTACCGAGCGGACACCGAGGAGCTGGGCGGCCTCCTCCTCGGTGGGGGAGTGCACGAAGGCTCCCTGGGCGGGGCGCAGGTCGACCCAGCCGGAGGTCTGCAGGCGCTGGAGGGCCTCGCGAACCGGCTGGCGGCTGACACCGAGGTGCTCGGCGAGTTCGGCCTCGACCAGGTGCTGGCCGGGCTTGAGCGAACCGTTGATGATCAGCTCGGTGAGGGCGTCGTACACGGCCTGACGCAGCGGTGCCGGGCGGGTGACGCGCCGGGACGCTGCGGCCGTGAGTGCCTCGCGCATGGTTGTCCCGTTCTGCCGCCGGGCCTCGGGGGCGGCGGCTTTGCCAAGTGGTGGCCGCCGAGGGGTTGCCGACGGGCGGCGCAAGCATACAGGTTTTGGTATGCAGGATGGCGTGTGCAGTCGCTGGCGAGACCCTGGTCGGTGGCCTTTCGGGGTGTACCTGCGCCGGGTGCCGCATCGCATCTTTCTCGATTGAGTTCTGTATACAGAAGCCTGTATGGGGTATTGTTTCAGTCTCCTGCAACCCTCGCCGGGGACCCGTGTGACGGAAGGCGAAGCGATCATGACGACCAGCGGGAGTGATGTGACGGTCGAGAGCGTGGTCCGGAGGGTGGTGGCCCGGCACCAGGGCCAACGCGGTGCGCTGCTGCCCGTACTGCACGCCGTTCAGGCCGAGTTGGGCCATGTGCCGCAGGAGGCGATCCCGGTACTCGCCGACGAGCTCAACCTCTCCCGCGCGGACGTCCACGGAGTGGTGACCTTCTACCACGACTTCCGCCGTGAGCCTGCGGGACGCAGCACGGTGCGCATCTGCCGCGCCGAGGCCTGCCAGGCCCTGGGAGCCGACCGGCTGGTGAGCTACGCGCGTGAGGCCGGACTGACGCTGGGGGAGACGACGGTGGACGGTTCCGTCACCGTCGAGCAGGTCTTCTGCCTCGGCAACTGCGCACTCGGGCCGTCGGTGGAGGCCAACGGCCGACTGTACGGACGCGTCGGCCCCGCCCGGCTGGGCTCGATCCTCAACGGGACGGTCTCCTGATGACCAACACTTCGCACTCCATGGCGACGGTCTACGTCCCCCGCGACTCGGCGGCGAAGTCCGTCGGAGCGGACGAGGTCGCGCAGGCGTTCCAAGACGCCTCCCGTCACGGGGACTTCGCCATCGACGTCGTACGCAACGGATCGCGCGGCCTGCTGTGGCTGGAGCCGATGGTCGAGGTCGTGACCCCGCAGGGCCGGGTCGGCTACGGCCCCGTGGCCCCGGAGGACGTGGCCGGACTCCTGGCCTCCGGCATGCTCGACGGGGCGGACCACCCCCTGCGGCTCGGCCTCGTGGACGAACTCCCCTGGCTGGCCCGCCAGAACCGTGTCACCTTCGCCAGAGTCGGAGTCACCGACCCGCTGTCCACGGAGGACTACGAGGCGCACGGCGGCCTCGCGGGACTGCGGACCGCACTCGGGATGGCGCCCGCGGACGTCGTCGCGGAGGTCACCGCATCCGGACTGCGCGGCCGGGGCGGCGCCGGATTCCCCGCCGGCATCAAGTGGAAGACCGTGCTGGAGTGCGCCGACGAGCTGAAGTTCGTCTGCTGCAACGCCGACGAGGGCGACAGCGGGACCTTCGCCGACCGCATGGTCATGGAGGGCGACCCGTTCATGCTCATCGAGGGCATGACGATCGCCGCGCACGCGGTCGGTGCGAGCGAGGGCTACTTCTACATCCGCTCCGAATACCCGGACGCGATCGCCACGATGCGCTCGGCGATCGCGATTGCACGCGAGCACGGCTGGCTCGGCAAGGGCATCCTCGGCTCCGCGCTCGACTTCGACCTGCACGTCCGCGTCGGCGCCGGCGCGTACATCTGCGGCGAGGAGACCTCCATGCTGGAGAGCCTGGAGGGCAAGCGCGGCATGGTCCGGGCGAAGCCGCCGATCCCCGCGATCGAGGGTCTGTTCGGGAAACCCACCGTGGTGAACAACGTCCTCACGCTGGCCACCGTGCCCGTCGTCCTCGCCGAGGGCGCGAAGGCGTACCAGGAACTCGGCGTCGAACGCTCCCGAGGCACCCAGGTGTTCCAGCTCGGCGGCAACATCGCGCGCGGAGGCATCGTGGAGACCGCCTTCGGGATCACTCTGCGCGAACTCATAGAGGAGTACGGCGGCGGCACCCACTCCGGACGTCCGGTACGGACCGTGCAGGTCGGCGGGCCGCTGGGGGCGTATCTGCCGGAGTCGATGTTCGACCTGCCGATGGACTACGAGGCGTTCGCGGCGGCCGGTGCGATGGTCGGCCACGGCGGCATCGTCGTCTTCGACGACACCGTCGACATGGCCGCCCAGGCGCGTTTCGCGATGGAGTTCTGCGCCGAGGAGTCCTGCGGCAAGTGCACGCCGTGCAGGGTCGGTTCCGTGCGCGGCGTCGAGGTCATCGACAAGATCGTGGCCGGAACGCACCGCGACGAGAACCTCGCCCTCCTCGAAGACCTGTGCGACCTGATGACCGAGGGTTCGCTGTGCGCGATGGGCGGGCTGACACCGATGCCCGTCCGCAGCGCCCTCGCCCACTTCCCCGACGACTTCCACGGCGGCCGTCGACTCCTGGAGATCCAACCCGTACGACCGAACGGCGTGACGACGGAGGGCACGGCATGACACTCCTCAAGGAACCCGACTTCGGAACCCCCGAGCGGCCCGGACCGGCGACCGTGTCGGTGGAGGTGGACGGTCTGCCGGTGACCGTCCCCGAGGGCACGTCGGTGATGCGCGCGGCCGCGCAGGCCGGCGTCGAGATACCCAAACTGTGCGCCACCGACAGCCTTGAGGCGTTCGGCTCGTGCCGGCTGTGCGTGGTGGAGATCGACGGCCGGCGCGGCACCCCGGCGTCCTGCACCACACCGTGCGCCGACGGGATGAAGGTGAGCACCCAGACACCGAAGGTGGAGAAGCTCCGCCAGGGCGTCATGGAGCTCTACATCTCCGACCACCCGCTGGACTGCCTCACCTGCCCCGCCAACGGCGACTG
Organism: Streptomyces sp. NPDC051963; assembly: GCF_044593495.1. NCBI lineage: Bacteria > Bacillati > Actinomycetota > Actinomycetes > Kitasatosporales > Streptomycetaceae > Streptomyces > Streptomyces sp. NPDC051963. The sequence goes on along the minus strand of NZ_JBIUCC010000003.1, from coordinate 1,003,284 downwards.
CGAACTCCAGGACATGGCAGGCGTGGTGGGCCTCAGGCAGGTCCGGTACGGCTACGAGGGCGCCAACCACCTCGACGCCGAGAAGGACACCTCCAACCCCTACTTCGACTTCGACCCCTCCAAGTGCATCGCCTGCTCCCGCTGTGTGCGGGCCTGCGGCGAGGTGCAGGGCACGTTCGCGCTGACCATCGAGGGGCGCGGGTTCGAGTCCAAGGTCGCGGCGGGCGCCGGCGAGACCTTCATGGACTCCGAATGCGTCTCCTGCGGGGCGTGCGTGCAGGCCTGTCCGACGTCGACGCTCCAGGAGAGGTCGGTCGTCGAACTAGGCATGCCCACCAGGTCAGTTGTGACGACTTGCGCGTACTGCGGAGTCGGCTGCTCCTTCAAGGCCGAGCTGCGCGGCGACGAACTCGTGCGCATGGTGCCGTACAAGGACGGCGGCGCGAACGAGGGCCACTCCTGTGTGAAGGGCCGCTTCGCCTTCGGCTACGCCACCCACCCCGACCGCGTCCTGAGGCCCATGGTCCGCGACCGCATCACCGACCCCTGGCGCGAGGTCGAGTGGGACGAGGCGATCGGCACCGTCGCCCGCCGCATGCGCGAGATCCAGGACAGCCACGGATCGAGCGCGGTCGGCGCCATCACCTCCTCGCGCTGCACCAACGAAGAGGTCTACGTCGTACAGAAGATGGTCCGCGCGGCCTTCGGCAACAACAACGTCGACACCTGCGCCCGCGTCTGCCACTCCCCGACGGGATACGGCCTCAAGCAGACCTTCGGCGAGTCCGCCGGCACCCAGGACTTCCGCTCGGTGGCCGAGGCCGACGTCATCATGGTGATCGGCGCCAACCCCACCGACGGGCACCCGGTGTTCGCCTCCCGGATGAAGCGCCGGCTGCGCGAGGGCGCCCAGCTCATCGTCGTCGACCCCCGCCGCATCGACCTCGTGCGCTCGCCCCACATCGAGGCCCAGCACCACCTCCAGCTCAGGCCGAGCACCAACGTCGCCGTCGTCAACGCCATGGCGCACGTCGTCGTCACCGAAGGCCTGGTCGACCGATCCTTCGTCGACGCCAGGTGCGAAGGCTTCGACGACTGGGCGGAGTTCATCGCACGCCCCGAAAACAGCCCCGAGGCGGTCGAACCGATCACCGGCGTCCCGGCCGAGGAACTCCGTGCCGCCGCGAGGCTGTACGCCGAAGCGCCCAACGGGGCCATCTACTACGGCCTCGGCGTCACCGAGCACAGCCAGGGCTCGACCATGGTCATGGGAATGGCGAACCTCGCGATGGCCTGCGGAAACATCGGCCGCGACGGCGTCGGCGTCAACCCGCTGCGCGGCCAGAACAACGTGCAGGGCTCCTGCGACATGGGCTCCTTCCCGCACGAACTCCCCGGCTACCGGCATGTCTCCGACGACGCCGTACGCACCGTGTTCGAGAACCTCTGGGGCGGAACCCTCCTCCCCGAGCCGGGACTTCGCATCCCGAACATGTTCGACGCGGCGATCGACGGCACCTTCCGCGGCCTGTTCGTCCACGGCGAGGACATCGCCCAGTCGGACCCGAACCTCAAGCACGTCACCGCGGCCCTCGAAGCGATGGAACTGGTCGTCGTACAGGACCTGTTCCTCAACGAGACGGCCAAGTTCGCGCACGTCTTCCTGCCCGGCGCGTCCTTCCTGGAGAAGGACGGCACGTTCACCAACGCCGAACGCCGCATCAACCGGGTGCGCGCGGTGATGAAGCCGAAGACGGGCAAGCACGAGTGGCAGATCGTCAGCGAGATCGCCACCGCCATGGGCTATGAGATGTCGTACGACCATCCGAGCCAGATCATGGACGAAATCGCCTCCGTCACACCGACGTTCACCGGCGTCTCCTTCGAGGTGCTGGACAAGCTCGGCAGCGTCCAGTGGCCGTGCAACGAGGAGGCCCCGGAAGGGACGCCCATCATGCACGTGGACGAATTCGTGCGCGGGAAGGGCAAGTTCGTGGTCACCTCCTACGTCCCGACGAACGAGCGCAGCACCCGCCGATTCCCGCTGGTGCTCACCACGGGACGCATCCTCAGCCAGTACAACGTCGGCGCGCAGACCCGCCGTACCGGCAATGTCGCCTGGCATCCCGAGGACATCCTGGAACTGCACCCCCACGACGCCGAGGACCGCGGCATCACCGACGGCGACATGGTCACCCTGGCCAGCCGTGTCGGGCAGACGACCCTGCGCGCGGAGATCTCCGACCGGATGCCGACCGGCGTCGTGTACACCACCTTCCACCACCCTGTCACCGGCGCCAACGTGGTGACCACCGAGAACTCCGACTGGGCCACCAACTGCCCGGAGTACAAGGTGACCGCCGTACAGGTGGCGCTCGCGCGCCCGGACCGGCACAGCGACACCGAAGTCACGGCGAACGACCTCGTCACGGTGGTGGACTGAGATGCCGGCGACCGTGCCGTCGGAGCTCAGGATGGCGAACGACATCGCCGCGAACCTCGGACATCTGCCCAGGGAGCGGGCCGCCGAGGAAGTCGCGGGGCACATCGGCAGGTTCTGGGACCCGCGCATGCGGACCAGGCTGTACGAGCTCGTCGACGCCGGAGCCGACGGCCTTGACCCCCTGGTGGTGGCGGCCGTGAAGCTCCTGCGCTGAAACGTGTGCCCACCTCGTCCCGCGCCGGAGTTCCGTATGCTCGCACGAAGATCGCGGGAGCCTCGCTCGAAGGGAGTCGTTCATGCTGTTCAGGCAGCTCGAATACTTCGTGGCGGTGGCGAGGGAGCGGCACTTCGCCCGGGCGGCGGAATCCTGCTACGTGTCCCAGCCTGCGCTCTCGGCGGCGATCGCCAAGCTGGAGCGGGAGCTGAACGTCACCCTGATCAACCGCGGGCACAACTACCAGGGCCTCACCCCGGAGGGCGAACGGCTCGTCGTGTGGGCCAAGCGGATCCTCGCCGAACAGGACGCGTTCAAGGCCGAGGTGGCCGCCGTGCAGTCGGGCATCACGGGGACGCTGCGGCTCGGCACGGACCCCACCGCGTCGACGACCCTGGCGCTGCCCGTGGCCGCGTTCTGTGCTGCGCACCCGCTGGCCAAGGTGCAGGTCCGTTCCCGGCTCTCGACGAAGGAACTCCACCGTCAGCTGCGGGACTTCGAGCTGGACGTGGCGATCGCCCACTTCGATCCCGGCGACCAGGAAGGGCTGCAGGTCGTTCCGCTGTACCAGGAGCGGTACATGCTGCTGGTGTCGGACGACCAGTTGACCTCGCAGGCAGCCACCATGACCTGGGCGGACGCGGCCCAGCTGCCGCTCGCGCTGCTGACGCCCGATATGCGGATCCGGCAGATTGTAGACACCGTGTTCGCGGACAAGGGGTACGTGGTGACGCCGCAGGTGGAGACGGACTCGATCGCCTCCCTCTACGCGCACGTCGGCGGTGGGGGGTGGGCGAGCATCGTGCCGAACACCTGGCTGCGGGCGATGCCGGTGATCGGGCGGACCAGGGCGCTGCCGCTGGTCGACCCGGAGGCCGGGGCGCAGGTTTCGGTGGCGATCCATGCCGGGACGCCCGGGTCGGTCGCCGCGCGGGCGTTCGTCAACGCGGCGACCGGGTTGTCGCTGGACGACTTCTTCGACGGTCCGTTGCCGACCGGGCGCTGAACGCTCCGCCGGAGGGTTGTTCGTTTACCGCGGGCCCGGTGGGGGCTGGTCGCGCAGTTCTCCGCGCCCCTGAAGGGGCGCGTCCCGCGCCACCTTCAAGGCGTGTACAGGGCCTGTACCGCCTTCCGGTCCAAGCCCCCCTTCGCCGTGTGCGGCAGCCCCCCGACCAGCTCGATCCGGTCCGGCACCTCGAACGCGGCCAGGTGGTCGCGGCAGTACTGCAGGATCTCCTCCGGCCCGACGCTCTCGCCCTCGCGCACCACCACGGCGGCGCCGACCCGCTGTCCGTACGTCGTGTCGGGCGCGGCGAACACGGCAGCCTCGGCGACGCCCGGGCAACCGGCGAGGATGTCCTCGACGTACTCGGGTGAGATCTTCTCGCCGCCCCGGTTGATGAGGTTCTTGATCCGCCCGGTCAGGGACAGGTATCCGTCCTCGTCCAGTGCGCCCAGGTCACCGGTGTGCAGCCACCCGTCGACGAAGGTGTACGACGACTCGTCGCGGTCGGCGAGGTAGCCGCGGGCGACGGTGGGACCGTGCACCCACACCTCGCCCTCGACGCCCGCCGGACACGGACGCCCGCTGCGGTCCACGACCCGGACCTCGACCCCGGTCGCCCGGCCGACCGACCCCTGTTTCAGTGCTCCCCGCTGCGGCAGCGGCTCGCTGGTCGCCTGGTGCGTGGACTCGGTCATACCGTAGGCGGACAACAGCGGTGCGCCGAACGTCCGCTCCAGCGCCCGCTGCGTGGCGCTGTTGAGGGGTGCGCTGCAACTGCGTACGAACTTCAGCGGTGGCGCCTGCGGCCCCGGGTACTCCGTCTCCGACCGGTCCAGGAGGATCTCGTGGATGGTCGGGACCGCGGTGAACCAGGTGGCCGCGGCGGCCCGCATGTCGTCCCAGAACGTGCCCGCCGAGAACCGCCCCCGCTCGGGCAGCAGGACACAGCCCCCGCTGGCCAGGGAAGCGAGCAGGGCCGCGAACAACCCGTGGCCGTGGAAGAACGGCATCACCGCGACCGTCGCGTCACCGGGGCCCAACTCGTAGGTGGCGCAGATGGTGCGGACGGACGCGGCCACGTTGGCGTGGGTCAGCGGGACCATCTTCGCCCGGTCGGTGGTGCCGGCCGTGAACAGGACGAGGGCGTCGACGCCCGACAACTCGCCTGCGGCACCTCGCACTCGGGGCACGACGAGAACGCCCGGCTCCAGGACGACCGCCGCCGTTCCCGCGCGGGAGGCGTCCACCCGCAGGGGCCACGCCGGCACGGGCAGTGGGGCGTCGGCCTCGACCGGGCCGAGCAGGACGGCCCGCGCGCCCAACGCCTCCAGCCGCGCCGAGAGTTGGGAGCCGGGCAGTGCGGGGTCCAGCGGAGCGACCACCAGACCGGCGCGCGCCGCGCCGAGCAACGCGACGACGAACTCGGCGGTGTTGGCACAGATCAGGCCGACCGCATCGCCGCGGTGCAGTCCCGTGCCGCCGAGCCGGGACGCCACCTCGTCCGCGAGCGTCGCGAGAGCCCGGTAGGACAGGTGCACCCGCTCTCCGCCGACGACGAGGGCGCGGGCGTACGGGCGTTCGCGCACCTGTCGGTCGAGGAGATCGACGAGTCCGGTGACCGCCGGCGGCCGATACCGGTTCGCGTCGCGCACGGATGCCGCGGCCGGAGCGGCCATGACCCCACCTCCTCGCGCCCAGTCGGACGAAACCGTCCTCTGCGAGCCTGCGGTGGCGCACGGTGGGCGTCCAATACGTACTGGCGAACGGCCGATAGCAACCATCTATCAAGGGAGCTGCGACGCCCCCACCAGCCATCGATAGATGCTGTTTATCGGCTGGTCGCCGATGGGTCTTGGACGCGGGCGGGCGCCCTGCGGATGGTGAGAGGAGTAGCCGCACGGCAGGACCTGCCCAAGGAGGACCTCGGACCATGACCGCCCCCTCGACACTGGAGACCGCGGCAGCAGCCGACGTTCCGACCGAGCTCACCGACGGGTACCACCTGGTCGTCGACGCGCTCAAGATGAACGACGTCGACACCATCTACGGGGTGGTCGGCATCCCGATCACGGACCTGGCCCGCCTCGCGCAGGCACAGGGCATCCGCTACATCGGCTTCCGTCACGAGAGCAACGCCGGACACGCGGCGGCTGCCGCCGGCTACCTCACGAAGAAGCCGGGCGTGGCGCTGACCGTGTCGGCACCGGGCTTCCTCAACGGCCTTGTCGCGCTGGCGAACGCCACCACGAACTGCTTCCCGATGGTCCAGATCTCCGGCTCCAGCGAGCGCCATCTCGTCGACCTCAAGCAGGGCGACTACGAGGAGATGGACCAGCTCGCCGCCGCCCAGCCTTTCGTCAAGGCGGCCTACCGGGTGAGCCGGGTCGAGGACATCGGGCGCGGTATCGCCCGCGCGCTGCGCACCGCGATCTCCGGGCGCCCCGGCGGGGTCTACCTCGACATCCCCGCCGCGGTGCTCGGCTCCATCCTGCCCGCCGCGGACGGCGCCAGGACGCTGAGCCGGCTCGTCGACCCGGCGCCGCGCCAACTGCCCGCACCCGAGGCGGTGGACCGGGCGATCGAGCTCCTGGCGAGTGCCGAACGGCCGCTGGTGGTCCTCGGCAAGGGCGCCGCGTACGCCCAGGCGGACGCCAGGATCCGCGAGTTCATCGAGTCGACCGGCATCCCGTACGTACCGATGTCGATGGCGAAGGGCCTGCTGCCCGACAACCACCCGCAGTCCGCGGCCACCGCCCGTTCGATGGCGCTGAAGAAGGCCGACGTGGTGATGCTCGTCGGCGCCCGCCTCAACTGGCTGCTGAATCACGGCGAGGGGCCGTCGTGGAACCCCGACGCCAAGTTCGTCCAGGTGGACATCGAGCCCAGGGAGATGGACAGCAACCAGCCCATCGCGGCCCCGCTCGTCGGCGACATCGAGTCCGTACTCGACGCGCTTGCCGAGCGCACCAAGCCCGGCCAGATCACGGCTCCCGCCGCCTGGCGCGAGGAGTTGGGGGCACGTTCGGCGCAGAACGTCGCGAAGATGGCGAAGCGTCTTGAGGCCGACCCGCACCCCATGCAGTTCATGGGCGCCCTGAAGGCCGTACGCGATGTCATCCACACCCGTCCCGAGACCTACCTCGTCAACGAGGGCGCCAACGCGCTGGACATCGCACGCAACGTCATCGACATGCACGTACCGCGCCACCGCCTCGACAGCGGCACCTGGGGCGTCATGGGCATCGGTATGGGATATGCGATCGCCGCCGCCGTCGAGAGCGGCGCACCGGTCGTCGCCGTGGAGGGCGACAGCGCCTTCGGGTTCAGCGGCATGGAGCTGGAGACTATCTGCCGCTACAAGCTGCCCGTCGTCACGATCATCATGAACAACGGCGGTGTCTACCGGGGCGACGACGTCAACCCGCAGGGCGACGCACCGTCCCCGACGACCCTGATGCTCGCCGCCCGCCACGACCTGATGATCGAGGCGTTCGGCGGCAAGGGCTACCGCGCGACCACGCCCGCCGAAGTCACCGCCGCCCTCACCGAGGCACTGGCCTCCGACGGCCCGGCGCTCATCGACTGCGTGATCGACCCCTCGGCCGGCACCGAGAGCGGCCACATCTCGCACCTCAACCCGAAGGGCATCACCGTCGGCAACATCACGGCGGCGAAGAAGTAAGCGCCTTCACCCCCCAACTCCCTCCCCGCACGCGTTCATTCACGAGAAGGAAGCCAACATGAGTGAAAAGCCGCTCGCCGGAATCAAGGTGATCGACTTCACCGGGGTGCAGGCCGGTCCCGCATGCACCCAGATGCTCGCCTGGTTCGGCGCCGACGTCATCAAGGTCGAGCGCATCAACGGCGGCGACGTGACCCGCCAGCAGCTGCGGGACATCCCCGACCTCGACGCCCTGTACTTCACCATGCTCAACAGCAACAAGCGCTCGCTGGCCATCAACACCAAGACCCCCGAGGGCAAGGAGGTCATGGAGAAGCTGATCCGCGAGTCCGACATCCTCGTCGAGAACTTCGCGCCGGGCGCCATGGACCGCATGGGTCTGGGCTGGGACTACATCCACGAGCTGAACCCGCGGCTGATCTTCGGCTCGGTCAAGGGCTTCAACGACGCCTCGAAGTGGAACGACCTCAAGGTCTACGAGAACGTCGCCCAGGCCGCCGGCGGCGCCGCGTCCACCACCGGGTTCTGGGACGGCCCGCCCACCATCAGCGGCTCGGCCCTCGGTGACAGCAACACCGGTATGCACCTGATGATCGGCCTCCTCACGGCCATCATCCAGCGCAACCAGACCGGTGAGGGCCAGAAGGTCTCGGTGTCCATGCAGGACGCCTGCCTCAACCTCACCCGGGTCAAGCTCCGTGACCAGCAGCGCCTGGAGAGGGTCGGCTACCTGGAGGAGTACCCGCAGTACCCGCACGGCGAGTTCGGCGACGCGGTGCCCCGCGGCGGCAACGCCGGTGGCGGCGGGCAGCCGGGCTGGATCCTGAAGTGCAAGGGCTGGGAGACCGACCCCAATGCCTACATCTACTTCACGGTCCAGGAGCAGAACTGGAAGCGTACCGCCGAGGCCATCGGTCACCCCGAGTGGGTCGACGACCCGGAGTACACCACCGCCCGGGCCCGTCAGCCGCACATCATGGAGATCTTCGGCGAGATCGAGAAGTGGCTCGCCGACAAGACCAAGTACGAGGCGGTCGACATCCTGCGCGAGTGGGAGGTGCCCTGCGCCCCCGTGCTCAGCATGAAGGAGCTCGCCGAGGACGCCGACATGCGCGAGAGCGGCACGATCGTCGAGGTGGAGCAGAAGGAGCGCGGCACCTATCTGACCGTGGGCAGCCCGATCAAGTTCTCCGGCTGGAAGCCCGACATCAAGGGTGCGCCGCTGCTCGGCGAGCACACCGACGAGGTGCTCGCGGACCTCGGCTACGACGCGGACGACATCCGCAAGCTGCACGACGGCCAGGTCGTCGCCTGACGACAACGGGAGCGGCCGTGGCCTTCGGGCCACGGCCGCTCCCGTGCTGTGCGGTGTCGGCCGGGTGGGGCTCAGACCGTCGCCTCGGCCCGTCGCCGCATCAGCTCCCGCTCACGCTCGCGTCGCGCGGTGACATCCCGGATGACCGCTCCGCAGTACGCGCTGCCGTCCGGCGCCGGCAACAGCACCACGCTGAACTCGATGGACAGCTTGCGGCCGTCCGCGCCCAGCGCCGGAACGTTCAGCAGGTCCGCCTCCCCGTACTTGCTGGACCCGCGGTCCATGGCCTCCTGGAAGCCGTCCCAGTGACGCTTCCGGTGCTTCTCGGGGATGATCACATCCAGACTGCGGCCGGCCACGTCGTCCGCCGAGAAGCCGAAGATGCGCTCCGCCCCCCGGTTCCAGTAACGGATCAGTCCCTCGCCGTCGATGATCACGATGCCGTCGGGTGCCTGGGCGGCCATTCCCATCACCACTGCGGGATCCAGCTCTTCCATGTCGCCTCCGAGTCGGGGCCATTCGGTGGCGACAGTATACAGAATACTGTTGCCATGGGCATCGATAGCCCCTTCCGGACGACGGATATGCAGGTGAAGGCCACTCCGAAATCTTGGTATTGTTGTCCACGTCGCCGCGGGGAGCACCCCCGTCAAGGCGGCAGACACCTGGTCCGGGTGGCGGAATGGCAGACGCGCTAGCTTGAGGTGCTAGTGCCCTTTATCGGGCGTGGGGGTTCAAGTCCCCCCTCGGACACAGCATCACCCCATGACGCCCGTTTCGCGGGCAGGGGGAGCGGGCACCCGCTCCGGCTCCTGGCCGCGCGGGTGTTTTTTCGTTTCACCGGTTCTCTCAGGCCCTAATGCCGGACGCGGACGACGAGTTTGCCGGTGGCGCGGTCGTGCTCCATGTCGTCGTGGGCCTGCGGCATCTGCTCCAGGCCGTCGTAGACGCGGTCCACGGGGAAGGCCAGCCGGCCGGCCGCGACCGCGTCGAGGATCTCCTGGAAGGCTTCCCGAGGCAGGTCGGCGGCGTCGCCGAAGTAGCCCGCCAGACGCACACCCTTCGGCAGGTACTCGTTCGGGGAGAAGTCCCGCACCGTCCACTGGTTGGAGAGGCTGCCGCCGAAGCAGGCCGTGCCGTGCACGCGCACCGCGCGCAAAGTGTCGGGCAGGGTCGGCGTGCCGACGAGATCAAGGGCGGCGTCCACGCCCTCCGGGTACAGCTCGCGCATGGCGGGCGCGACCTCGCCGCTGTCGAGCAGAGGGTGGTCGACACCGCGCTCCTTCAGCGAAGCGAGGCGGCCGGCCCGCCGGGTGGTGGACAGCACCGTGGCGCCGCGCCATGCGGCCAGGGCGGCGGCTGCCAGGCCCACCGAGGAAGTACCGCCGCGGATCAGCAGCGACTGACCGGGCCTCAGGTCCAGGCCGACGGTGAGCGAGCCGTAGGCGGTCTGCACCATCTCCGGCAGGGCGCCCAGTACCTCCCAGGGCAGGTCGGTGTCGACGGGGATGACCTGGGACAGCGGCACCGACGTGTACTCCGCGTAGCCGCCGTCGTAGGTGCGCCCCATGTCGCCCATCATCGCGACGACCTTCTGTCCGGGAGCCAGCCCGCTGCCGGCCGGGGCCGCATCCACCGTGCCGGCGGCTTCGATACCCGGCACCCGGGGAAAGCTGACGCCCACGCTGACACCCAGCCGAAGCTTCAACTCCGAGCGGTTGAGGCCGAACGCCTCGACGCGGATGCGCACCCAGCCGTCTCTCTCGGGCGGCAGCGGGAGCGTCGTCAGCCGCAGGTTGTCCACGGGGCCGGGGGCGGAGAGCCGGACGGCGCGCATCGTGGTCGGCGAGGACGTCATGGGCCCGCCTTCTTCCCGGGGGTTGGGAGAGTCGGTCAGCGGTCGTCAACGTGCGGCCGCTGCGGCTGCATTCCCGGGTGTGAGTAGTTGAGGTAAAGGAAGTAGCGCCGAGATTGATCATGGCCGTGCACTGGGGATCTCGGTGTCCGGGCGGGGCCGGGGGACATCGGCGTTCTGGAGCGCGGCGAACTCCGCGCGGACCGCGCTTGCCGGCGGGGGTGATCAGGTCGGGCTGGATCTCCTCGACGGACTCGCCGCCCGCGTGGCGCCGGAGCACGGTGTCGAGCATGTCGTCGGTGATGACCGGGGGCTGCCGCCGTGCTTGCCCTTGCGGGCTGCAGTGTCGAGGTACTCCAGCGTGGACTCACGGATGTTCTCCCGCTCGGTCTCCGCCATCGCTCACGAACTCAACCACCGTCCGCGCGAGACCCACGGCTACCGCATTCCGGCAGAGGTCTACGCTGACCTCCTGAACAGCAGTGATGCGCTGACCGCTTGAGCTCGCCATCGTTTGCGCGAGACGGCATCCCGGGCCCGGATCTCACGTTGCCGACCGAGGAAGCTGTGATCGAGTCGGTCGGTCGTCTTCGCGTGGGTGAGATCAGTGCGGCGCGTCCGCGAGGTGGCGGTCAACGCGCGAGTTGATGCAGCCAGTCGTGCAGGAGCGCCGTTTCGGTCGGGCGAAGCGGGAGAGCAGGCCGGTCCGCGCCGGCGAGAGCGGCGTCGAGAGCGAGGGCGCGCGAGGCGAGGGTGGAGTCCCTCGCCGGGGGCGGGTCGGTGGTGAGGGAGTCGATGAGGGTGTCACGCATCCTCGCGGAGACCTCCATGTCGCGGTCGTCCTCGGGGGTGCCGATCAGCGACAGGGTGACCCCGGTGATGGCTGCCAGGGTGAGGCGGGCGGCGAGGGCGGGCGGTACCCGGAGGCGGCTGTCGTCGGCGGCGCGGTTGAGGAACTTCATCAGAAGTGCGTTGGCTTCCGCTGCGGCGGGCGGGCGGCGGCCGGGTCGATCGGCGCCGTACATCAGCAGGTAGAAGGCGGGATGCCGCAGGCCGAAGTCGACGTGCATGTCCCACCCGCGGCGCATGTCGTCGACCGGGTCGCCACTCTGCGTCAAGGTGTGCTTCCCGGCCAGATAGAGGTCGAAAGCGTGGATGGCCAGCGCCGAGAGGAGGCCTTCCTTGTCGCCGAAGAGCTGGTAGAGGGAGGCGGCCCGAATGCCCGCTGCCGCGGCGACGGCGCGGGTGGAGACGCCCTCTGCGCCCTCCCGCTCCAGGATGTCGGCCGCTACTTCGAGGATCTGCCGGCGGGTGCGGCTCTTCGCGTCGTCCACGGTTGCAATGCTACGGCATTCGGCGTATCACTGGAACGGGCAGTGCTACGGATATGAGCGCGGCAGTGATACAGCGAAGGAAGAGCCAATGAACCGTGTCGGGTATGGCGCCATGCAGCTCGCGGGGCCGAACGTGTGGGGGCTGCCGGAAGACCCGGAGTCGTCGTGCCAGGTGCTGCGCCTGGCGGTGGAGCAGGGGGTCACGTTCTTCGACACCGCGAACGCGTACGGGCCGCGGACGGTGAACCAGCTGATCGGACGGGCCCTGCGACCGCTCCCGGAAGGCGTGATCATCGGCAACAAGGTCGGCGCCGAGCGCGGCTCGGACGGGTCCTGGATCGTCGACGGCCATCCGGACACGGTCCGGCGGCAGGTCCACGAAGCGCTGGCCGACTTGGGAACGGAGGCGAGCGAGCTGACGTACCTGCGGCTCGTCGGAGACACCCCGGGAGCACACTCGGACGTTCCCATGGAGGAGTCTCTCGGCGTGCTCGTCGAGCTGCGCGAGCAGGGGCTCATCCGGCGTATCGGTCTGTCCGGCGCGTCCCCGCAGATGCTGGCCCGCGCGCAGCAGATGACTCCCATCGCGGCCGTGCAGAACCGCTTCAACCTGCTCGACCGCAGCGGCGTCCAAGTGCTCGCAGACTGCGAAGCCCAAGGGATCTTGTTCGTTCCCTACTTCCCGCTGGCCTCGGGTCGGCTCAGCGGCCACCACGCGCTGACCGGCCCCGCAAAGCGCCTCGGCGCCACGTCGGCCCAGGTCGCGCTCGCCTGGCTGCTGCGCCGCTCTCCCTCCACCGTCGTCATCCCCGGCACGAACAATCCCGACCATCTGCGCTCCAATGTCGCTGCGTCCGGGGTCGCCGAAAATCTGACCGACGTCGAGGTCGCCCGCCTGACCGGACTCGTCGACGAATCGAAGGCATCCCTCGACCAGCCCACGCCCGCCGCTCAGAGCGACCGCTGAGCAAGGCGGCGGCCCGCAAACTGATCAGTGCACTGGCCGGCTCCTGACGGTCAGCCCTGCCCACCACCGTGGTCATCGTCCAGCCCATGACGTTGATGTGCCTGTCCTTCAGCGGAGACAGGCGGGCCACGTCCTCATCCTTGAGGTCGTGGCCCTCGGCGCGGGGCTGGGCGACAGCGGCGTCGGGATGCAGATGCATGGTCTTGTCGATGCGCCCGTACTCGGCGAACGCGGCACCGAGCGGGGTGGGGTGTCCCTCGCGGCCGAACATTCGCAGCAGGTCGTAGGCGCGGACCTGGTTGGTGATCAGCGACCCGGCCACGCGCAGCATGTCCGGCCAGTGCGTGGTGATCCGCTTCAGGTTCACGCGGTTGCGGGCGATGGCTTCCAGCGGCCCGTAAATCTCCTTCCGGTTCCTGGCCGTTCGGCACCGCCACGTCCGCGCGTCGGAACCGCTGGTCCGCGAGGTCGCGGAAGCGCGGGGCGAAGCGGAAACCGAGCATCTCGTACAGGCCGAAGGCCATGTCGGAGTACGAGGCGCTGTCGGTCGCCACCATCTCCGGCCGGACTCCCCCGTCGAGGTTCAGCAGCGTGTCCAGGGTGAACAGGCTGTCGCGCGGGGTGCCGCGCACGACCATCGCTCCGATTCCCGCCACCTGGTCATTGACGGCGTTGAGCCGGGTCAGGCCCCTCTTGTACGCGTAGTACTCAGGCGAGGGGCCGGTGTTGATGCTCTTGACCGGGACGACGAACCGCAGCCCGTCGACGGAGGCAAGCACCCCCCGCCCCACATCTGGTCCATGTGCGACAGGCGCGAACGGCTCAGCGCCTGTACCTCAACTACTCACACCCGATTCCCGGCTTGCCCCGGGTCCCCGCCCGTTGAGCTCCCCCTGATCGTGTCCTTGCCGACCGCACATCCCGCCCCAGGCGGCGTGTCGGGTTCTTCGCCGAGGCCGGCCACCCGCGGAGCCCTCGGGTTATCCCCACCCCGGATCGGCCAGCAGCCGCCATGGTCCGCGATGACCGTGATCCGTAGCTTCGAGTTGTCGGCTTGAGGAGATCGCGAGAGGACGGACCATGAGGCTGCGCAGCGGCAAGCGGCAGAAGACGGACGAGCGGCCGGAGGCTCAGGGCACGCCCGGTCTCGCCGTCGAACTGCGCGGCGTCCGGCGGCAGTACGGCCGCGGTGCCGGGGCCGTGCATGCGCTCGCGGGCATCGACCTGGCCCTGCCGCGCGGCACGTTCACGGCCGTCATGGGCCCGTCCGGCTCCGGCAAGTCCACCTTCCTTCAGTGCGCCGCCGGGCTCGACCGGCCATCGGCCGGCTCCGTACGGCTCGGTGGCACGGAGATCACGGGGATGCGCGAGAACCAGCTCACCGAGTTGCGCCGCAGTCGCCTCGGATTCGTCTTCCAGGCCTTCAACCTGCTGCCCTCCCTGACCGTCGAGCAGAACGTGCTGCTGCCGATGCGTCTCGCCGGGCGACGCCAGGACCGCCGACGGGCACAGGCGGTGCTCGCGCAGGTCGGCCTCGCCGACAAGGCCAAGCGCCGGCCCGGCGAGCTCTCCGGCGGCCAGCAGCAGCGGGTGGCCATCGCCCGCGCCCTGGTCACCAGCCCGGACGTGGTGTTCGCCGACGAACCCACCGGAGCCCTCGACACCGGCACCGCTGCCGAGGTCCTCGGCCTGCTCCGGCACGCGGTGGACGCCCTCGGGGCCACCGTCGTCATGGTCACCCACGACCCGGCCTCGGCCGCCTGGGCCGACCGCGTGCAGTTCCTCGCGGACGGCGTCTTCGCCGGCGGCCTCGACCGCGGCTCGGCGGAGCAGATCGCGGCGCACATGACCGCCCTCACCTCCCGTACGGGCGCGATGGTGGGGGCGGCGGCGTGAGGAGCTTCGCCCCCAACGGCCTCGCCCGCGCCGCCGTGCGCTTCAAGCCCGCGTCGTTCGCGGGCACGTTCGTCGCGCTGATGATGGCGGCGCTGATCGTCTCCGCCTGCGGCATCCTCCTGGAGACGGGCGCCCGCGCCTCGGTGCCGCCCGAGCGGTATGCGAAGGCGCCGGTCGTCGCGGCGGCGGACCAGTACGCCCGCTTCGTCACGGGCGGCGGGGACAGCCGGTCCGTGTCGGCGGACCTGCTGCCGGACACGGCGCGCGTGGACGCCGCGCTGGCGGACAGGGCGGCCCGCGCGCCCGGCGCGCAGGCGGCGGTGCCGGACTTCACGTTCCCCGTGCGCCAGGGCGACGGCGCGCTGACGGGCCACGGCTGGGGATCGCACGCCTTCACCGGTGCCGCGCTCACCTCCGGGGCCGCGCCCCGCACCGGCGAAGTCGTGCTCGACGCCGCCGCCGCGCGGTCCGCGAAGGCGGGCGTCGGCGACACCGTGACGCTCGAAACCGCCACCGGGCGCGCCGACTTCCGCGCCTCCGGGCTGGCGAAGGCCGGAGCCGGCGACACGGCCGAGGGCGCGACCGGCTGGTTCGCCGACGCCCAGTCCTCCACGCTCGCCGGGCATCCCGGGAAGGCCGACGCAATCGCCGTACTGGCGCGGGACGGGGTGGAAGCCGACGCCCTCGCCGCCGAGGTGAAGAAGGCGCTCGCCGGCTCGGACGCCAAGGTGCACACCGGCGACGACCGTGGCGCCGTCGAGGACAGCGGGCTCGGGTACGCCAAGGAGATGCTCACCGGGCTCGGCGGTTCCTTCGGCGGGGTCGCCGCCATGGTCGCCGTCTTCACGGCGTCCGGCACGGTCGCGCTGTCCGTCGCCCAGCGTGCCCGGGAGTTCGCGCTGCTGCGTGCCGTCGGCGCCACCCCACGGCAGATCCGTCGCGCGGTCGCCGCCGAGGCACTGCTCGTCGCGCCCGCCGCGGGGCTCGTCGGCTGTCTGCCCGGGATCGGGCTCGCGCACTGGTGGTTCGGGCAGTTGAAGGACCGCGGGGCCATACCGGAAGCCGTGGACCTGCACGTCTCCTGGATCCCGCTGGTCATCGCCGTCGGCACGGGGCTGCTGACCGCGCTCGCCGCCGGCTGGGCGGCCGGTCGCCGGCCCGCCAAGATCAAGCCGGGGCAGGCGCTCACCGAGGCGTCCGTGCAGCGGCTGCGGCCGGGCGTGATCCGTACCGTGCTGGGCCTGGGCGCCCTCGTCGGCGGCGGGTTCCTCACCGTCGTCGCCGCCCGCTCGGCCGGCGAGGACGCGGCCAACGTCGCCCTCGGCGTCGTCATGCTCTTCATGCTCGCCGTCGCGCTGCTCGGCCCGCTCGTGGCGTGGCTGTGCGCGGCGCTGTTCGGGCTCCCGATGAGCGGAGGCGGCGCCTCGGCCTCACTCGCGGCCGCCAACTCCCGTACGAACGCCCGTCGGCTGGCGTCCGCGATCACCCCGATCGTGCTGGCCATGGCCTTCGCCTCGACGCTCGTCTTCATGCACACGAGCGAGAGCCATGTCGCCGCGAAGCAACTGCGCGCCGGCGTCACCGCGGACCACGTGATCACGGATCCGGCCGGGCTGCCCGCCGACGCCGTCGCCCGGGCCGCCCGCGCGCCCGGCGTCGACGCGGCCGTGGGACTGCTCGACACCCAGGTGCTGGTGGCCGTCGGATCGGGCGGCGGCCGGTGGTTGCAGGCCTCGCCGACCCAGGGCATCTCCGGCTCCGGCGCGCAGCTCGCGAAGGTGCAGGATCTCGATGTGCGCAGCGGCAGCCTGGACCGGGTCGGCAAGGGCCGGGTCGCCATCGACAAGACGCTCGCCACGTCGGCGAAGGCCGAGGTCGGCGACAAGCTGACCGTGTACCTCCCGGACGGCACGAAGACCGGCCCCGAGGTGGTCGCCGTGTATGGCCGAGGGCTCGGCCTCGCCGCGGTGACCATGGACCGTGCGTCCCTGGCCGCCCACGTCACCTCGGGCTTCGACAGCACGCTGCTGGTACGGGGCGGAGACGCGACGGACCTCGCCGCGCTCGGCAAGGTCACCGACGCCTCCGGCTACGCGGTCGAACAGAGCACCGACCGCGAGCTCAACGCCTGGGCCAACTACACGATGGCAGGCGTCCTCGGTGGCTTCGCCGCCGTCGCCGCCGTCAACACGCTCGTGATGACCGTCCTCGACCGCCGCCGCGAGCTCGGCATGCTCCGTCTCGTCGGCTCCACCCGGCGCCAGGTGATGCGGATGCTGCGCTGGGAAGGCCTGTTGGTGGCCGTGGCGGGCATCGTCCTCGGTACCGCCATCGCCGCCGCGACGCTGATCCCGATGATGCGCGGCCTCACCGGCGAGGCTCCGTACGTACCTCCGCTGGTGTACGCGGCTTTCGTCGGCGGCGCGGTGGGACTGGGCCTGCTGGCGGTGACCCTTCCGGCGAGGGCGGCGCTGCGACGTTGAGGGGCGCGGCGCTGAGGGGCGGGGTGCTGAAGGGCGCGGGATTGCGGCGCTGAGGATCGGCGGCCGCCCACAGCCGGTCGGGCTCGCCCGGCGTGAGGCGGTCGGCTCTCTCCGGTGCCGTCGGCATGAAGCGACCCGACAGACGCGTCGCCGTCCAGTCGGCGATGAGCGTGGACGTCACCAGCTGATTCCGGCCGCCACCGGCAGATGGTCGCTGCCGGTGGCCGGCAGCACCCACGAGCTCTTCGGCTGCACGCCCCTGACCAGGATCTGGTCGATCCGCGCCATCGGGAAGGACGCCGGCCAGCTGAAGCCGAAGCCGTCCCCGGCCGCGTCCTGGGCCGAATGCAGCTGCGAGGTCAGGCCGTCGAGCGCGCGGTCGTCCGTGGTGCCGTTCATGTCGCCCAGCACCACCACCCGTTCGATCTGCTCGGCGGCGACGGCCTTGGCGAGTTTCTCCGCGCCGGCGTCCCGCGAGTCCGTCCAGAAGCCGCCCCGGGGCATCACCCGCACGGACCCCAAGTGCGCCACGTACACCGCCAGCGGCCCCTGGTCGGTGGCCACCGTGGTGCGCAGCGCCCGGGGTGGGTCCACCGGGATGTCCTCGGCCCGTCGGGTTCTCGCCAGCGGGCCGGCATCGTCCCGCAGGACGTCGACCTGCCGGGTGTCCGACAGCGGCAGCCTGCTCCACAGCCCGACCGTGCCCTGCACCGAGTGGTACGGGTACGTCTTCGCCAGCTCCTCCTCGTACACGCCCCGGGCGTGGTCGGTCAGTTCCTCCAGCGCCAGCAGGTCCGCCCCGGAGGCGGCCAGGTCGCGGGCGGTGCCGGCCGGGTCGGGGTTGTCGGCGTTGACGTTGTGGCTGACCACGGTGAGGTCGCCGCCCGGCTGGGACTTGTCGCTGAGCACCCCGCCGAACAGGCTCACCCACACCACGGCAGGCAGCAGCAGCGCGAGCACCGCGGAGGCGGAACGGCGCCACAACGCCCCGGCCAGCAGCACCGGGACGAACAGGCCGAACCATGGGAGGAAGGTCTCCACCAGGCTGCCGAGGCCTCCGATGTCCGTGATGTGCGCGTGCAGCAGCATGAGCAGGCCGAGCAGCAGCGCCAGCGCCGCAAGCACCGGGCCCCGCTTCCAGGGCCCCGGCCGGGAGCCGATCCGGATCGCACGGCTGAGGCCCGCGCGCCAGGTGCCGGAGCCGGTGTCCCGGCGGTCGGTGCCACCCTCTCCGGTCTCTGCTGCGTCCCGCGCGCCCGCGGTTTCCTGAGTGGCTTGCTGGGGAGTGCTCGTCACTGCTGCATCCTCGGGTCGTGCGTGGGGTCGGCATACATGCGCGGGCATTCGTGATCGACGGCTTCGGGGCGCAGTTCGTAGTGCCAGGGCTCGTTGCTGTAGATCTGGCACAGTCCGTACTCGGCGCCGTGCTCGGACAGCCACGCCATGGCATTGGCCTGTCCCATGTCGACCGCGTCCCCCGACACATGAGGAGACGTGTCCGCCGTGGCCACCCAACGGGCGGCTTCCTCCTCCGAGCCGTACTTCGAGACCGCCTCACGCAGGAGCTGGTTCTGGCGCTCCGGGGAACGCCAGCCGCTGTTGACGTAGAACGTGACGCCGAGATCGGCGGCGTCCGTCGCTGCTTCACGCACGGCGCGGAGCAGATCGGGGTCGAGCTCGGCCACGGCGGGATACCCGTCGTCGAACACCGTCACGCCGTCAGGTACGGCCCCGTCGGCCTCGCCGAACACGCCCTCGTGGTCCGCACGCCTGCGGTCGCCCTGAGGAGTGTCGACGGGTGGTTGTGCGGGCGAGGACGGTGACGCAGTCGAGGAAGGTGACGCGGCCGGCGAGGACGAGGACGCCAGCGACTGGTGGATGAGCATGCCGATGAGCGTCGCGCTGACGATCACCACGGCGGTGAGGATGACCGATCGGGTACGGCGGGCTCCTGTTCGTGCTGGTTCGCGGTAGGGCATGCGGCCAGTCAAGGCAGCGCGGTGTTGCCGGCACGTATGGGGTTTTCGATACGCCGACGATATGTTCCGGCTCGTAGCATCGAGAGCATGCGTGTGCTGATCGTCGAGGACGAGCCCTATCTGGCAGAAGCCATCCACGACGGCCTACGCCTGGAAGCGATCGCCGCCGACATCGCAGGTGACGGCCACACCGCGCTGGAACTGCTGAGCATCAACGCCTACGACATCGCCGTCCTCGACCGGGACATCCCCGGCCCCTCCGGTGACGAGGTCGCCAAACGCATCGTCGCCCGCGGCAGCGGCTTGCCGATCCTCATGCTCACCGCGGCCGACCGGCTCGACGACAAGGCCACCGGGTTCGAACTCGGCGCCGACGACTACCTCACCAAGCCGTTCGAACTCCAAGAACTCGTGCTCCGTCTTCGAGCACTCGACCGCAGGCGCGCCCACAACCGGCCACCCGTGCGGGAGATCGCGGGCCTGCGTCTGGATCCGTTCCGTCGCGAGGTCTACCGCGACGGACGCTATGTCGCCCTCACCCGGAAACAGTTCGCCGTGCTCGAAGTCCTCGTCGCCGCCGAGGGCGGTGTCGTCAGCGCCGAAGAACTACTGGAACGTGCGTGGGACGAGAACGCCGACCCGTTCACCAACGCCGTGCGCATCACCGTCTCGGCACTGCGCAAGCGCCTCGGCGAACCCTGGATCATCGGCACGGTCGCCGGCGTCGGCTATCGCATCGACACACAACGATGAGTGCGGACATGAGGGAGGCGAGCGTGGACAGGGCACCTGGTATGAGCGTCCGCCTCAAACTCACGCTCAGCTACGCCGGATTCCTCATGGTCGCAGGCGCGCTGCTGCTCGCCGCCGTCTGGGTCTTCCTCCTGCGTTACGTCCCCAACCGGGCGATGCTCATCAACCCCGACGACAGGCCGACGAACGGTGTCTTCCCCATCCGGTCCGTTCTCCTGGACGTCTTCGCTCCGAGGGCAGCCGCCGTCATGGCGTTCCTGCTGGTGTTCGGCCTCGTGGGAGGGTGGATCCTCGCCGGTCGGATGCTCGCCCCCCTGACCCGCATCACGGACGCCACGCGCAGGGCCACGGACGGATCGCTCTCCCACCGAATCCGGCTACCGGGCCGCAAGGACGAGTTCCGCGAACTCGCCGACGCCTTCGACGCGATGCTCGCCCGACTCGAAGCCCACGTCGCCGAGCAGCAGAGGTTCGCCGCCAACGCCTCGCACGAGTTGCGCACCCCGCTGGCGATCTCGAAGGCGCTGCTCGACGTGGCCCGCACCGATCCGAACCGCGACGCCGAGGAACTCATCGACCGCCTCCACGCCGTCAACACCCGGGCGATCGACCTCACCGAAGCATTGCTCCTGCTCACCCGCGCCAACCAGCGGTCCTTCACCCGAGAACACGTCGACCTGTCCCTCATGGCGGAACAAGCCGCCGAAACGCTCCTCCCGCTGGCGGAAAAGCATGGCGTCACCATCGAGACCTCCGGCGACATCACCCCCACGATCGGATCGCCGGCGCTGCTGCTTCAGCTGACCACGAACCTCGTGCACAACGCGATCGTCCACAACCTGCCGGAAAAGGGCACCGTCTCGGTCACCACCAGCGTCCGCCCCGACAGTGCGGTGCTCACCGTCGAGAACACCGGAGACCACGTCACCCCACAACTGGCCGCGACACTCACCGAACCGTTCCAGCGCGGCACGGAGCGCATTCACACCGACCACGCGGGCGTCGGGCTCGGTCTGGCGATCGTGAAGACCATCACCCAGGCACACGACGGAACACTCACCCTCACCCCGCGCCCGTCCGGCGGTATCCGCATCACGGTGGAACTACCCGCGACATCCCCGCACACCGACAGATGAAGCAGCCCCGGCCGGCGAACCCACTCCTGCGCTAGCGTCGCCTCCCGTGATCGTATGGCTCAACGGCACCCACGGCGCGGGCAAGACGACGACCAGCGCACTCGTACAGCAACTGATCCCGGATTCACGGGTGTTCAACGCCGAGAAGGTCGGCGAGACACTCATGGACATCACGCCGGGGCTGCCCGGGACGGACAACTTCCAGCACTGGCCACCCTGGCGACCGCTCGTCGTCGAGACCGCCCGCCGCGTCCTCGACTACACCGGCGGCACACTGGTGATGCCCATGACCGTCCTGGTCGAGGAGTACTGGCGCGAGATCAGCACGGGCCTCGCCCACCATGCCGTTCCGGTACGGCACTTCGTCCTCCACGCCGACCAGGACACCCTCCGCGGGCGCATCGCGGGCGACACCGTTCTCGGCCCCGACTCCCCGTTCCGGCTCCAATACCTGGAGCCCTACGCCGAGGCCGCCCGCACATGGCTGCACGCCGAGGCGGAGGTCGTCGACACCACGCACCTCACTCCCGCGGAGGCCGCCCGGCAGATCGCGGAGGCCGTCCAGAGCTGAACCGGATCGGCTTGCGGGTCTCGATGGCGTGGCATGAGACGCCTGAGTCCCTCCTGGGCCACCGGGATGTCGTCGAAGCCGACGACGCTCACGTCCTCCGGTACGTGCGCGGCTCCTGTCGTCATGGTGTCTTCTGTCCGGTGTCCGGTGTCCGGTGTCCGGTGTCCGGCGGCCCGATGCCCGGTCGCCCGCGTACGGACCCGGAGGCCCGCGCCGTAGGCCCTATCGCGGGCTGAGCGCGGCGAAGGCCTCGTCCAGCAGGTCGATGAGGTCGAGCCGGCCGTCGGACGCGGTCCAGTGGTCCAGGGCGATGTTCAGACAGTCCAGCGCGGCGGCGGCCTTCACGGTCAAACCCAGGGCGGGGGGACCGGAGGTGCCCGCGCGTTCGGCCAGCGCCTGGGCCAGGCCGGGACGCCAGCCCTGCTGTTTCTCCAGCTGCCGTGTGCACAGGGCGGGGGTGTTCCGTACGAGCCGGGTCGTCGCCAGTGCGCCGGCCGGGTCCCGGCGGTAGTGCTCGATCACGGTGTCCAGCGCCCGGCGCAGCGCCACCCAGTCGTCCTCGTCGGAGGGCCGCTCGCGCAGCGCGTCGGCCACCTGGGCGCCGTGGGCGTCGAAGGCGCTGAGGACCGCCTCCTCCTTGGTGCCGAAGTAGCGCAGGAACGTACTGCGCGACACCCCCGCCGCCGAGGCGAGGTCGTCCAGGGTGACCTGGTCGTATCCCTCCCGGAGGAACAACTCGAAGGCCACCTCGGCCAGTTCGGCCCGGACGGCGGCCCGGGCGATGTCCCGGGTCCTCGTACGTCCTGTTGCTTGCACCCCGCGATCCTACCTCTCACTCAGTCCTCGATTGCATACTTGGGCCTCGGTTACTACTGTGACACTCAGTTTCAGAAAAGGGTCTCCAGTCCGTCGGTGTCGCCTGATCCCGGGGGAAGGGTGCCGCTCCTTGCCCAGAGAGGTCTCCATGACCGCCGTGCACGGTTCGTCCGTCGACATCCCCACCCCTGACGGCTCCGCGGACGCCTACGTCGTCCATCCCGACGACGGAGCCCGCCATCCGGCCGTCCTGCTCTACATGGACGCCTTTGGACTGCGTCCGCACCTGAAGGCGATGGCGGACCGGCTCGCCTCGGCGGGTTACACCGTCCTGGTCCCCAACGTCTTCTACCGCCACGGCCGGGCGCCCCTGGTGGAACTGCCCGAGTTCATCGACCCCGCCGAGCGTCCGGAGATCATCCAGAGCCTGCGGCCGGCCGCGCAGACGCTGACGTCGGAAGCGGCCGTACGGGACGCGGGCGCCTATCTGGACTGGCTGGCCGCGTCCCCGCTGACCTCCGACGGGCCGGCGGGTGTCACCGGTTACTGCATGGGCGCCGCCCTGGCCCTGCGTACCGCCGGCAGTCACCCGGACCGGGTCGCCGCCGCGGCCGGTTTCCATGGCGCGTTCCTCGCCACCGACGCGCCGGACAGCCCGCACCTGCTCGCCGACCGCATCACGGCCGAGGTGTACTTCGGCCATGCGGACCAGGACTCCACCAATCCGCCCGAGCAGATCGACCGCCTCGACGCGGCGCTCACCGACGCGAGCGTCCGCCACCGTGCCGAGGTCTACGCCGGCGCCCACCACGGCTTCACCCAGGCCGACACCGCGATGCACCACCCCGAGGCGACGGAGCGGCACTGGACGGCGCTGCTCGACCTGTTCGGCCGCGCTCTTCCGGCCCGGCACAACGTGATCGGTCATCAGAACACGGGGACGGGGAACGGAGACGCGACGCAATGAGCATCAAGACCCTCGGACTCATCGGCAGCGGCATGATCGGCAGCGCTCTGGCCCGGCTGGCCGTCACCGCCGGCCTGGACGTCGTCCTGAGCAACTCCCGCGGCCCCGAGACCCTCGCCGACCTGGTCGGAGAACTCGGCGACCGCGCCCGTGCGGCCACACCGGAAGAGGCCGCGCGCGTCAGCGACCTCGTGGTGGCGACCGTCCCGCTGAAGGCCTACGGACAGCTTCCCGCCGCGGCCCTGGCCGGCCGGACCGTGATCGACACGATGAACTACTACCCGGACCGCGACGGCAGCATCGCGGCTCTGGATGCCGGCGAGGCGACCTCCAGCGAACTCGTGCAGCGCCAGCTCCCCGACTCCCATGTCGTCAAGGCGTTCAACAACATCGACTTCCGCCGCCTGTTCACCAGCGCCCGCCCGTCCGGCGCCCCCGACCGCAGCGCGCTGCCCGTCGCGGGTGACGACCCGGCCGCCAAGGCGGAAACGGCCCGACTGCTGGACACCCTCGGCTACGACACGGTCGACATCGGCACACTCGCCGAGAGCTGGCGCAGCCAGCCGGGCACGCCGGTCTACGTCCAGCCGTACATGGCGCGGCGCCCCGAGGGGCTGAGCCAGGAAGAGTCACAGCGCTGGTTCTTCCGGACGCCGGGCGTGCCGGTCCCGGCCGCCCGCGTGGAGGAACTGGTCCACTCCGCCACGCGCTGATCGGCACCGGCGGATGGACCCTGGCCCCGGGTGAAGGCGCCCAGCCCCGTCTCGTCGAACGCCTCGATGGTCACGCGCGTCGCCCTGCCGTCCGTGAAGCGGCCGATAACGACCCCGGACGTGCCGGTCGCGTCCTCCCCGACGGTCTCGAAGGGGCATGGGGAACCCCAGGGCGAGCGGGCGGCGGCTACACCCCGGCCGCGGCGTCGATCTCCGCGATCAGCCGCTCGACACGGCTCCTGATCTCGTCGCGGATCGGACGTACGGAGTCCACGCCCTTGCCCGCCGGGTCCTCCAGGTCCCAGTCGAGGTACTTCTTGCCGGGGAAGATCGGACAGGCGTCGCCGCAGCCCATGGTGATGACGTAGTCGGACGCCTGGACGGCCTCGGTGGTGAGCACCTTGGGCCGCTGCCCGGCAATGTCGACGCCGACCTCCTTCATGGCCTCGACGGCGGCCGGGTTGACCTGGTCGGCCGGGATCGAGCCGGCGGAACGGACCTCGATCCGGTCGCCGGCGAGATGGTCCAGGAAGCCGGCGGCCATCTGCGAACGGCCGGCGTTGTGGACGCAGACGAACAGCACGGAGGCGAGCGGGCTGGAGGACATCGGGTCTTCCTTCGCGAAGTGGATCAACCAGGTGGTACGGATCCGGGTACGGGGCTCGGTCATGGCTGAGCGGACGTCTAGCCGAACGTCCGCAGCATCTGCCCCATCGCGGCCACCACGCTCGGTTCGACCCGGTAGTACACCCAGGTCCCACGCCGCTCCGAGGTCAGCAGTCCGGCCGCCTTGAGCTTCTTCAGGTGGTGGGAGACGGTCGGCTGGGAGACGCCGACATCGGAGATGTCGCACACGCACGCTTCGCCGCCCTCGTGCGAGGCGACCAGGGAGAACAGCCGCAGCCGCACCGGGTCGCCGAGCGCCTTGAACATCGCGGCCGTCCGCTCGGCCTCCTCGGCGGTCAGCGGGCGCTCGGTCAGCGGTGGGCAGCACGGCGCCACGGCCTCGGGTCCGGGCCCGGGCTCGACGAGGGGGAGGACGTCCGTATTCGACATGCATCTATGTTGACATACGTCGAAGTAATTCACTCCCCCTCTGATTCGATGCGTGTCTATGTTGACGCTTGTCTAAGCAAGTGCCATGCTGGCCGCAAGGCATCGATAAACGTCGAATCAAAGGGGATCCAGTGAACACGCTGCCCGTCGTCGTCATCGGCGCAGGCCCGATCGGCCTGGCCGCAGCCGCCCACCTCGTCGAGCGCGGCATCGAACCCCTCGTGCTGGAGGCGGGCCCGTCCGCCGGCACCGCCGTCCGTGAGTGGTCGCATGTGCGGCTGTTCTCCCCCTGGTCCGAGGTCGTCGACCCGGCCGCCGAGAAGCTGCTCGCCCCGACCGGCTGGATCCGCCCCGACGGGGCGTCGTATCCCACCGGAGGGGACTGGGCCGAGCTGTACCTGAAGCCGCTCGCCGACGTCCTCGGTGACCGGGTCCGCCACGGCGCGCGGGTGACCGGCGTGGCGCGGGCGGGCCGGGACCGTATCGTCGACGCCGGCCGCGACGAGCAGCCCTTCACCGTGCACATCGAGCTGGCCGACGGCCGCGAGGAGCGGATCACCGCCCGTGCCGTGATCGACGCCTCCGGCACCTGGGCCGCACCCGGCCCGCTGGGCGCCGACGGACTGCCCGCGCTCGGGGAGCGGACGGCCGCCGAGCGCATCTCGTACCGGATCCCCGACCTCGGGATCCCTGCGGTGCGGGCCCGTTACGCGGGCCGGCGCACCGCCGTCGTCGGCTCCGGGGCCTCCGCCTTCACCGCCCTCGCCCAACTCGCCGACCTGGCCGAGGGGGAGGCCGGCACACACGCGGTGTGGGTCCTGCGGCGCGGGATCACCGGGTCCACGTACGGCGGCGGCGAGGCCGACCAGCTGCCTGCCCGCGGTGCCCTCGGGCTGCGCGCCAAGGCGGCCGTCGAGAGCGGCCGCGCGTCAGCGGCCACCGGCTTCCGCACCCGGGCCGTCGAGCGAGCCGACGGCGGACGACTCGTCCTGGTCGCCGAGGACGGCCGCCGCCTCGACCCGGTCGACGAGGTCATCGCCCTCACCGGTCTCCGCCCCGACCTCACCTTCCTCTCCGAGGTCCGCCTCGGCCTCGACGAACGCCTCCAGGCACCGACCGCCCTGGCCCCGCTCATCGACCCCAACGTCCACTCCTGCGGCACGGTTTACCCGCACGGCGTCAAGGAGTTGTCCCACCCCGAGCGGGGCATCCACCTGGTCGGCATGAAGTCCTACGGCCGTGCCCCCACGTTCCTCGCGATGACCGGTTACGAGCAGGTGCGCTCGTCGTCGCGTCGATCGCCGGGGACCAGGAGGCGGCCGAGCGCGTCGAGTTGACCCTGCCGGAGACGGGAGTGTGCGGCGGGTCGGGCCTGTTCGACGAGTCCGCCGCCCCCGGGGAGGGGGAGGGCGGCAGATGCTGCGCGGCGCCCGCCACCCTCCAGATCGGGGTGCCGGGCCGCGACTGACGGAGATCCCCGGTCTCTCAGGGGTACGACACCACCGTGGACGGCACCGTCGACGTCCCCGACGTGGGTGACCCGGTGTCGTTGATGACGCACTCGTACTGGCCCTGGCCGCCCAGCGAGACGACCAGCAGGTTGTGGAACTTCACGCCCGACCGGACCGGCGCGGCGAAGCCGTGGTGCTGCACGATCGTCGGGTCGACGTTGTAGTAGCAGTAACTGCCGAGTCCCCAGCCCTCGTGCACGCTCACGCCGTCGCCCACCTTGTAGGCCGCGTAGCCCTTCAACGCGCCGTTCTGTATGGCTGCCTGGTTCGGGGCGTCGTACGCCTTCTCGTTCTGGAAGAAGATCGTGCGGCCGCGCTCGCCGAACCACTGCACGTCGTACTTGTTGAAGTGCTCCACGAACAGGCCGGTGGCGAGGACGTCCGCGCCGTTGACGACGACGCCGTAGTCGGCGCGGTTGGTCTCCCAGCCGACGCCGGCGCCGTGGTCGGCGCGCCAGACCCAGGTGTGGTCGACGATGGTGTGGCGGCTGTTGATCACCATGCTGGTGGTCGCCTTGCCGGCGCCCGCGCCGCCGATGCGGATGAACACGTCCTGGACGGTGGTCGGGTTGGCGGAGTGGTCGGCGGAGGCGCCGGTCGGGCCGACTTCCAGCAGGGTCGCGGAGTTGACCGGTCCGGCGTCGACGAGGAACCCGGCCAGCCGCACTCCGTCGACGTCGGCGACCTTGAGCGCGGTGACGCCGTTGTCGGGGATGATCGTCGCGTAGCCGAGGCCCAGGACGACCGTCCCCGCCCGGTTCACCTGGATCGGCTGGTCCACGTGGTAGATCCCGGGCGTCAGCAGCAGGTGGAGCCCTTGTGTGAGCGCCTGGTTGAGGGTGGCCGCCGAGTCGCCGGGCTTTGCGACATAGAACTCGGTGAGCGGCAGCGAGGTGCCGCGGGGGGTGCCGTTGCCCCAGGTCACGCCCCGGGCGTTCACCCGCTTCTCCGGCAGGAAGACCCGGTATTCGCTGCCGTTGAGATAGAGGAACGGCTTCTCGCGGGAGACCGGCGTGGTGTCGAGCGTGGTGTACGGCGGGTTCGGGAAGCTCTGCCCGGGGGCGCCCTCGACGCCGGAGAACACCATGTTCCAGACGGCGTTGAGCCAGCTGCCGATCGCGCTGTCGCGGGTGTACCACTGCTGCTGCGAGTACGGTCCGATCTGGCCGTCGATACGGCTGTCCGCGATGTAGCCGCCGCTGGCCCAGCCGTAGCCGGTGGGGGAGAGGTTGAGGCCGCCGCGCACATGCATCCGCCGGAAGGGTGCCGCCTGGGCGACGGCCCAGCGGTTGGTGCCGTTGACCGGGACGAGCGCGAGGTTCTCCGCCGAACGCCAGAAGTTCTGCGTGGCGTTGCCGTTGAACCAGCCCGCGTCGACCGTGACGTCGCCGTTGATGGTCGTGTCGTCGGGGGAGAGGCCGAGGCCCATGATCGAGGTGTAGAAGCCGAGTTGGGCGTTGAGGCCGTTGTAGGTGCCGGGCTTGAACAGCAGCGCGTAGCGGCCGGTGCCGAACTGGGCCGACTCCTGCTGGGCGAACACCTGGTCCAGCCTGGCCTGGATACCGGGCGTGGACGGGTCGAAGACGATCACGTTCGGACCGAGGTCGCCGCCGCCCGGGAGGGCGCGCGGGCGCGGACGGGACACAGCGGCGGACGCGGATGCGGGAAGTCCCGCGAGGACGGGGGCGGCGACTGCCGCGCCGAGCAGGGATCTGCGGCCAAGGGTGGGCATGGGGCGGCTCCAGCTTCAGGAAGTATGCGGCTTCAGGAAGTGAATGTGGGGAGTTCTGGGAGCGCTCTCTCGCCGTTGAATGCTTCAACTACCTGAACGGGCGCGTCAAGGGGTGCGACCGTACTTCGGCAAGTGATGTGCAAACCCTTGACGTGAGTCCCTTCCGAGGTTTAACTCACGTCCTAAATTAAGCCATGATGGCATTCCCTGAAGGGATACCAGGAGCCATGCGCAGCAACCGAGCCGCGGCCGTAGGCGCCGTCACCATGTCTCTCGCCCTGGCCGTCTCGGCCTGCGGAGGCGGTTCGTCCACAGACGGCGGGTCCAACGACTCGCCCAAGACGCTCACGTACTGGGCCTCGAACCAGGGCGCGAGTGTCGAGGTCGACAAGCAGGTCCTTCAGCCCGAACTCGACAAGTTCGAGAAGCAGACGGGCATCAAGGTCAAGTTGGAGGTCGTGCCCTGGTCGGATCTGCTGAACCGGATCCTCACGGCCACCACCTCCGGCCAGGGTCCCGACGTCCTCAACATCGGCAACACCTGGTCGGCGTCGCTCCAGGCGACCGGCGCGCTGCTGCCGTGGGACGCGAAGAACTTCGACAAGATCGGCGGCAAGGACCGTTTCGTCGACTCCGCCATCGGCTCGACGGGAGCCGAGGGGCAGGACCCGGCGGCGGTGCCGCTGTACTCGATGTCGTACGCGCTCTACTACAACAAGAAGATGTTCGCCGACGCGGGCATATCCGCGCCGCCGACCACCTGGGCGGAGCTGATCGCCGACGGTGAGAAGCTCTCCAAGGACGGCAAGTGGGGCCTGAGCATCGAGGGCTCGAACCCCTCGGAGAACATCCACCACGCCGTTGTCTTCGCCAAGCAGCACGGGGCCGACTTCTTCACCGCCGACGGCAAGCCGGCCTTCACCTCCGACGGCGCCGTCGAGGGGGTCAAGCAGTTCGTCGACCTGATGGCCAAGGACAAGATCGTCGCGCCCGGCAACGCCGAGTACGCGCAGAACCAGTCCGTGAGCGACTTCGCCAAGGGCAAGACGGCGATGCTGCTGTGGCAGTCCGCGTCCTCCAACCTCAAGACGCAGGGAATGAGCGAGGACGACTTCGGCGTGGCCCCGGTGCCCGTGCAGTCCGGCGCTCCGGGAACCGGGGACAGCGTCAACTCGATGGTCATGGGCATCAACATGGCCGTCTTCAAGAACACCGACAACGTCGACGGCGCGACCGAGTTCGTGAAGTTCATGACCAGCGACGCCGAGCAGAAGATCCTCAACACGGCGTACAGCTCCATCCCGCCGGTCAAGACCGCCCAGGCGGACGCCGCCTTCAACACCACGGCGAACGCCGTCCTGAAGGACACCCTCGCCAAGAGTGCCGTCGCGGCTCCGCAGGTCGCCGACGAGTCCCAGTTCGAGACGGCCGTCGGTACGGCGATCAAGGAGCTGTTCGCCGACTCGGCCGCCGGACGCGCGGTGACCACCGAGTCGGTGAAGGCCGCGCTCGAGAAGGCCCAGCAGCAGATGCCGACGAAGTGAGCGCGAGCACAGAGATGACCACCACGACCGCCTCCCCGAAGGCCGGCGATCGGACGGTGCGCAAGAAAACCCCCGGGGCGGGGCGTGGACCGCGCCGCCCCGGGCGGATCAGGCGCATCGGACTGCCGTACCTGCTCCTGCTGCCCGCCCTGCTCCTGGAACTCCTGGTCCACCTGGTGCCGATGGTGATCGGCATCTGGGTGAGCTTCAAGCTGCTCACGCAGTTCTACATCCGCGACTGGGGCACCGCGCCCTGGTCCGGCCTCGACAACTACAAGATGTCGGTGGACTTCAACGCGCCCGTGGGCGAGGCGCTGCTCCACTCGTTCCTCGTGACCATCGCCTTCACCCTGCTGTCGGTCGGCCTGTGCTGGCTGATCGGCACGGCGGCCGCGGTCTACATGCAGGACACGTTCCGCGGCCGGGGTCTGCTGCGGGCGCTGTTCCTCGTCCCGTACGCGCTGCCGGTCTACGCGGCCGTCATCACCTGGGTCTTCATGTTCCAGCACGACAACGGCCTGGTGAACCACGTCCTGCACGACCAGCTCGGCCTCACCGACAAGCCCTCCTTCTGGCTCATCGGAAACAACAGCTTCATCGCGCTGCTGACGGTGTCGGTGTGGAAGGGCTGGCCGTTCGCCTTCCTCATCGTCATGGCCGGACTCCAGAACATCCCGAAGGACCTGTACGAGGCCGCGGCGCTGGACGGCGCGGGCATGTGGCAGCAGATCCGCCGCATCACCCTGCCGTCACTGCGCCCGGTCAACCAGGTCCTGATCCTGGTGCTGTTCCTGTGGACGTTCAACGACTTCAACACGCCCTACGTGCTGTTCGGCAAGAGCGCCCCGGAGGCCGCGGACCTCATCTCGGTCCACATCTACCAAGCCAGCTTCGTCACCTGGAACTTCGGCTCCGGATCCGCCATGTCGGTCCTGCTGCTGCTCTTCCTGCTGGTGGTGACGGGCGTGTATCTGGCGCTGACCTCCCGAGGAAGGAAGACGGCCGATGTCTAGCTCCCCGATGGCCCCGCCCCGCTCCTTCATCTGGTCCCGGCGGATCTTCCTCACCCTGCTCACCGGCTTCGTGCTGGTGCCGGTGTACGTCATGCTGTCCAGCTCGCTGAAGCCGTTGCAGGACGTCCAGGGGAAGTTCCGCTGGCTGCCGACCGAGCTCACCTTCCGCCCGTACATCGACATCTGGTCGACGATCCCGCTCGCGCGGTACTTCCTCAACTCGGTGATCGTGGCGGGCGCGGCGACGGTCTGCTCCGTGGTCATCGCGGTGTTCTCCGCGTACGCCGTCAGCCGCTACAACTTCCGCGGCAAGCGCGTCTTCACGGTCACCGTGCTGTCCACGCAGATGTTCCCCGGCATCCTCTTCCTGCTGCCGCTGTTCCTCATCTACGTCAACATCGGCAACGCCACCGGTATCGCCCTGTTCGGATCCCGCGGCGGACTGATCCTCACCTATCTCACCTTCTCGCTGCCGTTCTCCATCTGGATGCTGATCGGGTACTTCGACTCGGTGCCGCGCGATCTGGACGAGGCGGCACTGGTGGACGGCTGCGGACCGCTCGGTGCGCTGTTCCGGATCGTCGTGCCGGCGGCGATCCCGGGGATCGTGGCGGTCGCCGTGTACGCCTTCATGACCGCCTGGGGCGAAGTGCTGTTCGCGTCGGTGATGACCAACGAGACCACGCGCACACTCGCCGTCGGGCTCCAGGGCTACTCCACGCTCTACAACGTGTACTGGAACCAGATCATGGCCGCCTCGCTCGTGGTGAGCGTTCCCGTGGTGGCCGGTTTCCTCCTCCTCCAGCGCTATCTCGTCGCCGGGCTGACGGCCGGAGCCGTCAAGTGACCGACTCTCCCGATCCCGAAGGGACTTCCGTGACCATCGACCTCGCCGCACTCCCGCACGACTTCTTGTGGGGCACGGCCACCTCGGCGTACCAGATCGAGGGAGCCGTGGCGGAGGACGGCCGTTCTCCGTCGATCTGGGACACCTTCTCGCACACCCCCGGCAAGATCGCGGGCAATGACCATGGCGACGTCGCCTGCGACCACTACCACCGCTGGCGCGAGGACATCGAGCTGATGCGCCAACTGGGCACGAACGCCTACCGGTTGTCGATCGCCTGGCCGCGCGTGGTGCCGGGCGGCGACGGACCGGTGAACCCCAAG
The DNA here is from genome assembly GCF_044593495.1 of Streptomyces sp. NPDC051963. Lineage (NCBI taxonomy): Bacteria > Bacillati > Actinomycetota > Actinomycetes > Kitasatosporales > Streptomycetaceae > Streptomyces > Streptomyces sp. NPDC051963. The sequence goes on along the minus strand of NZ_JBIUCC010000003.1, from coordinate 971,128 downwards.
GGCCTCGCCTTCTACGACGAGTTGGTCGACGGACTGCTCCAGGCGGGCATCACCCCGTCCGTCACCCTCTACCACTGGGACCTTCCGCAGGCCCTCCAGGACCGCGGCGGCTGGACCGAGCGCGCGACCGCCGAGCACTTCGCCGCGTACGGCTCCGCCGTGGCCGAACGTCTCGGTGACCGGGTCGGCCACTGGGCCACGCTCAACGAGCCGCTGTGCTCGGCCTGGATCGGCCACCTCGAAGGCAAGATGGCCCCCGGCCTCACCGACCTGACGGCCGCGGTCCGCGCCTCGTACCACCTGCTGCTGGGCCACGGCCTCGCCGCACAGGCCATCCGGGCGGCCGCACCCGACGCCCAGGTCGGCATCGTCAACAACCTCTCCACCGTGCACGCCGCCACCGACCGCCCCGAGGACGTCGCCGCCGCCATGCGGATGGACGGCCACACCAACCGCTGGTGGCTGGACCCGGTGCACGGCCGCGGCTTCCCGGCGGACATGCGCGAGGTCTACGGCGTCGAACTCCCGGAGCGGAACGGGGACCTGGAGACCATCGCCGCGCCGCTGGACTGGCTGGGCCTGAACTACTACTTCCCGGCGACCGTCGCCGACGACCCCGCGGGCCCGGCGCCGCACGCCCGCTCCGTCCGCCGTATCGGCGTCCCGCGCACCGGCATGGACTGGGAGATCGACGCGAGCGGCATCGAGGCGCTGCTGCTCCGCCTGACCCAGGAGTACGGCCCGCGCAAGATCTACGTCACCGAGAACGGTTCCGCCTACCCGGACGTCGTACGCCCCGACGGCACCGTCGACGACCCGGAGCGGCAGGACTACCTGACCAAGCATCTGGCCGCCTGCGCCTCCGCCGCCCGCCAGGGTGCCCCGCTGGCCGGTTACTTCGCCTGGTCGCTGCTGGACAACTTCGAGTGGGCGTACGGCTACGACAAGCGCTTCGGTCTGGTGCACGTCGACTACCGGACCCAGGTCCGCACGATCAAGGGCACCGGTCATCACTACGCGGAGATCATCCGCAGCCACCGGGACCGGGCGGCGCGGGCCGCCTGAGACCGACCGCCATGGTGGGCTGTGGGAGCGGGCCCACCATGGCGGTCATTCCAGCCTCTTTGTATGTCATGAACGTGTCATGTCTGCGCACTATCCATCTTCTCAAGGAGACCCGCATGACCGTTCGCACCTCTCGCACCCTGCTCACCGCCCTTGCCGCACTCGCCCTGCTGGCCGCGGCACCGGCCGTCACGGCACCGGCCGCCGCAGCGCCCGCCGCAGTCGCGGCCGCCTGGGACAGCGACCGCGCGGCCGCCGCGTACACCGCCGACCCGGCCGCCGTCACCGCCTCCGGCAGCGAGAACGCCGGCACCGCACCCGGCCTCGCCTTCGACGGCAACGGCTCCACCCGCTGGGCCAGCAACTTCGCCGACGACGCCTGGCTCCGTGTCGACCTCGGCGCGACGATCCGCGTCGACCGGGTCGTCCTGGACTGGGAGGCCGCCTACGGCAAGCGGTATGTGCTGGAGGTGTCCAGGAACGGCACGGACTGGACGCCGTTCTACACGGAGACCGACGGAACCGGCGGCACGGTCACCGCGCACACCTACCCACAGGAGGTGACGGGCCGCTACCTCCGGCTGCGCGGCATCGAACGCGGCACACCGTACGGCTACTCGCTGTGGTCCTTCCGCGTCTACGGCGGTGAACCGGCCCCGGCGTCGACGACCCGCACCAACCTCGCCCTCAACCACCCGGCGTACTCCAACCTCTACCAGCACGCCGGGAATTCGCCCGCCTTCGTCACCGACGGCGGCCGGCCCGCGAACCTCAAGGACGACCAGACCCGTTGGTCGAGCGATTGGAACGCCGACCGCTGGGTCTCGGTCGACCTCGGCGCCACCTCGACGATCGACACCGTCGACCTGTACTGGGAGGCGGCCTACGCCGTCGACTACCAACTCCAGGTCTCCGACGACAACCGCACCTGGCGCACGGTGTACCAGCCCTCCGCGGCCGAGGTCGCCGCCCGCCGCGCGGACGTCAAGTCCCCCGCCGAGGCGGTCGGCCGCCACGACAGCGTGCGGCTGCCCGCCCCCGCGACCGGCCGCTACGTCCGGATGCTCGGCAAGGAGCGCCGCTCCTTCTACAACCCGGCGCCCGCCACGGCCCAATTCGGCTACTCCCTCTACGAGTTCGAGGTGTGGGGCACCGGCGGCAGCGGCTCGGCGGCCTACCCGGCCCTGCCCGGCGAGCAGTCGGGGACGTACCGGACGACGTTCTTCGACGACTTCACGGGGACGAGCCTCGACCGCTCCAAGTGGCGGGTCGTCAGAACCGGTCACGAGATGGGCCCGGTCAACGGGGAGTCCCAGGCGTACGTCGACTCCACCGACAACATCGCCACCCAGAACGGCAGCCTCCTGCTGAAGTCCAAGTACTGCAACGACTGCACCCAGACACCGGCCGGGACCTTCGACTTCACCTCCGGGCGCATCGACACCAACACCAAGTTCGACTTCATGTACGGAAAGGTCAGCGCCCGGCTGAGACTGCCGGTCGGCGACGGCTTCTGGCCGGCCTTCTGGCTGCTCGGCAGCAACGTCGACGACCCGTCGGTGTCCTGGCCCGCCTCCGGCGAGACCGACATCATGGAGAACGTCGGCTACGCGGACTGGACGAGCACCGCGCTGCACGGCCCCGGCTACTCCGCGGAGGGCAACGTCGGCGCCCGCCAGACATACCCCGGCGGCGGCCGCGCCGACGCATGGCACACCTACGCGGTGGAGTGGACGCCGACGGCCATGCGCTTCTACGTCGACGACCTCCTCGTCCAGGAGACGACCCGCAACAAGCTGGAGTCCACCCGCGGCCAATGGGTCTTCGACCACAACCAGTACGTGATCCTCAACCTCGCCCTCGGCGGCGCCTACCCGGCCGGCTGGAACCAGGTCACCACCCCGTACTGGGGTCTGCCGCAGTCCAGCGTCGACAAGGTCGCGGCCGGGGGAGTGCAGGCCGAGGTGGACTGGGTGCGGGTGGAACAGAAACGCTGACCCGTCACGGGAGAGCCGGAGGCCTGTCCGCCCGGGACAATTCGTTTGCCGTGCCCCCAACCCCCTGACAGGCTCGCGCCCATGCCGACGTTCTCCGCGCCCGACGGAACGACCCTCGCCTTCCATGTGTCCGGAGAGACCGGTCCTCCCGTGCTCTGCCTGCCCGGCGGCCCCGCCGCCTCCGCCTACCTCGGCGATCTGGGCGGTCTCTCCGCACACCGACAGCTGATCAGGCTGGACCTCCGCGGCACCGGCGACTCGGCGACCCCGCAGTCCATGGACACCTGCCGCTGTGACCGCATGGTCGACGATGTCGAGGCCCTCCGCACACACCTCGGCCTCGACCGCGTCGACCTGCTGGCCCACTGCGGAGGCGCCAACCTCGCGACCCAGTACGCCGCCCGCCACCCCGAGCGGATCAGCAGCCTCACGCTGATCACCCCGAGCACCCGGGCGGCCGGCCTCCCCGTCACCGGCGACGACCGCCGCGAGATCGCGCTGCTGCGCCGGGACGAACCATGGTTCCCGCAGGCGTACGCGGCGCTGGAGGAGATCGTCGCGGGCAGGCCCACCGCCGACGGTTGGCAGGCGATCGCCCCCTTCTCCTACGGCCGTTGGGACGACGTGGCCCGCGCCCACCAGGCCGCCTCCGACGCGGAGGACAACGGCGAGGTCATGGCCGCCTACGCCGCCGAGGGCGCCTTCACCCCGGACCCCACCCGCAAGGCCCTCGCCGACCTCGGCGCACACGTCCTCGTCCTCGCGGGCGAGGTCGACATGGCCGCCCCGCCCCGCGTGCCGGCGGAGTTGGCCGCTCTGTTCCCGGACGCGGAGACGGTCGTACAGCCGGGGGCGGGGCACTTTCCGTGGCTGGATGACGCGGAGTGGTTCACGGCGGTCGTAGCGGGGTTTCTCACACCCGCCCGGTGATCACCCCAAACGCTTACTGCATATGATGTGCAAGTGCACGACGACTACAACATCAGGCAGGCAGGCCCCGACGACCTGGACGGTGCGCGAGCCGTGATGCTCGACACCGTGTATCGAGACTTCGGTACCGGATATGTGCCCCGGTGGCACGCCGACATCATCGACCCGGGTGCCGCCTATCTGGCCCCGGCCCGCCACACGCTGCTGGTGGCGGTCGACGCGGAAGGCGCGGTCGTCGCCACCGCCGCGCTCGACTCCCGGGGCCCGGCCCATCCGCCGAACCCGCCGCAGGTCGCCGAGCGTTTTCCGTCCGGTGGGACCGCACAGGTGCGCCGGGTGTACGTCCGGCCCGAGCACCGCAGGCGGGGGCTCGCCGGGCGGCTCGTGGACGAACTGATGGTGCTTGCGCGGGCGGACGGCGGCTATCGGGCCGTGTATCTGCACACGGATCCCACGGTGCCGGGCGCCGAGGGCTTCTGGCGGTCGCTGGGCAAGGTGGTGCACGACGAGCGCGAGGATGCGGGCGGCGGTCAGGGCATCGTGCACTTCGAGATACCGATGGGGCGGTGAACCTGGTGCGCCGTTTCCTCAAGTCCCTGCTCCTCGTCCCGGTGCTCACCGGCTGCTTCGCCTCAGGTGGTGGCTCCGCCGGCGGCGACGCGGCCTCCGGTTCCCGGCTCCGGGTGGCCCTCGCCTTCCCGCCCGCCGAGAACCTCTCGCCGTACGGCGCGGACGCGACGATCCTCAGCCGGCTCGGCGTCACCGAGAGCCTGACCGCCCTGGACGCCAACGGCTCCGCGGCCCCGGCGCTCGCCGCGTCCTGGAAGCAGGAGAGCGACCGGACCTGGCTGTTCACCCTGCGGGAGGCCACCTTCCAGGACGGCACCGACGTCACCGCGTCCGCCGTGGCCGCAGCCCTCACCCATGCCACCGAGGCCAAGCCCGAGCCCGCCGCCCTCTCCGGCGTCACGCTCACCGCCGAGGCCGAGGGCAGCACCGGCGTCCGCATCACCACCGAGGACCCCGACCCCGTCCTCCCCCTGCGCCTGTCCAGCCCCGGCCTGGCCGTGCTCTCCGCCAAGGCGTACGACGGCAAGGACCGCATCGACCCGGTGGGCACCGCCACCGGCCCCTTCGAGCTCACCAAGGTGACCGGCAGCACCGCCGCCACCCTGGACCGCTTCGACGACTACTGGGGCGGCCGCGCCCAGGCCTCGGGCGTCGACGTGAGGTTCATCGCCGACGGCACCGCCCGCGCGAGCGCCCTGCGCACCGGCGAGATCGACCTCGCCGAGGCGATCCCGGTCGCCCAGGCCGCGACCCTCGACGAGGACACCCGCAAGGCGACGGCGACGACCCGGACCACCAGCCTGCTGCTCAACACCGCGTCCGGCACCTTCAAGGACGCCGGGCTGCGCGCCGCCGCCCGCGAGGCCATCGACACCTCCACCCTCGCCGACGGCGTCTACGAGGGGTACGCCGATGCCGGTACCGGCATCTACGGACCCGCCGTGACCTGGGCCGAGGGCAAGCGGACCGGGCCCGTCGGGCGGGCGAAGGCCGCGGCGCCCGACGGAGCGACGGTCACCATCGCCACGTACGACAACCGGCCCGAGCTCCCGGAAGTCGCCCAGGTGCTGAAGCAGCAGCTGGAGAAGGCCGGGTTCAAGGTCGAGCTGGAGGTGCGCGAGTACTCGCGGCTGGAGAGCGACGCGCTGGACGGGACGTTCGACGCCGTCGTGCTCGCTCGCAACACCCTCGTCGACACCGGCGACCCCCTGGCCGTCCTCGCCAGTGACTACACCTGCGCCGGCGGCTACAACCTCGCGCAACTCTGCGACAAGGGCGTCGACGCGGCGGTGGCGAAGGCCGAGGGCCGCGCCGACACCGACCGGCGGCAGGGCGCGGCGATGGCGGCCGAGGCGGCGATCCTCGGCACCGACGCCGTCGTTCCGCTGGTCCACCAGCAGATCATCACCGGCGTGGGCACCTCGGTCAGCGGCGCGCTCCTCGACCCGTACGAGCGCACCCTCGTCGGCACCGGCACCCGGCGCTGACGCATGCGGCAGCACACGGCCGCGCTTCTGTGGCGGGCCGCACTCGCGGCCACCCTGGTGTGCGCGATCGGTCTGCTGCCGTGGCTGGCGCGGACCGATCCGGCGCTCACCGTGCTCAAGGCCCGGTCCGCCGACCGTGACCCCACGCCCGAGGTGCTGGCGGACATCCGCGCCCGACTCGGCCTGGACGCCGGTCCGTTCCACCTGCTCGGCGAGTGGCTGAGCGGCCTGTGGCGCGGGGACGCAGGGCGGTCGTGGCTGTCCGGCAACGAGGTCACGCCCGATGTGCTCCAGGCCCTGGGCGTGTCCCTGCTGCTGATGGCGGTGGCGCTCGCGGTCGCCGTCCTCACGGCCGGGGCGATCTGTGCCCGCACCCTGGCGCGCGGCCGGCGTGCACGGCGCACGGCCGGGAGCGGTTCCGCCGTCCTCGCCGCGCTGCCCGAGTTCCTCACCGCGTCCGTGCTCGCGACCGTCGTCGGTGTCCAGTTGGGCTGGCTGCCCGCACTCGGCTGGTACGGACCCCAGTACACGCTGCTGCCCGCGCTCGCCCTCGGCCTGCCCGCCGGGGCCGTGCTCGGGCGGCTCCTCGACGACCTGCTGCCCGGCGCCTTCGCCGAACCCTGGGCGCTCGCCGCCGACGCCCGCGGAATACCCCACGGGAGGATCGCCCGGCACGCGCTGCGCCGCTGTCTGCCCGGACTGCTGCCCAACGCCGGTCTGTTCGTGGTCGGTATGACCGGCGGCTCCGTCGCGGTGGAGCAGATCTTCGACATCCCCGGCCTCGGCCGTACCACCCTCCAGGCCGCCCTCGCCCAGGATCTGCCCGTCCTCCAGGCCGGCACGCTCGTCCTCGTCCTGCTCGCCGCCGTGGCCGCGGGCGCCGCGGGCCTCCTCACCCGCCTGCTGATCGGCCCCGCCCTGCGCGAGGGCGCCCTGACCTCCCTGCACCGGCCGGCCCCGCCCGCCCGCGGCATCCTGCCCCTCGTCCACGGCGGGCTGCTCCTCGGTGTCGTGGCGCTCGGCCTGCCCCGCGACCCGCTCGCCCTCGACACCGGCGAACGACTCAAGGCGCCGTCCCCGGCCCACCCGTTCGGCACCGACGCGCTCGGCCGGGACATGCTCGCCCGCGTCGGCCACGGCGCCCTCGACACCCTGCTGCTCGCCCTCGCCATCGGCGCCGCCGCGCTGCTGACCGGCGTACTGCTCGGACTGGTGCCCCGGATCTCCGGACCGCTCGTCGACACCGTCAACGCCGTACCGCCGGTCCTGCTCGCGCTGCTCGTCACCGCCGTCGCGGGCAGCGGCACCCTCACGCCCGCGCTCGCCGTGGGGTCCGTCGCCTGGGCGCCGCTGGCCGCCCACACCTCCGCGCTGCTGCGGCAGGAACGCGCCGCCCTCCACATCACCGCCACCCGCGGCCTCGGCGCCGACCGCTGGTACGTGCTCCGCCGCGATCTGCTCCCCGCCGTCCTCCCGCCCGTCACCCGCCACGCCCTGCTGCGGCTGCCGGGCACCGCCCTGGCCCTCGCCTCGCTCGCCTTCCTCGGCCTCGGAGCGCAGCCGCCCGACCCGGAGTGGGGCCTGCTGCTCGCCGAGAACCAGCCCTACGCCGAACGCGCTCCGTGGGCGGTCCTCGCCCCCGCCGCCGTACTCGCCCTGCTCGGCGCACTCGCGGTGAGCGCGGCCGGCGGAGTCTCCGGCACCCGGAATTCCGGCGACCGGAAATCCCTCACCCGGAAAAGGGAGTTGGCCGTCTCCGGAGCGGAGACCCGATGACCACGCGGACACTCGACCCGGGTGCCCGGCTGTCTCCGCTGCTGCACCTGCTGATCCTCACCCAACTCGCCTTCAACATCGGCTTCTTCGCCGTCCTGCCCTTCCTGGCCGAGCACCTGGGGCAGTCGATCGGCCTGGCGGGCTGGCTGGTCGGCTTCGTGCTGGGCCTGCGGACCTTCAGTCAGCAGGGGCTGTTCGTGGTGGGCGGGGCGCTGGCCGACCGGTACGGCGTCCGGCCCGTGGTGCTCGCGGGCTGTGCGCTGCGTATCGCCGGGTTCGCCTGGCTCGGGTACGCGCAGGAGACCTGGTCCGTCATCGGCGCCGTGCTGCTCATCGGGTTCGCCGCCGCGCTGTTCTCGCCCGCCGTGGAGTCCGAGGTCGCCCGGCAGGCCGTGGTGTGGGAGGAGTCGGGCGGCGGCTCGCGCACCCGCGTGCTGGCGCTGTTCACCGTGGCCGGACAGGCCGGGGCGTTCGTGGGGCCGCTGCTCGGCGGACTGCTGCTGTCGGTGGACTTCCCGGCGGTCTGCCTGGCCGGAGCGGGCATCTTCGTCCTCGTCCTCGCCGGGCACGCGTGGCTGCTGCCGCAGCACATCCCGGGACGGTCCCGTGTCGCGTTCCGCGGCGGCATGAAACCGCTGCTCCGCAACCGCCGCTTCCTGGCGCTGTGCTGCGGATACGGCGCCTATCTGCTCGCCTACAACCAGCTCTACCTGGCCCTGCCCGCCGAGGTGGAGCGCGCGGCGGGTTCGCAGGCGCCGCTGGCCTGGCTGTTCGCGCTGTCGTCGCTGCTGGTGGTGACCGCCCAGCTGCCGGTCACCCGCTGGGTGGGGGAGCGGCTCGCGATGCGCCGGTCGATGGTGGCCGGACTGCTGCTGATCGCCGCCGGGTTCGTGGTCGTCGCCGCCGCCCGCCCGGCAGGCCGGACCGGCACCGCGGGGCTGCTGCCCGCGGCGGGCTTCGTGGTGCTGCTCACCCTCGGCCAGATGCTCGTCGCCCCCGTCGCCCGGGCCTGGGTCCCCGACCTCGCGGAGGAAGGGCGGCTCGGCCTGTACACCGGGGCGCTCTCGTCGGTCTCCGGTCTGATCGTGCTGGCCGGCAGCTCGGCGACGGGTGCCCTGCTCGACACCGGACTGCACCCGGCCGTGCCCTGGCTGGTGCTGGCCGCCGTACCGCTCACGGCGATCGGACTGCTGCCGCGCCGCACCTGACCGGTCAGCTCGCGACGAGTTCGGGCCGCGAGAGCACTTCCTGCTCCGGTGCGTCCTTCTGCTCCGGCACGTCCTCGATCCGCGACGTCCGCCACAGCCACAGCACGTCCCGCCCGAACGACCACACCAGAAGCCCCAGCGCCAGCGCGACGACCCCGAAGGTCGCCGCGTACGGCAGCAGGCCCGAGGCGCCCGTCAGCAGGAACACGCCCTGGAGCGCGGCCACCGTCTTGCGGGCGGTGCTCGGCGGCAGCTCGGCGTTGAGCCACGGCCAGACACGGGCCGCGGCGACGAAGGCGTAGCGCATACCGCCGATCACCAGCACCCACGGGCCCAGGGACATCGACACGTACACGCTGAGCACCAGGATCAGAAACGCGTCGACCTCCATGTCGAAGCGGGCGCCGAGCGGTGTCGAGGTGCCGGTGCGGCGGGCGACCTTGCCGTCGACGCCGTCCAGGATCAGGGCCACCGCGGTCAGACCGACGAACAGCGTGACCGGCGGGGAACTCTCGAAGGAGTCCGCGACCAGGGCCGTGATCCCGCCGACGAGGATGGAGCGGCCGAGGGTGACGCGGTTGGCGGGTCCGAAGGACTGCAATCGGGACCTGTGCAGGGCCCGGGAGAGTACCGCCCAGGTGGCGATGGCGAACGCGAGTCCGGTCAGCCAGCCCGCAGGCCCCATACCGATCGCCGTGCCGAGCAGGGTCAGCAAAAGAATTTGCACACCCGCTCCCACAGCGGTCTCCTGCTGGACGAGCCTCGCGTCGTAAGTGTGGTTCAGGGCCACCGAACATTCCTCCGGCCGTGTGACAGAGTCGATCAACGCCGCTACGTTGTGCGCGGCCTGTGCACCTCTCCGTACGTGAGCAGCTTCCCGATCGTTCAGGAGGATTCCGATGAACCGCACCGCACGAGCCTTCTGGATCGACTCGCCTGGGCGCGGTGGGATACGCGAGGTGGACCTGCCCGGATGTGCCGCGGACGAAGTACTGGTACGCACGCTCTTCTCCGGGGTGAGCCGTGGCACCGAGACGCTCGTCTTCCGCGGCGGCGTGCCCGAGAGCCAGCACGCCGCGATGCGGGCACCCTTCCAGGAGGGCGAGTTCCCCGGCCCGGTGAAGTACGGCTACCTGAGCGTCGGCGTCGTGGAGGAGGGACCGGCGGCACTGCTCGGCCGTACGGTCTTCTGCCTCTACCCGCACCAGACGCGGTACGTCGTCCCGGCCGCCGCCGTCACCGTGGTGCCCGAGTCGGTGCCCGCCTCCCGCGCCGTGCTGGCCGGCACCGTGGAGACCGCCGTGAACGCCCTGTGGGACGCGGCGCCCCTGGTCGGCGACCGGATCGCCGTGGTCGGCGGCGGCATGGTCGGCTCCTCCGTGGCCGCGCTGCTGGCCCGCTTCCCCGGCGTACGCGTCCAACTGGTCGACGCCGACCCGGGGCGCGCCAAGGTCGCCGAAGCGCTCGGCGTCGACTTCGCGCTCCCCGCGGACGCCCTCGGCGAACGCGATCTGGTCGTCCACGCCAGCGCCACCGAGCAGGGCCTCGCCCGCTCCCTCGAACTCCTCGCCGCCGAGGCCACGGTCCTCGAACTGAGCTGGTACGGCGACCGGCAGGTCAGCCTCCCGCTCGGCGAGGCCTTCCACTCCCGGCGCCTGGTCATCCGCAGCAGCCAGGTCGGCACCGTCTCCCCGGCCGGCCGTGCCGGGCGTACGTACGCCGACCGGCTCGCTCTCGCCCTTGACCTGCTCGCCGACCCCGCCCTCGACGCCCTCGTCACCGGGGAGTGCGGCTTCGAAGAACTCCCCGATGTGCTGCCGCGGCTGGCCTCCGGCGAGATCCCGGCGCTCTGTCACCTGGTCCGGTATGGCGACTCGGCTTGACGAACCGTTCAATCCGGATCGGCGGGAGCGCCTGACCTCCCAAAAAGGGGAACAGGTGGCTGAACATGGAATGGCAGGGAGCCGTACTACACGACATCCTCGACAGCGATCTGCCGAGGACCAGACGCGCCGCACATGGAGGGTCGTCCGTTGTTCAGCATCACCGTCCGCGATCACATCATGATCGCCCACAGCTTCCGCGGCGAGGTCTTCGGACCCGCGCAGCGCCTGCACGGAGCGACGTTCCTGGTGGACGCCACGTTCCGGCGCGAGCAGCTGGACGACGACAACATCGTCGTCGACATCGGACTGGCGACCCAGGAGCTCGGTGCGGTCGTCAGCGAGCTGAACTACAGAAACCTCGACAACGAACCCGACTTCGCCGGGATCAACACCTCGACGGAGTTTCTGGCCAAGGTCATCGCCGACCGGCTCGCCGAGCGGATCCACAAGGGCGCGCTCGGCGAGGGCGCCAAGGGCCTCGCGGGCCTCACCGTCGCGCTGCACGAGTCGCATGTCGCCTGGGCGAGTTACGAGCGTGCCCTGTGACCGACACGACCATGGAGCCCGCCACCGGCAGGGCCCTGGAGCCCACGCGGCTGGACTACGTACCCGTGCAGCACTCCGCTCTCCAGACCGCGGAGATCATCCCGATGTCCCTGCGCACCGTGCACTTCGTCATGCCGGGCGGCGTCGACGACCCGGCCCAGCCGAGCGGCGGCAACGCCTACGACCGGCGGGTGAGCCTGGATCTGTCGGCCTTCGGCTGGCAGGTCGAGAAGCACACCGTGGACGGCAGCTGGCCCCGGCCGGGGGCGGGCGCGCGCGAGGAACTCGCCCACACACTGCGGCAGTTGCCCGACGACACCGTCGTACTCCTCGACGGGCTGGTCGCCTGCGGCGTCCCCGAGATCATCGTCCCGGAGGCCGAACGCCTGCGCCTCGCCGTCCTCGTCCACCTCCCGCTCGGCGACGAGCGGGGTCTCGCGCCCGCCGTGGCCGCGGAGCTGGACGCCAAGGAGCGCACGGTGCTGCGGGCGGTCCCGGCGGTGATCGCCACGTCCGACTGGGCGGTCCGCCGGCTGGTCTCGCACCACGGGCTCGCCCCCGAGCGGGTCCATGTCGCCGCCCCCGGTGCCGACATCGCCCCCCTCGCCTCCGGCACGGACGGTGTCTCCCGGCTGCTGTGCGTCGCCGCGGTGACGCCGCGCAAGGGGCAGCACCGGCTGGTGGAGGCGCTGGCCGCGGTGACCGACCTGCGGTGGAGCTGCGTGTGCGTGGGCGGTCTCGGCCACGATCCGGAGTACGTTTCCGAACTGAGGTCCCTCATCGCCCGGTACGGCCTGGAGGACCGGCTGGTACTGGCGGGACCGCAGGCCGGCGCAGAGCTCGACGCGAGCTATGCCGCCGCCGACCTGATGGTCCTCACCTCCTACGCCGAGACCTACGGCATGGCGGTGACGGAGGCGCTGGCGCGCGGCATCCCGGTGCTGGCCACGGACGTCGGCGGCCTCCCGGAAGCGGTCGGCCGCGCCCCCGACGGCGGTGTGCCCGGCATCCTCGTCCCACCGGAAGACCCCCTGGCCCTCGCCGCCGAGCTGCGCGGCTGGTTCGGGGAGGCCGATGTACGACGCCGCCTGAAGGCGGCCGCCCGAGGACGGCGCGCCGCCCTCGACGGCTGGGCCACCACGGCCCGCAGCCTGGCCGCTGTGCTGGGCCGACTGCCGAACGAACCCAGGAGGGCGGCATGAGGAAGACAGCGACGACCCAGCGCAGCGGGATTCCGCCACAGCCGGGGCCACGAGAACTGCGGGACGCGATGCCGGGCCAGGAGAGCGCGACACCGGCGACGGACGCCGTCCCGTCGGCGGACTCCGTCATCCCCGGTGCCGGTCCCGCCGTCCGGCCCGGCGAGCGGCCCACCGTACGGCTGCGGGAGGACGGGCCCGAGGAGCCGCCGCGCTACGCCCCCGAGTGGCTGCAACTGCGGGAAGGGGCGGACGCCGTCGCGCGGGCGGGGGAACTGCTCGATCCGCTGCGGATCCGGCTGGCGAATCTGCCGGGGCGGGCCGGTGGGCTCGTCGTGCACGACCTGGGGTGCGGCACCGGATCGATGGGGCGCTGGCTGGCCCCCCGGCTGGACGGCGCCCAGCACTGGGTCCTGCACGACCGCGACCCCTACCTCCTCCACTTCGCCGCCGTGGCCTCCCCGCGCTCCGCCGCCGACGGCAGCCGCGTCAGCGTCGAGTCGCGCCGCGGTGACGTCGCCCGGCTCACCCCGGACGCCCTCGCCGGCGCCTCGCTGGTCACCGCGTCCGCACTGCTCGATGTCCTCACCCGCGAGGAGATCGACACCCTCGCCGCCGCCTGCACCGGCGCCGGCTGCCCGGCGCTGCTCACGCTCTCCGTGGCCGGACGCGTCGAACTCACCCCGTCCCACCCGCTGGACACGGAGATCGCCGAGGCGTTCAACACCCACCAGCGACGCTCCGGCCTGCTCGGCCCGGACGCGATCACGGCCGCCTGCGAGGCCTTCTCCGAACGCGGCGCGACGGTCCACATGCACCCCAGCCCCTGGCGGCTCGGCCCCGACGAGGCCGATCTCACCGCCCAGTGGCTGCGCGGCTGGGTCGGCGCGGCCGTCGAGGAACGCCCCGAACTGCGCGAACGCGCCGACGCCTACCTGCGCGAGCGCCTGGCGGCCTGCGCCGCGGGCGAGTTGAGCGTGGTGGTCCACCACACCGACCTGCTGGCGCTGTCCCGGCCGACGGGCGGGGCGTCATGAGCGCACAGACGGTGAGTGCCGAGGTGACGGCGCGGGCGGTCAGGGTGCGTGCGGCAGTCGGGGTCCGCGCGCTGGTGCGCGTCGGCACGGGCGGCCGCGGCACGCCGCCCGCCACCGCGACACCGACGGCTCCGGCCCACGCGAACGCACGGGAGGACGTCACGCCCGCCGTCGATCGCCGCCCCACCCTCCTGCGCCGTTTGCGCCCCCACCTCGGCACCATCGCGGGCGTCACCATCCTCGCCGTCCTGCTGTGGCGCATGGGCACCGGCGTCTTCCTGGACGGGCTGCGGCGCATCGATGCGACGACGCTGGTCGTGGCCGTCGGGATCGGCGTCGTCACCACCGTGCTGAGTGCCTGGCGTTGGGCGCTGGTGGCGCGTGGGCTCAGGATCCGGCTGCCGTTCTGGCCGGCCGTGGCCGACTACTACCGCGCGCTGTTCCTGAACGCGGCCCTGCCCGGCGGCGTCCTCGGGGATGTGCACCGGGCGGTGCGGCACGGGAAGAGCGAGGGTGACGTCGGTCGCGGAGTGCGGGCGGTGGTGATCGAACGGGCCGCCGGGCAGGCCGTGCTGGCCGTCGTCGGTGCCGCGGTACTGCTGACCATGCCGTCACCGGTGCTGGACCGGGCCCGGCAGTTCGCGCCGCTGCTCCTGTTCGCGGCGCTGGGCGCGTGCGCGGTCCTCATCGCGCTGCGCATGAACCGGACGTCCTCCCGCCGCGGACGCGCCCTGCGCTCGACGCTCGGCGAGGCCCGCCAGGGACTGCTGTCCCGCAGCAACTGGCCCGGCATCGTCGTGTCGTCCGTCCTCGTGCTGGCCGGACACCTCGCGATGTTCGTGCTCGCGGCCCGCGTCGCGGGCTCCGCCGCCTCCGTCGCCGTACTGCTGCCGATCGCCGTGCTCGCCCTGCTCGCCATGGGCCTGCCGCTGAACGTCGGCGGCTGGGGACCCCGGGAGGGCGTCACCGCCTGGGCGTTCGGCGCCGCCGGGCTCGGCGCGAGCAGCGGACTCGCCGTCGCCGTCGTGTACGGCGTGCTCAGCTTCGCGGCGAGCCTGCCCGGCCTGCTCGTCCTGGTCGTCCGCTGGTACACGGGACTGCGCGCACCGGCGGACGGGCACTACCCGCGTTCGTCACCCGTGAACCTCGTGAGCAAGGACACATACGCGCCGAAGGAATCCGCGAGGCTCTCCAGCAACGCCTTCCCTTTTTCCGGCGAACCCAGCGAAGGACGCCCGATGACACCCGAATCGGTATAGGCGGACATTCCGCGGGTCAGCAGATGACGCCGGTCGTCCGCGACGAAATCCCCGGTCTCATAACCGGCCCCTACCAATTCGGGATGAGCGTGCAGAAGGATGGAGGTCTCTATTTCCCCCGCATGCATGTCCGTCAGCAGCGAGGTCCGCACCCCCGCCCGCTCCCGCGCCGTCTCCCAGTCCTCCGCGGCCGGGAACAGCGCCATCGACTCACCCTGCGCGGAGGATTCCTGAACGACGTTTCCCAGTACATAGTTTCCGCCGTGCCCGTTGACCAGCACCAGGGCGTCGACGCCCGACCGGCGGAGCGAAGCCGCTATGTCCCGTATCACCGCGTGAAGGGTGACGGAGGAGATGCTGACGGTCCCCGGCCAGGCCGCATGTTCGTGCGAGCAGGAGATCGTCACCGGAGGAAGGAGGTGCACCGGGTGAGCGGCGGCGATCTCGCGTGCGACGGCACAGGCGACGAGCGTGTCAGTGGCGAGCGGAAGGAAGGGGCCGTGCTGTTCGAAGCTCCCGACGGGGAGGACGGCGATCTGCCGTGAGACGCCTGCCCCGCGTGTGCGTACGTCTTCCGTGGTGTCCGCCGGCAACAGCCCGTATGCCGCCGAACGCGTTCCCGAACCACTCATTTCCTCACGGCCTTTCGTCTCTGCTTAGGAACCAGATCATGACAGAAAACATTGGCGTACTCGGCAAGAAGTCTCCACAGCGGACCGGCGTCGAACGCGTCGTGAATGCGCCCTTGCCCACGGTGTACGGGGAATTCCGCGCGGTCGGCTATCTCGACCACGATCGCGGAGATGAGCAAGTGGCCCTGGTCCACGGTGACATCGGCACGGACGACGTCCTCACCCGGCTGCATTCCGAATGCCTCACCGGCGACGCCTTCGGCTCCCAGCACTGCGAGTGCGGCGATCAGCTCGCCTCCGCGCTGCGCGCCGTCGTCGCCGAGGGGCGCGGTGTCGTCGTCTACCTGCGCGGGCACGAGGGCCGCGGCATAGGTCTGCTCGGCAAGCTGCGGGCGATGGCCTTGCAGGCGGAGGGCCTGGACACGGTCGAGGCGAACCTCGCCCTCGGGCTGCCGGTGGACGCCCGCGACTACGGCGTCGCCGCCCGGATCCTCGACGACCTGGGCGTGCGCTCGGTCCGCCTGCTGTCGAACAACCCGCGCAAGCGGGAGGCGTTGCTGGAGCACGGCATCAAGGTCGCCGAGCAGGTCCCGCTGCTCATCCCGCCGTGTGAGAACAACATCACCTATCTGCGGACAAAGCGGGAGCGTCTCGACCATCACCTGCCCCATCTGGACGCTGTGGCGCACTGGTCCTGATTCCCGTGGCTCCGGTCCGGACAGGAAGAGGGAATGACCGAAGACGTCCTCTTCCTCTCCGGGGACCAGGTGCGGCGCCTGCTCGGCGTCGACACGGCGATCGCGTCGCAGCGCGCGGCCTTCGCCGCCCTCGGCGCGCACCGCGCCGACCTGCCCGGGAAGATCATGCATCCGAGCCGCTTCGACGACAGTGTCGTCTTCTCGTACGTCTCCCGGCTGTCCGCCGACACCGGTGCCGTCGCGAAGTTCGGCAGCGTCAACCCGGGCAACGCGGCGGCGGGCCTCCCCACCGTGCATGCCGTGATCACCGCGCTCGACCCGGACACGGGCCGCCTCGCCGCCGTCCTGGACGGCACCGCGGTGACGACCCTGCGCACGGCCGCGGGCAGCGCCGTCGCCGTCGACGCCCTGGCCGTTCCCGGCGCCGCGGACCTCGCCCTGCTCGGCTCCGGCACCCAGGCCCTCGCCCACGCACGGGCCATCTCCCGGGTGCGGGACCTGAAGTCCGTACGAGTGTGGAGTCCGACCCCGGAGAACCGCGCCCGCGCCGCCGCGGCCCTGGGCGCCGAACTGGGCGTCGCCACCGAGCCGGTCGGCACCGCCGAGGAGGCCGTGACCGGAGCGTCGCTGGTCGCCGCCTGCACGCTCAGCGCCACTCCGGTCGTCCGCGGACAGTGGCTCGCGCCCGGCTGCACGGTGGTGAGCGTCGGGTCGTTCGAGCCGACCCGTCGGGAGGTCGACGCCGACGTCCTACGGCGGTCGGCGGCCGTCGTCGTCGACGACGTGGCGACCGCGGCGGAACATGCGGGACCGGTCGTGGACGCCCTGCGGGAAGGTCTGCTCACCACGGACGACCTGGTCCCGCTCGGCGCCGTCGTCACCGGCCGGCGCACCGCACGGACCGCACCCGGCGACATCGTCCACTACAACAGCGTCGGACTCGGCATCCAGGACGCCGCGGCGGCCTGGGCCGTGATCCACGCCGCCAAGGAGGCACCAGCGTGAAGCTTCAGGCTCGGGTCGTCGTCATCGGCGGCGGGGTGATGGGCACGAGCATCGCCTACCACCTCGCCCGCGCCGGCGTACGGGACGTCGTCCTGGTCGAACGGGACGAACTCGCCGCCGGATCCACCTCGAAGGCCGCGGGCGGAGTCCGGGCGCAGTTCTCCGACGAGCTCAACATCCAGCTCGGCGCGCGCAGCCTGGAGGCCTTCGGCCGCTTCCAGGACGAGATCGGCCACGACATCGGGCTGCACCGGGTCGGCTATCTCTTCCTGCTGTCCACGCCCGAGGAGGTCGCGGGCTTCGAGGCGGGCGTCCGGCTGCAGAACTCCCTCGGCGTGCCCAGCCGCATGATCGACCCGGCTCAGGCGCAGAGGCTGTCCCCGCTCATCAGCACGGACGGATTGCTGGCGGCCGCGTTCTCGCCGGACGACGGCCACTGCACCCCGGAAGCCGTGGTGCACGGCTACGCGGCCGCCGCCCGCGAGTACGGCGCGCGCGTCCTGCGGCACACCGACGTCACCGGCATCGAACGGGACGGCGACACCATCACCGCCGTGCTGACGACCCTGGGCCGGATCACCACCGACACCGTGATCTGCGCGGCCGGCGCCTGGTCACGGGCCGTCGGCGCCATGGCGGGCGTGGATCTGCCGGTCGAGCCGTTACGCCGCCAGATCGCCGTCACCGAACCGGTCCGGGGGCTCCCGCCCGACCTGCCGATGACCATCGACTTCACCACCAGCCTCTACTTCCACACCGAGGGCCCCGGCCTCCTCCTCGGCATGTCCGACCCCGAAGAGCGCCCCGGCTTCGCCTCCGACCCCCACGACCGCTGGATCCCCCGGCTGTACGAGGCCATGCAGCGCCGCGCCCCAGCCCTGACCGACCTGCGCCGCACCGGCGGCTGGGCGGGCCTGTACGAGAACACCCCCGACCACAACGCCCTGATCGGCGAGGCGACTTCACCCTCCCGTTTCCTCTATGCGACCGGCTTCTCCGGCCATGGCTTCCTCCAGGGGCCCGCCGTCGGCGAGGTCGTCCGCGACCTGTACCTCGGCCGCGTACCCTTCGTGGACGTCAGCCCGCTCAGCGCCGGCCGGTTCGCGGCCGATGCCCCGCGTCCGGAGGCCAATCTCGTATGACCGAGCTCCACCTGTGGCTGCGCCACGAGGTCCGCTCCACCGAGCGCCGTACACCGGTCGTGCCGTCCGACGCACGGCGCCTCGTCGACAGCGGAGCGGTGCTGACCGTCGAGGAGTCGCCGCAGCGGATCTTCCCGATCGAGGAGTACGAGGCGGTCGGCTGCCGGGTCGCGGCGGCGGGCTCATGGGTGTCGGCGCCCGGGGACGCCGTCGTCCTCGGGCTGAAGGAACTCCCCGACGAGCCGGGCACGTTGACGCACCGGCACATCTTCTTCGGTCACGCCTACAAGCGGCAGCCCGGCGCGGCGGACCTGCTGCGGAGGTTCGCCGCCGGCTCGGGGGCGCTCCTCGACCTGGAGTACCTGGTGGACGACGACGGCCGCCGGCTCGCCGCCTTCGGATTCTGGGCGGGCTATCTGGGCGCGGCCCTGGCGGTGCTCCGGCACCGGGGCCGGCTCCGGGCGCCGCTGCGGCCCACGTCGAAGGAGGAGCTGGACGACGCGCTCCAGGCGTCCGGGGAGGAGTTCACCGCGCTGGTGATCGGAGCCCTCGGCCGCAGCGGGCGCGGCGCGCGGGTGGCCCTGCACGTGGCCGGGGTGGATCCGACCTGCTGGGACCTCGCCGAGACCCGCGACCTGGACCGCCGGGCCCTCCTCGACCACGACGTGCTGGTCAACGCCGTACTCGCCACCACCCCCATCCCGCCCTTCGTCAGGGAGGAGGACCTCGACGACCCGGCCCGCCGTCTGCGCACCCTGTGCGACGTCACCTGCGACGTCGGCTCGCCCCTGAACGTGCTGCCGGTCTACGACCGGGTCACCGACTGGACGGACCCGGTCCGCCGTCTGCGCAAGGAACCCCCGCTGGACCTCATCGCCATCGACAACCTGCCGTCCCTGCTGCCCCGGGAGTCCAGCACCGACTTCTCGGCGTCCCTGCTGCCCCAGCTGCTGGGGTTCGAGACCGGCGGGCCGTGGGGGCGCTGTCTGGACAGGTTCCACCAGGCCTGCCGTGAACTCGGCATCTCAGAAGGGGAGTTCCGCCATGCGTGATGTCGTGCGGGCGAGCGGCACCGTCCACTGGATCGGCGCCGGTCTGTCCACGGGCGGCGGCCTGGCCGTGCTGTGCGACACCGCCGAGCGGGTACGGCTGTGGCACCGCACCGAGAAGCGCGCCGCCCGGGCCCTCGACGAGCGGGGTCTCACCGGTCGCGCCGAGCCCCGTGCGTACACGCTCGACGCGCTCACCGCCGAGCTGGCGCCCGGTGATGTCGTCGTATCGATGCTGCCCGCGCCCGAACACGCCGGGATCCTGGCGGCCTGTGTGCGGGGGAGAGCGCATTTCGCCTGCTCCAGCTATGTGTCGGACGCGGTCCTGGAGCTGGTGCCCGCGGCCGGGTCGGCCGGGACCGTCGTTCTCACCGAGGCCGGTCTCGACCCCGGCATCGACCATCTCTTCGCGCACAGCCTGGTCGCCCGGGCCCGGGAGGAGATCGGCGACGAGACGGCGGCGTCGTACAGCCTCACCTCGTACTGCGGCGGTGTCCCCGCGGTCCCGAACGATTTCAAGTACCGCTTCAGCTGGGCCCCTGCGGGTGTGCTGGGCGCCCTGCGCTCGCCCGCCCGTTACATCGAGGACGGTGCGGAGACGGTCGCCGACCGTCCCTGGGAGGCGACCCGGGAGCATGTCGTCGACGGCGAGACCTTCGAGGTCTACCCCAACCGCGACAGCATGCCCTTCGTCGAGCAGTATGGACTGCCGCCCGCCTGGAAAGCGCGGACCTTCGTTCGCGGCACGCTGCGTCTGGAGGGCTGGCTGCGGGCCTGGGACGGCGTCTTCGAGGAGTTGAAGGCGGGTGACGACGCGCGGATCGCGGCGCTGGCACAGGAGTTGGCGGCCGCCTACCCGACCACGGAGGCCGACCGGGACCGGGTGGTTCTGGCGGTGTCGCTCACGGTGAACCAGTGGTCGGGCGGCTACCTCCTCGACCTGACCGGCGACGCTGCGGAGAGCGCGATGGCCCGCTGTGTCTCCCGCACCCTCGCGCTCGGCGTCCGGCACATCCTGGACGGCTCGCTGCCGCCGGGCCTGAACCGCGCCGCCGAGACCGCGGCCCGGTCGCAGGAGTGGCTGGGCGAACTCGGCCGCGAGGGTGTCGAGTTCACGCTGCGCTGATCAGTCCGTGACGGCTTCGTGCACGTGCCTCTTGAGGTCGGGGAACATCGTGTGCGAGGTACGGGGCCGTACCTGCGTCATGAACTGCACGGTCAGATCGCGGCTCGGGTCGACCCAGAACGTCGTCGTCGCGGCCCCGGTCCAGCCGTACGTGCCCAGCCCGGAGGGCGCCAGGGTGCGGGCCGGGTCGATCACCACGGAGACACTGAAGCCGAAGCCGACGCCCGTGTTGCCCGGCTCGTCGTGCGGGCGGCTGCCGAAGGAGCGCAGATCGGCGCCGCCGGGGAGCTGGTTGGCGGTCATCAGGTCCACGGTCTCGGGGGCGAGCAGGCGGACGCCGTCGAGTTCGCCGCGGCGCCGCAGCAACTCCATGAAGCGGTGCATGTCGTACGAGCCGGCCACCATGCCGCCGCTGCCGGACAGGAACCTCGGTCTGCCGTGCAGCGGCAGCCCGGGGATCCGCTCGATGGTGCCGCCCTCGGTCTCGCCGTACAACTCGGACAGCCTGCCCGCCTGTTCGGCGGAGACCTGGAATCCGGCGTCGGTCATCCCGAGCGGTCCGAAGATGCGCTCCCTGTAGAACTCGTCGAGCGACTGCCCGGACGCGACCTCGATGACCCGGCCCAGGACGTTCGACCCCACCGAGTAGTTCCACTGCGTGCCCGGCTCGAACTGGAGCGGCAGACTCGCGTACACGTCGATCGTCTCGGCCAGGTTGGCGCCCGGCGGCACCGACGACTCCAGGTTGGCCTCGCGGTAGAGGGCGTCGACGGGGTGGGAGTGGTAGAAGGCGAAGGTGAGGCCGGAGGTGTGGGTGAGCAGATGCCGGATCAGCATCGGGCCGGCGGCCGGGCGGGTCCTCAGATCGGCGCCGGAGCCGCTGTCGTACACCCGGGCGTCGGCGAAGGCCGGCAGGTGCGCGGCGACCGGGTCGTCGAGCGACAGCTTGCCCTCCTCCATCAGCAGCAGCACGGCGACCGCGGTGACCGGCTTGGTCATCGAGTAGATCCGCCACAGCGTGTCCGCCTCGACGGGCAGTCCGGCCGCGACGTCGCGCCGGCCGTGCGTCGTCAGATGGGCGACACGTCCGCCGCGCGCGACGGCCACCAGGTAGCCGGGAAGTCGTCCCTCGTCGACGTAGTGGGCGAAGTACTGGTCGAGCCGGTCCAGCGCCTTCCCGTCCAGTCCCACCTCGTCCGGTTCGACCTCTTGTCGCAGCAGTGCCATTCCGTGCCCTCCGTAGCGTCTCTCGAGGTGCGGTCCGACATACCCCGCCGGAACGCCCTCAGACCTCATGGTCGCGTAGGAATGCGTATCCGGCCGCCCCGTCGGGCACGATTCACACCCGACGTGGCGCAACGCACAGACAACGCGAGCCCCACCACCGCCCCGGCCCGGCCCGACGTTCATCGCAGCACGCGAGGGTCGGGCCGAGGAACTATGCGGGTGCGGGTCCCCTGTGGCTGGTCGCGCAGTTCCCCGCGCCCCTTGGGTAGGACACGGCCCGCTTCGTACAACGAACCGGCGGGGGCTGTGCGACGGTCAGGACGGTGCCATCCGGCGGTTCACCTGGCGTTGCCGAGATGGGCGTCCGGGGCCGCTCGGAGCAGCGGCTCGAAGTTCTCGGTGTTCGTGGCGGAACATCAGCTCGTACATGCCGCAGGCCCGCCTCGGAATCGTCCATGGAGGAATGCGGCGGGCCCTCGCTCCGGTTGTCCCCGACATGACTCACGACTCGTCTCAGGACGCACTGCTGGCGCTGCTCTCCGAGACCAAGGCCGGGGTGCTGGTCACCATCAAGGGCGATGGGCGGCCCCAGTTGTCCAACGTCAACCACGCCTACTACCCGGACGAGCGGATCATCCGGGTCTCGGTCACGGACGACCGCGCCAAGACCCGCAATCTGCGCCGGGACCCCCGCGCCTCGTACCACGTGACCACGTCCGACGGCTGGGCCTACACCGTCGCCGAGGGCACGGCCGACCTCGCGCCCGTCGCGAAGGACCCGTACGACGGGACGGTCGAGGAGCTGATCCGCCTCTACCGTGACGTCAGGGGCGAGCATCCGGACTGGGACGACTACCGGGCCGCGATGGTCCGCGACGGTCGCCTGGTGCTGCGCCTTCGGGTGGAGCGGGCCTACGGCATTCCCCGGCGGTCCTAGCGGGCGGCCCCTTCCGGGGCTGGCCTGCGCGGCGTGATCAATGGGGCACATGTGGTGATTTATTCGCGCGACGCCGTGACGGAGGGCGAGGCGGTGCACGAACTCATGCTGATGTGCGACGACCTCGACGCCACGACCGCCGATCTGACCGAGCGGGGCGTGGAGTTCAGCCGACCCGTCCAGGACGCGCCCTGGGGCCGGGTGACGGGCTTCCGGCTGCCGGGCGGGGGCGAGATCTCCCTGTACGAGCCGCGCCACCCGCGCGCCCAGCACCGGCCGCCTCCTGCGCCCACGTCTCCAGCCACCCGGCGAACTCGGCTGCTTTGTCGGGCCAGTTGAAGTCGGCGAGGGCCGCCGCGTGGCCGCGCCTGGCCGAGGCCACGCGCAGTTCCGCGTCCGCGCCGAGCCGCCGTATGGCCTGCGCGGCCGCGAGCGGATGTCCGTACGGGACGACGAGACCGCAGCCGTGCCGCTCGACCAGTTCGGCGGCCAGCGGCGTGGGCGTGGTGACCACGGGGACGCCGTGCGCCATGTACTCGACGACCTTGGTGGGGCGCGAATGGCGGTAGTTGGGCTGGTCGTGGAGGAGGGAGAGGCCGGCCAGGGCCCCGGGGAGCAGGGCGAGTGCGCGGTCGTTGGGCAGGAAGCCGTGCCAGTGCAGGAAGCCGTCCCGGTGGGCCGCGTCGAGAGCGTCCCGTACGTCGGCGTCCGCCGCCCCCACCACGTCGAGGTGCAGGTCGGCCGGGAGGAGCCGCGCCGTCTCTATGAGGTCGAGCGCGCCGCGGGCCCGGGACAGATGGCCGACGTAGACGACGCGTTCGGTACCGGGTGGTTCGGGCGGGTGCGGCGGTGCGGCCGGGTGGTTCGGCACCACCGGGTGCGTGCGGCGAAAGCGTTCCTGGTAGGCGTCCTCGGCGAGCAGGAGGCGCAGATGACGTTCCGCCAGCCGCTCCGCCGCCCGTACGCCCAGCCGCAGCGGCGGTCGCAGCGCCCGCGGCAGCCAGCGTTTCATGGTCAGCGCCGCCACGGTGTCCTCGTGTACGTCCCACACCACCACCGGCGCGGTCCCGGACCGCCGCCAGCGGCGCAGGGTGCCGGGCAGGGCCAGCAGCAGTTCCGGGTCGTGCAGCAGTATCACGTCCGCCTCGTGCCCCCGCTCCACCAGCAGGGCGCGGGCCGCCGACACGGCCGCACGGCGCCTGCGGCCGGCGGCGCGGGGCAGGTCCACGCCTTCGAGGTCCGGGCGCGGCGGCACCTCGCGTGCCGTGAACGGTGCCGCGTACACGATCCGGTGGCCCCGGTCCCGCAGCGCGGCGATCTCCCGGTGCAGGATGCGCGCGTCCTCGGGGTGGTGGACGACGGTGACGACGAGTATCCGCATCTGAGCACCTTTCGACTCCGCGCCCAGGAGCCTTCGAACCGCGCGCGGGAGAAGGGGAGTTGCCTACAGCACCTCGACGCCGGGCCGGAAGATCCGCCCCCGGGTGTCGAACAGCAGCCGGGCCTCGTCGGCGAGGGCCGGGAGGTCGTACGCGGAGTGGTCCTGGAGCAGGATCGTCAGGTCGTGCGCGCGCACCCCGGCCATCAGGTCGACGACACGCGGCACGGCCACCCCGTCCACGGACCACGCGGGCACGAACGGGTCGTGGAAGGCGATCTCGGCCTCCCGTTCCCGCAGCAGCCGGGCCACCGGCACCGCCGGCGCCTCGCGCTGGTCGGCGACGTCCGGCTTGTAGGTGACACCCAGCAGCAGGACGCGGGTGCCGTGCAGTGCGCGGCCCTCGTGGTTGAGCAGATCCTGGGCGCGCCGGACGACGTACTCCGGCATATGTGCGTTGATCTCCCGGGCGAGTTCCACGAACCGGAACTCGTAGCCGATCGAACGCACCTTGTACGACAGGTAGTTGGGGTCGATGGGGATGCAGTGTCCGCCCACCCCGGCGCTCGGCCGGAAGGCCTGGAAGCCGAACGGTTTGGTGCCCGCGCAGCGGATCGCGTCCCAGACGTCGACGTGCAACTCGCGGCAGAGGATGGTGAGTTCGTTGACGAGGGCGATGTTGACGTGCCGGTAGGTGTTCTCCAGCAGCTTGGCCATCTCGGCCTCGCGGGTGCCCTTCGCCTGGACGACCGTGTCGACGATCTTGCCGTAGAAGGCGGCCGCGCGCGCCGCACATGCGGGGGTGCAGCCGCCGACCACCTTCGGTATCTCGCGCAGTCCGTGCGTGGTGTTGCCGGGGTCGATGCGCTCGGGTGAGAACGCCAGCGCGAAGTCCTGGCCCGCGCGCAGCCCCGACTCCTCCAGCAGCGGCCGTACGACCTCTTCGGTGGTGCCCGGATAGGTGGTCGACTCCAGGACGACCAGTTGTCCGCGGCGCAGCCGGTCCGCCACCGCCCGCACCGCGGAGGTCACCGCGCTCAGATCCGGGCCGCCGTCCGCGCTGAGCGGGGTGGGTACGCAGATGACGATCGTCTGCGCACGGGCCAGACAGGCGTCGTCGGTGTACGCCGTGAATCCGGCGGCCCGCATGCTGCGGACGTCGTCGTCGGACACGTCGTCGACATGGGAGTGCCCGGCGTTCAGGCCCTCGACGACCCGTGGGTCGAGGTCGAGCCCCGCGACTCTGAGGCCGACCGCCGACGCCTCCCGCGCTAGCGGCAGTCCGACGTAGCCGAGTCCGATGACGGCCAGTTCGAGGCCGTCGGCCTGTTCTTCCCCGAGCGATTCGCTCAATTCCCCGAGCGGTTCGGCCTGTTCGTCCTGCATAGGGATTCTCCGCCCTCGATGCGGACACCGTGTCTCAGACGCATCCAAGAGCGCGATACGCCTCGCGGGTCGTGGCAGCGACCCTCTTCCATGTGCGGTCACGCGCTACCAGCGCGCGAGCGGATGCCCCCCACTCATGCCGCCGTTTTTGACTGTAAAGCAATAGTTCGAGAGCTTCCGCCCAGGAATGTGGCGATTCAGCTGGGATCAATTCTCCGTTCACCTGGGGTTTCACCAGTTCCCGCAGCGCGGCGAGATCGCTGGCGGCCACCGGGACACCGCTCGCCATCGCCTCGACCGGCTTGAGCGGCGTGACCAGCCGGCAGACCCGGTCGTCGGTGCGCGGCACCGCGAACACGTCCAACACCGCGTGATAGGCCCGCACTTGGTCGTGCGGCACCCGGCCGGTGAACAGGGCGACGCCGTCCCCCAGGCCCAGTCGGCGGGCCATCGCCTCGAGCGTCCGCCGCTCGGGTCCCTCGCCCACGATCAGCAGCCGCAGCGGGACGCCGCGCCGCCTCAGCTCGGCCCCCGCGAGGAGCAGTGTGTCGATTCCCTCGTATGGAGTAATGCTGCTGACGGTGCCGACCACAAACTCGTCCGCGCCGATGCCGAGTCGGGCCCGCAGCTCCGTTCCGCCCGGCGGCGGGGCCAGGAACGCCTCGTCCACCGCGTTGGGCACGATCAGAACCCGCTCCTCGGGCACCCCGCGGGCCACGATCTCGGCCTTCATCGCCACGCCCAGCGTCAGCACCAGATCGGCCTCGCGCATGCAGTGCGTCTCCAGGGCGCGCCGCGCGCGATACGTCTCGTCGTCCGGACTCCGGCCCGGCGCCCGGGCCAGCCAGGTCTCCTCCAGGAAGCCCCGCACCTCGTACACCACCGGCAGCCCGTAGGTCTCGCGCAGGGCCAGGGCCACCCGGCCGTTGCCGTGGTCGCTCGCCGCGTGCAGCACGGCCGGCCGCAGCCGCTCCACCAGTCGCCCGGCCAACTCGGCGTTGCGCGCCAGCACCGCGCCCTGGCCGTACGGCAGCCGCAGCGGCAGCAGCCGGTGCTGCGGCACCCCGCCCACGATCTGGAGCGGGCGCGCGTCCAGGACGCCCTGCGCCACCGGAAAACCGATGCGCGTCACCACATGCGCATCGAGCCCGCCCGCCCGCTGGGCCACGGCCAGCGCCTGCGTGCGCACCGTGTAGCCGGCGTGCTTGAACGGCACCCCGTTGGTGACCAGGTGCAGCACCCGGCCGGGAACGGGCCGGATCACCCGCCCGGCCGGTGCCCGTACCCGTGCGGCGGACGGGGTCGCGGTCGGCCCGGCCGTACGGGCGCGCGCGGCGAGCCGCCCCTCGACCGGCCCGAGCCCGCGCCGCACCCGTCCCGGCAGCAGGCGCACGCCGAGCAGCGCGGCCCGGACGGGATCATGCCGCAACTCGCCCCAGGCCACGGATGCGGCCAAGCTGAGTGCACGGGGGACATATCGATACATGTCGCCAAGGTAGGACGGCAGAGCGGAGAACGTACGGCATGAACGGCCGCATACTCCATGTCGTAGGGACCAGGCCGAACTTCGTGAAGGCCGCACCGGTCGTCTCCGCACTGCGTGCGGCCGGACACGACCAGGTCCTGGTGCACACGGGTCAGCATTACGACGAACGGATGTCGCACATCTTCTTCCGGGAGCTCGGCCTGCCCGCCCCGGACACCGATCTCGGCGTCGGCTCCGGCAGCCACGCCCGGCAGACCGCCGACCTCCTGGTCGCGCTGGAGGGCGAGCTGATCGCCCGCGAACCGGCCCTCGTCACCGTGTACGGCGACGTGAACTCCACGCTGGCCGCCGCCCTCGTCGCGGCCAAGCTGGGGATCCCGGTGGCCCACGTCGAGGCGGGCCTGCGCAGCTTCGACATGTCGATGCCGGAGGAGGTCAACCGGCGCCTGGTCGACCAGTTGGCCGAGCTGCTGTTCGCGACCAGTCCCGAAGCCGTCGGCCATCTCGCCCGGGAGGGCGTCGACCCCGGCCGTGTGCACTTCGTCGGCAACCCGATGATCGACACTCTGCTCACCCATCTGGACCACTTCGACCCGTCCGCCGCCCGCTCCGCCCACGGACTGCCCGAGCGCTACGGCGTGGTCACCCTGCACCGGCCGGCCAACGTCGACGACCCCGAGGCGGCCGCGGCCGCCGCCCGCGCGCTCACCGAGGCGGCGGCCCATCTGGACCTCGCGGTGCCCCTGCATCCGCGCGGACGGGCCGCGCTGCGGGCGGCGGGCCTCGCGGACGCGCCGGGCATCCACCTGCTCGAACCCCTCGGCTACGTCGAGTTCATGGGCCTGGTCCGCGGAGCCGCCGCCGTGATCACCGACTCGGGCGGCGTCCAGGAGGAGACCACCGTGCTGGGCGTCCCGTGTCTGACCCTGCGGACCACCACCGAACGCCCCGTCACCGTCACCCACGGCACCAACCGCCTGGTCCGGCACGGCGAACTGGTGCCCGCCCTGCGCAAGGTCCTGGACGGAACCGCGCCGCCGTCCGCCGAAGGGCCGCCGCTGTGGGACGGGAAGGCGGGCTCGCGCATCGCCCGGGTGCTCACCGAGTGGCTGGAGCGCCATGGCTGACGCCACCCGGACCTACTGGGACACCCGGCACCGCGAACGCGACGACCTCGCCTCCGGCGGCCACATCGGCCTCGACCGGCCCGGCAACGAGATCTTCTACGCGCAGCGGCTTGGCGAGCTGCTCACCCTGATCGGCGACCTGTCCAGCCCGGCGGCCCCCCTGGCCGTGCTCGACGCGGGCTGCGGCAAAGGGCACTTCGCCCGCGCCCTCGTGCGCTGCGGTCATCGCGTGGACGCCTTCGACACCAGCGCCGAGGCCATCACCCAAGCGGAGGCCGAGGGCGGCGGCCCCCGCTACGCCCTCGCGGCGCTCGACGAATGGCGCAGCCCCTGGCTCTACGACGTGGTGCTCTGCGTGGACGTCCTCTTCCACGTCCTGGACGACGCGGAGTGGGCGGCCGGTCTGCGCAACCTCGCCTCCCTCGTGCGGATCACCGGCCGGCTGATCGTCACCGACGAGGACACCCACGAGCCGAGCCCGCGCGGCGACTACATCCTGCACCGCCCGACGGCCGCCTACCGCCGGGAGCTCGAACCCCTCGGCCTGAGCCACACCCTCTTCCGGCCCTACGGCTTCCGCGAGAACCGGGTCGGCTTCCATGTCTTCACGAGGATCCGCTGATGCGCCTGACCGATCTGCTCCACCCGCATCTGGACGGCATCACCTCCGTCGTCGACGCGACGGGCGGCGGACTGCGGCTGGAGCCCTATCTGCACCTTCCGCCGGGTGTCGCCCTACGCCGTCACGAACAGCCCGTAGGCGAGGGGGAGTTGGTGCTCCTCTCCTACGGCCCCGATCCCACGCTGCACGGAGACGAGGCGAACTGTCTCGCCGTACTGGAACGGATGCGGCCCGGCGGACGCGGTCTGATCGTCTTCGGCCACCCCGGGCCCGAACTTCCCCACCACCGCCTCCTCGACGCTCTGGTGGCCCACCGCTGCCAGGTGCTGCGCGCCACCCCGCTCGAATACGCGCACCTGCACGCGGGCGCGGTGTTCGCGTGCACCGAGGAACTCCTGCCGCCCCACGACTGGTTCGGCCGGCCCGTACCCGCCGACGGCTTCGCCACGGCCCTGCGCATCGCCGACGAGTACGTCCTCGCCGACTTCGTCTCCCGCTCCCAGCGCGCCCGACTGCTCGACCTGGAGCGCACGGCCGAGGAGACCGCACGCGTCCTGGAGACCGCCCGCGGGGACGGACTCGCCGAGCGACTGGCCGCCGCCGTACGGGAGAAGGACCAGCTGGCGTCCGCCCTGCGCGGTGCCCGGGACCGGGTCGGCGTGCTGGAGGCACGCGTGGCCATGCTGGAGGGCTCCACCTCCCTGCGGGTGGGCAAGGCCCTCGTATCGGCGGCCCGTTCACCGAAGAAGGGGGCGGCGCGACTGCCGGGGGAGCTGTACGGGCTGTGGCGGCATCGGAAGACCAAGGGACGGGCGCCGCAGGGCGCGAACCTTGCCCCGGCACCGGAGGAGCAGGTCGACGACCGTCACTACCTCTCCTACCGCGCCCTGTCCGTGGCGCCCCGCGACCGGCTGGTGATCACCGGCGTGCTGACCGACCGCACCGCCGAGGACTTCGCGGCGGACGCCGTGGTGAGCCGGGTACTGCCGCACGACGGGCGCCTGCTGGTCGAACGCACCGACCCGGACGTCTTCGTCGTCCAGCTGAGCGCGTGCACGGCGCAGGACGGACCCTGGTCGCTCACGGGCACCGGACTCGCCCCCGACCTGGACCGCCGGCTGTCCGAACTGGTCGGCCAGGCAAGGGCGTTCGGTCGTACGGCGGTCCTGTGGCGGGACGGTCCTGCGGCGGCCGCCCCCGGTCTGGGTCACCTCCCCTGGGACGCCGTCCTCGACGCGGACACCGGCGTACGGCTCTCCCGCCTGGACCCGGTCACCGACGGCCGCGACCGGCTCCGGGACGCCTTCCAGCAGGACAGCACCCGGGTACGACTGGCCCGGCTCGCCCGGTCGGCGGGCGCCCCCGACCCACTGGACGCACGCCGGGTCGCCGTGCTGGCCGCCCCCCGGGACGCCACGGACGTCGCCCGGCTCGTCGCCCAGACGCTCGGTCAGCTCCATCGGCCGGCCGAGGTGGTCGTCGCCGACCCCGCGGGACTCGCCCTCGACGAACTCGCCGCCGCCTCGGTCGCCGTGCACGCCGGCCCGCCCACCGCGCCCTGGGTCGCCGACTGGACGGATCTGACCGAGGACCGCCCGGACACCCTGCTGCTCGACCTGCTCTGCGCCCAGGAGTACTCGGGCGCCGACGCGGTGGGCCACACACCCGCCGCCGACGACTACGTCTTCGTACCGACCCTGCGTCCGCTGCTCGTACGGCGGTCGCTGCTGACGGCCGGCACCCCGCCGGACTCCTGGTCGCGTGCGGGGCACCGACTGTTCGCCGTGCGTGGGAAGGAGCCGTCATGACCCGCACCCTCCGGGCGCTCGTCCATGGCGATGACGTGGGCCTCGACTCACCTGCCGCTGACTGCGTTTTTGTGTCGACTTTGCGGCGGCTGTCGGTACGGCGGTCGGTGTTGTCGGCCGGCACCCCGCCAGACTCCTGGTCGCGTGCGGGGCACCGACTGTTCGCCGTGCGTGGGAAGGAGCCGTCATGACCCGCACCCTCCGGGCGCTCGTCTACGGCGACGTGGACCTCAACCTCATCGACGGCTCCGCCGTTTGGGCCCAGTCGACGGTGCAGGCGCTGTCCCGAGCGGGCTGCCGGACCCGCCTCGTCCTCAAGGCACCCGTGAGCACCGGCCGGTTGACCGATCCGCTGGCCGGGCTGCCCGGGGTGACGCTGGTGCGTCCGTACGAGGAGCGGCTCGTGCCCGGACAGGGCGGGCACCCCCTTTCGCCCTTCCAGGCCTCGCAGTTGCTCGCCCGGCTCGACGAGGAGGAGCCCTGCGATCTGCTGGTGCTGCGCGGCCGCCGGCTGGTCACGCGGGTCGTCGCCGACGGCGCCTTCGACGGGCGGATCTGGGCCTACCTCACCGACATTCCGCAGTCGCCCGCCGAGATGACCGAGGAGGCCCGCGCCGAACTCGCCCGGATCGCCGCCGCCTCGCAGCAACTCCTGTGCCAGACCGAGGAGTTGCGCTGCTTCCTGGAGACCTGGGTGCCCGAGGCCTGCGGACGGTCCGTGCTCAGCCCGCCCGCGGTGCCCGAGCCGGGGTTCGAAGTCCCGGCGCGGGACGGGCTGCACGATCCCGTACGCCTCGTCTACACCGGCAAGTTCGCGCCCCGGTGGAACACCCTGCCGATGACCCGGCTGCCTGCGCTGCTCGCCGAACGCGGCATCCGGGCCGAACTCCACACCGTCGGCGACAAGATCCACAAAGATCCCGCCCACCCCGACTTCCAGTCCGCCATGGCCGAAGCACTGCGCATCACCCCCGACGTCCACCACCACGGCGGCCGGCCGCGCGAGGAGGCCATGCGCATCGCCGCCGACTGCGACCTGGGCCTCGGCTGGCGCGACCCCGTCCTCGACGCCAGCCTCGAACTGTCCACCAAGGTCCTGGAGTTCGGCTCGCTGGGCCTGCCCGTCGTCCTCAACCGCACACCGGCGCACGAAGCCCTGCTCGGCGGCGACTATCCGCTGTTCGTGCCCGGGAGCGCGGCACTCGCCGACGCCGCGGACACCGTCGCCCGCGCGGTACGCGAGCCCGAGGCCAGGCGGCTGGCGGCCGAACGGTGCGGGGCCGCCGCCCGGCGCCACACCCTGGACGCGGCGGCGACCCGCTGGCGTGGCCACCTCGACCGCGCCTTCCCGCCCGCGCCGTCCGCCGTCGCCACCCGCCCGCGTCCGCTGCGGGTCGGCGTCGCAGGCCACGACCTGAAGTTCCTCACCCGGCTGCTCGACCACTTCCGCGCGCTGCCCGGCCTCGAGGTACGGGTCGACGCCTGGCCCGCGCTCGCCCGCCACGACGCGGCCGCGAGCCGTGAACTCGCCGACTGGGCCGATGTGGTGGTCGTCGAGTGGTGCGGTCCTGCGGCCGTCTGGTACAGCCGCCACAAGCGGCCCGGCAGCAGGCTCGTCGTGCGGCTGCACCGCTTCGAACTCGACGCCGGATATCCGCGGCAGGTCGACATCGACGCGGTCGACCGGGTGGTCTGCGTCAGCCCGTACTACGCCCGCAGCACCCTGGAACGCACCGGCTGGCCCGAGTCGAAGATCACCACCATCCCGAACTGGGTCGACGTCGATCAGCTCGACCGGCCCAAGGCGCCCGGCGCCCGCCACCGTCTCGGCATGATCGGCATCGCGCCCAGCCGCAAACGGCTCGACCTCGGCCTCGACGTCCTCGAAGAACTGCGCGCCCGCGACCGGCGCTGGCACCTCTCGGTCAAGTCCAAGCCGCCGTGGGAGTACTGGTGGATCTGGAACAAGCCGGAGGAGCGTTCGCACTACGACGCGATCCTGCGCCGGATGCAGACCTCGCCGCTGCTCGAAGGGGCCGTCGTCTTCGACGAGTTCGGGCCGGACGTGGCGAACTGGCTGCGCAGGATCGGACATGTCCTGTCCACCAGCGACGACGAGAGCTTCCACCTCTCCCCGGCCGAGGGCATGGCCTCCGGCGCCGTACCCGCACTGCTGCCGTGGCCGGGAGCGGACCAGATCTACGACGGGCGGTGGATCCACGACAGCCCTCAGGCGATGGCGGACGCGATCGCCGGGCTCGGGGAGCAGGAGGACTGGCTGTCCGCCGGGGAGGTGGCCCGGGGGCAGGTGCGGGAGGCGTTCGCGCTGGACCGGGTGGCACGGACGTGGACGGAACTGCTGGTGTCCGGTTGATGCCCGAGCCCCGGAGCCGGTGCGGCATCCGGGGACTCGGGGGCATTCGGTGGTGCGCGATCAGGCCGTCACCGTCTCCCGCCGGTCCGCCCCGGCGGGCGCCCGCTCGCCGAGCTGCTCCGTCGGCACCCGGTGGGTCTCGCGGGCCGAGAGGACGGCGATGACCGGCGGCACGCACAGGGCCGCGGTGAAGAGCGCCACCGACGACCAGTCGCTGCCGTCGGGGCCCGCGATCTGAGCGGCGAAGGTGACCGCGAACCCGGCCACGGCGAAGCCGATCTGCGTGCCGATCGCCATCCCGGAGAGCCGGACCCGGGTCGTGAACATCTCGCCGTAGAAGGACGGCCACACGCCGTTCGCGGCGCTGTAGACGACACCGAAGGTGACGATGCCCAGCAGCAGGGTCAGCGGGTAGGAGCCCGTCGAGATCGACCACAAGTACAGGAACATCATCACCGCGCTGCCGGCGGCACCGATCAGATACACCGGGCGGCGGCCGATGCGGTCCGACAGCATGGCCCACAGCGGGATCGCGGCGAGCGCGACGAGGTTCGCGAGCGCGCCCACCCACAGCATCGACGACCGGGACATGCCGACCGTGTCGCTGGTCGCGTACGCCAGCGCCCAGACCGTGAAGATCGTGCTGACCGAGGCGATCAGCGCACCCGCGATCACCCGCAGCACATCCGCCCAGTGCTCGCGCACCAGCACCACCAGGGGCAGCTTCACGACGCCCTCGGTGGCCGCCTGCTGAGCGAAGGCCGGCGTCTCCTCCAGCTTGCGGCGGATGACGTAGCCGACGACGGCGACCGCGATGCTCATCCAGAACGGGACCCGCCAGCCCCACGACAGCAACTGGTCCTCGGGGAGCGCGGCGATCGGGATGAAGACCAGCGTGGCCAGCAGCTGACCGCCCTGGGTGCCGCCGAGGGTGAAGCTGGTGAAGAAGCCGCGCCGGTTCGCCGGCGCGTGTTCCAGCGTCATGGAGTTGGCGCTGGCCTGCTCGCCCGCCGCCGAGATGCCCTGGAGCACCCGGCACAGCACCAGCAGCACCGGAGCGAGCGTGCCGACCTGGGCGCGGGTGGGCAGACAGCCGATCAGGAACGTCGACAGACCCATCAGGATCAGCGTGAAGACCATGATCTTCTTGCGGCCGACCCGGTCGCCGAAGTGCCCGAGGAACAGCGCGCCGACCGGCCGGGCCGCGTACGCCACACCGAACGTGGCCAGCGACAGCAGGGTCGCGGTCGCCGGATCCGACTCGTCGAAGAAGACCTTGGGGAAGATCAGCGCGGCCGCGCTGCCGTAGATGAAGAAGTCGTAGTACTCGAGGGCACTGCCTATCCAGGCCGCCGTCGCGGCTTTCTTCGGCTGCCCGGGCGGGGCGGAGGGGGCGGGGACGGACACGGCGGCTCCTTTGGGGAAACTCCAACGTACGGGGGAGTGAGCGGCGGGGAGAAGGGCCGGATCTTCGGCTAATTAACCCACTGGATAGTTAGTCCCGGTGGGTAGGGATGTTGCGCGCGCGTTTCCCCGCTGTCAAGGGGCCGGGTCGTACGGTCCTCAGCCCGCCGCGCGGTCCGCCGTCAGGTAGGCGATCACCATGTCGCCGAGCATCGCCCGGTAGTGCTCACGCCGGTCCCGGTCCACCAGGTCGCGGCCGAACAGGGCGCCGAAGGTATGCCGGTTGGCCACCCGGAAGAAGCAGAAGGAGCTGATCATGGCGTGCAGGTCGACGGCGTCCACGTCCGCTGTGAACAGGCCGGACTTCTGACCGGACTCCAGGATCCGGCCGATCACGTCCAGGGCCGGTGAGCCCATCCTGCCGAGCTTCTCGGAGGCCGCGATGTGCTCCGCCCCGTGGATGTTCTCGATGCTCACCAGCCGGATGAAGTCCGGGTGTGCCTCGTGGTGGTCGAAGGTGAGCTCCGCCAGCCGGCGGATGGCCGCGACCGGATCCAGGTGCTCGACGTCCAGCGTCTGCTCGGCCTCGCGGATCACGCCGTACGCCCGCTCCAGGACGGCCGTGAACAGCTGCTCCTTGCCGCCGAAGTAGTAGTAGATCATCCGCTTCGTGGTGCGGGTGCGGGCGGCGATCTCGTCGACGCGCGCCCCCGCGAAGCCGGCCCGGGCGAACTCCTGCGTCGCCACGTCGAGGATCTCGGCCTGGGTGCGGGCGGCGTCACGCATCCGCCCGTTGGGTCGTGCCGGTTCGTCGACGCTGGTCATCGGGTTCCTTCGGGGCAGGGGCAGGTGCCGCGATTCTAAGAGCTCGTCGTGGGAGTCTTCCCCTCCCTTCGGGTAGCTGCTATGACTAACGTACTAGTTCGTACATTAGGTGCCCGGTAAGCAGCTCAGGAGGTCCTCCGTGGCCAAGGACTCATATCTCGTGGGACTGATCGGTTCCGGCATCGGACCCTCGCTCAGTCCTGCCCTGCACGAGAGAGAGGCCGACCGCCAGGGCCTGCGCTATCTGTACCGGCTCATCGACATCGACCCGCTCGGTGTCGGACCCCAGGCCGTGGGCGACCTGGTACGGGCCGCCCGTGACCTGGGTTTCGACGGGCTCAACATCACGCACCCGTGCAAGCAACTGGTCGTCGAGCACCTGGACGCGCTCGCCCCGCAGGCCGAGGCGCTGGGCGCGGTCAACACCGTCGTCTTCGAGGACGGCCGCGCGACCGGCCACAACACCGACGTCACCGGCTTCGCCGCGTCCTTCGCACGCGGCCTGCCGGACGCGCCGCTGGAGCGGATCGTGCAGCTCGGTGCGGGCGGGGCGGGGGCGGCCGTCGCACATGCCACGCTCACGCTCGGCGCGGAGCGGGTCACCGTCGTCGACCCGCTGCCGGATCGCTCCGCGGGTCTCGCCGGTGCGCTGAACCGGCACTTCGGTGCGGGGCGGGCGGCTGCCGCCACGCCGGACCGGCTGGCCTCGTTGCTCGGTTCCGCCGACGGTGTCGTGCACGCCACGCCCACCGGCATGGCGGCGCATCCGGGCCTGCCGTTCCCTGCGGAGCTGCTCCGGCCCGAGCTGTGGATCGCCGAGGTCGTCTACCGGCCTCTGGAGACCGAGCTGTTGCGCACCGCCCGTGAGGTGGGCTGCGCCACCTTGGATGGGGGTGGGATGGCTGTGTTCCAGGCCGTGGATGCGTTTCGGCTGTTCACCGGGCGGGAGGCGGACAGCGTGCGCATGCTGGCTGACATTGCGGAGTTGGCCGATGGTGCGCAGAGCTCGGTGGGCAGGGCGGCATGACGGCTGCGGGTCGTCTGTGGTTGCGCGCGCAGTTCCCCGCGCCCCTTGCGGGGCGCTGTCGTACGGCTTCTTGAAGGAGTACCGACCATGCGTACATCCATCGCCACCGTCTCCCTCAGTGGGTCGCTCACCGAGAAGCTCACGGCTGCTTCCCGGGCCGGGTTCGACGGTGTGGAGATCTTTGAGAACGATCTGCTGGCCGGCCCCCGCACCCCTGAGGAGATCCGCAGCCGCTGCGCCGACCTCGGCCTCACCGTCGACCTCTACCAGCCGATGCGGGACATCGAGGCCGTGCCGCAGGAGGAGTTCGCGCGCAATCTGCGGCGTGCCCGGCACAAGTTCGAGGTGATGCGCAGGCTCGGCGCCGACACCGTCCTCGTCTGCTCCAGCGTCTCCCCGCTCGCCGAGGACGACGACGCGCTGGCCGCCTTTCATCTGCGCCAACTGGCCGATCTGGCCGATGAGTTCGGCATCCGTGTGGCGTACGAGGCGCTCGCGTGGGGGCGGCACGTCAGTACGTACGACCACGCCTGGCGCATCGTCGAGGCCGCCGACCACCCCGCGCTCGGCACCTGCCTGGACAGCTTCCACATCCTCTCCCGGGGCTCGGACCCCAAGGGCATCGAGGCCATCCCCGGCGAGAAGATCTTCTTCCTTCAGCTGGCCGACGCCCCGCTGCTCGCGATGGACGTCCTCCAGTGGAGCCGCCACTACCGCTGCTTCCCGGGCCAGGGCGGCTTCGACGTCGCCGGACTCCTCCAGCACGTGATCCGCGCCGGATACGAGGGCCCGCTCTCGCTGGAAGTCTTCAACGACGTCTTCCGCCAGGCCGAGGCGGGACCCACCGCCGTGGACGCCCACCGCTCCCTCCTGGTCCTTCAGGAGACCTTGGGCCTGGCGACACCTCCCGCCCCCGTCGTCCCCACGGGCGTCGCCTTCGCCGAACTGGTCACGCCCGACGCCGAACCGGTCTCGGCGGTGCTCGGCGCCCTGGGTTTCGCCCGCACCGCACGCCACCGCAGCAAACCCGTCGACCTCTGGCAGCAGGGCGAGGCACGTGTCCTGGTCAACACCGGCCCGGCCGCCCGCCGCGACGGCACCGGACTCGCCGCGATCGGCCTGGAGTCACCGGACCCGGTGGGCGCCGCCCGTCGCGCCGAGGCCCTGCTGGCGCCCGTGCTGCCGCGCCGCCGCGCCCCGCAGGACGCCCCGCTCGACGCCGTGGCCGCCCCCGACGGCACGGAACTCTTCTTCTGCGCGTCCGGCATCGGGCCCGAACTCCCTGACTGGCGGGGCGACTTCGAGGACCTCGCGCACACTCCGGAGGCCGCCGGTGTCCACCGCATCGACCATCTCGCCCTGACCCAGCCCTGGCACCACTTCGACGAGGCGGCCCTCTTCCACCGCAGCGTGCTCGGCCTGCACGCGCAGGAGAGCGTCGACGTGGCCGACCCGTACGGCCTGCTGCGCAGCCGCGCGGTGACCAACGCGGACGGCAGCGTGCGGATCGCGCTCACCGTCGGTGCGGCGCCCACCGACGACACCGCCCGGGCCCAGCACATCGCGCTCGCCACCGACGACGTGGTGGCCGCGGCCCGACGCTTCCGCGAGGCGGGCGGCCGGCTGCTGCCGATCCCCGGGAACTACTACGACGACCTGGCGGCGCGGTACGAGTTCGCGGACGGGGAGCTGGAGACGTACCGCGAACTCGGCATCCTCTACGACCGGGACACGGGCGGCGAGTTCCGCCACTGCTACACGCACACCGTGGGGCGCGTCTTCTTCGAACTGGTCCAGCGGGACGGCGGCTATCGGGGCTACGGCGCCCAGAACGCGCCGGTGCGGCTGGCGGCGCAGCATGCGGTGACGTGACTCATTGGCGGCTGACGGTCCTGGTCACGCCGGTGACGACGGTCGTGGCGAGGATCCAGCCGGTGATGATGAGGACGTAGGACAGCCATTGGTACCCGCTCTTCGGGGCGAAGGCGCTCTCCTGGCCGAAGGAGATGACCGGCAGGAGCAGGTCGAGTGTGTAGAACACCGGGTTGAAGGGCGGGGCCTCGGAGGGCTTCAGCGGGGGCGGGTGGTGCAGGGCGTACGCGATCGAGCCGACGGCCAGCAGGGACAGCAGCCAGACCGCTGCGCGCAGGGGGCGGAAGCCGTAGCCGACGGTGACTTCCTGGAGCAGGCCCCAGACACGCCCGTACCAGGGGAGGGTGGTGCGGTGGCGGAGCTGTTTGGCCAACTGGACCTGCCGGGCCGCCCGGTCGTCGCCAATACGACGGTAGGCGGCGGTCAACTGCTCGTAGGCGTGCGGGACATAGCCGGCGGGGTCCCGCTCCAGCATCGGCAGCCGACGCTCGGCGGGCTCGTGCGGAGTGAGTGTGGTGTAGACGAGGTTGTTGAGGAGCACCTCGTCCGGCACCATCTCCGGTTCCAGGAAAAGGACTTCCACCTGGGTGCGGCGCAGATTCAGGGTGCCGTCCACGGAGCCCCGGCGCAGCCACAGTTCCCCGATGGTGCAGCTGCTTGCCCGCAGGGCCGCGTCGTCGGGGTTCTCCAGATGGGCGTACGACAGGTCGAGGCGCCCCGAGATACGGGCGCCCCGCAGGCCGATCCATCCCTGCACCCGCGACTCACGCATGCGGAAGTCGCCCTCCACGGTGAGGGTCTCTGCGTCGAGGGCATGCGCACCGGGGAGGCTGAGCCGCGCCTCGTTCATGTTGACCGATCCGGCGATGGTGGCGCCATTGAGCCGCATCTCGCCGTCGACGCGCAGCCCCGGGGCCCACAGGTCGTCGCCGGTGGTCATCTGGTTCAGCTGGAGCACCGGCTCCGGGGCGTCCACAGCCGTGAGGTGGGCGCGCTCCATGAACAGCGCGTTCCCGATCTGGGCGCCGCCGAGCCGCACCACTCCGCGCACCTGGCAGTCGGACAACCGCAACACGCCCTCCACCCGTATCGCACCGGCGGTAAGCCCGGGCAGGACGGAATTGCTGAGGTTCAGCTGACGCAGCCGGGAGCCGTACAACTGGGGCACGCCCGCGAAGTAGCAGTGGCTCAGCCGTACGGCTTGGTCGCAGCTTCCGTACCGCAGGTCCAGAGTGCCGCTGATCCGGGCGCCCGCGAGTTTCAGTGCGGGTATCTCCCCCTCCTCCTGAGGGCCGTCGAGCAGCAGATGCCGCAACACGGTTGCCCGGATGGTCCGTTCGGAGCCCCAGTCGGCCCCGTCCGTGGTGTCCTCGTCGTCCGCCGCACGGAAGTTCACGGACTCACCGCGGGGAAAGGCGCGCCACACCCGCAGTTCGGCCGCCGTCAGATTGTTGATCTCCATCGTCTCAGACTCTGACGCGGCCGAACCGCAGGTGTCAACACGCCCCCTACGGCCGGGTGTTCCACTCCGCGATCACGGGGCGTCCGTGTTCCAGCGACAGCCGGCTCACCGTCCCGGTCGCCAGCTGGAACAGCCGTCCCTCCGCCGGGGACAGCCCCAGCCGCCGTGCCGTCAGCACGCGCAGGAAGTGGGAGTGGGCGACGAGGACGACATCACCGTCCGCGAGGGCGCTGTCCACGCGGGACAGCACGCGGTCGGCGCGTCGTCCCACCTCGGCCGGTGACTCGCCGGGATGCCCCTCGGCCCCCGGCGGTACGCCGTCCGTCCACAGGTACCAGTCGGGACGGGTGCGGTGGATCTCGACGGTGGTGATGCCCTCGTAGGCGCCGTAGTCCCACTCGTGGAGGTCGGGGTCCGTCACGACCCCGGACAGGCCCGCCAGTTCGGCGGTGCGGATCGCGCGGCCCAGCGGGCTGGACAGCGCGAGGGAGAAGGTCCGGTGCGTCAGGAGCGGAGCGAGGGACTTGGCCTGTTCCTCGCCGTGCTGGGTCAGGGGCAGGTCGGTCCAGCTGGTGTGCTGGCCCGACACGCTCCACTCCGTCTCACCGTGGCGGACCAGCAGTAGATCCCCCACGGCCGGCTACTCCTTGGACTCGACGGCGTGACCGCCGAACTGGTTGCGCAGCGCCGCGATCATCTTCATCTGCGGCGAGTCGTCCTGACGGGACGCGAACCGGGTGAAGAGGGAGGCGGTGATGGCGGGCAGCGGCACCGAGTTGTCGATGGCCGCCTCGACGGTCCAGCGGCCCTCGCCGGAGTCCTCCGCGAAGCCGCGCAGCTTCTCCAGGTGCTCGTCCTGGTCGAGGGCGTTGACCGCGAGGTCGAGCAGCCAGGAGCGGATGACGGTGCCGTCCTGCCAGGAGCGGAAGACCTCGCGGACGCTGTCCACCGAGTCGACCTTCTCCAGCAGCTCCCAGCCCTCGGCGTAGGCCTGCATCATGGCGTACTCGATGCCGTTGTGGACCATCTTCGAGAAGTGGCCCGCGCCGACCTTGCCGGCGTGGACATAGCCGTACGGGCCTTCCGGCTTGAGCGCCTCGAAGATGGGCTGGAGGCGGTCCACATGCTCCTTGTCGCCGCCGACCATCAGCGCGTAGCCGTTCTCCAGACCCCACACACCGCCGGAGACACCGGCGTCGACGAAGCCGATGCCCTTGGCGCCGAGTTCCGCGGCGTGCTTCTCGTCGTCGGTCCAGCGGGAGTTGCCGCCGTCGACGACGGTGTCGCCGGGCTGAAGGAGGCCGCCGAGTTCGTCGACGACGGACTGGG
Source organism: Streptomyces sp. NPDC051963 (assembly GCF_044593495.1). NCBI lineage: Bacteria > Bacillati > Actinomycetota > Actinomycetes > Kitasatosporales > Streptomycetaceae > Streptomyces > Streptomyces sp. NPDC051963. The sequence goes on along the minus strand of NZ_JBIUCC010000003.1, from coordinate 930,252 downwards.
TGGCGGCGCCGGCCGGGACCATCACCCAGATGGTGCGCGGCGCTTCGAGCCGCTCGACCATTTCGGTCAGGCTGCTGACGTCGGTGACCTCGGGGTTGCGGTCGTAGCCGACGACGGTGTGGCCCGCGCGGCGGATCCGCTCGCGCATGTTGCCGCCCATCTTGCCGAGGCCGATGAGTCCGAGCTGCATGTTCTTCACTTCCTGAGTTCGCGGTAAGCGGCCACGAGGGCGGCGGTGGACGGATCGAGACCGGGCACGTCCGTGCCGTCGGTCAGTGCGGGTTCGACCCGCTTGGCGAGGACCTTGCCCAGCTCGACGCCCCACTGGTCGAAGGAGTCGATGTGCCAGATCGCGCCCTGTACGAACACCTTGTGCTCGTACAGCGCGACCAGCTGGCCGAGGACCGAGGGGGTCAGCTCGGGGGCGAGGATCGTGGTGGTGGGGTGGTTGCCCAGGAAGGTGCGGTGCGGCACCTGCTCCTCCGGCACACCCTCCGCGCGCACCTCGTCCGCGGTCTTGCCGAAGGCGAGCGCCTGCCCCTGCGCGAACAGGTTGGCCATCAACAGGTCGTGCTGCGCCGCCAGTTCGTCGCCCAGCTCGGCGACCGGCCGGGCGAAGCCGATCAGATCGGCCGGGATGAGCCGGGTGCCCTGGTGGATCAGCTGGTAGTAGGCGTGCTGCCCGTTGGTGCCGGGCGTGCCCCACACCACCGGACCGGTGGTCCAGCCCACCGTGTCCCCGTCCCGGTCGACCGACTTGCCGTTGGACTCCATGTCGAGCTGCTGCAAGTAGGCCGTGAACTTGGAGAGGTAGTGGCTGTACGGCAGCACCGCGTGCGACTCGGCCTCGAAGAAGTTGCCGTACCAGACACCCAACAGGCCCATGATCAGCGGGGCGTTGGCCTCGGCGGGCGCGCTCCTGAAGTGCTCGTCGACGAGGTGGAAGCCGTCGAGCATCTCCCGGAACCGGTCCGGGCCGATGGCGATCATCAGGGAGAGCCCGATCGCCGAGTCGAACGAGTAGCGTCCGCCGACCCAGTCCCAGAACTCGAACATGTTCTCCGGGTCGATGCCGAACCCGGTGACCTTCTCGGCGTTCGTCGACAGCGCGACGAAGTGCTTGGCCACCGCCTTGTCGTCACCGCCCAGCCCGGCGAGCAGCCAGGACCGCGCCGAGGTGGCGTTGGTGATCGTCTCGATCGTGGTGAACGTCTTCGACGCGACGATGAACAGCGTCTGAGCCGGGTCCAGGTCCCGCACGGCCTCGTGCAGATCGGCGCCGTCGACGTTCGACACGAACCGGAACGTCAACTCCCGTGCGGTGTACGGCCGCAGCGCGTCGTACGCCATCGCCGGGCCCAGGTCGGAGCCGCCGATGCCGATGTTGACGACGTTGCGGATCCGCTGGCCGGTGTGGCCGGTCCACTCGCCCGAGCGGACGCGGTCGGCGAAGCCGGCCATCTTGTCGAGCACGGCGTGCACGCCGGGGACGACGTTCTCCCCGTCGACCTCGATCACCGCGTCCCGCGGGGCCCTGAGGGCGGTGTGCAGTACGGCGCGGTCCTCGGTGATGTTGATCCGGTCACCGCGGAACATGGCGTCGCGCAGAGCGGACACCCCGGTGGCGGTGGCGAGTTCCTGAAGCCGGGCGAGCGTCTCGTCGGTGATCAGGTGCTTGGAGTAGTCGATGCGCAGATCTCCGACGCGTACGACGTACCGCTCGGCGCGCCCGGGGTCGGCCGCGAACAGCTCGCGCAGCCGGGGGCGTTGCAGCGCTTCCGCGCGGTGGTCCTCCAGGGCGGCCCACTCGGGCCGCCTGGTCGGCTTGGGGTAGTCAGACATGGGAGGGGGCCTCCTTGGTGGCCTCGCCCCGCAGGGCGACGGCGTACATCTCGTCCGCGTCGAGGCGCCGCAGCTCCTCGGCGATGAGTTCGGAGGTGGTGCGGACCTTCAGCGCGAGGGTGCGCGAGGGCTGGCCCGGCAGGGAGAGCGTGGCCAGCGGGCCCTCGGGGCGGTCGATGACGATCTCGCCGTTCGCGGTGCCGAGGCGGACCGCCGTGACGACCGGACCGGCGGTGACGACCCGGTCGACGGTGACACCGAGGCGGGCCTCCAGCCAGCGGGCCAGCAGCTCGGCCGCCGGGTTCTCCGCCTCGGCCTCCACGGCCGCCGAGGTGATCGGTACCCGTGCCTGGTCCAGGGCCGCCGCGAGCATCGAGCGCCACGGGGTCAGCCGGGTCCAGGCGAGGTCGGTGTCGCCGGGCGCGTAGGAGCGGATCCGGGTCTCCAGGACCTGGATCGGGTTCTCCACGGCGTACAGGTCGGTGATCCGGCGCTGGGCCAGCGCGCCGAGCGGGTCCTTCGCCGGGTTCGGGGGCGCCTCCGCCGGCCACCACACGACGACCGGCGCGTCCGGGAGCAGCAGCGGCAGCACCACGGAGTCGGCGTGGTCGGACACCTCGCCGTAGGTCCGCAGGATGACGGTCTCGCCGGTGCCCGCGTCGGCGCCCACCCGGACCTCGGCGTCGAGGTGGGAGTTGGTGCGGTCGCGCGGGGTGCGGGCGAGCCGCTTGATGACGACCAGGGTGCGCGAGGGGTGCTCGTGCGAGGCCTCCTCGGCCGCCTTGATCGCGTCGTAGGCGTTCTCCTCGTCCGTGACGATGACCATCGTCAGGACCATGCCCACCGCGGGGGTGCCGATGGCGCGGCGGCCCTGCACCAGCGCCTTGTTGATCTTGCTTGCCGTGGTGTCGGTCAGGTCGATCTTCATGGCCTGCGCCAGCTCCGTCCGTCTCGTGCGAGCATCTCGTCGGCTTCCTCGGGTCCCCAGCTGCCCGAGGGGTACTGCGCGGGCCTGCCGTGGCTCGCCCAGTACTCCTCGATGGGGTCGAGGATCTTCCAGGACTCTTCCACTTCCTGGTGACGGGGGAACAGGTTGGCGTCACCCAGCAGGACATCCAGGATGAGACGCTCGTACGCTTCCGGGCTGGACTCCGTGAAGGACTCGCCGTACGCGAAGTCCATCGAGACGTCCCGGATCTCCATCGAGGTGCCCGGCACCTTCGAACCGAACCGGACCGTCATGCCCTCGTCCGGCTGGACGCGGATGACGATCGCGTTCTGGCCGAGTTCCTCGGTGGCGGTCGAGTCGAAGGGGGAGTGGGGTGCCCGCTTGAAGACGACCGCGATCTCGGTGACACGGCGGCCCAGCCGCTTGCCGGTGCGCAGGTAGAAGGGGATTCCGGCCCAGCGCCGGTTGTCGACCTCCAGCTTGACGGCCGCGTAGGTGTCGGTCGTCGACTGCCGGTCGATGCCGTCCTCTTGGAGGTACCCGGGCACCTTCGCGCCGCCCTGCCAGCCTTCCGCGTACTGGGCGCGGACGGTGTGCTCGCCCAGGTTCTCCGGGAGCCGCACGGACTTGAGGACCTTCAGCTTCTCCGTCAGCAGCGACTCCGCGTCGAAGGCGATGGGTTCCTCCATCGCGGTGAGCGCCATGAGCTGGAGCAGGTGGTTCTGGATGACGTCACGGGCGGCGCCGATGCCGTCGTAGTAGCCGGCCCGGCCGCCGATGCCGATGTCCTCGGCCATGGTGATCTGGATGTGGTCGACGTACGACCGGTTCCAGATGGGCTCGTACATCTGGTTGGCGAAGCGGAGCGCCAGGATGTTCTGGACGGTCTCCTTGCCGAGGTAGTGGTCGATGCGGAAGACCTGGTCCGGCTCGAACACGTCGTGCACGAGCGCGTTCAGCTCACGGGCGCTGGTGAGGTCGTGGCCGAACGGCTTCTCGATCACCGCGCGCCGCCAGGAGCCCTCCGGCGCGTCCGCCAGGCCGTGCTTCTTCAGTTGCTGGACGACCTTCGGGAAGAACTTCGGCGGTACGGAGAGGTAGAAGGCGTAGTTGCCGCTGGTGCCGCGGGAGGCGTCCAGCTCGTCGACGGCGGTGCGCAGCTGCTTGAACGCCTGGTCGTCGTCGAAGTCGCCGGGGATGAACCGCATGCCCTCGGCGAGCTGCTGCCACACCTCCTCGCGGAACGGCGTACGAGCGTGCTCGCGCACCGAGTCGTGCACCACCTGCGCGAAGTCCTGGTCCTCCCAGTCGCGCCGGGCGAATCCGACGAGCGAGAAGCCCGGCGGGAGCATGCCCCGGTTGGCGAGGTCGTAGACCGCCGGCATCAGCTTCTTGCGGGAGAGGTCGCCGGTGACGCCGAAGATGACGAGCCCGGACGGGCCCGCGATACGGGGGAGCCGGCGGTCGCGGGCGTCCTGGAGCGGGTTGGTCCACTCGGTCATTCCGTGTCGCCCCCCTTGGTGTCCAGGGACTTCGCCACGGCGTCCAGCAGGTCCTGCCAGGACACCTCGAACTTGGCGACGCCCTCGTCCTCCAACTGCCCCACGACCTCGTCGTAGGAGATCCCGAGCGACTCCACGGCGGCCAGATCGGCGCGGGCCTGTGCGTAGCCGCCGGTCACCGTGTCGCCGGTGATCTCGCCGTGGTCGCCGGTGGCGTCGAGGGTGGCCTCCGGCATGGTGTTGACGGTGCCGGGGGCGACCAGCTCGTCGACGTACAGCGTGTCCTTGTACGCCGGGTCCTTCACGCCGGTCGAGGCCCACAGCGGGCGCTGCTTGGTGGCGCGGGCGCCGGACAGGGCGGTCCACCGGGCGCCGCCGCCGAAGACGTCCTCGTACGCCTCGTAGGCGAGCCGGGCGTTGGCGAGGGCCGCCTTGCCCTTGAGCGCGAGGGCCTCGTCCGTGCCCAGCAGCGTCAGCCGCTTGTCGATCTCGCTGTCGACGCGGGAGACGAAGAAGGAGGCCACGGAGTGGATGGTGGAGAGGTCGAGGCCGCTTTCGGCGGCCTTCTCCAGGCCGGCCAGGTAGGCGTCCATGACCTCGCGGTAGCGCTCCAGCGAGAAGATCAGCGTGACGTTGACGCTGATGCCGAGGCCGATGACCTCGGTGATCGCCGGGAGCCCGGCCTTCGTCGCCGGGATCTTGATCATCACGTTGGGCCGGTCGACCAGCCAGGCCAGCTGCTTGGCCTCGGCGATCGTCGCCTTCGTGTGGTGCGCCAGCCGCGGGTCGACCTCGATGGAGACCCGGCCGTCCCGGCCGCCGGTCGCGTCGTACACCGGCCGCAGGATGTCGGCGGCGGCGCGGACGTCCGCGGTGGTCATCATGCGTACGGCCTCGTCGACCGTGACGCCGCGCACGGCGAGGTCGGCGAGCTGCTCCTCGTAGCCCGCGCCGGAGCCGATGGCGGCCTGGAAGATCGACGGGTTGGTGGTGACGCCGACGACGTGCTTGGTCGCGATGAGTTCGGCGAGGTTGCCGGAGGTGATCCGTCCTCGCGACAGGTCGTCCAGCCAGATGGAGACGCCCTCGTCGGACAGTCGCTGGAGGGCTTCCGCGGTGGCGGTCGCTTCGATGGTCACAGTGTCATCTTCTTTCTGGCGGTCTTTATGACGATCTTCTGGCGAACGGATCAGGCGCGCACGGCAGCGAGGGAGGCCCGGGCTGCGGCGGCGACGTTCTCGGCGGTGAAGCCGTACTCGGCGAACAGGGTCCTGGCGTCGGCGGAGGCGCCGAAGTGTTCGAGGGAGACGATGCGTCCCGCGTCACCCACGAACCGGTACCACGTCAGACCGATTCCGGCCTCGATCGCGACGCGTGCCCGCACGGACGGCGGAAGGACGCTTTCGCGGTACTCGCGCGGCTGCTCCTCGAACCACTCCACGGACGGCATCGACACCACCCGGGTGGCCACTCCCTCGGCCTCCAGCTGCTCACGCGCGGCCACGGCGAGCTGGACCTCGGAACCGGTGGCGACGAGGACCAGATCCGGGGTCGGGGTGGAGGACTCGCGCAGGACGTAACCGCCCTTGGCCGCGTCCTCGTTGCGCGCGTACGTCGGCACCCCCTGACGGGTCAGCGCGAGGCCGTGCGGGGCCGGGTCGGTGGCGTGCCGCCGGAGGATCTCGGCCCAGGCGACGGCGGTTTCGTTGGCGTCGGCGGGCCGGACGATGTTCAGGCCGGGGATGGCGCGCAGCGAGGCCAGGTGCTCGACGGGCTGGTGGGTGGGGCCGTCCTCGCCGAGGCCGATGGAGTCGTGCGTCCAGATGTACGTCACCGGCAGCTGCATCAGCGCGGCGAGCCGGACGGCGTTGCGCATGTAGTCGGAGAACACCAGGAAGGTGCCGCCGTAGATCCGGGTGTTGCCGTGCAGGGCGATGCCGTTCATCTCCGCGGCCATGGAGTGCTCACGGATGCCGAAGTGGACCGTGCGGCCGTAGGGGTCGGCCTCCGGCAGCGGGTTGCCCTTCGGCAGGAAGGACGAGGTCTTGTCGATGGTGGTGTTGTTCGAGCCGGCCAGGTCGGCGGAGCCGCCCCACAGCTCGGGGAGCACGGGGCCGAGCGCCTGGAGGATCTTGCCGGAGGCGGCGCGGGTGGCCAGCGACTTGCCCTCCTCGAAGACGGGGAGCGCGGACTCCCAGTTCTCGGGCAGCTGACCGGCGACCACCCGGTCGAAGAGCTGCGCGCGCTCGGGGGAGGTGGTGCGCCATTCGGCGATCCGCTTGTCCCAGGCGGCGTGCGCCTCGGCACCCCGGTCGAGGGCGGTGCGGGTGTGGGCGAGGACGTCGTCGGAGACCTCGAAGGACTTCTCCGGGTCGAAACCGAGGGCGCGCTTGGTGGCCGCGACCTCGTCCTCGCCGAGCGCCGAGCCGTGGGAGGCCTCGGTGTTCTGCGCGTTCGGGGCCGGCCAGGCGATGATCGTGCGCATCGCGATGATCGAGGGGCGCTCGGTCTCGGCCTGCGCCGCCTTGAGCGCCGCGTACAGCGCGTGGACATCGATGTCGCCGCTGTCGGCGGGCTCGATGCGCTGCACATGCCAGCCATAGGCCTCGTACCGCCCGAGGACGTCCTCGGAGAAGGCCGTCGCGGTGTCGCCCTCGATGGAGATGTGGTTGTCGTCGTAGAGGAAGACCAGGTTGCCGAGCTGCTGGTGGCCCGCGAGGGAGGAGGCCTCGGCCGAGATGCCCTCCTCCAGGTCGCCGTCGGAGACGATCGCCCAGACGGTGTGGTCGAAGGGGGACTCGCCCTCGGGTGCCTCGGGGTCGAACAGGCCGCGCTCGTAGCGGGCGGCCATCGCCATGCCGACGGCGTTGGCGACACCCTGTCCGAGCGGCCCGGTGGTGGTCTCGACCCCCGCGGTGTGCCCGTACTCGGGGTGACCCGGCGTCTTCGAACCATGGGTCCGGAACGCCTTCAGGTCGTCGAGCTCCAGCTCGTACCCGGAGAGGAAGAGCTGGGTGTAGAGGGTGAGCGAGGTGTGGCCGGGGGAGAGGACGAAGCGGTCACGGCCGGTCCACTCGGGATCGGCGGGATCGTGACGCATCACCTTCTGAAAGATCGTGTACGCGGCCGGGGCCAGGCTCATCGCGGTGCCCGGGTGGCCGTTGCCGACCCGCTGTACGGCATCGGCCGCCAGAAGGCGGGCGGTGTCGACGGCACGCCGGTCGAGTTCGGTCCACTCAAGACGGTCTGATGTCTGCGTGCTCATCTTCAAGAAGTCCTCACGGGAAGGGGGCTGACCTCCGGACGCCTTCAAAACTAAAAGTCTGACTTTTTCGAAGGAAGGTCATCGTGTGCCAGCCTGTGGTGAAAGTGGGACACGGACGGCGCGACAGGGGCGGCACGAGTAGGACATGGCGGACACAACCATCCAAGCCGGAGACGGTGACGGGAGCGGGGACGGAATCCGAACGTTCCCTTTCCCGATCGAGCTGAGCGTGTGCGGCGTCGGTATGCAGGTCGGCGCGATGGGCACCGGCCGCACCTGGCATGCCGACGCCCCGCTGGAGCGCGTGCACCGCATCGACTTCCACGTGGTGATGCTGTTCGACGAAGGCCCGGTGCACCACATGATCGACTTCGCCGAGTACGAGGCGACGGCCGGCGACATCCTCTGGATCCGCCCCGGCCAGGTCCACCGCTTCTCCCGGACGAGCGAGTACCGCGGCACCGTCCTGACCATGCAGCCCGGCTTCCTGCCCCGCGCCACCGTGGAGGCCACCGGCCTCTACCGCTACGACCTGCCGCCACTGCTCCACCCCGACGAACCGCAGCTCGCCGGTCTGCGCAATGCCCTGAACCAGCTCCAGAGCGAGTACGAGGACACCAGCACCCTCCCGCTGAGCCTGCACACCTCGGTGCTGCGCCACTCCCTGAGCGCCTTCCTGCTGCGCCTGGCCCATCTCGCGGCGAGCTCCGCGGAGGCGGCCCGGCAGCAGGCCGACACCACCTTCACCCTCTTCCGGGACGCGGTCGAAAAGGGCTTCGCCACCAACCACAGCGTCTCCGCCTACGCCGACGCGCTCGGCTACTCCCGCCGCACCCTCGTCCGCGCGGTCCGCACCGCCACCGGCGAGACCCCCAAGGGCTTCATCGACAAACGCGTGATCCTGGAGGCCAAGCGCCTGCTGGCCCACACGGACCTGCCCATAGGCCGGGTCGGGGCCGCCGTCGGCTTCCCCGACGCGGCCAACTTCTCCAAGTTCTTCCACCAGCACACGGACATGACGCCGGCGGCGTTCCGGGCGGAGCTGCGGTGACGCTCCGCCGGTGGGGCCGCTCCGGGCGCGGGAGATGCCCCGCGAGGAAGATCCAGGCCTCGCGGGGCATCGTCGGCACAGCTGTCAGTGCCCGAAGTTGAACCAGTTCACATTCACGAAGTCCGCCGACTGGCCGCTGGTGAAGGTGAGATACACGTCGTGTGTTCCGGTGACGGAGCTGATGTTCGCCGGGACGGTCCGCCATGTCTGCCAGCCGCCGGTGTTGCCGATGGCGAAGCTGCCGATGGGTGCGTTGCTGCGGCTGTCCAGGCGTACTTCGACCAGACCGCTCGCACCGGATCCGGCGCCGCTGGCGACTCGGGCGTTGAACTGCCTGGCCGCCGTGGAGCCGAAGTTGACGCCCCGGTAGAGCGCCCAGTCGCCGCCCGCCACCGCGCCGAGGTTCTGCCCGCCGCCCGTGTCCGAGGTGGTCTCGGGTGTCGTGCCGGACTGGCTGTCGTACGACTCGGCCTGGATGGCGCTGTAGGCGTCACGGTTGCCGGTCGGAGGGGGCGTGGTACCGCTCCCACTGGTCAGTGCCTGGACGTAGTCGACGACCATCGGGTGCCCCGGCACGGTGGCGGCGTCCGGGCCGCCGCCGAACGCGTCCACGAAGCCGCCGCCCATCGCCACGTTCAGGATGATGAAGAAGCCGTGGTTGGTGGCGTTGCTCCAGGTCGTCGCGTCGACCTGGTCGGCCCGCACGGTGTGGTAGTTGATGTCGTCGACGTAGAAGCGGACCTGCTCCGGACTGGTGGAGCGGTCCCATTCCATCGCGTACGTGTGGAAGCCGGCCTGGCAGGTGGCGCCCGGACAGGCCCTGGAACCGCCGAGGCCCGTCGTCTCGTTGCAGGGCCCGCCGGGGCTCGTACCGCAGTGCATCGTCGCCCACACGGTGTTGAGGCCCTGGACGTTCTCCAGGATGTCCAGCTCGCCGACGCTCGGCCAGTTCCAGTAGTTGCCGCGGAACGGCGTACCGAGCATCCAGAACGCCGGCCAGTAGCCGCGGGCGGCCGTGCCGGTGACGTTCGGCATCTGGATGCGGGACTGCACCCGCAGCTTGCCGCCCGCCGGCGGCTGGAAGTCGGTGCGGTTGGTCTCGATCCGGCCCGACGTCCAGTTGCCGGAGGCGTCGCGGCGCGGGGTGATGCGCAGGTTGCCGCTGCCGTCCAGGGCCACGTTGTTGGTGCTGGACGTCATGGTCTCGATCTCGCCGGTGCCCCAGTTGCCGGGGCCGCCGGGGTAGCCGGTGCCGGTCGCGTACTGCCAGTTCGCGGTGTTGACGCCGGTGCCCGCGGCGCCGTTGAAGTCGTCCACGAAGACCTGCGTCCAGCCCGACGGAGGGGTGGGCGCGTCGGCGATCGCGGACGGGGTGGCGGCCGTGGCGGCGACCGCCGCCAGTCCCAGGGTGCTCACGACCGCGATGAGTGCGCGCCGCAACGGGCGCCGTCTGCGCGGTGTGTGTCTGTGCGGTGTGCCGGAGGGTTCGCTCATGGGGAGGTGCCTCTCGGGTACGGAGTCGATGTGCGCGGGATGCCCCTGAGAGCCGAGTCTGAGAGCGCTCTCAGAGTGCGGCCAATGTGCTCCCGGTCACTCCGGTCGTCAAGAGGTAAAACCATGAACGTCCTTGTGTCCCCCTGGAGTTCACGCCATGAATGGATGCGTACCGGTCTAAAGCGCGCTGCCCGCCCGCCACTGATCCCAGGACAGGTTCCAGCCGCCCAGGCCGTTGGCCGGATCGACGGTGTCCTCGCCCGAGTTCTTCACGACGACCACGTCTCCGAGCATCGAGCTCTCGTAGAACTTGTAGCCGTCCACGGATGTGTCGTCCGCGCCCTTCGCGTCGTGCAGGCCGATGCAGCCGTGGCTGGTGTTCTCGCTGCCGAACACCGAGGCGGACGCCCAGTAGTTGCCGTGGATGAAGGTGCCGGACGTGGTGAGCCGCTGGGCGTGCGGGACGTCCGCGATGTCGTACTCGTCGCCGAGCCCGACCGTCGAGGACTCCATCCGCGTCTCCTTGGACCGCTCGCTGATCACCATGATCCCGGACCAGGTCGTGTGGTCCGCGTCGCCGCCGCTGACCGGGTACGCGGCGAGGGTCGCGCCGTCCCGTGCCACCGTCATCCGCTTGGTCGCGAGGTCGACGGTGGCGATCTGTTCCCGGCCGATGCGGAAGGTGACGTCCTTTGACTGGACGCCGTAGACACCGTCCGCGCCCTCGACGTCCTTCAGCCGCAGTCCGAGCGTGATCGTCGTGCCGGCGGCCCAGTACGTCTGCGGCCGGAAGTCGAGCCGGGTGTCGCTGAACCAGTGGCCGACCACCTCGACCGCCGGCTCGGCGGTCACCGTGATCGCCTTCTCCACGGCCGCCCGGTCCGACACGGCCTGCGTGAAGTTGATCGACACGGGCATGCCGACGCCGGACGTCGAGTCCGCCTCCGGCGTGAAGTACCCGACGAACGTCTCGCCCGGCGCCTTGGTGGTGAACGTCGCCGACTGCGCGGCGGCGCCCTCGGGCTCGGCCACGACGGTGTACTTGGTGCCCGAGTACGGATTCTTCGCCGACGTCCACCGCGTGCGGGCGTCGTTGTACGACCCGGCGAGCGTCGAGCCGTCGTTGCCCGTGACCTTCACGGACGCGAGCGTGCCATCGGCCACGATGACCTCGACGGGACTGGTGAAATCGGCCTTCTTGGTGCCGTCGGCGGGGGTGACCGAGACGACCGGCTTCTTCGCGGCGCCATGCGTGGTCTTCTCGGTCTCCGAGGCGTCGGCCGTCGCGACACTGCACCCGGTCAGCGCGACCGCCGGGACCGCCCCGAGGACCGCGAGCACACCACGCCGGGACCACCTCCGAGTCCGCTGTCCGGCCCGGTTCGATATGTGTGAGTCGCCCACGGCACGCCTTCCTCGGATATCCGACTTTGCGCGTGCATCGTGCGCCTCGTACATGGGGCGATCCTTTGAATCGCCCGGTCCCCGCCTGAGATTCCTGTGAGGAGACCCTGAGAGACGTCCTGAAACAACGGTTGTCCCTGCGCCCGGCATTGCGAACAGAGTATGAAGGTGCCGAGGAAGGAACCGAGCGCGGAGCTTCGCTTCCCCCGGCTCCGCGGCCGATCACTGCCGGAGGCATACGTGAGCGAAGTCCGTCAGCGGCACACCGTGGCCATCGTCGGAGCGGGCGCGGCCGGAGCACTGACCGCCGTCCAGCTCTGCGAGACGGCGACGCGCCGCCGGACCCCCCTCGATCTCGTCCTGGTCGATCCGGCCCCGGAGGCGGGCCGCGGCACCGCCTACGCCACCCGCGACCCCCGGCACCGCCTCAACGTCCCCGCGGGCGGCATGAGTTGCTACCCCGACGACCCGGGCCACTTCGTCCGCTGGCTGTGCCGGCACGGCGAACCCGCCGTCAAGCCCGCCGACTTCGCCACCCGGTACCGCTACGGCGCCTACCTCGCCGACACCCTCGCCCAGGCCGTCGTCCGCGCCCATGGCACCGTCACCGTACGGCGGCTGCGGACGCGGGCGGAGCGCTGTACCGACACCCCCGAAGGACGGCTGGAACTCGGCCTGTCCGACGGGGGAGCCATCATCGCGGACAGCGCGGTCATCGCCACCGGCCCCGCCGCACCGTCCGCCGCCTGGGCCCCGCCCGCCCTGCGCGCCTCGGCCCGCTTCCTCGCCTCGCCCTGGGCGACCGGCGCCCTGGACGGACCGTGTGAGGGCACCGCCGACGTCCTCCTCGTCGGCACCGGACTGACCGCCGTGGACCTCGCCCTGGCCCTGGACCGCCCCGGCCGCACCGTGCACGCGCTCTCCCGCAGCGGCCTGCTCCCGCAACCGCACGCCCTCACCCCGGCGGGCCCGATGCCCGCGCCGGAAGGGCTGCACGACACATCGCTCGGCAGGCTGCGCCGGGCGGTCTACCGGCACATCAGCCGTTCCGTGCGGGACCACGGCGACTGGCGTCCCGCGCTCGACAGCCTGCGTCCGCACACCGCACGCCTGTGGCACAGCCTCACCCCCGAGGAACGGGCGGATTTCCTCGCGCGCGAGGGTGCGCTGTGGAACACGCACCGCCATCGCATGGCACCCGCCACCGCCGAGTCCGTCTCCCGTGCCCGCACGACGAGACGCCTCCAGGTGCACACGGGCACGATCACCGCAGCCGCGGAGCACGACGGCGCGCTGCTGGTCACCCTGTCCAACGGCCGGGAGCTACGGGTGGGTTGGGTGGTCGACTGCACCGGGCCGGGACGCAGCCTCGAAGACCCCTTGTGGCGCTCGCTGTTCGAGGGCGGCGCGGCGGTCCCCGGCCCCCTCGGCATGGGCGTCGCCACCCGCGACGGACGACTCCTCGACGACCGAGGGGGCGCGGAACGCCCGCTGTTCACGCTGGGCGCCCCGCGCCGCGGCGAACTCTGGGAGACCACCGCGATCCCCGAGATCCGGGTCCAGGCCGCGGAGCTGGCCCAGCACCTGCTCGCCCCCATGACCCGCAGACGCCGCGCGGGCCGCCGTCCCGTCGACGGACACGGACTCCCCCTCTCCACCCATGCCGAGGCCGCCGCCGCCCACCGCAGCGGAATGGAGCGGATCCTCAAGGTCCGTTCCGGCGCCGAGGACGCCTTCGCCCGCGCGGTCGCCCTCGACCCCGGCTTCGCACTGGGGCATGCGGCACTGGCCCTGCTCGGCCACGAGTGCGGGGCCGCCGTCGACGTGCCCCGGGCCCTCGCCGACGCACAGCGGTGTGCGCGCGAGCGGGCCGACGAGCGCGAGCGGTCCTTCGTGGACGTCGTCACACGCCGGGTGCACGGCGAGGACGGCGACCGCGCGCTCGTACGACACCTCGAAACCCACCCGGCCGACGCGCTCGCGCTCGCCGTGGCCGTGCCCACCATCGCCTTCTCCGGCGTGACCGACCTGGACGGCGACCAGGCGCTGGGGCTGGTCGAGCGGACGTCTCCCGCATACGACGGCCACTGGTTCCACACCTCCCTGCGCGCCTTCCTCCGGCAGGAACAGGGCCGTCTGCACGAGGCCGGTGAACTCGCGCACCGCGCGCTGGCCGCCGAGCCCGCCTCGGGGCACGCCGTGCACGCCCTGGCCCACGTCCACTACGAGTCCGGCGCCCACGAGGCGGGCCGGGACTGGCTGGACGGCTGGGTGTCCGGGCAGGGGCGCGGTGCCGTCCACCGGGCGCACTTCTCCTGGCACATCGCCCTGCACGAACTGGCCCTGGACGACTCGGTCGCCGTGCGCAGAAGGTGGTTCAGGCAGCTCGCGCCGGGCCGGGTGACCGGCGTCCGGGCCCTTGTCGACTCCGGCTCGCTGCTGTGGCGGGCCCGGCTCAGCGGCACCTGGCAGGGTGAACTGCCCACCGCGGACGTCCTGGAGTCGGTGGCGACCGACGTACTGGAGCGCCCCGCGACCGCCTTCACCGCCCTGCACGCGGCCGTCGCCCTCACCGCGGCCGGCGACCTCGCGGCCCTGCGCCGGCTGCGCGACCACGCCTCGGGCGCCGACGAGGTGCAGCGCGACGTCATCGCCCCGCTGTGCGAGGCGTTCGCCGCGGTCGTCGAGGAGCGCTTCCAGGACGCGGCCCGGGGCCTGGACGCCTTGCTTCCGGTGCTGCGCCGGGTCGGCGGCAGCGCGGCCCAGCGCGAGGTCGTCGAGGAGACGCTGCTGTACGCGTTGGTGGCGGCGGGCCGTTGTGACGCGGCTCGACGCCTGCTGGATGCCCGGCTCGACCGGGGGCAGGCGCCGCGGGATCGGCGGATGCTGGCGGGGTTGCCGGCCTGACGTGCCCGGCCTCCGGCTGGTCGGCGGGACCACGAGGACTCCGTGGTTCCGCCGACCGCGAGGACGTCACACCCGATCGCCTGCGTACGTCGGCCGGGGCGGCGCCGCCTCCTCGCTCAGTCCGAACCGGTCGTGCGCCTGCCGCAGCGGCTTCGGGGCCCACCAGGCGTACCGGCCCAGCAGCGCCATCGTCGCCGGGACGAGCAGCATCCGTACGACCGTGGCGTCGATGAGGACCGCGAGGGTGAGGCCGAGGCCGATCTGGAGGATGGGGGAGAAGCCGCCGGTCATGAAGGCGCCGAAGACCACGGCGAGGAGCAGGGCGGCGCAGGTGACCACACGGCCGGAGCGGCGCAGACCGGTCACCACGGCTTCCCTGTCGTCCCCGGTCTGCTTCCGCGCCTCGCGCATCCGGGCCAGGATGAACAGCTCGTAGTCCATGGCGAGTCCGAACGCGATCGCGACGATCAGCGGTGGTGCGGTGAGGCTGAGTGCGCCCAGTTCCTGGGAGCCCAACAGGCCCGCCAGATGGCCGTCCTGGAAGACCCAGACCACCACACCGAGTGCGGCGCCCAGGCTGAGCAGCGTGGTGAGGATGGTGCGCAGCGGGATCAGCACCGAGCCGGTGAACGCGAACAGCAGGGCGAAGATGCCGGCCAGGACGGTCACGGCCGCCCAGGGCGCCCGCTCGGCGAGCATGTCGCGGAAGTCGACCAGCCGGGCCGCCGCGCCGGTGACCTCCACCGGCTCGTCGCCGCCCAGGTCCCGTACCTGCTTCACGAGGTCGGTGGCCGCGTCGCCGTCGGCGCTGCCGGGCGGCTGGAGCTCCACGACCGTGGTGCCGCCCGGCAGTTCGCGGGTCTCGGCGGCCGGGGACAGCGCCCGGATCTCGTCAGCGGTCGCGGGGTCGGTGCCCGGCTTGAGGACGACCGTGATCGGCGAGACGCCGGTGCCCGGCGGGAAGTGCGCGTCCACGGTGTCGTACAACTGCCGTGCCTCGGTGCTCGACGGCAGCTGGTCGGCGCCGCCGATGTTGATGCGCATGGCGGTGACGGGCAGGGCCAGGACGAGCAGCACCGGGACGACCACGGCGACCACGGCGACACGACGGCGGGCCGCGAAGCGGGCCAGACGGGCGAACAGTCGGCCCTCCTCGCTCTCGGGCCGCTCCTTCGCCGGGGCGATCTTCCCGCCGAACCTGGTGAGCAGCGCGGGCAGCAGCGTGAGCGCGGCCAGCATGTCGATGACCACCACGGCGGCCACGGCCAGGCCCATGCTGCGCAGGAAGACGCTCGGGAAGACCAGCAGCCCGGTCAGGCTGACCGCCACCGTGAGCCCCGAGAACAGCACGGTCCGCCCGGCGTGCGCGACCGTGCGCTGGACGGCCTCCACCACGTCCTCGGTGCTCCGCCGTTCCTCGCGGAAGCGGACCACCATCAACAGCGCGTAGTCCACGGCGAGTCCGAGCCCCAGCATCGTGGTCACCTGGATCGCGTACACGGAGATGTCGGTGACCTGACTGAAGGCGAACAGCGCCAGGAAGGCGCCCGCGATCCCGCTGACCGCGACCATCAGCGGCAGCCCGGCCGCACGCAGCCCGCCGAAGATGACCAGCAGCAGCGCCAGCACCACCGGCAAGGAGATCAACTCCGCGTTCCGTACGTCCTCCTGGGCGCGCTCACCGAGCTGGGTGCCCAGCAACGGGCCGCCGCTGACATGGACTTCGGGCGCGTCGATCCGATGGATGCGGGCGGCCGCCGCGTCCACCGCGGTCTCCTCGGCGTCGTCGTCCAGGCCGCCCTTGAGGGTGACGGACACGAGCAGGGCCCGCCCGTCCTCGGCGATCAGACCGCGGGTGGCGTACGGGTCCGGCACCGCCGCGACCCCGGCGATGTCCCGGACGTCCGCCACGGCCCGCTCGACCTGGCTGCGCAGGGCGGGGTCGGAGACGGCGACGCCCTCGACGACGCCGGTGATCGAGTCACCGGTCGGGTCGGCGCCGTCGAGGTACTGCGCGGCCCGTTCCGACTCCGTGCCCGGTACTTCGGGCACATTGTCGGAGAGCCGGCTGAAGACGCCCGTTCCGAGCCCGAAGCCGAGCAGCAGAAAGAGCACCCACAAGAGGATGACGGTGAGCGGGCGGCGGGTCGCCGCCCGGGCGAGCGTGGCGAGCACGGTCCCTCCCGGCGAGTCGTCGGTTGACTTCGCCTTCAGGCTCGTGTGCGCGGGGGTGTCACCGGATCGCCGGAGGGAGCGGTTTCCGGGACTGGGCCGTACGGGGGACACGCGCGCGTGTCTCCCCCTTCAGGGGGATCCGGGCGTCACCAAGCCGGTCTCGTAGGCGCAGATCACGGCCTGTACCCGGTCCCTGAGACCGAGCTTGCTCAGCACATTGCTGACATGGGTCTTGACGGTGTGCTCGCTGACGAAGAAGGTCGTGGCGATCTCGGCGTTGGACAGCCCGCGGGCGAGCATCCGCAGGGTCTCCACCTCGCGCGCGGTCAGCGTCTCGAGCCGATCGGGCGTGACCTCGGCGGTGGCCTCCTCGCGGCGCCGGCGCACGATGTCCGCGACCAGCCGGCGGGTCACGGCCGGGGCGAGCAGTGAGTCGCCGCTCGCGACCACCCGTACGGCGTGCACCAGGTCGTCCCGGCGCACGTCCTTGAGCAGGAAGCCGCTGGCGCCCGCGTACAGCGCCTCGTACACGTACTCGTCGAGGTCGAAGGTGGTCAGCATGACGACCTTGCAGCTGGACTGCGCGCACACCTGACGGGCCGCCTCCAAACCGTCCGTGCCGGGCATGCGGATGTCGAGCAGCAGCACGTCCGGAGTGTGGCGCTGCACGGCGGCGACCGCCTCGGCGCCGTCCCCGGCCTCGGCGACCACCTCGATGTCCGGCTGCGCCTCGAGGATCATGATGAAGCCGCTGCGGACCAGCTCCTGGTCGTCGGCGACGACCACACGGATGCTCACCCCAGCGCCGCCTGCCGGTCCGCGACCGGAAGGCGTACGACGACCTGGAAGCCGCCGTCCGGACCGCGGCCGGTGCGTACGCTGCCCCCGCAGGCGGCGGCGCGTTCCCGGATGCCGATCAGACCGTGTCCGCCGCCGGGTCCCGACGGGCCCCGTCCGTCGTCCGTCACCACCACTCTCAATTCGTCCTCCAGCCAGTCGAGCGCGACGGTCGCGGAGGAAGCGTACGCATGCTTCACGGTGTTGGTGAGCGCTTCCTGCACGACGCGATAGGCGGCGACCTCGGTGTCCTGGGGGAGCGGGCGGGGCGGGCCCGAGATCCGCAGCTCGACATGGAGCCCGGTGGACTCGGTGACCTGCCGGACCAGGTCGGGCAGGGCGGTCACACCCGGCTGCGGCAGGCGCCCACCGGCGCCGTCGCGCTGCTCGTCCTTGAGGACCCCGAGGATCCGGCGCAGCTGGGCCATCGCGTCCCGGCCGGCCCCCGCGATCGCCTCGAACGCCGCCTCCGCGCGCGCCGGATCGCTGCGCACCACCACCGGTCCCGCCTCGGCCTGCACCACCATCAAACTCACGGCGTGGGCGAGGATGTCGTGCATGTCCCGGGCGATCCGGGCGCGCTCCTGCGCCGTCGCCCGGGCGGTGTCCGCGGCGCGCTCCCGCTCCAGTCGGCGGGCCCGGTCCACCAGGGCCGCGGTGTAGGCGCGCTGGACCCGGGAGAGTATCCCGAACCCGTACGCGCAGACGACGCTCAGCAGCTGAAAGGCGTACTCGAAGGGGAGCGGCTGGTCCTTGTGCTGCATGACCAGGGAGACCCCGAGGATCCAGCCCGCCAACATGAAACGCCGCTGCCAGACGCGGCCCTGCGCGGCCATCGTGTAGAGGACGATCAGACCGCCGTAGACCACGTCCGGCGGCGGCGCGTGATAGACGGCCATGACGGGCGTGGCCGCCGACACCAGACACGCGGTCGTGAACGGCGCCCGGCGCCGCCACACCAGCGGCACGGCCGTGGCCACCGCGAGCAGCCAGCCCTGCCAGCTCAGCCGGTCCTCCCCCTCGTCGGGGAAGATCCACTGGAGCGAGGCGGCGAACAGCACCAGCGCGGCCAGCGCGCCGTCGACGACATACGGATTCGCCGTGCGCAGCCGGGCTACGGCAGGCGTGATCCAGGACGGTGGGGACATGGGCGGCTCCTCGGGGCAAGGGCCGTTCCAGTATTGCGACGGCGAAGCGGACGGGGCCTCACCGGTGAGAGGGATATCGTCGCTTCCGTTTGTGATCATTCTGATGCGGTGGAGGGGGAACCTCCGCCCGGAAGTCCACCTCTCAATGATCGAAACAGAGCGTTCACAGCGTGTGCATGGTTTTGGACCGATGGCAGCGATCACCATCGGTTGAGCACCTGCCGTCAGCACAGGAGACATGTATGCCGAGCCGTCGCCGATTTCTCACCGGGGCCGCCGCCGCGCCCGTCGCGCTCGCGGCGGTCACGGCGTGCGAGGCCGGTGACGAGGCGCAGCCCGCGCACAACAACAACAAGCCTGCCGCGGCCGTCCCCGCCATGCAGTCGCCGTCGGACCGGCTCAACTTCGTGGTGATCCTCGCCGACGACCTCGGCTACGGCGAACTCGGCTCCTACGGCCAGAAACTGATCCACACTCCGCGCCTGGACGCCCTCGCCGCCCAGGGCCTGCGCTTCACCGAGGCCTACGCGGCCGCCCCGGTGTGCGCACCCTCACGCTGCTCGCTGCTCACCGGGCTGCACAGCGGACACTCGACCGTGCGGGAGAACCCGTGGGGGCCCGGCGGTCAAGGTGCCCTGACCGACCGGGACTTCACCTTCGCCGAGGCGCTGCGGGCGCTCGGCTACCGCACCGGCATCATCGGCAAATGGGGCTTCGGACCCGAGCTCCCCGACCAGCCGAGCCACCCCAACTCCCGTGGTTTCGAGGAGTTCTACGGCTATATCGGCCACGGCGAGGCCCACGACTACTTCCCCGAGTACCTGTGGCACAACGGCACCCGGGAGGAGATCCCCGAGAACAAGGGCGGCGCCCGCAAGGTCTACTCTCCCGACCTGATCCAGGAGCGCGCGCTCAGCTTCATCGACGCCCACCGGCACGAGCCGTTCCTGCTCTACCTCGCCCCGACCGTGCCGCACGCGCCCAGCCAGGACCCGGACGCCGACGAGTACGCCGACCGGCCCTGGACCGGCCCCAACAAGCGGCACGCCGCCCAGGTCACCTCCTTCGACACCCTGGTCGGCGACGTCACCGACCGGCTCACCGAACTCGGCATCGCCGGCCGCACCATCGTCCTCATCACCAGCGACAACGGCCCGCACGAAGAGGGTGGCACCGACCCCGAACTCTTCAACGGCAACGGCCCGTTGCGCGGCATCAAGCGGAATCTGTACGAGGGCGGCATCCGCGTCCCGCTCATCGCCTGGTCCCCGCAGCACGTGCAGTCCGGGACCACGGACCGCCCGACACCGCTCACCGACCTGCTGCCCACCCTCGCCGACCTCGCGGGCGCGCCCACCCCGACCGACCTCGACGGTCTCTCGCTCGCCCCGCTCCTGCGCGGCTCCACCGACGCCGCCCGCCACGACAGCCTGTACTTCTACCGCAACCACGCCAACATCACCCCGCGTTCCGACGCCTTCGACCTCGGCCGGGGCCGCCGCCTCGCCGAGGCGCTGCGCCGCGGCGACCTGAAGGCGGTGCGGTTCGCGCCGGGGCAGAACAGGCGGGCCCCCGACGACCAGTGGGACGTCGAGCTGTACGACCTGGCCCGGGACCCCGGCGAACTGCACGACCTCGCCGCCGCGCGGCCCGCCCAGGCCGACGCCCTGGTGAAGCTGATGCGCGAGTCCTGGGCGCCGACGTATCCGCGCAAGCCCTTCGGTGTCAGGCTCGAAGTCACCGGCCAGGGACCGGAGTTCACGGTCACCGCCACCTTCGCCAACGGCTCCCCCCGGACCTGGACCGCGGCCCGGCTCGCCCTGCAGACACCGAGCGGCTGGCGGATACGCGCACTGGACGCGGTCTCCACGGTCCGCCTGGATTCGGGCGAACACCTCACGGCCCGCTGGCGGGTCACCCGCACCCAGGTCTCGGCGGCCACGACACTCGTGTGCCGGGGCACGGCACACCAGGCCGACCAGGAGCTGACGTACACGGCGAGTACGACACTCAATTGAAGCCGGCCAGGCGATGTCGGCTCCGGTTCGGCAGCGCCCCGAAGGGGCGCGGGGAACTGCGCGACCAGCCCCACCGGCCCGCAGGCAAACCGCACAACCAGCGGAGCTCACGGCTGCCAGCCCAGCGCCCGCGATATCCCGCGTGCCGCGAGCCGTACCGCCGGGATCAACACCGGTACCTGTGCCTCGGCCTGGGGCACCACGACGGACACGGCGGCGGCCACCGCTCCGCCCGGGCCGCGCACCGGAGCGGCCACCGACAGCGCGTCCTCGGTGACCTGACGGCTGCTCACCGCCACACCGGTGCGCCGCACTTCGGCGAGCGCCCGGCGCAGCCGTTCCGGATCGGTGACGGTGTACGGCGTGAAGGAGGCGAGCGGCCCCGAGCAGTACTCCTCCTGTGTCCCGGGGTCCCCGTGCGCCAGCAGCACGAGTCCGACCCCGGTGGCGTGCAGCGGCCAGCGGGCGCCGACGCGGATGTGCACGCCGACCGCGGAACGCCCGGAGAGCCACTCGGTGTACACGACCTCGGACCCGTCCCGCACCGCCAACTGCACGTTCTCGTGGGTGGCTTCGTACAGGTCCTCCAGATACGGCAGGGCTATCTGCCGCAGCGCCAGACCGCGCGGGGCGAGCGCGGCGAGCTCCCACAGCCGCAGCCCGACGTGGTAGACCCCCGACTCGTCGCGCTCCAGGGCGCCCCACTCGGTGAGGGCGCCCACGAGCCGGTGCGCGGTGGTCAGGGTGAGACCGGCCCGGCGGCTGATGTCCGTCAGGGACAGTGCCGGGTGCTCGTGGTCGAACGCCGAGAGCACGGACAGCAGCCGGTCGGGCGCGGAGCGGGGAATCATGGCCGCTTGTCGGCGGGGTGCGCGAGGTCGTAGGGGCGGGGGTAGGCGGTGGGCCGGTAGGTCACATAGCGGGCCTCGTTCGTCGGATCCGCCTGCTGGGCGCGGGTGTTGAGGGTGCTCGGCGAGGTGTCCCAGCGGCCGGTGTCCAAGCGGTGCTCCAGGGTGTCCAGGGCGCCGATGATCTCGCCCGGGGTGAAGGTGCAGTGGCCGGGACCATCGACGTAGGCCTGGCTCAGCAGGGTGGCCGAGCCCGCGGCGTCGGCGGCCCGGCGGTAGGCGCTCTCGGCCTGCACCGGGATCAGTGCGTCGCCGGTCGTGTGGATGTCGAGCTGCGGGTCGGTGAGCCGGCCCCGGAGGACACTGGTGTTCCGCATCCACCGAACGGCCGAGGGGTCGGCGGAGATCCGGGGCGCGCCGTGAAGTGCCGTGAGGTCGGTGCGCAGGGAGAGGCCCGCCCGCTTGTACAACTCCGTCACCTCCTTGAACAGCGGGGAGCGGTGCAGCATCGCGGTGTAGTCGACGCCCGTGTTCCACGAAGGGTTGCCTCCGGCGCGGCTCTCCGCCTCCTGTCGCCAGGAGAAGGCGGGCAGTTGGAGGAGTCCCTGGAGGGCGGTGTACTGGTTGATCTGCTGGGCGTCCCAGTCGGTGGGCGCCGGTTCGGTCTGCGTGGTGCTGTTGTACCCGGGGATATTGTGCAGCGCGGCGGCGAGGGCGATCCGGGCGCGGCCCTCGGCGGTCTGCTGGGCCGCGGTGACCTCCGTCGTCAGCGACTTCGCGGCGCCCTGCGCCTGCGCCTGGTCGGCGAATCCGGTGAGCGGGATGTCCGTGTCCGGCGCCAGCAGGGTCTTCAGCGCGAACACCGGGTCCAGCGTGCTGTTCCAGTTGGCGATGCCGCCCTGCACCAGACCGCACATGGAGAGGGAGCCGTCGAAGAGGTCCGCGTGCCGCTCGGCAAGGGTCGTCGTGACGAAACCGCCGTACGAGGTGCCCCAGGCGATGGTCCGTTTCGCCGCGCCGAACTTGTCGGTGAACACGTCGAGGGTGGCGAGCTGGTCGGGCACGGCGTCCGTGACGGCCCAGCCGTTCGTGGCGTACGAGGAGCCGATGAGGGCGTAACCCTGGTCGAGGAGCTTGTCCAGGGTCGCAGAATCGGGCGTGTTCTGGGCGGAGTTGGGCGCGCCGACGGGCATGTAGCCGTGGCTGTAGAGCAGCACGGTGCCGTTCCGGTCGGCGGGGGCGTCCATCACGTAGGCGGCGCCCGAGGGGAGCCGGCCCTCCAGATGCGTGTCCGTGGCGGCCTGTGCGGGCAGCGGGGCGACCGCACACAGGCACAGGGCCAGTAAGGCGACAGGGATTCTCAACGGGGGGTCCCTTCCGGGGTGGGGGTCACGGAGTGGGGCTCGGCGTGTTCCAGGGCGTTCGTGCGGGTCTCGCGCAGGCGCCAGACGGTGAGTGCCGTGACGGCCGCGCCGCCGCACAGCAGCAGGGAGACGGGCGTGCTGCCGCCGCCGTAGGAGGCGAGCAGGCTGCTCGCGATGAGTGGCGAGAATCCGGCGCCGACCAGGGTCGCCGCCTGGTAGCCGAGCGAGGCGCCCGTGTAGCGCACGCGGGTGCCGAACATCTCGGTGAGCAGGGCGCCGAGCGGGCCGTACATCGTGGACTGGGCGACGCCGTGGCCGAGCGCGAGGGCGAGGATCAGCAGGCCGGGGGAGCCGGAGTCGACCAGGGCGAGCACCGGGAAGGCGAGCGCGGCCGAGGCGACGGCGCCGGTGAGGACGACCGGGCGGCGGCCGACCCGGTCGGACAGCGCGGACGCGGCGGGCAGCACCAGAAGGGCCACGCAGGACGCGACGGTCACGGCGGTGAGTACCTGCGAGCGGCTGTACCCGTGGTCGACGGCGTAGGAGATCATGAAGCCGGTCAGCAGCGACTGCGCGGTGAACGCGCCGATGCCGACACCGCAGGCCATCAGCACGGGCTTCGGCCGCCGCAGCACCTCCACCACCGGCGGCTTCTCCAGTGGCTCCCGCTTGACCTGGGCGAACAGCGGGCTCTCCGCGACCTTGAGGCGCACGAACAGGCCGACGGCCAGCAGCACGATGCTCAGCAGGAACGGCACCCGCCAGCCCCAGGCGCGGAACTGGTCGTCGGGCAGCGTCGAGACGAGGGTGACCATGCCGGCCGACAGCACGGAGCCGAGCGGGGCGCCGAGCATGGTGAAGCTGGTCCACATACCGCGTCGGCCGCTCTGGGTGCGCTCGGCGTGCTCGACGACCATCAGGGTCGCGCCGCCCCACTCGCCGCCGATGGCGATGCCCTGCACGACCCGCAGGGCGACCAGCAGGACGGGCGCCCACACGCCGATCGCGTCGTAGGTCGGCAGGACGCCGATGAGGAAGCTGCCGCAGCCCATCAGCGCCATGGTCAGCAGCATCATCGACTTACGGCCGATCCGGTCGCCGAAGTGGCCGAAGACGATGCCGCCCAGCGGCCGGGCGACATAGCCCGCGGCGAAGGTGCCGAAGGCCGCGATCGTGCCGACGGCGGGGTCGGCCTTGGGGAAGAACAGGTCGCCGAAGACGAGCGCGGCGACCGTGCCGTACACGAGGAAGTCGTAGAACTCGACTGCGGTGCCGAGCAGTCCGGACAGTGCGACGCGGCGCAACTGCCGGGTGTCGGGGGAGGGTTGAGCGGTGGAGGGGGATGACTGCACGGTGAGCTCCCTGGGGACGGGTCTCGGGTTGCTCCGTGAAGTTAGGCACCCATCATGCAGCCGTCAATCATTTGCACAACATCAGTTGGGTCCGTCCTCCGCGATCCGCAGCAGCAGCGTCTGAAGCGTCTCCCGCTCGGCGGCGTCCAGCGGACCCAGCAGGTCGTTGGTCACCCGCAGGCCGGCTTCGTCGGTGCCGCGCAGGAAGGCGCGGCCTTCCCCGGTGAGGACCACGATCCGGCTGCGGCGGTCGTCCGGTGCGGGGCGGCGCTCGGCGAAGCCCAGCTTCTCCAGGTCGTCGACCAGGCCGACGATCGCGCTCGGGTCGTAGCCGAGCCGGGCGCTCAGCTCGCGCTGGAGTGCCCCCTCGGTGGTGGCGAGGAAGCGCAGTACCGCGTAGTGGCGCAGACGCAGCCCCGACTCCTGGAGGAAGGAGTTGAAGAGCTGGCCCGAGCGCAGGCCCAGCCGGTACAGCAGGTAGCCCGTGTCCGCGTGCAGCCCGCGCATCCAGGGCTCGTCCGCGTCGATCGGGGCGGGGTTCACGGTGTGCTGCTGGCGGGCGATGGCGGGCTCCCTGGTCGCGGCGGATCGGTGTGCTGATTCCAGCATGGCGCACCCGACTGGTGGCAACAACTATTGACGTCAACAATTATTGCTCTTAGCTTCGATCTCGAAGCCGCACCTCTGTGCCACCGCTTGGAAGCCGCACCCCCGTGCCACCGCTTGAAGGGACCCATCCGTGCCCAGCATCGATCTCACCGGCAAAGCCGCCGTCGTCACCGGCAGCGGCCGGGGCCTCGGCCTCGCCTATGCGCACGCCCTCGCCGCCCATGGCGCCTTGGTGGTCGTCAACGACATCGACGAGGCGGTGGCCGAGCAGGCCGTGAAGTCGATCACCGCGGCCGGCGGCACCGCCGTCGCCGAGGTGGTCCCGGTCGGCACGACCGAGGCCGCCGAGCGGCTCGTGAACCGTGCCGTCGCGGAGTTCGGGCGGCTCGACATCCTGGTCACCAACGCGGGCATCCTGCGCGACAAGGTGCTGTGGAAGATGACCGACGACGACTTCGACGCGGTGATCACCACCCACCTCAAGGGCACCTTCACCTGCGCCCGCGCCGCCGCCGTCCGGATGCGCGAGCAGGGCGAGGGCGGCTCCCTGATCCTCGTCGGCTCCCCGGCCGGGCAGCGCGGAAACTTCGGGCAGACGAACTACGCCGCCGCGAAGGCGGGCATCGCCGCCATGGCCCGTACCTGGTCCATGGAACTGGGCCGTGCGAACATCACCGTCAACGCGATCGTGCCGGTCGCCGCGACCGCGATGACCGAGACCATCCCCGCCTTCGCCCCGTACATCGAGGCCATGAGGAACGGCGAGCCGCTCCCGGACTTCCTCCGCAAGGGCGAGGGCTTCGGCACCCCCGAGGACTGCGCGGCCCTCGTCCCCTTCCTCGCTTCCGAGGCCGCCCGCGGCATCAGCGGACAGGCCATCGGCATCGGCGGCGACAAGGTGGCACTCTGGTCGCATCCGCAGGAGATCAGTGCGGCCTACGCCGACGGCGGCTGGACCCCCGACACCCTCGCCGACGCCTTCCCCACCTCGGTGGGCGCCGAGCTCCAGTCGGTCGGCATCCCGGCGCCGAAGTTCCCGGAGGCCTGATGGACGTCAACGAGCTGGTCGCCATCGACGTCCACACCCACGCGGAGGTCTCCTCCAAGGGCCACTCCTCCCTGGACGAGAACCTGCACGACGCCTCCTCCGCCTACTTCAAGGTCGAGGGCAAGCGGAAGCCGACCCTTCAGGAGACGGCCGCCTACTACCGCGAGCGGAAGATGGCCGCCGTGATCTTCACGGTCGACGCCGAGTCCGCGACCGGCACCCCGCCCGTCCCGAACGAGGAGGTCGCCGAGGCCGCGGCCGCCAACGCGGACGTGCTGATCCCCTTCGCCTCCATCGACCCCTTCCGTGGCAAGGCGGGTGTGAGACAGGCCCGCCGCCTGGTCGAGGAGTACGGGGTGAAGGGCTTCAAGTTCCACCCCAGCATCCAGGGCTTCTTCCCCGACGACCGCTCGGTGGCGTACGACCTGTACGAGGTGATCGAGGAGACCGGCACGATCGCGCTCTTCCACACGGGCCAGACGGGCATCGGCGCCGGGGTGCCCGGCGGGGGAGGCATCCGCCTCAAGTACTCGAACCCGCTGCACGTGGACGACGTGGCGGCCGACTTCCCGCACCTGAAGATCATCCTGGCGCATCCGTCCTTCCCCTGGCAGGACGAGGCCCTCGCGGTCGCCACGCACAAGCCGGGTGTGCACATCGACCTGTCCGGCTGGTCGCCGAAGTACTTCCCGCCGCAGCTGGTGCAGTACGCCAACACGCTGCTGAAGGACAAGGTCCTCTTCGGCTCCGACTTCCCCGTCCTCACCCCCGACCGCTGGCTCGCCGACTTCGAGAAGCTGTCGATCAAGGACGAGGTCAAGCCGAAGATCCTCAAGGAGAACGCCGCCCGTCTGCTCGGGCTGACGAAGCCGTAAGGGGCCGTACATGCGCAACGAGGGACTGGGGTCCTGGCCCGCACGCCGGGCCCGCAAGACCCCGCACCGCACCGCCGTGGTCCACGACGGCACGACGATCACCTACGCCGCCCTGTACGAGCGCACCACGCGGCTCGCCCGGGCGCTGCGCGCGGCGGGCGTGCGCCGCGGCGACCGGATCGCCTATCTGGGCCCCAACCACCCCTCCTTCCTGGAGACCCTGTTCGCCGCCGGCACCCTGGGCGCGGTCTTCGTCCCGCTCAACATCCGTTTGGCCGGACCCGAGATCGCCTATCAGCTCACCGACTCCGGGGCCCGGGTCCTGGTGTACGCACCGCGGTTCGCGGGCCTCGTGGCGGGTCTGCCGGGCAACTCCGACGTGCGTACGTACGTCGAAGTCGGTCCCGAGTACGACCGGTTGCTCGCGGACGCGTCCGACGAGCCCATCGACGAACCCGTCACCGGCGACGACACCTGCCTCATCCTCTACACCTCCGGGACGACGGGCCGCCCCAAGGGCGCGATGCTCACGCACGCCAACGCCACCTGGAACGCCGTCAACTTCCTCATCGACAAGGACCTGCACGCCGACGAACGGGCCCTGGTCGCCGCCCCGTTGTTCCACATCGCCGGACTGACCGTGCTCTCCCTGCCGGTGCTGCTCAAGGGCGGCACCCTCGTCCTCGTCGAGGCGTTCGACCCCGCCGACACCCTCGATCTCGTCGAACGGCAGCGGATCACCTACATGTTCGGGGTACCGGCGATGTTCGAGCAGATCGCCCGCCACCCGCGCTGGCCGGACGCCGACCTGTCCTCCCTGCGCATGCTCAGCTGCGGCGGCGCCCCCGTACCGACCCCGCTCATCGAGACCTACCAGGCCCGCGGGCTGACCTTCCTCCAGGGCTACGGCATGACCGAGGCGCTCGGAGTGCTCTTCCTCGACGGCGAGCACTCCGTGAGCAAGGCGGGCTCGGCCGGGGTCCCGCACTTCTTCGCCGACGTACGGGTGCTGCGGCCGGACCTGACGCCGGTCGACGTCGGCGAGACGGGCGAGGTCGTGGTCCGCGGGCCGAGCGTGATGTCCGGCTACTGGGGACTGCCGGAGGAGACGGCCGCGGCCTTCGTCGACGGGTGGTTCCGCACCGGGGACGCCGCCCGGGTCGACGAGGACGGCTACGTCTTCGTCGTCGACCGCATCAAGGACATGATCATCTCCGGTGGCGAGAACATCTACCCCGCCGAGATCGAGGACCTGCTCCTCGCCCACCCCGACATCGTCGAGTGCGCGGTCATCGGCGTGCCCGACGACAAGTGGGGCGAGGTGCCGCGCGCGGTCGTGGTGCCGCGTGCGGGGGCCGACCTCGACCCGGACGAGGTGCTCGCCTCGCTGTCCGGACGCCTCGCCAAGTACAAGATCCCGAAGTCGGTGGTCCTCGCGGACGAACTCCCGCGCACCGCCTCCGGGAAGCTCCTCAAGTCCCGGGTGCGCAAGCGCTACGGCATCACCCAACTCTCGTAAGGAACAGGCATCCATGAGCGTCACCGTCAACGGCCTCGACGAACTGAAGAGGCTCGCGGGCACCGACCTGGGCACCAGCGAATGGATCGAGGTCACCCAGGAGCGCATCGACACCTTCGCCGACGCCACGGGCGACCACCAGTGGATCCACGTGGACCCGGTGAAGGCCGCCGAGGGCCCCTTCGGCGCCCCGATAGCCCACGGCTACCTCACCCTCTCCCTCTTCATCCCGCTCTTCACCGAGCTGCTGGATGTCCGGGGCGTCACCACGAAGGTCAACTACGGCCTGAACAAGGTCCGTTTCCCCTCGCCGGTGAAGGTCGGCTCGAAGATCCGGCTGGCCGGGAAGCTGACGGACGTCGAGGAGGTGCCGGGCGGGGTCCAGATCACCGTCGACGGCACGATCGAGATCGAGGGCGGCGCCAAGCCCGCCGCGGTGTTGCAGAGCCTGTCGAGGTTCTACGCCTGATCGGGGCGTACCGGCACGAGGTCGAGAAGGCGCCGCGAGGCGTCCAGCGCCGGCGGGGTGAGCCGCTCGTGGACCCTCCGGAACGTCTTCTCGGCCTGCTCGGCCGGCCAGTCGTCGGGCAGGTGCCCGACCGGCAGCCGGGGATCGCGGCGGATGATCCGCAGCCACTCGGCCTGCAACAGCAGCCGCAGCCCCAGGGCGTCGTCGGCGTCCGGCAGGTCCGTCTCCCACGGCTGCCAGCGCCGTACGAACGCCTCGTACCGTTCCGCCAGTTCGGACAGCTCCCAGGTCTCCTCGATCATCGCGCCGATGTCCATGCCGGTGTCGGCGTGCGCACGGAAGACCTTCACATGGGCGGCCAGGCCCAGCTCGGCGACCAGTTCCGACACCTCGACCTGGCCGGGCGCGATCCACAGGCCGTTGAACAGCGGGCCGAAGCCGCTCCAGGTGAGTTTCGAGCGCAGGTCGTGCCGCTGGCGCTGCCAGGACTCGGGGAGGGAGAAGCCGAGCAGGGTCCAGGTGCCGTCCCACTGCCGGTTGACCGCACCGGTCTGCCAGATGCGCCGCTCGCCGTCGCGCAGGACGGCCGCCGAGTGCCCGGTCAGACCGAAGTACATCCGGCGGCCCTCGCGCTGGCGGCGCAACAGACCGCGGTTCACCATCCGGGTCAGCGTCGAGCGGGTCGCCTGCTCGCCGACACCGACCCGGCCGAAGACGTCGATGACGCTGCCCGAGTACACGCAGACATCACGACCGAGAACCTGATCGCCCAGGAACGTCAGCATCAGGGACTGGGGCCGCAGCGACTCTTCGGTGGTCACGCGGCCCACGGTAACGCGTACTCGATCAGCCCGTGACCTGCTGGTACGAGTACACGGTCGTCGACACCGCGCAGATGCCGGGCTGGATCACCTGGGCGCGCAGGGTGGCGCTGTTCACGTCGTAGTCGATGCCCTCCGTCTCGAAGGTGCCGGTGCACAGGCTGCGCTGGGGCAGCGCGAACAGGCTCTTGACCGCCCCGGTGATCGGCCGACCGTCCAGCTTGCGGTCCAGGTCGACCTGGAGGAGGGGGCGGATCTCGGGGAAGAGGGTTCCGGTGGCGTCGTTCGAGGCGCACACCAGACGGGTGTCCGTGACGAAGTCGCAGCCCTGGATGTCGCGCACCGGCTTGTCGAGGGTGATCTGCCAGGCCTCCGGCAGGGCTCCGCCGGTCTGGGGGGTGGACGGATTGAGCAGGGGAGCGGGGAAGACCTGAAGCCTGTTCTGGTCGCCCCACTCACCCGACACCAGCCACTGCCCGTCGGGCGAGACGGTCGCGAAGGAGTTGTTCAGCTTCTCGCCCGGATTGAGCTGGTGCACGTACTCGTAGCGCTGCCCGGCCGGTGTGGTCACCGCGAACATCTTGGAGGTCGCGTTGTCCGGGCCCTGGTAGGCGTCGAAGGTGTGGCCCTTCGCGATGTCCGGGTCGCCGATGTGGTTCCAGCCCTTGAAGCGCAGGTCCAGCGGGATGTCCGCCAGACCCCGGTACAGCAGCGAGCCGTCGGCCCGGCTCGCCAGGCCCTGCCCGCCGCCGAGGGTGTCGGTGTACGCCGTGCCGGTCTCCTCCCAGCGCGGGTCACCGGCGGCCGAGGCCGTCCCCGCGCCGAGCGCCAACGCTCCGAACAAGGCGGCCAGGCACACGAGTTGACGCTTCATCAGGCACCCTTCACGTCGACGAACATCGGGTTGGAATAGAACCATGTATCGGCCCACGGGTCACCGTTCCCGGGCTCGTGGGGGACCGGCCCGTGCGGGTCGACCCCGGCGCCGAGGTATCCGGCGCCGTGACGGTTGCCGTCGCTGCCGCGCAGTCGGACGTAGAACGACTCGTCGCCGGCGGTGAGCGGGATGCGCAGGGTGTACGTCCCCTTGCGGCCGCTGACGTCCTTGGTGCTCACGACCTCGGTGTCGGGTGCCCGCCAGCCGTCACGGTCGGCCGCCGGGCCGTGCACCGTGCCCCGGATGACGTCGACGTGCGCCAACTCGGGCAGGATTCCCTGCGGGTTGGGGCGGGAGGCGCTGGTCACCGTGACGGTGAGGGTGAGCCGTTCGCCCTTGCGGACGCGCAGTCTGCCGCCCAGCGTGACGCCCCGGCCGTGGTCGCAGTCGCGCTTCAGCCGCACCTCCAGCCCGTCCAGCAGATGCCCGTGGTCCAGCCAGACCCGGCCCGCGCGCAGGCCCGCCATCACCGAGCGGTAGCCGTAGCGCGTCACGCCCACATGGGTGCGGCTGAACTGGCCGGGCCAGAAGTCGCTGCCGGGCTGCGGGGCGTCGGTGTTCACCGGGTCGGGCAGGCGGCCGGTGTTGTCGAAGGTCTGGCCCGGCAGCCAGTCGCCGTTCTTCCAGGTGTCGAAGACGATCCGGTGCGCGTCGGAGTTGGTGGTGATCGAGAACAGCTTGCCCTCGGAGAGCATCGCGTCCCACAGCCCGCCGACGGTCGCGGTCGCCCAGTCGAAACCGCCGTAGGTGAGATAGCCCTCCGCCGGATAGTCCGGCCAGGACTGGGCCGACGGCTTGTTCTCGTACTCGCCGCGGATGGAGGTCGGGCCGCGCCAGCCGGGGATGGCGGCACCCTGGGCGCCGGGCGCGCCCTCCATGCCGATCATGATCTCGGGGGCGGCGTCCCGCCAGTTGCGCATCTCGTGCGGGGAGTCGATGCCCAGGCGCAGCGGGTGGTTGGCGAGCACGAGCACGTCGTCGACGTAGCCGGTGCGGCGCTGCTCGGCCAGCCACCGGATGGCCTTGACGGCGTGCGCCTCGTTGCGGGCGGTGTCCGCGGCGCCCGGGGCGCCCTCGGTGTAGTTGAGCAGCTTGCCGTCGTAGGCGCTCTCGAACTTCGTGAGCAGGTCGACCTCGTGCGGGCCCGGCGCGGCGAAGACCGTGCAGTGCTCGGCGGCCGGGATGTACCACTCCAGACCCTGGAAGATCAGCTGACGAGGGTTCTCGGCCCGGGCCTTGAGGATCTCCCCGTGCTCCAGCGGGGCGCCGTACCGGGCGTGCCCGAAGTTGGAGTGCTCGGTGAAGACCATCCAGTCCAGGCCGTACTTCGCGCCCGCGGCGGCCAGTTGGGAGAACGTGTACTTGGCGTCGTGGCTGTAGACGGTGTGGATGTGGTGGTCGCCGACGAGATAGCCGAGGCGCGGGTCGTCACCGCCCAAGCCGCGCGAGGAAGCCGCCGCGGGCACGGCGGCCGAGCCGAGGGCGAAGGCGGCGCCGAACAGGCCCGCGCGGCCAAGGAGTCCGCGCCGGGACAGGCCCTGCGGGTCGAGTTCCTCCGTGGACACGGACGGGTCGGCCCATGCGGGCAGCTGCTGGTCGTTCATGGGGATGCCTCTCGGAGCAAGCGAAGGAGTCAGTGGTTCATGAACGACGTGACGGGCAGGGCGCGTTCGACGATCCGTACGTCGCCGAGGCGGCCGTAGAGGATCTGGTCGATCTTCCCCGCGTACTCGTAGCCGCCGAGCAGCCACGGCAGGCCCACCGAGGTGAGGCCGATCGCGGACGCGTGCGGGTTGCGGGCGACCGGGCAGCCCTGGACGTACAGCGTGGTGTGCCTGCCGTCGTTGACGACGGCGACGTGCCACCACGTCTCCCGCGCGGTCTCGTCGCCCCAGTTGGTGGCGATGCCCTGCTGGTTGAGCGGGCGCACGGCCCACTGCGGGCCGGGTCCGTCGGAGAGGGACAGCGTGGCGAGCGGCTCGTCCGGGTCGCCGTCGGTCTTGCCCGCCGCCCCGCCGGTGCCGCTGCGGCCGACCAGTCCGGCCCAGGCGTTGCGCGAGGAGGTCCAGTCGGCGGGCAGCCAGTAGAACGCCTCGATGGTGTAACCGGCCTTGAACGTGGCCGAGTTGAGCGGAGCGCCGTCGACCGTACGGAGATAGGCGCCCTGCAACGGCGGCTTGCCGCCCCGGAAGTACAGGCTGCCGTGCCCCGGCTGGTCGGGGTGATGGGCCGTCGACCAGCTCAGCGAGCCGTCCCCGACCTTCACCACGGTGAGGTCGTTGCCGCGCCCCGACAGATCACGCACGGTGCCCTCGGCCGCGGCCCCCTCCTCGTGCCCGTCGAACCGCCAGTACGCGACCGTGCCACGCACCAGCATCCGGTCGGCGGGCCGCGACGGCCGCGCGGGTACCGGCGCGAAGCCGGCGAACCGCTCCTCGAAGTCGAGGTCGACGGAGAACCGGTCCGCGTCGCCGGACAGCTCCATCTCCTGCCGCTCCAGCTCGTTCAGCCCCTTCCCCGCCCGGCCCAGGATCCACGGCGAGAGCGTCTCGACGTCGATCGTGTTCCGGTCGAGGTCGAAGTGGTACAGGCGGATCATCGCCGCGCCGCCGTAGTACCGGTTCTGGTAGTTCGTCAGGTGCAGGTGTACGTCATGGCCCGCGGCGTTCTTGCGGACGGCACGGGCGGCCGGCCAGTAGTGGCCGTTCAGGGTGAGGAAGATCTGGTCGTGGTCCTTGACCAGCTGGTCCCACAGCTGCTGCCCGTACGTGGAGAGGGCGTCGTCGCCGACGACCAGCTCGTGCGTGGTGAGGACGACGGGCGTGTCCGGGTGCTGGGCGATGACGTTCCTCGCCCACGCGTAGCCCTGGTCCGACAGCCGCCAGTCCAGGGCGAGGACGAGCCACTCGCGCCCGGCCGCCTTGAAGACGTGGAAGGTGTTGTAGCCGTCGGGCGAGGCACCGCCGAAGGTCGGCTTGCCCTGGAAGCGGTCCGGGCCGAAGGTGTCCAGGTACGGCGTCGAGCCGCGCTGGTCGGTCGTGGACGAACGGACGTCGTGGTTGCCCGCCAGCACGCTGTAGCCGACGCCGCGCCGGTCCAGCAGCTCGAAGGCCTCGCCGATCGCGTCGCATTCGGCCTTCGCGCCGTTCTCCGTCAGGTCGCCCAGATGGGAGAGGAAGACGATGTTGTCCTCCCGGCCGTGTTCCAGGAGATAGCGCAAAGAGGCCTTGATCGGCGCCGGGTTGATGCTCGGCCCGTCGAAGAGGTACTGCGTGTCGGGCATCACGGCGAGCGTGAAACGACGGCTCTCGGTATCGGGCCGCACACGCTGCTCGACCGCCGCTGCGTCAGCGACGGCCGGGAGGGTGGCGGCGGTGGCCGCGGCGCCGATCAGCGCGGTGGCTCTGAGGAAGTTGCGTCTGCCGGCGTGGGCGCAGGCGGACTCCTGCCCGGGCTCGTGCGAGGTGCACACATCGTCTCCAGTGAAGGCACAAGGGCGTGAAGGCGGGTTCGGACAACGGCGTGAGGGGGGTTCGGAGAAGCGTGTGAAGGAGGGTTCAGAGTGCGCGCAGGGTCCAGTTCCAGCGGTGGACACCCGGCGGGATCAGGTACGGCGCCGAGGTGTCCGGGCCGCACGACGCGGTGCCCAACCCCCGGTGCGCCGCGTCGATGTGCACCACGCACCCCGGTCGCGGGACCAGTTCGTCATGGTGCGCGGCGGCGGTCAGGTCCTCGGCGCGGTACCGGGTCACCGAGACCTGCCGGGGCTCGTCCAGCCGTACCGCGAGACCGGTGGCGTCCGGCGCCGACAGGGTGAAGTGCCGTACGCCGTGCCGCCCGCCGCTCTCCTGGGGGCGCAGATAGGGGGTGAACAGGTCGTCCACGGGCACGGAGTGATGACCGACCGGCGCACCCGAACTCCGGTCCGGGTACGACTCCCAGGGCCCCTGTCCGAACCACTCCAGGAGGTCGAGGCCGGGCACCGTCTCGAACACCGTGCCCACCCGGGCCACGTCCGCGAAGTCCTCGGGCAGCTCGGCCGACTCCTCGACCCGGATGCCGCCCTCGACGGGAGTGAACACCTGCACATGGCGGACGACGCCGACCGTGCCGGCGTACTCGGCGTGCACGGTCACCCGTCCGCTGTCCTCGCGTACCGACACGACCTTGCGGACGAGCGCGTCCAGCCCCCAGGCCCGCCAGCGCAGCGCCATGCCGCCGATCTCGTCGTTGTCGGTCGGTGCCCGCCACAACGACAGCGTGGGGGCGACGGTGAGAAGGGGATGGACGAGGAGCCCTTCCGCGTCGACCTCGACGGACGGGCCCGTGCCGGTCGTGTTCCGCGGGGCGGGGGCCGCCCGCAGCCGCAGTTGGGGCGCGCACACCTCGGTGCCGCGCGGACCCCACGGCTCGTCGTCCTTGGTGGTCACCCGGAGCGTCACCCAGGCCTCGCCGCCGTTGTCCGGCAGCTCGAAGGGGAGCGGCACCGCCGCCGTCTCCCCGGGGATCAGGTCGGGCAGCTCGGCCTCAGCGGTCAGCGTCCGCCCGTCGGAGAGGGCCAGCTCCCACCGGGCGGACAGCCAGTCCAGCCCCCGGAAGCACTGGTGGTTCTCGACCACGAGCCCCTCGTGCCGAAAGCACGTCAGCCGCACCGGCGCCGCGATCTCGCGGTGCTCGTACAGCACGGGCTTGGGCGTGCCGTCGGGGAAGACGATCCCGTCGGCGATGAACGCGCCGTCGTGGATCTTCTCCCCGAAGTCGCCGCCGTACGCCCAGCGATGGCCGGGCGCGGCGACACCGTTGTCGTACAGCCCGGCGCCCGAGCGCCCGGCAGGTCTGCCGTCAGTCACTCGCTGGAGAATGCCGTGGTCCCAGTACTCCCAGATGAAGCCACCCTGAAGACCCGGCGTTGACTCGATGGCGGCCCAGTGGTCGGCGAGCGTGCCGTTGCTGTTGCCCATGGCGTGCGAGTACTCGCACTGGATCAGGGGCCGCGTCTGTTTCCCGGAGAGCGCGTGCGCGACACAGTCCTCGATCGGCGCGTACATGGGACAGGCGATGTCGGAGGCGTCGTCCGTCGCCGCCCAGTCGAGCTTGGCCGCCCCCTCGTACTGGATCGGCCGCGTCGGATCGTGCCGGCGCACCCAGCCCGCCGCCGCGTCGTGGTTCGCCCCGTAGTCGGACTCGTTGCCCAGCGACCAGATGATCACCGACGGGTGGTTCTTGTCCCTCAGCACCATCCGCGAGACCCGGTCCACGAAGGCGTTCAGACAACGCGGGTCGTCGGCGATCTCATGGGCGTGGTCGTGCGACTCGATGTCCGCCTCGTCCACGACGTAGAAACCGAGCTCGTCCGCGAGGTCGTACAGCGCCGGGTCGTTCGGATAGTGCGCGGTGCGGATCGCGTTGAAGCCGAACCGCTTCAGCAGGACGAGGTCGGCGCGCATGTCGTCGTACGACACCGTCCTGCCCGTCAGCGGATGGAAGTCATGCCGGTTCACGCCCCGGATGTAGATCCGCTCGCCGTTGACCAGCAGGTCCCGGCCGACGATCTCCACGTCGCGGAAACCGATGCGGTGCCGCGAGGTGTCGGCGACCGTTCCGTCGGCGCGGTGCAGCCGGACGGTCAGGCCGTACAGCTCGGGCGTCTCGGCGGTCCAGGTGCGGACGCCGGGGACCACGGCGCGCATCCGTGCCTCGCCGAGGAAGTCGGAGACGCGCTCGTCCTCGGCGTTGGCACGGTCGAACTCGGCGTCCTGCGCCAGGCATTCGCCGTCCAGTTCGCCGGTGACGTACCAGCCGTCCGGCAGCGCACCGCCCGCGTCCCGCACCTGACAGTCGACCCGCAGCCCGCCGTCGGCACGCGCTCGCACGGTCACGTCCGCGAGACACAGCGGATCCGTCGCGTACAGCAGCACCGACCGGGTGATCCCGCCGTGCCACCACTGGTCCTGGTCCTCGAGGTGCGAGGCGTCGCTCCACTTGACGACGGTGAGCCGTACGGTCGCGGGGGAGCCGGGGCGTACGAGATCCGTGAGGTCGAACTCGGCCGCCAGGTGCGAGTCCTTGGAGATCCCCACCGGCCGCCCGTCCACCTGCACCAGCAGCACGCTCTCGGCCGCACCGACCTGGAGCACGATCCGCCGGCCCGCCCACTCGGCGGGTACGTCCACCTCACGCTCGTACACGCCCGTCGGGTTCTCGGACGGCGACGCGGGCGGGAACTCGGGGAACGGCATGCGGACGTTGGTGTACCGGGGGAGGTCGTCGGTGTCCTGGAGGGTCCAGGCGCCGGGGACGTACGACGAGGACCAGACGTCGCTCACCGGCGCGTCGGGCGTCGGCAGCAGCTGGAACCGCCAGTCGCCGTCGAGCGACAACGCCCCGGTGCGCCGGTCCACGGCGTTCATCGGTATCCGCCCCCAGGAGGTCACCTCGGGTGCCTCCCAGGGGCGGAGCGCCAACAGCGGGTTCATCCGCGGACGGCTCCCTTCGCGAGGTCGCCGATGATCTGCCGGGCGCCGATGGCGAAGACGATCAGCAGCGGAATCAGGGCGAGGAGCGCGCCGGTCATGACCATTCCGTAGTCGGTGGTGCCGTGGGTGCCGTTGAGCTGGGACAGGGCGACCTGGAGGGTCACGTTGTCCGGGTTGGTGAGGGAGATCAGCGGCCAGGCGTAGTCGTTCCACTGGCCCATGAAGGTGAAGATGCCGAGGAAGGCGAGGCCCGGGCGGACGACCGGGAGCGCCACGTGCCAGTACTGGCGCAGGAAGTTCGCGCCGTCCAGCTTCGAGGCGTCCAGCAGTTCGTCGTGGATGGCGCTCTTCATGTACTGGCGCATCCAGAAGATGCCGAACGCGTTGGCCGCCGCGGGGACGATCAGTGCGGTCATGGAGCCGATCCAGCCGATCTTCGCCATCATCACGAACTGCGGGATGATCGCCAGCTGCGTCGGCACCATGAAGATCAGCATCAGCAGACCGAACAGCAGCCCCCGGCCCGGGAACTGGAACTTGGCGAAGACGAACGCGGCCAGTGAGTCGAAGACCAGGACCAGGAAGGTCACCGCCGAGGCCACCAGCAGCGAGTTGAACATCGAGCCGAAGAAATCGATGTTGTCGAACAGACTGCGGGCGTTCTCCAGGAAGTGCGAGCCGGGCAGCAGCTTCGGCGGATAGGAGAAGATCTCGCTCGACGTGTGCGTCGACATGATGACGGCCCAGTAGAACGGGAAGGCCGACAGGAGCAGTCCGAGGACCAGGACCACGTGCAGTGCGATGCCCCGGCGCCGGGAACCCTTGATGGATGCCATGGTGTCCAGGCCCCCCTTAGTCTTCGCCCCGGCGCTGTACCAGCCGCCAGTTGATGATCGAGAAGATGACGACGACGAGGAAGATGCCCCACGCCACGGCGGCGCCGTAGCCGAAGTCGTTGTTGTCGAAGGTCTGCTGGAAGAAGTAGAGGACCATCGTCCGGCCCGCGTGGTCCGGGCCGCCGGAGAACGTCGAGTCGTTCGAGGTGTTCTGCAGCAGGACCTGCGCCTCGGTGAAGCTCTGGAGTCCGGTCACCGTCGAGATCACCAGCACGAACAGAAGGGTCGGCCGCAGCAAGGGCAGCGTGACCCGGAAGAACGTCTGCACCGGACCGGCGCCGTCCACCCGCGAGGCCTCGTACAGCTCGCTCGGGATGGTCTGGAGTCCCGCGAGGAAGATGATCGCGTTGTAGCCGGTCCACTGCCAGGTCATCAGTGTCGCGATGGCGACCTTGATGCCCCACGGTGTGTTCAGCCAGGCCACCTGGTCGAGGCCCACCGCCTGCAACAGGGCGTTCACCAGGCCGAAGTTGGTGGAGAACACCGAGCCGAAGACGATCGCGATCGCCACGACCGAGGTGACGTTCGGCAGGAAGTACGCGAAGCGGTAGACGTTCTTGAAGCGGACCGCCGAGTTGAGCATCACGGCCGTCACCATCGACAGGAGGATCATGGGGAAGGTGGCCAGCGCCCAGATGATGATCGTGTTCCCGATCGAGTCCCAGAAGTCGCTGTCGCTCAGCAGGTACTGGTACTGGGACAGGCCCGCCCACTCCATCGACCCGAGGCCGTCCCAGCGGTGGAACGACAGGTAGAACGAGAAGCCGACCGGGATCAGGCCGAAGGCGAGGAAGAGCAGATAGAAGGGGGAGATCGCGGCGTAGAGGTGCCAGTACTTGCGGAAGGCGCTCTTCGGCCGGGTGGGGGAGGGCTGGGCCACGGCGGGCGGGGTCTGCTCGATGACGGCCATCAGTAGCTCACCCCCAGGTGCTTCGCGATACGCCGGCACTTGCTCATGGCGTCACTCCAGGCGTTGTCCGGGTCCTTGCCGAGGACGCCGACGTTCTTGATCTCGTCCTTGATGGGCTGCCCGAGCGCCACGTCGAACGGGCTGTTGTAGGCCACCACGATCTTCTGCGCGGCGGGCCCGAAGACATCCGTGGTCACCTGGCCGCCGAAGAAGTCGTCCGGTTCCTGAAGCTGCTTCAGGCCGTAAGAGGCGGGTGTGGAGGGGAACAGGCCCGCGTCGACGTAACCCGAGGCCTGGTTGGCCGCGTTGAGCATCCAGGCGATGATCTCGAAGGCCCGCTCGGGCTCCCGGCACGCCTTGGTGATCGACAGGAACGAACCGCCGTTGTTGGCGGGCCGCACGGGCATGTCGGCGATCCGCCACTTGCCCTTGGTCTTCGGATTGCCGTTCTTGATGTCGTACGTCGCCCAGGAGGCGCCGAGCTGGCTGGGGAGCTTGCCGGTGTCGACCGCGGAGATCTGGTCCGGGGTTCCGGTGACGAGCTTCGAGACGATCCCGCGCCGCTTGGCCTCCACCGCGAGCGCCCAGGCATGCCGCACATGCTCCTGGTCGCCGATGAAGTGGCGGTCCTTGTCGACGTAGCGCTTGCTGCCCTGCTGCACCGCGTTCTCGAAGACGCTGTTGACGTCGGTGAGCAGCGAGGTCCCCGGGATCCGCTTCCTGAGCTGCTCGCCCGCCGCGAAGTACTTCTCCCAGGTGTTCAACTCCTCGGAGACGTCGGCCGGTTCGTACGGCAGTCCCGCCTTGCGGAACACCTCGTACTGGTAGAAGTGCGCGACCGGCCCGCAGTCGATCGGGAAGCCGACCATCGTGCCGTCGTCGGCGATGCCCTGGTCCCACTTCCACGCCAGGTACTGGCTCCTGTACTTCTCCGCGCCCAGCGTCCTCAGGTCCACGAACTGGTCCGCGTTGGGCAGGTAGGACGCCATGTCCTCGCCCTTGAGGCCCGCGATGTCGGGGACGTGGGCGCGGCCGGTCATCGTGGTGATCAGCTTGGACCGGTAGTAGCCGCCGATCTTGATGGCCTGGAGGTCGACCGAGCCGCCGTAGCGGGCCCTGGCCTTCTCCAGGACCGTGTCGCCGAGGCCGCCGTCCCAGTACCACAGGACCATGTTCCGGCCGGTGGACCCGGTCGGAACGGCACAGCCGGTCGCCAGGCCGCCGAGTGCCGTGGCGGCCGTACCGGCCAGGCCCGCGCGCAGCAGGCCTCTTCGTGAGAGCCGCACAGCTCCCACCGCCTTTCGGATCTTTATGGATCTTCGTGTGCCAGGGGGATCACTGGGGGGTGTTCGGGGGAGTCAGCGGTGCGTACCGGACCGGCGGCCCCGGGTCCCGCGGCATCCGGTCGGCCAGGAAGCCGTAGGAGCGCCGCAGTTCGGGGTCCTCGAGGGTCTGCCACCACTGGTGGATGCCGTACCAGCCGGGGGCGGCCAGGGCTCCGGTGTGGTGCCGTACGGACAGACCGGACGCCAGCACCGCGAACTTCAGCCGCTCCACCAGCGGCCAGCCGCCGAGCGAGGCGGCGACGAAGCTCGCGCCGAACACGTCCCCGGCGCCCGTCGCGTCCAGGACATCGATGTCGAGGGCGGGTACCTCCGCGTACTCGCCCGTGGTCTGGTCGGCGGCGATCGCGCCGTCGCCGCCGCGGGTGACCACGGCGACCGGCACCAGTTCGGTGAGTGTGCCGAGCGCCGCGACCGCGCTGTCGGTGCGGGTGTAGGCCATCGCCTCGGTCTCGTTGGGCAGGAAGGCGTGGCACAGGGCGAGCTGGTCGAGGAGGTCGGTGGACCACTGCTGGGTGGGGTCCCAGCCGACGTCCGCGTAGATCTGCGTGCCGTTCGCGGCCGCCTTGCCGAGCCATTCGCGGGGCTCGGCCTCGATGTGCACGAGGGCGGTGCGCGCCTCGGGCGGGTCGCCCATCAGCGTGTCCTGCGAGTACGGCGGTTCCTGGCCGTGGGTGACCAGGGCACGGTCGTGACCGTGGGCGATGGAGACGGTGACCGGGGTGTGCCAGCCGTCCGCGGTGCGGGAGAGCGAGAGGTCGACGCCCTCCTGGCCGGCGAGGACCTCACGGCAGTGCGCACCGTAGAAGTCGTCGCCGAAGACCGTGGCCAGGGAGGTCCGCAGGCCGAAGCGGGACGCGGCCACCGCGAGGTTCGCGATGCCGCCGGGACCGGAGCCCATACCGGACGTCCAGATCTCCTCACCCGGCGTCGGGGGCTTCCCGAGCCCCGTGAGGACGAGGTCGTAGAAGAGCAGCCCGGTCAGCAGGACATCGGGCCTGTCGTCGTCCACGCGCACATCCCTTCGTGGGGCCTTCGTGGGGGGCTCGTCAAAACTCGTCATTTTCGATGACCGGAATCGTGCGCTGCTCGGCGACATTGGTCAATACCTCAGCAGAACTGAGCATAGAAATGATTGAAGATGACGAGTACTGTTCATCGCGTGCTGGCAGAGCGACGACATCAACTCATCCTGCGGGCCCTGCGCTCCGGCGGGCCCGCGGCCGTGACCGATCTCTCGGAGCAGCTGGGTGTGAGCCCCGCCACCGTCCGGCGTGACCTGGTGAAACTGGAGGAGGACGGCCTCCTCACCCGGGTGCACGGCGGCGCTGTGGCGGAGGAGGGCGACCAGCCCTTCGCCGAGGTCGCCGAGATGCGCGTGTCCGAAAAGGACTGCATAGCGGCCCGCGCGGCGGAGTTGATCAAAGACGGTCAGTCGGTGCTGCTCGACATCGGCACCACCGCCTACCGGCTGGCCCGCCAACTGCACGGCCGCCGGATCACCGTGATCACCAGCAACCTGGTGGTCTACGAGGAGCTCGCCGACGACGAGGGCATCGAGCTGGTCCTCCTCGGCGGCATGGTCCGCCGCGAGTACCGCTCCCTGGTCGGCTTCCTCACCGAGGACAATCTGCGCCAGCTGCACGCCGACTGGCTCTTCCTCGGCACCAGCGGAGTGCGCCCGGGCGGACAGGTGATGGACACGACCGTGGTCGAGGTGCCGGTCAAGCGCGCCATGATCAAGGCCAGTGACAAGGTCGTCCTCCTCGCCGACTCGGCGAAGTTCCCGGGTACGGGCATGGCGAAGGTCTGCGGTCCCGAGGACCTGGACGTGGTGGTGACGAACGCTCCCGTGAACACGGCGACCAGAGCCTCCCTGGAGGAGGCCGGCGTCGACGTGCTCGTGGCAGGAAAGGTGCAAGCGTGAAGCTGACGATTCTGGGCGGCGGCGGATTCCGGGTGCCGCTCGTGTACGGGGCGCTCCTCGGGGACCGGGGCGAGGGCCGGGTGACCCAGGTCGT
Source organism: Streptomyces sp. NPDC051963 (assembly GCF_044593495.1). NCBI lineage: Bacteria > Bacillati > Actinomycetota > Actinomycetes > Kitasatosporales > Streptomycetaceae > Streptomyces > Streptomyces sp. NPDC051963. The sequence goes on along the minus strand of NZ_JBIUCC010000003.1, from coordinate 888,172 downwards.
GCTGCACGACCTGGACGCCGGCCGGCTCGATGCCGTGACCCGCGTCCTGGCCGAGCAGGCGGCGGGCGTCCCTGGGGGCACCTCCCGGCCGGAGGCCGGGGGAGCGCCCGAGGTGAGCGCCACCACCGACCTCGACGAGGCGCTGCGCGGCGCCGACTTCGTGTTCTCCGCGATCCGGGTCGGCGGCCTGGAAGGACGCGCGAACGACGAGCGCGTGGCACTGGCGCAGGGCGTCCTCGGCCAGGAGACGGTCGGCGCGGGCGGCATCGCCTACGGCCTGCGCACGGTGCCCGTCGCCGTCGACATCGCGCAACGTGTGGCCCGTCTCGCGCCGGACGCCTGGGTCATCAACTTCACCAACCCCGCCGGCCTGGTCACCGAGGCCATGTCCCGCCACCTCGGCAACCGCGTCATCGGCATCTGCGACTCACCGGTCGGCCTCGGCCGCCGTATCGCCAAGGTGCTCGGCGCCAACCCGCGCGAGGCGTGGATCGACTACGTCGGCCTCAACCACCTCGGCTGGGTCCGCGGCCTGCGCGTCGCCGGCCGCGACGAGCTGCCGCGTCTGCTCGCCGATCCCGAACTGCTCGGCTCCTTCGAGGAGGGCAAGCTCTTCGGCCCCGACTGGCTCCAGTCGCTCGGCGCGATCCCGAACGAGTATCTGCACTACTACTACTTCAACCGGGAAGCCGTACGTGCCTACCAGGAGGCCCAGCAGACCCGCGGCGCCTTCCTGCGCGACCAGCAGGCCCGGTTCTACGAGGAGATGCGCACCCCGAGTGCGGCTGCGCTCCTGGCCTGGGACCGCACCCGCGCCGAGCGCGAGGCGACGTACATGGCGGAGAACCGGGAGACGGCGGGCGCCGGCGAGCGCGATGCCGACGACCTCTCCGGCGGCTACGAGAAGGTGGCCCTCGCCCTGATGCGGGCCATCGCCCGCGACGAGCGCACCACCCTGATCCTCAACGTGCGCAACCAGCACGCCCTCTCCGTCCTTGACAACGATGCCGTCATCGAGGTCCCGTGCCTCGTCGACGCGGGCGGCGCCCACCCCGTCGCCGTCGATCCGCTGCCCGACCACGCCACCGGACTGGTGTGCGCGGTCAAGGCGGTCGAACGCGAGGTCCTCGCCGCGGCCGAGTCCGGATCCCGTACGACGGCGGTGAAGGCCTTCGCGCTGCACCCGCTGGTCGACTCGGTGAACGTCGCCCGCAGACTGGTCGACGGATACACCGAGGTCCACCCCGGTCTGGCATACCTTAAGTAAGCGCTTACCCCCGGCTCGCTCCCTGGAGAGTTTCATGCACGACGAACGCCGACGGATCGAGGAGCGCGTCGAGCGCCTTCACGACCAGCGGATCAAGAAGGCGATCTACGCGGCCACCGTGCCCTTCGAGGTCGAGGCCTGGCAGGCGCCGGGCGAGCCGGTCCCCTTCGAGGAGGCGGCGGCCGCCGCGTACGCCCCGTTCGCGATGGACACACCGTGGGGCCCGCCCTGGGGCACGACCTGGTTCCGGATGCGCGGGCAGGTGCCCGCCGAGTGGGCCGGGAAGCGCGTCGAGGCGGTCATCGACCTCGGCTTCATCGGGGACTGGCCCGGCAACCAGGCCGAGGCGCTGGTCCACCGCACGGACGGCACACCGCTGAAGGCGGTCAACCCGCTCAACCAGTACGTGCCGATCGCCAACCCGGCGACGGGCGGTGAGCAGATCGACTACCTGGTCGAGGCGGCCTCCAACCCGGACATCCTCGCAGGCGACTTCGCGGGCCCGACCCCGCTCGGCGACGTCCTGACCGCGGGTGACAAGCCCCTCTACACCTTCCAGCGCGCCGACCTCGCCGTCCTCGACGAGGAGGTGTTCCACCTCGACCTCGATGTGCAGGTGCTGCGCGAGCTGATGCTGGAGCTGGGCGAGCACGACCCGCGCCGGCACGAGATCATGCACGCGCTGGACCGGGCGATGGACCTGCTCGACCTGGACGACATCGCGGGCTCGGCGGCGGCCGTACGCGACGCGCTGCGGCCGGTGCTGTCGCGGCCCGCGAACGCGAGCGCGCATGTGATCTCCGGCGTCGGCCACGCGCACATCGACTCCGCCTGGCTGTGGCCGATCCGCGAGACCAAGCGCAAGACGTCCCGCACCTTCTCGAACGTCACGGCACTCGCCGACGAGTACGAGGACTTCATCTTCGCCTGCTCGCAGGCCCAGCAGTACGAGTGGGTGCGCGACAACTACCCGCAGGTGTGGGCCCGTATCCAGGAGTCGGTGAAGAAGGGCCAGTGGGCGCCGGTCGGCGGCATGTGGGTGGAGGCGGACGGCAACCTGCCCGGCGGTGAGGCGGTCGCCCGCCAGTTCATCCACGGCAAGCGGTTCTTCATCGAGCACTTCGGCGTCGAGACCAAGGGCGTGTGGCTGCCGGACTCCTTCGGCTACAGCGCGGCCTACCCGCAGCTCGCCAAGCTCGCCGGCAACGAGTGGTTCCTCACCCAGAAGATCTCCTGGAACCAGACCAACAAGTTCCCCCACCACACCTTCTGGTGGGAGGGCATCGACGGCACCCGCATCTTCACCCACTTCCCGCCGGTCGACACCTACAACGCCCGCTTCAGCGGCGAGGAGATGTCCCGCGCGGTCCGCAACTACCAGGAGAAGGGCGGCGCCACCCGCTCGCTGGCCCCCTTCGGCTGGGGCGACGGCGGTGGCGGCCCCACCCGCGAGATCATGGAACGGGCGCGCAGGCTGGCGGACCTGGAGGGCTCGCCGAAGGTCGTCGTCGAGCATCCGGACGCGTTCTTCGCGAAGGCCCGCGAGGAGTACCCGGACGCCCCGGTCTGGGTCGGCGAGCTCTACCTCGAACTGCACCGCGCCACGTACACCTCGCAGGCCCGCACCAAGCAGGGCAACCGCCGCTCCGAACACAGGCTCCGCGAGGCCGAGTTGTGGGCGACGACGGCCGCACTGCACGCGCCGGGCTACGCCTACCCGTACGAGAAGCTGGACCGGCTGTGGAAGACGGTGCTGCTGCACCAGTTCCACGACATCCTGCCGGGGTCGTCGATCGCCTGGGTGCACCGGGAGGCCGAGGCCGAATACGCCCGTGTGGCCGAGGAGTTGGAGGCGCTCACGGCCGAGGCGGTCGCGGCGCTGGGCGGCGGCGGAAGCCGGGTCTTCAACACGAGCCCGTACGACCGGGCCGAGGTCGTGCGTACGGCGGCGGGTGTCCCCGCGTACGTGGAGGTCCCCGCGAGCGGCAGCGCGCCCCTCGTCGCCGCCGCGCCCGCGCACTCCGTCACGGTCACCGGCCGGGTCCTCGACAACGGCCTGGTCCGCGTCGAGATCGCCGAGGACGGCACCCTGGCGTCCGTACGCGATCTGCGCGCCAACCGCGAAGTCCTCGCCGACCAGGGCAATCTGCTGCGTCTGCACACCGACCTCCCGAACTACTGGGATGCCTGGGACGTCGACAAGCACTACAAGAACCGCTACACGGACCTGCTGGACGCCGCCTCCGTGACGGTCGTCGAGGAGGACCCCCTGCGCGGTGCGATCCGCGTGGAGCGTTCGTTCGGCAAGGGCTCGAAGATCACCCAGACCATCACGCTCCGCGCCGGCAGCCCCCGGATCGACTTCGAGACGGACATCGACTGGCACGAGGCCGAGAAGTTCCTCAAGGCGGGCTTCCCGCTGGACATCCGGGCGCCGCATTCGTCCGCCGAGATCGCGTACGGCCACATCCAGCGGCCCACGCACACCAACACCAGCTGGGAGGCGGCCCGCTTCGAGGTGTCCGGCCACCGCTGGGTGCACCTCGGCGAGCCCGGCTACGGCGTCGCGGTCATCAACGACTCGACGTACGGCCACGACGTCTCCCGCACGGTCCGGGAGGACGGCGGCACGACGACCACGGTCCGCCTCAGCCTGGTCCGCGCCCCGCGCGTCCCGGACCCGGGAGCCGACCAGGGCAGCCACCGCATCACCTACGCGCTGCTCCCCGGCGCGACCATCGCGGACGCGGTCGCCGAGGGCTACGCCCTCAACCTCCCGCTGCGCGTGGCGGATGCGGCGGGCGCGCCCGAGCCGGTCGTCTCCGTGGACGGCGACGGTGTGACGATCGAGGCGGTCAAGCTCGCCGACGACCGGTCCGGCGATGTCGTCGTACGGCTCTACGAGTCCCGCGGCGGCCGCGCCGAGGGCGTCCTGCGCACCGGCTTCCCGCTGGCCGGCGCACAGGTGACCGACCTGCTGGAGCGGCCGCTCCCGAACGAGGTCACCGAGGTCACCGAGGGCGCGGTCGCGGTCGAGCTGCGGCCGTTCCAGGTGCTGACGCTGCGGCTCGCTCGCGCGTAGCGCTCCGCTGGAGGGGCGCGTCGTTTGCTGCGGGTCTGTGGGGGCCGGTCGCGCCCACGCGGCGGAGCCGCATATCGATACAGCCCCGCGCCCCTTGGGTGGGACTCGGTACCGCCCATGATCAGTTGCCCCGCCCAGGGGCGGGCTCGGCCGTTGCCGTGCCCGCCCCTTCTCCTTCGAAGTGACCTATTGCCGCAGAGGAGTTCAATCGTGCCCATGCAGCCGTGGTTCACCGACGCCAAGCTGGGGATCTTCGTCCACTGGGGGATCTACGCGGTGGACGGCGTCCAGGAATCCTGGTCGTTCTACGACGACATCGTCCCGTACGACTCCTACATGTCCCAGTTCGACCGCTTCACCGCCTCCCGGTACGAGCCGGAGAAGTGGGCGAGGCTGTTCGCCCGCGCCGGCGCCAAGTACGCCGTCCTGACCAGCCGCCACCACGACGGAGTCGCCCTCTGGGACACCGCGTACGGCGACCTGAACGTCGGCCGGGACCTGATCGCCGGGTACGCCGACGCACTGCGCGAACAGGGACTCAAGGTCGGCCTCTACTACTCGCACTCCGACTGGAGCCACCCCGACTACGCCTCCACCCGCAAGCCGGGCCGGCCGCCCGAGCTGGAGGACAACCGGTACTCCGAGGTAGCGGCCGAGTTCGAGGACCTGGACGCCTGGGAACGCTTCATCGCCTACCGGGACGGCCAGATCCGCGAACTCACCTCCCGCTACAAGCCGGACCTGATGTGGTTCGACGGCGAGTGGGACCGCAGCGAGGAGCAGTGGCGCATCCCTGAACTGGCCGCGCTGATCCGCTCCGAGGTCCCGGACGTCGTCTTCAACGCCCGCATGCTCGGCGAGGGCGACTACGCCACCCCCGAGCAGGGCGCCCCCGTCATACCGCCGCAGGGCCCCTGGGAGCTGTGCCTGACGATCAACGACTCCTGGGGCCACCAACATCACGACCACAACCACAAGTCGGTCGACCAGCTGATCCGCTACTTCGCCGAGACGATCGGCGGCGGTGGCAATCTGCTGCTCAGCGTCGGCCCGCGCGAGGACGGCACGATCCCGGCCGAGCAGGTCGAGCGCCTGGAGGGACTCGGCGACTGGACCGCCAAGCACGCTCAGGCGGTGTACGGCACCGTGCGCGGCCTCCCCGCCGGTCACCACTACGGCCCGAGCACCCTCTCGCCGGACCGCCGCACGCTGTACCTGATCCTCTTCGACGCCCCCCGCGCCGAGATCAACGTACGCGGTCTGCTCGGCTCCGTGCGCCGGGTCACGGTGCTCGGCAGCGGCACCGAACTGTCCCACCGGATCACCGGAGGGCTGCACGAGACGCCGGGCGTGCTGTGGATCGAACCGCCCGCCGAGGCCGACCTGGACCCGCATGCCACGGTCCTCGCGGTCGAACTGGACGGAGAGCTGGAGCTGTACCGGGGGGCCGGACGGTTCTGAACACGAACACGTTGTCCCAGGAACTCCCATGAAGATTTAAGGTAGCGGTAAAGCGCCTGGTCACAGCCGAAATTCCGGAGTTCGTGACCATGGCGCTTTGCTTCTTGGACACTTGGAGTTCGCCTACTGCCCGTGAGATGCGAAGGTAAGGCGCAAGAGAAAGGTGTCGCGGTGGGAGACTCGCGTAAGTCAGCGATCGGCAAGGGGCTGAGGCGCCGGGGGAGACTGATGATGCAGGCGGTGAGCCCGCCGCGTCGCCCCCTGGACGCCATTCCCTCCCCTCGGCCCGCCGCGAAGACGAGCCAGTCGGCGTACGTCGCCCCGGTCGCCCCGCGGCTCGTGGAGTCGCCGGTCTTCGTGCTGTCCTCGGTGCGTTCCGGCTCGACCCTGCTGCGAGTGCTGCTGAACAGCCACAGCCGGATCCGCGCCCCGCACGAGATGCATCTGCGCACGGTCCATGTCCAGCTGACCCGCAGCTTCACCCCGGACGCCATGAAGGCGCTCCAGCTCGACAAGGCCGAGCTGGAGCATCTGCTGTGGGACCGGATCCTGCACCTGGAACTGACCCGCAGCGGCATGGACGTCATCGTCGACAAGACACCGCCGAACACCCTCATCTGGCCGCGGCTGGACCGATGTTGGCCGAACGCGCGCTACATCCTGCTGCTGCGCCACCCCGGCGCGATCCTCGCCTCCCTGACCGACCGCCGCAAAGAGCCCGACCACGAGGCGATCCTCGCCGAGGTGCTCGGCTACTCCGAGAAGCTGGAGGAGGCGCGGCAGAACCTCACCAACGCCCACATCGTGACGTACGAGGAACTCACCGCCGAACCGGAGAAGGCCACCCGCGCCCTGTGCGACTACCTCGGCGTCGAGTGGGAGAGCGGCATGCTCGACTACGGCCGCCAGGACCACGGCACCTTCCGCCCCCAGCTCGGCGACTGGAGCAGCACCATCAAGTCGGGCCGCATCCAGGCCGCCCGCACCGCCGACCCGGCCGCCGAACTGCCGCCGCGCCTGAAGGAGATCGCGAAGGCGTGGGGGTACGAGGTGCAGGCACCCTAGACCCCCACGCCGACGCCCGCCTCAGCCGGTGAAGCCGGCCGTGATGGACGTGAACTGCCAGTTGCTCTGACTGATGCCGGAGCAGTTGCTCACCACGCCCCCGCCGGGGCAGGGCCGGTCGCGGTTGACGGACCAGAAGGCGAGCCGGGCGATGTGGTGCGAGTTCGCCCAGTCACGGATCTGGGTCCAGGTCGTCGGCGACGTCAGCTCCTGCTGGTCGCTCAGCCCGTTCATGCCGGAGATACCGATGTGGGCGTAGGCCGTCGCGTCGTCCCACCCGAAGGCGGACTTCAGCTTGTTCTTCAGCCCCTCCGTCGCGTTCACGGTGTTGCCGTACATGTCGGCGCCGCCGCCGAAGTCGAACGGCATGATGGTGAACACGTCGATGTCGGCGCCCAGCGCCTTGGCCTGGTCGATGAGCCGGTTGCCCCAGTAGGTGGGACCGGTCGTCGTCGTGCCGAAGGTGATGATGGTGCGCAGGCCCGGGTTGTTCGCCTTGACGATCTTCAGGGCGTTGAGGATCCGGTCCTGCACCACGGCGTTCTCGAACTCGTCCGTGTTCTCGATGTCGATGTCGATCGCCTTCAGCCCGTATGCGTCGATCACCCGCTGATACGCACCCGCCAGCGCCTCGGGCGTCGCACAGTTCGGCCCGAGCTTGTTGCCGCTCCAGCCGCCGATCGACGGAACGATGTCACCGCCCGCGGAACGAATCGAGTTGATGACGCTCTGGTCATTGCCGCCGGTCAGCGGACGCGACCCGTCCCAGGCCGGGTTGCAGCCGCCCGAGGAGAGGATGAACGCCATCGTGAACCACTTGACGCCGGTCGCGCTCATCACCGAGGTGGCGCTGGGCGGATCACCCCAGCCCAGGTACAGATAGGGCGCCGCCTGCTTGAACCCGGTGCCGCCGCCACCGCCCGCGTCGGTCGTGACGGACACGGAGTTGGAGGCCGCCGACCTGTTCCCGGCCGCGTCCCGGGCCCGCACGGTGAAGGTGTGGGCGGTGCTCGCCGAGAGCCCGCTCACCGTGGCGCTCGTACCGGAGACACTCAGCACCTGACTGGAGCCGCTGTAGATGTCGTACGCGGTGACCCCGACGTTGTCGGTGGCCGCGTTCCACGCCAGCGACACGCTCGACGACGTCTTCCCGGTGGACCGCAGACTGCCCGGCACCGAAGGCGCCTGGGTGTCGGAACCGCCACCGCCGGGTCCGTCGAGGCTGATGTCGTCGGCGTAGTAGGTGCCCTGGGCGTACCAGCCGTGGACATAGATGGTCGCGCTGGTCTGCGAGGCACCGGTCGTGAAGCCCACGCTGAGCTGGCTGTACGCCGACGGTGACGACGCCCAGGTGGAGGACCCGCCGTCCACGCCCAGGTACACGTAGGAACCGCGCACCCAACCGCTCAGCGTGTACGCCGTGTTGGGCTGCACGGACACGGTCTGACTGCACTTGGCGATGTCACTCGAACTCACCGCCCCCGCAAGGGCTTTGGTGCCCCCGTGCACGGGAGAGGAGACGACCGACCCGAGATTGCCGGTGCAGGACCAGGGGGAGAGGGCCCCCGACTCGAGGCCGGGGTTGGGCAGGATGTTGGCCGCTTGGGCCGTACCGGGAAGGGCGACGGCCCCGGCGAGAGCAAGGGCCGCCGACCCCAGCAGCGCCAGAAGACGACGTCTGGAACGTCCGAAGAGTGAGGTGCGCACGCGATCTCCCTTGAGGAATGGGGGTGTTCGGGAGGTGGTGCAAGGTGCGCACAACAAATTGGTATGGACCAACGGACCTGTCAAGGATCCAGGCACCAATTGGTCCATACCTGCTACAGCGGCAGCGCCTCGGCCGCAACCTCGACGGAGTTGACCGCTGAAGGCGCCGCGGGCAACGGCGCAGGTTCCTCGACCCGCTGCTGAGGCAACGACACCGCCCGCAACGGCCGCGGCCCGGACACCACCGTGTAGTCCTGCCCCAGGAACGGCGGAACGACCTCACCCGGATCGTCGCCGAGCGCCAACTGCACAGCCGCCCAAGGCGCGTTGATCCCGCACAGCGACAGCTGGTGCAGCCCGCCCGCCGGACGCGTGTTCACATCCATCAGCACCGGCGTCTCCCCGAACATCCGGAACTGGATGTTGGACAGATAGTGCAGCCCGAACCGCTCCGCGATCGCCCGCGCCGGCTCCAGCCACTGCTCGTGCAGGGTGAACCCACGTCGCCGGCCGTTCTTCGTGCGGCCCACCGCCAGCCGGACCCGGTTGTCGGGCCCGGTGAGGCAGTCCACCGACACCTCCGGCTGTTCGAGGCGCGGCATGACCAGCCAGTCCGCCGGCTCATCGGCCTGCCGCAGCGCCTGTACGACCAGATCGAGAGGGACGTACGAACTCGGGAAGCCGGTGAGGTGCATCATCGAGAAGGGCGTGCGGGTGATGATGCGGAAGCCCACCCCGCCCGCGCCGGACGCCGGCTTGAAGCACGCCTTGTGGCCGCCCGCCTCCAACTCCTCGACGGCGGCGATGAGTTCGTCCGCCGAACGCACCCGCCACCACGGCGGCACCGGCACGCCGATCGCCTCGACCGCCTCGTACGCGATCACCTTGTCCTGGAAGACGGCCGTGGCCTCGGGCGGCGGGGCCAGCAGCGCCGTACCGACCGCCTCGAACTCGGAGCGGTGCGCCACGATCGCCGACTGGTGCATACGGGGCACGAACACGTCGATGCCGCGGCGCGCGCACTGGTCCAGGGCGTACTCGACGTACCCGGCCGGGGACAGGCCCTCCGGCTCGAGGTCGGCGGTGTCGGCGGCGGCCAGCACGGGGGAGTCGGCGTCCCCGTGGGTGGCATGGATCTCGACGGCCCGATCGCTGGGATTTCGCCGCAGCTGATCCATGAAGAACACGTTCTCCGCGTACGTGCGGTTGAGCCAGACGCGTACGCGAGAGACCATGCAGGCCGCCTTTCACGGTTCGCGGGCACGGCAGAGCAGGCCGTGCCCGGCCAGGTCGAATGGAGGGAACACCAAACTGTCCCTGTTGAAGGGAAGTTCGTGGTGGTGGTGTTGGGGCGATCATACGGCTTCGCAGGGGGGCGGCGTGCAACGTACGTGTTACGGATTTCGGGATAGCGCCCGTCGGGACGATGTTCTCCTGATAACCCGCCACGGAGATCCGCCTTGTACCGGAGGCTGCCGATGTGCTCTGGTGGAGCCATTCCTGCGCGGAGGGGGCAAGAGGTGACGTCGACGGCCGGTGCTGCCGGGCAACTGCTGGCCATCAGCGATCTGCACATCGGCTACCCGGAGAACCGCGCCCTCGTCGAGAAGATGCACCCCGAGACGGACGACGACTGGCTGCTGGTGGCCGGCGACGTCTCCGAAACCGTCTCCGACGTGCGCTGGGCCCTTCAGACCCTGGCCGGCCGCTTCCGCAAGGTCGTCTGGGCCCCCGGCAACCACGAGCTGTGGACCCACCCGAAGGACCCCGTCACCCTGCGCGGCGTCGCCCGCTACGAGCACCTCGTCGAGCAGTGCCGGGAACTCGGCGTGCTCACGCCCGAGGACCCCTATCCCGTCTGGGACGGCCCCGGCGGCCCGGTGGTCGTGGCTCCGCTGTTCCTGCTGTACGACTACTCCTTCCTCCCCGCCGGCAGCGCCACGAAGGACGAGGGGCTGGCGTACGCGCACGGCACCGGGATCGTCTGCAACGACGAGTATCTGCTGCACCCCGACCCCTACCCGAGCCGCGACGCGTGGTGCCGGGCCCGGGTCGAGGCGACCGAGCGCAGGCTCGCCGAGCTGCCCGACGACCTGCCGACCGTGCTGGTCAACCACTACCCGCTGGACCGGCACCCGACGGACGTCCTGTGGTATCCCGAGTTCGCCATGTGGTGCGGTACCGCGCTGACCGCCGACTGGCACCGCCGGTTCCGGGTCGAGACCATGGTTTATGGTCATCTGCACATCCCCCGGACGACCTGGCACGACGGTGTCCGCTTCGAAGAGGTCTCCGTGGGTTACCCACGGGAATGGAGCAAGCGCCCCCAGGAACCGGGGACGCTGCGCCGCATACTGCCCAGGGAGGTCGGGCCCGGTGATCGAGGAACTGCTGCCGGCCTCGGTGGTGGTGGTGGAGACGTACGGTGACGACGAGCCGGCGCCTCTGTACCCCGAGGAAGAGGCGGTCGTGGCGCGGGCGATCGACAAGCGCCGCCGTGAGTTCGCCGCCGTACGGGCCTGTGCCCGCCGCGCCATGGAGAAGCTCGGCGTGCCGCCGCAGCCCGTCCTGCCCGGCGAGCGCGGCGCCCCGGGCTGGCCGGCCGGCCTGGTCGGCAGCATGACCCACTGCGACGGCTACCACGCCGCCGCCCTGGTCCGCGCCACCGACCTGGCCTCCATCGGCATCGACGCCGAACCCCATCACCCGCTCCCGGAGGGTGTCCTCGCCGCCGCGTCCCTGCCCGCGGAGCGGCAGCGGCTACGCGAGCTGGCCGCGGCCCGCCCCGACGTCCACTGGGACCGGCTCCTGTTCAGCGCCAAGGAGTCCGTCTACAAGGCGTGGTTCCCGCTCACCCGGCAGTGGCTCGACTTCACCGAGGCCGACATCGAGTTCTCCGCGGACCCCGGCGAGCGTCCGGGCGGCGGCTTCCGCGCCGAACTCCTCGTCCCCGGACCACTCGTCGGCACTCGCCGGATCGGCCACTTCGAAGGCCGCTGGACCGTCCGCCGCGGCCTGGCGGCAACAGCCGTAGCCGTGCCCCACCAGCCCTGAGCGCCCGCCCTCACGGCTCCGGGCACCAGCTGTGCAGCAGGCGGAAGAACTCCGCCTCGTTGCCCGCGAGGCCCGCGTCCGCCAGTGCCTGTTCCGCCTCGGCCAGTACGGACGGGGGTACGGCCGGTGGTCGGCCGGTGCCCGGTGGGCCGGCGGCGGTGTCGAAGGCGGCACGGACGGTGTGCAGCAGCCGCAGATACGCCTGTACGGCGGTGCGCTCACGGTCGGTCATCACAACGGTCGGCATCGGTCGGCTCTCCCCTTTTGATGGCTCGTTCGCCTACGGGGCGCTTTCAGCCGGTGTCGGCGCCCCTTCGGCTCTCTCGTGCGTCGGCGTCGTCGGTCATGCGCGCACCCGCAGTCAGGTGTCGCGCACCTCCAAGCTTGCCGTCCACCACTGACAATCCGGCCTGGCTACCCGTCGGTTCGCCCGCTTAGCGGAGGCGAAACCTCACCGAAATCCCCTGAAGGACAGCGGCCCTACGCTGGAGTGAAGGGCTTTCGGCCGCTTCCGGGCGGTCGCCGGAACGGGAGGTGCGCGTGGTCGACGGCTCACACCGGCGCCCAGCGCGTCCCGTGCGGCTGCGCCCGGTGGGCGACGGAGAAATGGAGTTGCAGTACCGCGTCGTGCACGGTTACCGACGTGCCTTCCGCATGGCGGGCGACGGTCCGGCGCTGGTGCTCATCCACGGCATAGGCGACTCCTCGGCGACCTGGGCCGAGCTGATCCCGGACCTCGCCCGCACCCACACGGTGATCGCCCCCGACCTGCTCGGCCACGGCGCCTCGGACAAGCCCCGCGCCGACTACTCGGTGGCCGCGTACGCCAACGGCGTACGGGATCTGCTCACCACGCTCGGCATCGAGTCGGCGACCCTGGTCGGACACTCGCTCGGCGGGGGAGTGGCGATGCAGTTCGCCTACCAGTTCCCCGAGCGCACCGAGCGGCTCATCCTGGTCAGCGCGGGCGGCGTGGGCCGCGAGGTCAATCCGGTGCTGCGGGCGGTCACCCTGCCCGGCTCGCACCTCGCCCTCTCCGCACTGCGGCTGCCCGGCATGCGCCTCCAAGTGGGCCTCGCCGTCCACCTGATGAGGCTGCTGGACACCGACCTCGGCCGGGACGCACCGGAACTGCTCACCCTCGTCGACGCGCTGCCCGACGGAACGTCCCGCAACGCCTTCATCCGCACCCTGCGCGCGGTGGTCGACTGGCGCGGCCAGGTCGTGACCATGCTCGACCGCTGCTATCTGACCGAGGGCATGCCGACCATGCTGCTGTGGGGCGACCGGGACAGCGTCGTGCCGGTGCGACACGCCTACGGCGCGCACGAGGCGATGCCCGGCAGCCGGCTGGAGATCTTCGAGGGCGCCGGCCATTTCCCGTTCCACACCGATCCCGCCCGCTTCGTCGCACTGGTGGAGGAGTTCACCAACTCCACGACACCGGCCCACTGGAGCCGCGACCACTGGCGCGAACTGCTGAGAGCGGGCCGGCCCGGCACCACGGCAGGTCAGCCGGACACCGCCCACAGCAGGGCCGTGGAACGCGACTTGAGAGAGGCGAGCGAACGCAGTGCCACCTGAGGGCGGCCGCCGTTCAGCCCTGCGGCCCCAGATAGCCCAACGACGCCTCGATCCGGCCCGCCAGATGGTCCCGCTGCACCGGCCCCCGCAACGACGAACCGGCAAGCCAGGCACGGCACTTGCTGGCCAGCAGCAGGCCGAAGCTCTCCGCGTCCTTCTCGTCGGCCAGGTCGAAACGGCTGCGGGCGCCGATCCTGCGGACGGTGTCCTGGAGGTCGGCCTCGTCGCTGAGGAGCCGGGCGGCGACCGCGGCACCCTCCACGTGATGGCTGCAGTGCCCGGCCTTCATGTGCCACAGCTCATGACCCAGGATGACCAACTGGTGGTCGGGGGCGGTGCGTTCCTCGACGACCACGACGTCCTGGTCGGCCATGTCGAGCCACAGTCCGCTGGCGGTGCCGGGCGGAAAGGCGGCCGTACGGAAGTGGACGGGGCGGCCGCGGCGTCTGCTCATGGCATCGCACAGCGCGCCGTACAGGTCCTCGGGCCGTGCCGGTGCGGGGAGCGTCAGCTCCGCGACCAACTCGCCGCACAGGCGGCGCATTTCCTTGTCGATGCCCACTCCCACCGCTCTCCCCCGGATCACGACTCGGGCCGCTTGACGCTCTCCAAGAGCATGTCCAGCCATTCGGCGACCTTGTCGCGGTGCTGGTCGGTGGGCAGCTGCGCGGCCCGCCAGGCGATTCCGCGGACGCCGTGGTCCTGGAGCAGCCGTTCCAGCGGGTCGTGGGCGGCCGCGGCCGCCTCCCGCTCGCGGTCGGCGAGCTTCTGGAGCAGCTCCTGCTCGGTGCGCTGGAGGGCGCCCGCGAGCGCTTCGGGGTCCTCGGCCGTGAGGAAACCGGCATGTACCCGGAAAAAGCGCTGGATGGCGTCGCAGTGTTCCATGGTGGGGCGCCGGTCGCCGTTGATGAGGGCGCCCGCCTGCTGCCGCGACATGCCCGCGCCGTCCGCGATCTCCTGCTGGGTGTACTTGCGTCCGTTCGGCTTGAGCCGGGTGCGGCGCAGCAGGTCCAGGCGTTGCAGAAACCTGGCCTGCACATCGGGCTCGCCCGCCGGACGGGCGCTCAGCAGGGCCTTGACCACGGGCTCGGGGACACCGGAGGCCACGGAGAGACGGCCGGTGTCGAAGACGTCCGGGAGCGGCACGCCGAGCCGGTCGGCGAGTGCGGTGACCCGGGCGACAACGGCCGACAGCGCGGCCATCGCGGCGCCGGGACCCTCGAAGCCATCCGTCACCGACAGATCTCCCACGTCTCTCACAGACCTTCTCACCGGCATTCTCACAACACACGGTCGCCGTGAACTTCCCGGAGAGTAGCCGGTGGTTCGAACTCACATCCAGGTCTCGCCACAACTGTGGCCAATTTCAGCCGTCAACCGGCACGAAATGCCACGATAGTTGACACGCCTCGCGTCGGGGCAGCAGGATCAAGGCGCCGCGTGAAGGCCGCATAGGCAAGAGGGGTGACCTCCCGATGGCGTATCAGGCAGGTGGGCAGCGGCCGGCGCCGCGGCCCGTCCCCGAGAGTCTTGAGGCCCAGGCGTATCTCCAGGACTACGCCACCCTCCTGGAAGCCGTCCCCTTTCCGTCCGTCGTGCTCGACCAGCGCTGGGACGTGGTCCTGGCCAACCCCGCTTTCGAGACACTTTTCCGCGGCATCGGCCCGCACCCGACGGCCATGCCGTACGACAACTTCCTGCGCTTCGTCCTGTTCCACCCGGACGCGGGCACGGTCCTCGGGGAACACGAGTCGAGCTGGTGTCTGCCGATGCTGGCCCTCTTCGCGGCCGCCGTGGAGCGCAACGGCCACGACCACGCGTTGCAGTCGATCCGCCGGGACATCGCCCAGGACGCCCTGATGGAAGCCGCCTACCGGCAGGGCCTGCCGCACTGGATCCGAGCCGTCGGCGAGCAGGCTCTCGCACACGACGGCGCGGTCCGCCCGGTGCTGCACCCGGACCCGCGCTGGGGCGCCACGGACTGCCGGGTCGTCGACGAAACACCCCGGACGCTGCACGAGATGGGCTACACGCGGATGACGCTGGTCCTCCGCCCCGCCCGCCGCGCGACCCCCACCGGCCGCAGACCCCAAAGTGCCCGCCGTACGGCGACCCACCTCACGGTGGTTCCCACCCCCGACGCCTGACCGGGCACCGCCGGCGTTCAGGTCGCCGACGGCGCTCTGGTCAGGACGGACGACGGCTGAGCGCGCCGACCGCACCAGCCGACCCGATGGCCGGGTCCGACGTGGGGTCACCCCGGTGGCGGGGTGACCCCTTTCCGGTTTCCGGGCTCAGCCCGCGAACTCCCGCATCCACGCCTCGACTTCGTCCGCGGAGCGGGGGAGCGCCGCGGAGAGGTTCTCGTTCCCGTCCGCCGTCACCAGCACGTCGTCCTCGATCCGGACGCCGATGCCGCGCCACTCCTCGGGGACGGTCAGGTCGTCGGGCTGGAAGTAGAGGCCCGGCTCGACGGTCAGGCACATCCCGGCCTCCAGGACGCCGTCGACGTACTCCTCGTTGCGGGCCGTGGCGCAGTCGTGGACGTCGAGGCCGAGCATGTGACCCGTGCCCGCCATCGTGAAGCGGCGCTGGAGGGCCAGGTCGTACACGCGGTCGGCCGGACCGTCGAGGAAGCCCCACTCCACCAGCCGGGCGGCCATCGACTGCTGGGCGGCCTCATGGAAGTCGCGGTAGCGCGCACCGGGCTTGACCGCGGCCATGCCCGCCTCCTGGGCCTCGTACACCGCGTCGTAGATCTCGCGCTGGAGCGGGGTGAAGGTGCCGCTGATCGGGAGCGTGCGTGTGACGTCGGCGGTGTAGAGCGTGCGGGTCTCCACGCCCGCGTCCAGCAGGAGGAGCTCGCCGGGACGGACCGGGCCGTCGTTGTCCTGCCAGTGCATGATCGTGGCGTGCTCGCCGGCCGCGCAGATGGAGCCGTAGCCGACGGTGTTGCCCTCGACCCGGGCCCGGCGGAAGAAGGTGCCCTCGATCCACCGCTCCGAGGTGGCGACCGCCTGTGACAACTCCCGTACGACGTCCGTGAATCCGCGGACCGTCGCGTCGACGGCCCGGCGCAGCTCGGCCGTCTCCCACTCGTCCTTGACCAGACGCAGTCCGGACACGGCCTCCTCGAACTCGTCGTCCCGCTCCGCGTCGGTGGCGAGCACGGCCTCAAGTGCCGGGTCGACACCGCGGACGACACGGGTGGGGGTGTCCGCGGACTTCGCCAGGTCCTCCGCGATCGTACGGATGTCCCGGCACTCCACCCCGAGCACCAGCTCCGACTCGGCGAGCGTACGGCGGCGGCCCATCCACAGCTCGGCGGTGTAGCCGGTCCAGAACTCGTCGCTGTCCCGGCCGTCACGGGGGAGCTGGTAGCAGTGCGCGTCGTGCCCGCCGTCCGGGCGGGGTTCGAGGACCAGGGCGCCGTCTCGGGCCTGATCGCCGGTCAGGTGCACATAGCCGGTGTACGGGCGGAAGGGGTAGTGGGTGTCGTTCGCGCGGGTCTTGAGGCCCCCGGACGGGACGACCAGCCGCTCGCCGGGGAAGCGGGCGGACAGCGCGGCGCGGCGGCGGGCGGCGTAGGGGGCCTGCTCGGTGGGCTTCAGGTCCGTGCGCTCGGTGTCGGCCCAGCCCGTCCGCATCAGGGCGGACAACTCGTCGGAGATTCCTCGGTACAGACCGTTCTTGCGGCCCTTGGCCATGTCGGGCACCTTCTTCCGTGTGTGACGGCGTTTGTGTGACGGCGCATGTGTGACGCGTTTCCAGCGAGAGCGACATGTGACATAGTACTGCTGTGAGCAAGCGACTGACCTGCGATGTCGTGGTCGTCGGGGCCGGCATGGTGGGCGCCGCGTGCGCCCTGTACGCCGCCCGGGCGGGCCTCGACGTCACAGTCGTGGACCGCGGCCCGGTGGCCGGCGGCACGACCGGAGCCGGCGAGGGCAACATCCTCGTCTCCGACAAGGAGCCCGGCCCCGAACTGGACCTCGCGCTGCTGTCCGGCCGACTGTGGGCCGAACTCGCGGCGGAGCTGGGGGAGGCCGTGGAGTACGAGGCCAAGGGCGGCGTCGTGGTCGCCACGTCCCCCGGCGGACTCACCGCCCTGGAAGGCTTCGCCGACGGTCAGCGCGCCGCCGGAGTCACCGCCGAACCCGTCGCACCCGACGCCCTCCACGACCTCGAACCCCATCTCGCCCCCGGCCTGCCCGGTGCCGTCCACTACCCCCAGGACTGCCAGGTGATGCCCGCCCTGGCCGCCGCCCACCTCCTCAAGGCCTCCGGCGCCCGCCTGCTCACCGGCCACACCGTGACGGACGTCCTGCGCACACCGGACGGGGCCGTCCGCGGCGTCCGCACCGACCGGGGCGACCTCCACGCCCCGGCGGTCGTCAACGCGGCCGGCACCTGGGGCGCCGACCTCGCCGCCCTCGCGGGCGTGGAGCTCCCCGTCCTCCCGCGCCGCGGCTTCGTCCTCGTCACCGAACCGCTCCCGCGCATGGTCCATCACAAGGTGTACGCCGCCGACTACGTGGCCGACGTCGCCAGCGACTCGGCGGCGCTTCAGACCTCGCCGGTCGTGGAGGGCACGGCCGCCGGACCGGTCCTGATCGGTGCGAGCCGTGAACGCGTCGGCTTCGACCGGACCTTCTCCCTGCCGGTCGTACGAGCGCTGGCGGCCGGCGCGACCCGGCTGTTCCCGTTCCTGGAAGGGATCCGCGCCATGCGCGCCTACGTCGGCTTCCGGCCCTACCTGCCCGACCACCTCCCCGCCATCGGCCCCGATCCGCGGGTGCCCGGGCTCCAGCACGCCTGCGGTCACGAAGGCGCGGGCATCGGACTCGCCACCGGCACGGGGCAGCTGATCGCGCAGGCGCTGACCGGGCAGACCCCGGACCTGGATCTGGCGCCGTTCCGGCCCGACCGCTTCGGTGGGGAGGCCGCGTGAAGACCCCCATGGACCTGGCCGGGGCCCGACCCGGTCCCGCTTTCACGGTCACCCTGGACGGCCGCGAGATCGAGGCACTCCCCGGCCAGACCGTCGCCGCCGCCCTCTGGTCGGCAGGCATCACCTCCTGGCGCACCACCCGGGGCGAGGGCCGACCGCGCGGGATCTTCTGCGGGATCGGCGTCTGCTTCGACTGCCTGGTGACGCTCAACGACCGGCCGAATCAACGGGCTTGTCTGGTTCCCCTGCGACCGGGCGACGCGATCCGCACGCAGGAGGGGACAGGGCACGATGGCTGAACGACCGCACCTCGTGGTGATCGGGGCGGGCCCGGCGGGCCTCGCCGCCACCGTGGCCGCCGCGGTCCGCGGCCTCCGGGTCACCCTGATCGACTCGGCGTCGGAGGCGGGCGGACAGTTCTACCGGCAGCCCGCCGCCGCACTCCGCGCCCGCCGCCCGCAGGCCCTGCACCACCAGTGGCGAACCTGGGAGCGGCTGCGAAACGCCCTCGCCGAACAGGTCGAGGCGGGCCGTGTGACCCATATGACGGACCATCATGTCTGGCTGGTGGAACGGCAGTCGGGCCACTTCACCGTGCACGCGCTGCTCGGCCCCGAACAGGAGCACCCCGCCGTCGTGCACGCCGACGCCGTGGTCCTCGCCACCGGCGGCTACGAGAAGGTGCTGCCCTTCCCCGGCTGGACCCTCCCCGGTGTCCTCACCGCGGGTGGCGCCCAGGCCATGCTCAAGGGCGCGCTCGTGGTCTCAGGGCGCACCGCCGTGGTCGCCGGCACCGGACCGCTGCTGCTTCCGGTGGCGACAGGACTCGCCGCGGCCGGAGTGCGGGTGGCGGCGCTCGTCGAGTCCGCCGATCCCGCGGATCTCCTACGACGGACCCGTGCGCTCGTGGCTCAGCCGGGGAAGGTCGGTGAAGGCGCCCGGTACGCCGCCCAGTTGCTCCGGCACCGGGTGCGCACCCTCGTTCACCACACCGTCGTCGAGGCGCATGGCACCGAACGCCTCCAGGCGGTGACCGTCGCCGCGCTCGACGGCGCCGGACGCGTCAGGACCGGCACCGAACGGCGCATCCCCTGCGACACCCTCGCCGTCGGGCACGGCATGGTGCCGCACACCGACCTCGCCGACACCCTCGGCTGCCGCCTCGACGGGCCGAACGTCCACGTCGACGACGAACAGCGCACCGACATCCCCGGCGTCTGGGCCGCGGGCGAGAGCACCGGCATCGGCGGCTCGGCCCTCGCCCTCGCCGAGGGGCACATCGCGGGATGCTCGGCGGCCGCGCGGCTGAACGGTGCCGAACCCGACCCGGGGGCATGGGCCGCGGCCGCGAAGTCCCGTACCGGGCTGCGGGAGTTCTTCGCCGCGCTGGACACGGTGTACACGCCGCCCGTGCACTGGGCCGAGCAGGTCACCGACGACACCGTCGTCTGCCGCTGCGAGGAGGTCACCGGCGGCGCGATCCGTGCGGCCGTCGGCGATCTCGGCGCCGGTGACCTGCGGACCGTGAAGCTGCTGACGCGGGCCGGGATGGGCTGGTGCCAGGGGCGGGTCTGCGGGCCCGCGGTCGCGGGGCTCGTCGGGTGTGCGGACACGCCGGGACGCAGGCCGTTCGCCCGGCCGGTGCCGCTCGGGGTACTGGCCCGGGCGAGAGACCCCGAGGCCGAGTGATCCCGATGAGCTGACCGAGCCCTTGGCTCCTGCCGCTGCTCCTGCTCCTGCTCCTGGCCCTGCTCCAGGCTCCCGAACAGTAAAATGTCACACGTCATTGAGAGGGAAGTCCACTATGACCACCATCGAGAACCGGCCGTGGCGCGGCGTCCTCGTGGCCACCGCGCTCCCGCTCCGCGAGAACCTCTCCGTCGACCACGAGAAGTACGCCGAACACTGTGCCTGGCTCGTCGAGAACGGCTGCGACGGTGTCGTACCGAACGGCTCGCTCGGCGAATACCAGGTGCTCACCCCCGAGGAGCGGGCCGCAGTCGTCGAGACCGCGGTGGCGGCAGTAGGGGGCGAGCGTGTCATGCCCGGCGTCGCCGCCTACGGCTCGGCGGAGGCGCGCCGCTGGGCCGAGCAGGCGCGCGACGCCGGCTGCGCCTCCGTGATGCTGCTGCCTCCCAACGCCTACCGCGCCGACGAGCGGTCCGTCCTCGCCCACTATGCGGCGGTCGCCGAGGCGGGCCTCCCGGTCGTCGCCTACAACAACCCGATCGACACCAAGGTCGACCTCGTGCCCGAACTCCTCGCCAAGCTGCACGGCGAGGGACACATCCACGCCGTCAAGGAGTTCTCGGGCGACGTGCGCCGGGCCTATCGGCTCGCGGAACTCGCCCCGGAACTTGACCTGTTGATCGGCGCCGACGACGTCCTGCTGGAGCTCGCCATCGCGGGCGCCAAGGGCTGGGTGGCCGGTTACCCGAACGCGCTGCCCGCCGCGTCCGTCGAGCTGTACCGCGCGGCCGTGGGCGGCGACCTCGACACTGCGAAGAAGCTCTACGAGCAGCTGCACCCGCTGCTGCGGTGGGACTCCAAGGTCGAGTTCGTCCAGGCCATCAAGCTGTCCATGGACATCGTCGGCCGGCACGGCGGCCCCGTGCGCCCGCCGCGCGTCCCGCTGCTGCCCGAGCAGGAGGCCGTCGTACGCGCCGCCACCGAGCGGGCGGTCGCGGCGGGGGCGGCGTAGGACTGTCGTACACACTCAAGGAGGAGGCCGGTCATGCGCAGCAGACTCGTCCTGCACGCCGTCGACTCGCACACCGAGGGCATGCCCACCCGTGTGATCACCGGCGGGATCGGCACGATCCCCGGTGACACGATGAACGAGCGGCGGCTGTACTTCCGTGAACACCGGGACGACATCAAGCAGTTGCTGATGAACGAGCCCCGCGGCCACTCCGCGATGAGCGGCGCGATCCTCCAGCCGCCCACCCGCCCCGACTGCGACTGGGGTGTTGTCTACATCGAGGTCTCCGGATACCTCCCGATGTGCGGGCACGGCACGATCGGTGTGGCGACCGTGCTCGTCGAGACCGGCATGGTCGAGGTCGTCGAACCCGTCACCACGATCCGGCTCGACACCCCGGCGGGCCCGGTCGTCGCCGAGGTGGCCGTGGAGGACGGCGCCGCCAAGGCGGTCACGCTCAGGAACGTGCCGTCCTTCGTCGTCGGCCTGGACCGCAAGGTCGCACTCGCCGACGGGCGCACGGTGACATATGACCTTGCATATGGCGGCAACTTCTACGCCATCCTGCCGCTGGACCAGTTCGGACTGCCCTTCGACCGCTCCCGCAAGGACGACATCCTCAAGGCCGCCCTGTCGCTGATGGAGGCGATCAACGCCGAGGAGGAGCCGGTCCACCCCGAGGATCCGTCCATCCGAGGCTGCCACCACGTCCACCTGTACGCCCCCGGCTCCTCCGCCCGCCACTCCCGGCACGCGATGGCCATCCACCCCGGCTGGTTCGACCGCTCACCCTGCGGTACGGGCACCAGCGCGCGCATGGCTCAGCTGCATGCGCGCGGCGAACTCCCCCTGGACACGGAGTTCGTGAACGAGTCCTTCATCGGAACCCGGTTCACCGGACGGCTGCTCGGCACCACCGAGGTCGCGGGTCGCCCCGCCGTCCTGCCCAGCTTCACCGGCCGCGCCTGGATCACCGGTACCGCGCAGTATCTGCTCGACCCCACCGACCCGTTCCCGGCCGGATTCGTCCTGTGAGCGGTCGTCGAGGAGAATGACGCGTGGCGGATGGTGGGTGGCACGTGACATAGCACAGCGCGCGGGCACGCATGACATTGCACAGCCGCCACATCCGAACACCCGCCACATCCGAACACCCGCACCACCTGAACTCCCGCACCACCGCACAACTAGGAGACACCCATGGCCGCCCAGCGCACCGGCGCCCCGACCGCCGCCGGTCCCGCCCTGCCCACCCTGGGCGGCAAGAAGAGCAGCTACCGCGAGCGGGTCGCCGACGCGTTGCGGGCCGCGCTGATCGCCGGTGAACTGCGCCCCGGCGAGGTGTACTCCGCGCCCATGCTCGCCGCCCGCTTCGGTGTTTCGGCGACGCCTGTGCGGGAGGCGATGCTGGATCTCGCGAAGGAGGGCCTGGTCGACACCGTCCCCAACAAGGGATTCCGGGTGACCGCGGTCTCCGAGAAACAGCTCGACGAATACACCCACATCCGTGCGCTCATCGAGATCCCCACCGTCGTGGATCTGGCGAGGACCGCCGACCCGGTCTCGCTGGAGGCACTTCGCCCGGCCGCCCGGGAGATCGTCAGTGCCGCGGCGGCCGGGGACCTCATCGCCTATGTCGAGGCGGACACCCGCTTCCACCTGGGTCTGCTGGCCCTCGCGGGCAACGCCCATCTCGTCGATGTCGTCGGCGACCTGCGCAAGCGCTCCCGCCTCTACGGGCTCACCGCCCTGTTCGAAGCGGGGCGTCTGCTGTCGTCCGCGCAGGAGCACCTGGAACTCCTCGACGCGCTGCTGGCCCGGGACGAGGCCGCCGTGCGCGAAGTCATGACCCGCCACCTGGGTCATGTCCGCGGCCTCTGGGCGGCCCACGAGTAACCGTCGAAACCTTTCGACGCAAGCCGTTTGCATTTCTTGCGCTATTCTTGCGCGCATGACGCGACGACTTGCCGAGGTGGCGAAGAAGGTCGGGGTCAGCGAGGCCACGGTCAGCCGGGTGCTCAACGGCAAGCCCGGAGTCTCCGAGGGCACCCGGCAGGCGGTGCTCTCCGCCCTGGACGTACTCGGCTACGAGCGGCCCACCCAGCTGCGCGGTGAACGCGCGCGGCTCGTGGGCCTGGTGCTGCCCGAGCTACAGAACCCGATCTTCCCGGCGTTCGCCGAGGTGATCGGGGGAGCGCTCGCCCAGCTCGGTCTGACCCCGGTGCTGTGCACGCAGACCAAGGGCGGTGTCTCCGAGGCCGACTATGTGGCGCTGCTGCTGCAACAGCAGGTCTCCGGGGTCGTCTTCGCCGGCGGGCTGTACGCCCAGGCCGACGCGCCGCACGAGCACTACCGGCTGCTCGCCGAGCGCAACATCCCGGTCGTCCTGCTCAACGCGGCGATCGAGCACCTCGGTTTCCCGGGCGTCTCCTGTGACGACGCCGTCGCCGTGGAACAGGCCTGGCGGCATCTCGCCTCGCTCGGCCACGAACGCATCGGGCTGGTGCTCGGCCCCGCCGACCACATGCCGTCGGCCCGCAAGCTGGCCGCGGCGCGGGCGGTCGCCGGTGAGGTGCCGGACGAGTTCGTCGCCCGCGCCATCTTCTCGATCGAGGGCGGCCACGCGGCCGCCTCTCGACTGATCGACCGGGGCGTCACCGGCATCATCTGCGCCAGCGATCCGCTCGCGCTGGGTGCCGTGAGGGCCGCCCGCCGCAAGGGACTCGGCGTCCCTTCGCAGATCTCCGTCGTCGGTTACGACGACTCCGCGTTCATGAACTGCACCGAGCCGCCGCTGACCACCGTCCGCCAGCCCATCGAGGCGATGGGCAGAGCGGCGGTGGAGCTGCTGAACGCGCAGGTCGGCGGGGCGGCCGTACCGCCGGAAGAGCTGCTGTTCGAGCCCGAGTTGGTGGTACGGGGGTCGACGGCTCAGGCTCCCCGCAGCTGATCTTCAATCTGCTGTCGAATAATTACAGATTCTGCGCGGCATCTTGCGGACCGATGTCGCCGGTGCTTGAGTGTGCGGCGCCAGGCACGGTGGCGTGCGCTCGTGAGCCGCTGCCGTGGGCCTTCCTTGCTCCTGCCCAGAGGGGTCCACCGATGAGAAGCACCGGGTTCCGCCGTACGTTCGTCGCGCTCAGCGTATGTTCCCTCGCCCTCACCGCCTGTGGGTCGAACGACGACTCCGCCGACGATTCAGGGGGCGGCAAGACAAGCATCACGGTCAACTGCATGCCGCCCAAGAGCGCCAAGGTCGACCGGCAGTTCTTCGAGCAGGACATCGCCGCCTTCGAGAAGGCCAACCCGGACATCGACGTCACCGCACACGACGCGTTCCCCTGCCAGGACCCCAAGACGTTCGACGCCAAGCTCGCCGGCGGGCAGATGGAGGACGTCTTCTACACGTACTTCACCGATGCCAAGCACGTCGTCGACATCAACCAGGCGGCCGATCTCACGCCGTACGTCAAGGAGTTGAAGAGCTACGAGACCATCCAGCAGCAGCTGCGTGACATCTACACCGTCGACGGCAAGATCTACGGCATCCCGCGCACCGGCTACTCGATGGGCCTGATCTACAACAAGAAGCTCTTCGAGGAGGCGGGGCTCGACCCGAACCAGCCGCCCGCCACCTGGGACGAACTCCGCGCCGCCGCCAAGAAGATCGCCGGTCTCGGCAACGGCACCGTCGGCTACGCCGACTACAGCGCCCAGAACCAGGGCGGCTGGCACTTCACCGCAGAGCTGTACTCCCAGGGCGGCGACGTCGTCAGCGCCGACGGCAAGAAGGCGACGATCAACACACCCCAGGGCCAGGCCGTCCTCCAGAACCTGCACGACATGCGCTGGACCGACGACTCGATGGGCAGCAAGCAGCTGCTGGTCCTCAACGACGTCCAGCAGATGATGGGTTCGGGCAAGCTCGGCATGTACCTCTCCGCCCCGGACAACATCCCGATCCTGGTCAAGGAGAAGGGCGGCAACTACAAGGACCTCGCCCTCGCGCCGATGCCCGGCGGCCAGGGCACGCTCATCGGCGGCGACGGCTACATGTTCAACAAGAAGGCGAGCCCCGAGCAGATCAGGGCGGGTCTGAAGTGGCTCGACAGCATGTTCCTCACCCCCGGAGACGGCTTCCTCGGCGACTACGTCCGCGCGAAGAAGGCCGACGCTCCGGTCGGCCTGCCCGAGCCGCGGCTGTTCTCCGGCGCCGCCGACGCCAAGGACCAGCAGGTCAAGAAGGCCAACGCCAACGTGCCCGTCGAGAACTACCAGGCCTTCCTCGACGGCAACCAGACCCTCGACATGAAGATCGAGCCGCCGAACGCCCAGCAGATCTACTCCGTCCTCGACGGTGCCGTCTCCGCCGTCCTCACCAAGAAGGACGCCGACATCGACCAGCTCCTCAGCGATGCCTCCAACAAGATCGACAGCATCCTGGCCCGGGGCTGACCGATGACGAAGACCACCGCGCGGCCCGTCGAGGCGATCACGGTGCGCTCGGTGCAGGCGTCGCCTCCGGCAGGGGACCGGAGGCGACGCCGCCTCACCGACCAGGCCCGCGCCTACGCCTTCCTCCTCGGCGGCCTCGTCTGCTTCGCCCTGTTCTCCTGGTATCCGGCGATCCGCGCGGTCGTGATCGCCTTCCAGAAGTACACGCCGGGCTCGGATCCCGAGTGGGTCGGCACCGACAACTTCACCCGCGTCTTCGACGACCCCGAGTTCACGGCGGCCTGGCGCAACACCCTCACCTTCACCGTGCTCGCCCTGCTCATCGGCTTCGCGATCCCCTTCGTGCTGGCGCTCGTCCTCAACGAACTCCGGCACGCGAAGGCGTTCTTCAGAGTCGTGGTCTATCTGCCGGTGATGATCCCGCCGGTGGTCACCGCCCTGCTGTGGAAGTGGTTCTACGATCCCGGCGCCGGCCTCGCCAACGAGGCGCTGCGCTTTCTGCACCTGCCCACCTCGAACTGGTCCAACGGCGCCGACACCGCACTGATCTCCCTGGTGATCGTGGCCACTTGGGCCAACATGGGCGGCACCGTCCTGATCTACCTGGCCGCCCTCCAGTCCATCCCCGGCGAGCTGTACGAGGCGGCCGAACTGGACGGCGCGAACCTGTTCCAGCGCATCCGCCATGTGACGATCCCGCAGACCAGGTTCGTCATCCTCATGCTGATGCTCCTTCAGATCATCGCCACGATGCAGGTGTTCACCGAACCGTTCGTCATCACGGGGGGCGGCCCGGAGAACGCCACGGTCACCGTGCTCTACCTGATCTACAAGTACGCCTTCCTCTACAACGACTTCGGCGGCGCCTGTGCGCTCAGCGTGCTGCTGCTGGTGTTCCTCGGCATCTTCTCCGCCGTCTATCTGCGGCTCACCCGCAGCGAAGGGGAGGACACCGCATGAGCACCCGGACCCTCGTCTCCCCGGCCGCCCTGGCCCGACCGCGCGGCAGGGCGACGTACTGGAGCGTCTTCACCGCGATCGTGCTGCTCTTCGCGCTGGCCTTCCTCTTCCCGGTCTACTGGATGGTGACCGGCGCGATGAAGTCGCCGGACGAGGTGACCCGGACCCCGCCCACCGTCGTCCCGAAGGAGTGGCACCTCAGCGGCTACACCGACGCCTGGGATCTGATGCAGCTGCCGACGCACCTGTGGAACACGGTGGTCCAGGCGGCCGGCGCCTGGCTGTTCCAGTTGGTCCTGTGCACGGCCGCCGCCTACGCGCTGTCCAGGCTGAGGCCGGTCTTCGGCAAGGTCATCCTCGGCGGCATCCTCGCCACGCTCATGGTCCCTGCACAGGCGCTGGTCGTGCCGAAGTACCTGACCGTGGCCGACCTGGGCCTGCTCAACGACCCCCTGGCCATCTGGCTCCCGGCGGCCGCCAACGCCTTCAACCTCTATCTCCTCAAGCGGTTCTTCGACCAGATCCCGCGCGACGTGCTGGAGGCCGCCGAGATCGACGGCGCCGGAAAGCTGCGCACCCTCTGGTCGATCGTGCTGCCCATGTCCCGGCCGGTGCTCGGAGTCGTGTCGATCTTCGCGCTGGTCGCGGTCTGGCAGGACTTCCTGTGGCCCCTGATGGTCTTCTCCGACACGGACAAGCAGCCGATCAGCGTGGCACTCGTCCAGCTGTCGCAGAACATCCAGCTGACCGTGCTCATCGCCGCGATGGTGATCGCCAGCATCCCCATGGTCGCGATGTTCCTGATCTTCCAGCGGCACATCATCGCCGGGATCAGCGCGGGCAGCACGAAGGGCTGACGCCGCCCTCCTATCGAAAGGCATGCACAGTGGGACAGCCCACCCCTGCCCGCAGCGACCACGACTGGTGGCGCTCCGCCGTCATCTACCAGGTGTACGTCCGCAGCTTCGCGGACGGCGACGGCGACGGCACCGGCGATCTCGCCGGCGTCCGTACCCGGCTGCCGTACCTCGCCGAACTCGGCGTGGACGCCCTCTGGTTCAACCCCTGGTATCTGTCACCGATGAAGGACGGCGGCTACGACGTCGCCGACTACCGCGCGATCGACCCGGCGTTCGGCACGCTCGCCGAGGCGGAGAAGCTGGTCGCCGAGGCGCGGGAGCTGGGCATCCGCACCATCGTCGACATCGTGCCGAACCATGTCTCGGACCAGCACCCGTGGTTCCGGGCGGCACTGGCGGCCGGCCCCGGCAGTCCGGAGCGCGAGCTGTTCCACTTCCGTCCGGGGCGCGGCCCGCACGGTGAACTCCCGCCCAACGACTGGCCGTCGCAGTTCGTCGGCTCCGCCGAGCCCGTCTGGACCCGGCTGCCCGACGGTGACTGGTACCTCCATCTGTTCACCCCCGAGCAGCCCGACCTCAACTGGGCCCACCCCGCTGTCCGCCGGGAGCACGAGGACGTCCTGCGCTTCTGGTTCGAGCGCGGTGTCGCGGGCGTCCGCATCGACTCGGCCGCCCTGCTCGCCAAGGACCCTCAGCTGCCCGACTTCGTCGCGGGCCGGGACCCGAACCCCTTCGTCGACCGCGACGAACTCCACGACATCTACCGCTCCTGGCGGGCCGTGGCCGACGAATACGGCGGCATCTTCGTCGGCGAGGTCTGGCTCCCCGACAGCGAACGCTTCGCCCGCTACCTGCGCCCGGACGAGCTGCACACCGCCTTCAACTTCTCTTTCCTGTCCTGCCCTTGGGACGCACGCAGGCTGCGTACGTCGATCGACGACACGCTCGCCGAGCACGCTCCGATCGGAGCCCCCGCCACCTGGGTGCTCTGCAACCACGACGTCACCCGCACCGTCACGCGCTACGGCCGCGACGACACCGGTTTCGACTTCGCCGCCAAGGCCTTCGGCACCCCGACCGACCCGGCCCTGGGCACCCGCCGGGCCCGGGCCGCCGCCCTGCTCTCGCTCGCCCTGCCCGGCGCCGTCTACGTCTACCAGGGCGAGGAACTCGGCCTGCCCGAGGTCGACGTCCCCCTGGATCGCATCGAGGACCCGATGCACTTCCGCTCCGGCGGCACCGACCCCGGTCGTGACGGCTGCCGGGTGCCGTTGCCGTGGGCCGTGGATGCGCCGTACGCCGGATTCGGCGGCGAGCCGTGGCTGCCGCAGCCCGCCGGCTGGCCGTCGTACGCGGCGGACCGCCAAGCCGCGGACCCCGACTCGATGCTCCACCTCTATCGCCGGGCGATCCGCATCAGGCCCGTCTTCGGCGACGGCCCCCTCACCTGGCTGCCCGCCTCCGAGGGGGTTCTCGCCTTCACCCGGGCCGAGGGCGTGCTGTGTGTGGTGAACCTGGCCGACTCGCCGTTCTACCTGCCCGGGCACACCGAACTCCTGCTCAGCAGTGGTCCGTTGGACACCGAAGGGAGGCTGCCGCAGGACACCGCGGTCTGGCTGCGCGCCTGAGACCGCGCCCCCCCACCCCGAAGGGATCAGCACATGCGCACCAACAGATCCATGACTGTCAGGTCCATGCCAGCCATTATGGTCGCTGCCCTCGCCTCGGGCCTGCTCACCGCCACGGCCCCCACGGCCCACGCGGCGGCCGGCGCGACCCTCCCCTTCACCTCCGTCGAGGCGGAGTCCGCCACTACCACCGGTACGAAGATCGGCCCGGACTACACCCAGGGCACGCTCGCCTCCGAGGCTTCCGGACGCCAGGCGGTACGCCTCGCCGCCGGGCAGCGCGTCGAGTTCACCGTGCCGCGTGCGGCCAACGCCGTGAACGTCGCCTACAGCGTCCCCGACGGCTCGACCGGCTCGCTGAGCGTGTACGTCAACGGCACCAAACTGGCGAAGACCATTGCCGTCACCTCCAAGTACTCGTACGTGGACACCAGTTGGATCCCGGGCGCCAAGACCCACCACTTCTACGACAACGCCCGGCTGTTGCTCGGGCAGAACGTCCAGCCCGGAGACAAGGTCGCGTTGGAGGCGACGGGCGTCCAGGCGACCGTCGACGTCGCCGACTTCGAGCAGGTCGCCGCGGCCTCGACCCAGCCCGCCGGGTCGGTGTCGGTGACGTCGAAGGGCGCCGACCCCAGCGGTCAGGGCGACTCCACCCAGGCCTTCCGGGACGCGATCGCCTCGGCGCAGGGCGGCGTCGTGTGGATCCCGCCGGGCGAGTACAAGCTGACGTCCTCCCTCAGCGGTGTTCAGAACGTCACCCTTCAGGGTGCGGGCAGCTGGCACTCCGTCGTGCGCTCCTCCCGCTTCGTCGACCAGACCAATTCCTCCGGCAACGTCCGCATCAAGGACTTCGCGGTCATCGGCGAGGTCACCGAGCGCGTCGACTCCAACCCGGACAACTTCGTCAACGGGTCCCTCGGCCCCTCGAGTTCCGTCTCCGGCATGTGGCTCCAGCACCTCAAGGTCGGCCTCTGGCTGACGGGCAACAACGACAACCTGGTCGTCGAGAACAGCCGCTTCCTCGACATGACCGCCGACGGCCTCAACCTCAACGGCAACGCGCGCGGGGTCCAGGTCCGGGGCAACTTCCTGCGCAACCAGGGCGACGACTCGCTCGCCATGTGGTCGCTGTACGCGCCCGACACCAACAGCAGCTTCGAGAACAACACCATCACCCAGCCGAACCTCGCCAACGGCATCGCGATCTACGGCGGCACCGACATCAGCGTGAAGAACAACCTGATCTCGGACACCAACGCCCTCGGCAGCGGCATCGCGATCTCCAACCAGAAGTTCCTCGACCCGTTCCACCCGCTGGCCGGCACGATCACCGTCGACGGCAACACGCTCGTGCGCACCGGCGCGATGAACCCCAACTGGAACCACCCGATGGGTGCGCTGCGCGTCGACTCCTACGACAGCGCCATCGAGGCACAGGTCCGGATCACCAACACGACGATCACGGACAGCCCGTACAGCGCCTTCGAGTTCGTCTCCGGCGGCGGGCGGGGCTACGACGCCAAGAACATCACCGTGGACGGCGCGACCGTGAACAAGGTCGGCACGGTCGTCGTCCAGGCCGAAGCCCCCGGCGCCGCGACCCTGCGCAATGTGACCGCCACCGGAGTGGGCGCTGCGGGCATCTACAACTGCCCCTATCCGTCAGGCACGTTCACGCTCACCGACGGCGGCGGCAACTCCGGCTGGAGCAGTACCTGGTCGGACTGCTCGACCTGGCCCCAGCCCGGCCAGGGCAACCCGGACCCCGATCCGAACCGCAACCTCGCCAAGGGCCGCACGGCGACGGCGACCGGCTCACAGGGCGTCTACACGCCCGGCAAAGCAGTCGACGGCGACGCCAACAGCTACTGGGAGTCCGCCAACAACGCCTTCCCGCAGAGCCTCAACGTCGACCTCGGCTCCACCGAGTCCGTGCGCCGTCTGGTGCTGAAGCTGCCGCCGTCCTCGGCGTGGGGTGCGCGCACCGAGACCGTCACCGTCCTCGGCAGCACCGACGGCTCGACCTACTCGACACTCGTCGGCTCCACCGGCTACCGCTTCGACCCGGCCACCGGCAACACGGTCACCGTGGCGCTGCCCGGCGGCACCGGCCTGCGCCATCTGCGGCTGACGGTCAGCGCCAACACCGGCTGGCCCGCCGCCCAGTTCAGTGAGGTGGAGGCGTATCTGACTTCGTGACCGCGTCCCTCGGGACCCCGCGTTTCGCCGCCTGGATCTGCTCGTACACATGGGTCCGCAGCTCGGCGAAGCGCGGGGCCACCCGGGTGTGCAACTGGTCCCGCTCGTCGGGCAGATCGACCTTCAGCTGCTCCTGGACGACGGTGGGGGAGGCCGACAGGACGATGACCCGCTCGCCCAGGTAGACGGCCTCGTCGATGTCATGGGTGACGAACAGGATCGTGATCCCGCGCTCCCGCCACAACCCTCGTACGAGATCCTCCAGATCGGCGCGGGTCTGGGCGTCCACCGCCGCGAACGGCTCGTCCATCAGCAGCACCCGCGGCTCGTAGGCGAGCGCGCGGGCGATGGCGACCCGCTGCTGCATACCGCCCGACAGCTGCCAGGGATAGGCGCCCGCCGCGTCCGCGAGCCCGACCGACCGCAACGCGTCCGCGACCAGTTCACGGCGTCGTGCCTTGCTCAAGTCCTTCTGTTTCAGGGGGAGTTCGACGTTCTCCCCGACCCGCATCCACGGAAACAGACTTCGCCCGTACTCCTGGAACACGAACGCCATCCCGGGCGGCGGCCCGGTCACCTTCCGCTGTTCCAGCAGCACTTCACCGGACGTCGGCGCGAGCAGTCCGCCCATGCACTTCAGCAGGGTCGTCTTGCCGCAGCCCGACGGGCCGACGAGACAGACGAGTTCGCCCGCGTCGACGGTGAAGGTGAGGTCGCGGACCGCCTCCACCCGCCGCCCCGACCCCTCGTAGACCTTTCTGAGGCCTGATACGGCAAGAAGCGCGTGCATGGACCGCCCTTTCGCGAGGTTCACGGCGACCGCCTGGTCGAGGCGCGCAGACCGTGGTACCAGCCGAGCACCCGGCGCTCGACCAGCTGGAAGACGACGGAGAGCAGGAAGCCGAGCAGACCGAGCAGCAGGATGCCGGTCCACATGTCGGGGATCGCGAAGCCGCGCTGGAACTGGACGATGGTGAAGCCGAGGCCGTTGCTGGCCGCGAACATCTCGCTGATGACCATGAGGATGATGCCGATGGACAGCGCCTGACGCAGCCCGGCGAAGATCTGCGGACTCGCCGAGCGCAGCACCACGTTCCGCAGCCACGCGGTGCCAGTGATGCCGTAGCTGCGGGCCGTCTCCGCCATCACCGGATCGACGGCGCGCACGCCCTCGACGGTGTTGAGCAGGATCGGCCACACACAGCCGCTCGCGATCACGGTGACCTTCATGGTGTCGCCGATGCCCGCGAACAGCATGATGACCGGCACGAGAACCGGCGGTGGCACCGCCCGCAGGAATTCCAGGACCGGCTCGCACACCGCGCGCACCCGCCGGTAGGAGCCGATGACCGTGCCGAGCGCCACGCCCACGACCGCCGCCAGCGCATAGCCGCCGGTCAGCCGCAGCACGCTGGGCAGGACGTCGTCCTTCAGCCGGTCGGCGGTCCATACGTCCGGGAAGGTCTCCAGGATGGTCCGCAACGGCGGCCAGTACACGTCCGTGCTGCTGTCGGAGGCCACCCACCACCCCGCCACCAGCACCGCGGGCAGCGCGAACACGAAGAACACCCGCAGCAGCAGCCGGCTCACACCGCCACCTCCCCGCGCACCGACTGATGCCAGGCCAGCGCCCGCCGCTCCACCGACCGCGCACCCACGTTGATCAGCAGCCCCAGCAGCCCGGTGACCACGACCAGCGCATACATGTCGGGCACCGCCTGCGAGGTCTGCGCCACGGCGATCCGCGCGCCCAACCCCGGTGCGCCGATGATGAGTTCGGCGGTCACCGCGAGGATCAGTGCGACGGCGGCGGCAAGCCGTACCCCCGTCATGACGTACGGCAGGGCGGTCGGCCACAGCACATGCCGGATCCGCGCCCAGGTGCCGAGGCCGTACGACCGTGCCGTCTCGTCGGCGACCGGGTCCACGTCCTGGACGCCGTACAGGGTCTGGATCAGCACCTGCCAGAAGGAGGCGTACACGACCAGGAGCAGCACCGAGCGCAGTTCGGTGCCGTAGAGGAGGACCGCCAGGGGGATCAGGGCGACCGACGGGATGGGGCGCAGGAACTCGATCGTGGAGGCCGTCGCCTCCCGCAGATAGGGGACCACGGAGAGGATCACGCCGACCGCGATCCCCGCGCAGGCCGCGATCATCAGGCCCAGCGCCCACCCGGTGAGGGTGTCGCCGAGCGCCGACCAGAAGGCGCCGTCGGTGAGTTCGCCGCCGAGGGCGTCGGCGATACGGCTGGTGGGCGGGAAGTAGTCGTCCTCGACCAGGCCGAGCCGCGGCACCGCCTCACCCAGGGCGAGGAAGGCCGCGAGCCCGGCCGCACCGAGTGCGGCGTCGGCACCCCTCACGGCAGCAGCGCGTCCAGGTCGGGCGTCTTCTTGAAGAGGCCGTCCTCCTCGCCGAGCTTCATGAGCGCCTCGATGGAGGAGCGGTTCGCCTCGGCGGGCCACTTCGGCAGGGTCACCTGCTCCAGCACCGAGGCCGGGATCTTGGTGTACGTCGTGACGATCTGGCGGGCCTCGTCCGGGTGGGCCTCGGCGTAGGCGAGGGACTCGGCGGTGGCCTCCTGGAACTTCTTGACCTCGTCCGGGTGTTGCTGCGCGTACTGCGTCGAGGTGAAGTACATCGCGACGGTGAGCTTCGGCGCGATGTCGATCAGGGGCGAGGCGATCTCCCGGCCGCCCTGGCTCCTGATGGTGGCGGTCGCCGGTTCGACCACACAGGCGGCGTCGATCTGCCCCTTGTCGAGGGCCGCGGGCATCTGGTCGAAGGCGAGCTCGACGAGCCGCACCTTGTCGGGGTCGCCGCCCGCCTGGCGCACCGCCTGGCGCACGGCGGTCTCGTTGATGTTCTTCAGGGTGTTGATGGCGACCTTCCTGCCCTCCAGCTGCTTCGGCGAGGTGATGGGGCTGTCCTTCTTGACCATGAGGCCGTTGAAGTCCTTGCCCCGCACGCCCGTCGAGGCGATGCCGTTGGCGACGGCCTTGATGGGAACGCCCTCTGACTGGGCGACCATCAGGGACGTCACATTGCTGAACCCGAACTGGAACTGGCCGCTGACCACACCGGGCACGATCGCCGCACCGCCCTGCGCGGTCGTGAACTCCAGCTTCAGACCGTGCTTTTCGAACAGGCCCTTCTTCTGGCCCAGATACAGGGGCGCGACATCGACGATCGGGATGAGCCCGAGCTTGACGGTGGTGATCCCGCCGGACGACGCGCCCGCGTCCGACGAACCGTCGTCGGACGAGCCGCAGGCCGTCGCGACGAGCAGTAAGGCGCCGGCGGTGAGACCGGCGAACAGACGACGCATGGCTCCTCCTGTACAGACAACGGTGCAACGGTGTTCCGACAGGTTGTGCGCAAGGCGCACAGTAGTGCGCGGGCTTGCCCTGCGGGAAGGTAGAAGCCGCAACGGAGCCAGGTCAATGGGTTCGCCGACAACATTGTTGACACTATTGGAGGTTGCGATGCTCCCGGGAGACCGCGCACCACACTTCGTGAGGTCGTTCGAGCGCGGCCTGGCGGTCATCCGCTCCTTCGACGCCGAGCACCCGGCCCGTACGCTCAGCGAGGTCGCCCACACCTGCGACCTGACCCGCGCCGCCGCCCGCCGACTGCTGCTGACCCTCGTCGACCTCGGATACGTCCACCGGGAAGGACGCCTCTTCCGCCTCACCCCGCGTGTCCTGGAGCTCGGCTACTCCTACCTCTCCAGCTTCACGCTGCCGCAGATCGCCGAACCCCATCTGGAGCAACTCGTCGCGCAGGTACGGGAGTCGTCCTCGCTGTGCGTCCTCGACGGCGACGACATCGTCTACGTCGCCCGCGTGCCGACCAGCCGCATCATGACCGCGTCCATCACGGTGGGCACCCGCTTCCCCGCGCATGTCACGTCGGTGGGCCGGGTCATCCTCGCCCATCTGCCGGACGAGGAGATCGAGGTGCGCATCGCCCGCGCCGACCTGCGCCCCCTCACCGCCCGCACCCTCGTCACGGCGGACGCCCTGCGCGCGGAACTGCGCCGGGTGCGGCGACAGGGACACGCCCTGGTCGACCAGGAGTTGGAGGAGGGGCTGAGATCCGTCGCCGCCCCGGTGCGGGACCGGGACGGCGAGGTGGTGGCCGGCGTGAACATCGCCGTGCACGCCGGTCGCAACTCCGTCGAGTCCGTACGCCGCGATCTGCTGCCCCATCTGCTCGCGGCGGTCGCCCGGATCGAGGCGGACGTGCGGATCACAGGTCCAGCACGAGCCGCTTCCCCCGGCACCGGGACACACAGATGAGCATGGTCTCCCCGGCCTCGCGCTCCTCGTCCGTGAGCACCGAGTCCCGGTGGTCCGGGGTGCCCTCGATCACGTCGGTCTCGCAGGTGCCGCAGGTGCCCTCGCCGCAGGAGTAGAGCACCTCGACGCCGGCAGCGCGCACGGTGTCGAGCACGGAGGCGTCCGGCGGGACGGTGAGGGTGCGCCCGCTCTGCCGCAGGACGACCTCGAACTCCCCGTCCTCTCCGGTCCGTTGCCGCTCTTTCGGGCTGAACCGCTCGACGTGCAGCACTCCGGCCGGGCAGCGTTCCTCCACCGCGTCCAGCAGCGGCCCGGGACCGCAGCAGTAGACGAGGGTGCCCTCGGGCAGGTCGTCGCAGACCGGGGCGAGATCCAGCAGACCGGCCTCGTCCTGGGGTGCGACGATGACGCGGTCGCCGTACCGCCGCAACTCCTCGACGAACGCCATGGACCGCCGGCTCCGCCCGCCGTACAGCAGCGTCCACTCGGCGCCCGCCGCCTGGGCAGCCGCCAGCATCGGCAGGACGGGTGTGATCCCGATACCGCCCGCGATGAAACGGTAGCGAGGTGCGGGGGCGAGGGCGAAGTGATTGCGCGGCCCGCGCACCCGCACCTTGTCACCCGGCCCCAACTGCCCGTGCACATACGCCGATCCGCCCCGCCCGTCCGGCTCCCGCAGCACAGCGATCCGCCATGCCGAGCGATCCGCCGGATCTCCGCACAGCGAGTACTGCCGCTCCAGCTCCGGACCGAGCGCGACGTCGATGTGCGCGCCCGGCGCCCAGGCCGGGAGCTCCTCGCCAAAGGGGTGGCGCAGCGTGAGGGCGAGCACGCCGTCGGCCGCGGACTCCGTGCGGTCGACGACGAGTTCGGCTTCGTACACGGTCATGAGTCGCTTCCTCGCGGCCGGTGTCCTTCGGGGTGGCCCAGCATCCACTCCCACATCTCGATCGGGTCCTGGGCGGTGTGCTCGGCGCCGCAGTGGCACGTGCCGTGCAGGATGTCGGTGCCGGGCAGCCAGTCGATGCGGTAGATCTCGCGCGGCGTTTCGGGGGAGAGCCTGCTCACAGGACCTTCTCCATCGGCTTGTCGCCCTCTTCCACCAGCCGGGCGAGGATACGGCGGGCGGCGAGGCCTCCGGTGTCGATGTTGATGCTGAGCTCCTGGTACCCGGTCCGCTCGGTCCCGAGCGTCCGCTGGAGCAGGTTGAGCGCGTCGACGTCCTGCATGACGACGGTGTGGTTGTTGGCCCGCAGGAACTCGGTGACCTCGTCGTCGTCCGTCGCCCAGTCCCGGGAGACCATCCAGAAGTCGTACACCTTGCCGTCCGAGGACGGTGTGATGGCGTACGTGATCTCGGTGTGGAAACCGTTAGGGTCGCTGCCGTCGGCCTCCGGCGCCACGCCGACCGGGGCGATCCGGCTGTGCAGCAGATAGAGACAGGGGGCGTGGTACTCGATGTCCTGCCAGCGGGTGATCCGGCCCTCGATGCCGGTCGAGCGGGCGTAGAAGGGCGGACACTCGGCGTCGTCCATGTGCCGGCTCACCCGCACGATCCCCGCGCCCTCGTCGACCTCCGTCGTGATCGGCGTCTCGGCGACCTCGGGGGTGCCGATGTAGCCGCCGTGCAGATACGTCTCGTGGGAGAGGTCGAGGAGGTTGTCGACGAGCAGTCCGTAGTCGGCGTCGATCGGCTCCATGCCCCGGACAGTGGTCCAGCCGGGGGAGTCGAGGTGGCGGGCGCGCGGCACGGTCCCCGGGTCCGCGAGCGCCGGGTCGCCGATCCACACCCAGATCAGGGAGTCCTGCTCGACCACCGGGTACGAGGCGACGCGGGCCGTGCGGGGGACGCGTTTCTGCCCCGGCACGTACACGCACGTGCCGGTCGTGTCGTACGTGAAGCCGTGGTACCCGCACACGATCCGGTTGCCGTCGAGGCCGCTCTCCGACAGCGGGTAACGGCGGTGCACACACCGGTCGTGCAGCACCACCGGCGTCTCCTCGCCCTCGGTGCGATAGAGGACGAGCGGCTCGTCGAGGACGGTCCGGCCGAGCAGGTCACGCCCGACCTCGTGGCTGTAGGCGGCTACGTACCACTGGTTCCTGGCGAAGGCGGTGGTGTGCGGCATCTTTGCGGCTCCCGTCTCTCTGCGGTGGTGGCATCGTCCGGAAAGGCGCCACCGCACCGCAACACCTCTTCCGTCTCACGGAAGGAGATCAGTGAAATACCTGGTCAGAGCAGGCAGTTGTGCGCAGAGGACGGGTTCACCGCGGCCGCCCGGGCGGCCGCACGGCACCAGGTCCTCCGGTGGCGGCTCGCTGACTGCGGGCGACGGCCGAAAAGCGCTGCTCAGATACGCGA
Source organism: Streptomyces sp. NPDC051963 (assembly GCF_044593495.1). NCBI lineage: Bacteria > Bacillati > Actinomycetota > Actinomycetes > Kitasatosporales > Streptomycetaceae > Streptomyces > Streptomyces sp. NPDC051963. The sequence goes on along the minus strand of NZ_JBIUCC010000003.1, from coordinate 850,535 downwards.
AACCCCTGCTCGCAACCGTCAGTTCAAGCCGTTGTCCTGAGGCGCTCATGACACCTTCGGCCGTCGGGTGTCAATCTGCTCTCCGAAAGTTCACTGCCTGCTCACAGGCGTCTCACGCAACCCCCGTATCCGATCCCCTCATGACCCGGCACGGCAGCGACGGTCTCACCCCTTCGAACCGTGCCGTGCACCCGCGCGCCGCCGGACGGCTTCACCGAGCCGACCCGCTCTCCCGGGCTCCACCGAGCCCGACCACCCCACATAAGGAGAACGCATGTTCCGGCAGGACCGTCACCACCGCCGCATCAGATACGGCGTCGCCCTGGCCTTGACGGCCGTGAGCTCCCTGCTCGCGGTCGGAGTCCACAACGACACCGCCGTGGCCGCACCCGCCGACCAGGTCCCCGCGAAGATCCTGGCCACCCCGAGAGCCGACGCGGCGCCCGTCGCCCTCTCACCGGCGAAGCGCACGGCACTGCTCAAGAGCGCCACGACCGCCGCCCCCGGCACCGCGAACACCCTCGGTCTGGGCGCCGGCGAGAAGCTCCACGTGAAGGACGTCACCCAGGACGCCGACGGCACGACGCACACTCGCTACGAACGCACCTACGCCGGCCTGCCCGTCCTCGGCGGCGACCTCGTCGTCCACGCCAAGGACGGCCGCCTCACGGTGTCGAAGGCCACGAAGGCGGACCTCGCGCCCTCCACGACCAAGGCGAAGGTGTCCTCGGCGACGGCGAAATCCCAGGCGCTCGCGACCGCCGTGAAGGCGGGTGCCGAGCGCCCCGCGCTCGACGACGCCCCCCGTCTCGTCGTCTGGGCCGCCTCGGGCCGACCCGCTCTGGCCTGGGAGTCGGTCGTCGGCGGATTCCAGGAGGACGGCACACCGAACGAGCTCCACGTCATCACCGACGCGGCCTCGGGCAAGCGGGTGTTCCAGTACCAGGGTGTCGAAACCGGCACCGGGACCGGCCAGTTCAACGGGACCGTGCCGCTGGGCACCACGCTCTCCGGCTCCACCTACCAACTCCTCGACGGCGACCGTGCCGGACACCGCACCTACGACCTGAACCAGGGCACCTCCGGCACCGGCACCCTCTTCACCGACGACAACGATGTCTGGGGCGACGGCACCCCGGCCGACCGGCAGACCGCGGGCGTGGACGTGGCCTTCGGAGCCGCGGCCACCTGGGACTTCTACAAGAACGTCTTCGGCCGCAACGGCATCCGCAACGACGGCGTCGCCGCCTACAGCCGTGCCCACTACGGCAACAACTACGTCAACGCGTTCTGGCAGGACAGCTGCTTCTGCATGACGTACGGCGACGGTTCGGGCAACACCCACCCGCTCACCTCGCTGGACGTGGCCGCCCACGAGATGAGCCACGGCGTCACGGCGGCGACCGCGGGCCTCACCTACTCCGGCGAGTCGGGCGGCCTGAACGAGGCGACCTCCGACATCTTCGCCGCCGCGGTGGAGTTCCACGAGAACCTGCCCGCCGACGTCCCGGACTACATGGTCGGCGAGAAGATCGACATCAACGGCGACGGCACCCCGCTGCGCTACATGGACCAGCCCTCCCGCGACGGCGCGTCCCGCGACTACTGGAGCGCGTCACTGGGCGGCCTCGACGTCCACTACTCCTCGGGCCCGGCCAACCACTTCTTCTACCTGCTCTCCGAGGGCAGCGGCGCGAAGACCGTCAACGGCGTCGCCTACGACAGCCCCACCTCCGACGGCCGACCGGTCACCGGCATCGGCATCGACAACGCCCAGCGCGTCTGGTACCGGGCACTGACGACGTACATGACGTCGAGCACGAACTACGCGGGCGCCCGCACGGCGACACTTCAGGCCGCGACCGACCTCTTCGGCGCCTACAGTCCCTCCTACCTCGCCGTGGCCGACGCGTGGGCGGCGATCAACGTGGGCCAGCGGATCGCGCTGGGCGTCAACGTGGCACCGATCGCGGATCAGATCAGCGGCATCGGGCAGGCGGTGTCCCTCCAGACGGACGCGTTCACCACCAATTCCGGTGCGAGCCTGACGTACACGGCGACCGGTCTGCCGGACGGGCTCACGATCAGCGACACGGGCCTGATATCGGGCACCCCGACCGCGCTCGGAACCAGCGACGTCGGCATCACGGTCACCGACGACACGGGCGCGAGCACGAGCGTGTCCTTCTCCTGGGAGGTGGCCTACGTCTACGCCAATGGCACCCGCGTCGACATCCCCGACAACGGCGCCGCGGTGGAGTCCCCGGTCACCGTCGCCGACCGCACCGGAAACGCCTCCGCCACCACGCAGGTCTACGTGAAGATCGTCCACACCTACCGGGGTGACCTGACCGTCGACCTCGTCGGCCCCACCGGAACGGTCTACTCGCTCCTGAACCGCAACGGCGGCTCCGCCGACAACGTCGACCAGACGTTCACCGTCGACGCCTCCGCGCAGCCCCTGAACGGCACCTGGACACTGCGCGTCCAGGACCGTGCCGGGATCGACGTCGGCTACATCGAGCAGTGGCGGCTCACTCCCTGACCGCCCAGGGTCCCGCATCGCTCCTCGGCGATGGGTGGTGCGCTCCTTCGCGGAGCGCACCACCAGCCGTCGAAACGGGAACGCCGCAGGCTACTTGAGAGCCTCCGCGAACAGCGGCACGACGTGTTCCACCGCATACCCCACGGACAGCACCGAGTTGGTGGCGAAGGCCTGGCTCAGGTCCGGGTCGTCGAAGACGACCGAGTGACCGGCCTTCACCGCCGGCAGGGACTCGAACAGCGGATCCGACGTGATCTTCGAGGCCTTGACGCCGATCGGAGCCATCACGATCAGGTCGGCGTCCAGCATCTCCAGGTTCTCCTCGGAGACCGGCACGGAGAACGAGGCGCCGGCCTCGGCGTCAACCTCCGGGTTGTTGACGAAGCCCAGCGCCTGCACGAAGTCGACCCGGGACGTGCCCCTGACGTAGGCGCCCCAGCCGCTGGACGTGCGGGAGCCGAGTGTGACGGTCCTGCCCTTGAACTCGGGGTGCGCCTTCGCGGCGGCCGCCGACTTCGCCTCGGTCGTCCGGATGAGCTTGCCGCCCTCGTCGGCGCGGCCCAGCGCCTGAGCGATCATCGTGGTCTGCTGCTGCCAGGAGATCTTGTACTGGTCACCGCCCTTCGGCACTCCGATGGTCGGCGCGATCTTGCTCAGGGTGTCGTAACGGGTCTGATCGCCGCTGGACTTGACGTCCAGGATCAGATCGGGCCGGAGGGCCGCGATCTTCTCGTACTCGGGCTCCAGCGTGCCGATCTTCTCGGGGCTCCTCTCGTACAGCCCCTTCGCCCAGGGGCCCACACCGTCGCCGCCGAAGGCCAGCCAGTCGCTCGCCCCGACCGGCTGCACACCGAGCGCGAGGGCCGTCTCGGCGTCACCCCAGCCGAGCGCGACCACCCGCTGGGGCGGCGAACCCACCGCCACCGTGCCGAACTTGGTGGCGACCTTCACCGGGAAGGCGCCCGAGGAGGAGCTCGACGACGACGCGGATGCGGAGTCACCGGAGGACGAGCCGCAGGCGCCCAGCGCACCGAGCAGCGCGAGCAGCAGGACGACGGCCGGCGCACGCCGGATGCGGCGCACGAGGAGGGTGGGGGAGTGCGGGAACATGCGTGCTCTTTCCGTGAGGTGCGCGGTCAGGCGGACGGTGTGACGTGGTGACGGCCGAGCGGTACGACCATCGGCGTCCCGGACGCAGGATCCGCGATGACCGAGGAGCGCAGTCCGAAGACCTCGTGCACGAGGGACTCGGTGACGATGTCGCCGGGAGGGCCCTCGGCGACGACACGCCCCGCCTTCATGGCGACCAGGTGATCGGCGTACCGGCAGGCGAGGTTCAGGTCGTGCAGGACCAGGGCGAGCGTGACGCCCCGGGCCCGGTTCAGGTCGGTGAGGAGGTCCAGGACCTCCAGTTGGTGGGTGATGTCGAGGTAGGTCGTCGGCTCGTCCAGCAGCAGTACGTCGGTCTCCTGGGCGAGTGCCATCGCGATCCACACCCGCTGGCGCTGCCCGCCGGAGAGTTCGTCGACCGACCGGTCGGCCAGGTCGAGGACGCCGGTGGCGAGCATCGCGGCGGCGACGGCCTCGTCGTCGGCCCGGGTCCAGCGGCGGAACCAGCCCTGGTGCGGATAGCGGCCCCGCCCGACCAGGTCGGCGACCACGATGGCGTCGGGCGCCACCGGCGACTGCGGGAGCACGCCCAGCGTGGCGGCCACCTCGCGGCTCGGGGTCCGGTGGATGTCCCGTCCGTCCAGCAGCACCGCGCCGGACAACGGTGGCAGCAGCCGGGCGAGCGCTCGCAACAGGGTGGACTTCCCGCATGCGTTCGGGCCGACGACCACCGTGATCCGGCCCGGCGGCAGGGCGAGATCGAGCCGGGAGACGATCTCGCTCTCGCCGTAGCCGAGGCTCAGCTCGCTCGCCTCGAGGGTGTGGGTGGCCGTCACGGTCGACTCCTCGGCAGAACCGGTTTCCTGGGACATGGGGTCAGCCGCCCTGTCCGACCCGGTTGGCGCGGGCGAGCAGCCACAGCAGATACGGCGCCCCGACGACGCTGGTGACGATGCCGACCGGCAACTGCGTGTGCGGCAGCATGTGTTGGGCGGCGATGTCGGCCCACTGCACCAGGGCGGCGCCGGCGAGCGCGGAGGGCAGCAGCGCCGCCCCGTGGCCGGGCAGCAGCCGGCGGGCGATCGGCGGGCAGACGAACGCTACGAACCCGACCGGGCCGGCGGCGGCCGTGGCCACGCCCGCGAGCGCGGTGGCGCAGCCGAGCAGGCCCAGCCGGTCGCGTTCGACACGCGCGCCGAGACCGGCGGCCGTGCCGTCGCCCAGTTGCAGAGCGGGCAGGGAACGCGCGGCGGCGACGGCGAGCGGCACCAGCACGGCCGCGGCACCGAGCAGCGGCCAGAACTGGGGCCAGGAACGGCCGTTGAGACTGCCCGCCAGCCACACGAACGCGTTCTGCGCCTCCGTGACCTCCGACCGGGTCATCAGATACGACACGACACTCGACAGCCCCGCGCCCACCCCGATCCCGATCAGCACGAGCCGTTGCCCGCCCACGCCCCGCCGCCAGGCCAGCAGATAGATCCCGGCGGCGGTGGCGAGCGCGCCCGCCAGCGCCGTACCGGAAAGGGCGAGGCCGCTCACGCCGTAGACCACCGAGGCGAGCACGGCGGCCGCGGCGGCGCCCGAACCGACGCCGATGACATCCGGGCTGGCCAGCGGATTGCGCAGCAGCGCCTGGAACACCGCCCCCGACAGTCCGAAGCAGAGGCCGACCAGCAGACCCAACAGGGCGTGTGGCAAGCGCAGTTCGATGACGACGAAGTGGGTGCCGGCATCGCCGCCGCCCAGCAGTGTGGCGGCCACGTCCCCCGGCGGCAGCGCGATGTCACCGGTGCACAAGGCGGTCACCAAGGCGGCCAGGACCACGAGAAGCAGGGCGAGGCAGACAGCACCGAACCGTGCGCGTCGCAGTCGGCGCAGCCGCCTGAGGTGGTAGGCCGCCGGCGAGGGCGGGCTGCCGGCGGAAGGGGTCGAATCGGGCGACGCACCCGTGGAGTCGACGGGCGCGGCCACGGCGGAGGGCTCGCTCACCGGGCGGCTCGCGCGGAGCGGCGGACGAGGAGGACGAACGGCACACAGCCGACGGCCGCGGTCACCACCCCGACCTGGACCTCGCCGGGCCGGGCCACGACGCGGCCGACGACGTCCGCGAGCAGCAGCAACGCCGGTGCGAGCAGGGCGCTGTAGGGCAGGATCCACCGGTGGTCCGGGCCGGTGAGCAGCCGGGCGGCATGCGGCACGGCGAGGCCGACGAAGCCGAGCGGTCCGGCGACTGCGGTCGCCGCCCCGCAGAGCAGCACGACACAGCCGGTGCCCAGGGCCCGGGTGACGCCGAGCCGCTGCCCCAGCCCGCGGGCCACGTCGTCGCCGAGGGCGAGGCCGTTCAGACGTGGCCCCAGGGCGTGCGCGAGGACGGCGCCGGCCAGGACGAACGGAAGGGCCTGCCGCAGGACATCGATGTCACGCCCGTCGAGCGAGCCCACCTGCCAGAACCGGAACTGGTCGAAGGTCCGGCCGTCGGTGAGCAGCAGGGCGCTGGTGACGGAGCCCAGCGCGGCGGTGACGGCGGCGCCGGCGAGGGCCAGCTTCACCGGCGTGGCACCCTCACGGCCGGTGCCGGCGACGCCGTACACGAGGACGGCGGCGAGCGCGGCGCCGAGAAAGCCGAACCAGATGTACTGGGAGGCCTCGGTCAGCGACAGCACGCTGATGGCGAGGACGACGAAGACGGCGGCGCCCGCGTTGACGCCGAGCAGGCCCGGATCGGCCAGCGGGTTGCGGGTCAGGCCCTGGACGACGGCGCCGGCCAGGCCCAGGGCCGCACCCGCCAGCAGACCCGCAAGGGTCCGCGGCAGGCGCACCTCCCGGACGACGAGTTGTCCGCGCACGGACCGGTCCGGGCTGAACACGCCGTCGACGACGTCGTGCAGCGCCACATGCCCCGATCCGACCGCAAGGCTGAGGGCTGTGGCGGCGGCCAACAGCAGGGCCAGGACGACGAGTCCGGTACTCAGGGCGACCGGCCCGCGGGCCCGCCGTGGGCCCGCGCCGAGTCTTCCGGGCGCGGGTCCGGCCGCCACGCTCACCGGAACTCCGGCCCATGGCCAGGCGCGGCAGAGGCGGGCGACAGACGCATGGGCGGGTCCTCGGGGGAAGAGCGCAGGGCAGAGCACGGACGGACGAGGACCGCGCACTTAGGTAAGCCTAAGCTAACATCGGTGAGGGTGTACGGGGCAACCGTCCCGGACGTGAGACCGATCCGATGCGGTGCCGATCGCCGGATGACCGGGTTCTCGACGCCGGGGCACCTCGGGGGCCCCGGCGTCGAGACGATCGACGGTGGTGTCGATCGGCGGTGCTACCGAGCCCTCGTCGCCGCGCCGTTGATCACGAACTGTGAGCCGGGTTGGATCACGATGTTCCCGTCGGCCGAGTCACTGATCGTCACATTGGTCAGCGTCGCGCTGCCCCGTGCGCCTCCCATCGCGAGGATGCCCGCGCCGTTGTTGGACTTGGTGATGTTCACGTTGTCGATCTTGGCGTTCGGTACGGCGCCGCCGCCCGTCTTGAACTGGATGCCGTCGTAGGTCGAGTCGTGGATGTCCGTGTCGCGGATCGTGACACCCGGGATGTCGGGACCCGCCGCGAAGAGCGTGATGGCACCGAACTCCTGGGCCTCGCCCCAGAACGCGCCGCCCGTGCGGTACAGCCCGTTGTTGGCGACCAGCGTCTGCCCCGAGAACGGGATCGGATCGTGGTCCGTGGCGAGCATGATGCCCGGGTAGTTCATGGTGTCGTGGACGAGGTTGTTCTCGATGGTGTTGCCGTAACCGCCGTACACGGCGATGCCGTTGGCGCGCCACGGCAGCTGGACGGTGTTGTTGCGGAAGTGGTTGTCGTGGCCGACGTCCACCGACTGGTCCTTGACGTACTTGCTGGCCCACACCGCGAGCGCGTCGTCACCGGTGTTGCGGAACGAGGAGTTGAACACGGTCGAGTTCCGGGTGCCGTTGGTGAAGTTCACACCGTCGGCGTACGTGTTCCGGATGCGCATGCCGCTGAACTCCAGGCGGTCGCCGGGGCCCCACAGATCGGGGATGTTGGAGTAGTCGCGGCCCACCCAGGCACCGACGTTGGCGTGCTCGATCCACACGTTCGTGATCTTGGTGTCCTCGCCGAACCGGCCGTTGAGACCGACCCCGCCCTCCGCGCCGCCGTCGCCGCCGCGAATGGTGCCGGAGCCGAAGATGGCGATGTCGGAGATCTTGGTGTTGTCGTCGATGTCGAAGCCGAAGTTGCCCTCGTGCGGATGGTTGATGCCACCGGCCTGGTGCGGCGGGGTCAGTGTGTAGAGCTGTGAGTGCCACATGCCGGCGCCGCGGATCGTGACGTCCCGGATGCCCACCTGGTTGTAGTCGCCCCGGTTCAGCGGGTCGTCGGTGAGGATCTTCTGCTCCTGGCGCCACTGCCCGGCCGGAATCCACACACAGGCGATGGTGCCGTTCTGGTCGGCCGTCACCGCCCGCTGGATGGCGTCCGTGTCGTCGATGCCATCGTTCGGGACGGCGCCGTACTCGGTGATCGAGGTGCACTCGGCGGGCTTGCTCGCGGCCGGCGCCACCTGCTCCAGGTCGATCAGATCGACGATGTAGTACGCGGCGTTGTCACCGGCGTCGCGCTGGAGCTTGAACTTGGTGCCCGCCGGATACGTCTGGGTCAGCAGCGCGTGCGACTCGTCGAACAGCCGTCGCGCATCGGTCTGCGGGTTGTTGGTCAGGCCCTCGGGGTCGTCGGTGCTGCCGTACAGCCAGCTGAACTTGGAGGTGAGGGTCAGCTTCTGCACGAACGTGCCGTTCGCGTAGAGGCTGAGCGTGGCCTCCTGGCCGCCGCCGCCCGGCGCGTCCGGGATGGAGTTGCGCACGACGATGGAGTTCGACGCGCTGGTCGACGTGAACTCCACGTACTGGCCACTGGAGTTGAGGCGTACGGACTCGCGGCCCGACGACTCCGTGGCGAAGTTGGTGTGCCCGAAGGTGCGTTCGCTGTCGGTCTGGAGGAGGGTGCCCGTGTACTGGGCGTCCTCGGCCTCGTACTCCACGTACGGCACCGCCGCGCCACGGCCGACCACGATCGAGCGCGCGAACACGTTGTTGTTCTCGTTGGTCTCGGTGACCACGCCGGTGGCGTCCGCGGTGGCGGTGAGGGTGGCGCCGCCGTTGGTCGCGGTCCAGCTGCCGCTGACGGCCACGGTGGCGGTGTCACCGGCGGGGATCGCGGGAGCGGTGCCGCTCAGCGTGGTCGTGCCGACGGTCAGCCGGGTGACCGAGCCGGCCGCGACGGCGCTGGTGCCGCGGTTGTGCACCTTCACGGTGAAGGTGACGTTCGAGCCCACGGCCGGGTTGGCCGGGGTCGAGGCGATGTCCGTGACCTCCAGGTCGGGACCGGGGGCCTGGCCGACGACCAGATTCGTGGCGGCCGTCCGGCTGTTGTTGCTGTTGTCCTGCTCGGCCACGGTGTCGTTGGGGTCGACCACCGCGGAGACGGTGTAACTGCCCATCGCCCGCTTGCCGATCGACACCGGGACGGTCGCCGTCTCTCCCACACCGAGGGCGCGCACCGAGCCGCTGCCGGCGACCGTGCCGCCCAGGCTGACGTTCACCGTCGTCGCCGCCCCGGCCGCCGAACCGGCGTTGCGCACGGTGGCGTTCACGGTGACCTCGTCGCTCTCGCTCGGAGCGGAGGGAGTCCAGGTGAGGTCGGTGACGGTGAGGTCCGGATTGGGGGCCGCGACTCCGATGACCTGGAACTCGGCGACCTGGCCGCCGAAGCCGGAGTTGTTGCTGTAGATCTTCAGTTGGACGTCGGCGTAGCGACCGGTGACCGGGATCGTCACCGCGTTCTGGTTCGACGACGGACTGAAGGTGTAATCGGCGCGCGCCTTCAGCGTGGTGTATCCGGAGGCGTTCTGCGCCCGACCGAGCACCTCGATGTTCTGGGTACGGGTCGACCATGCGGGATCGGGGTTGAGCTTGACCACGACGCCTTCGAGGTCCGCGTCGGCGCCCAGCTTCACCGTGAGCGTCGACGGACTGCTCGCGGACTCCCAGTAGGTGGCCAGGTTGTTGTCGTTGGCATTGGTGGCAACGTAGTTCTGCGTCGTGGAGGACGCCTCGATCGGCTTGTTGACCGCCAGGTTCGCCCCGATCACCGGAGGCTGCGGCTCGCCCTCCTCGCCGTAGATCTCCAGCTCGGACAACTGCGCCGCGGGCCAGCCGGTGTTCGCGGTCACCTGCACCCGCACATACCGGACGTCCGTGGAGTCGAGGTCGACCGTGACGCTGCTCGACTGCGCCGGGTCGAACCGCCGACCGGCGGCGCCGGAAAGGGTGCTGAAGCTGCTGCCGTCGGTGCTGCCCTGAACGCTCAGGGTCTGCGTCCGCGCCTCCCATGTGGTGGGGAGCTTCAGCACGACATGGTCGACCGCGACGCTGCCGCCGAGGTCGACCTGAATCCACTGCGGGAAGTTGTCGGACGGGCTTTCCCAGTACGTCTGCTGGCTTCCGTCAGTGACGTTCCCTGCGGGATAGCCGCTGTGGGATCCGCTCGCCGTGGCGGTCTTGCCCAGGGCGAGGTTGGGGGCTGCGGCCTCGGCCGCGGAGGCGCTGACGGGCAGAAGCCCGACGGTGATGAGACTCGCTGTCAGCGAGCCGACGACCAACCGCCGGACGGCGTGCGTCCATCTCATGGTGTCCTCTGTTCCACGGGGATGCGGGGGGTCCGTGCAGAGCGGGACACATCCGGCAGATTTGTCCACACTCGGTGAACTTGCGCGTGTGCCTACGAGATTTAAGTGATTCAGTCGTAGTTTTGCGTGCCGTACGTCACAGATTTCATGCAGGCCTGGGGATTGTCAACGGCTCTCACAGGACTGTCCGGTTGCATCCCTGGGCCGCGGGGCACCAGGCGAGACACGGGCTCCGGGCGTGGAACCGGTTGCCGCGAGGACTGTTGCGACACCGTGGCAGACGCTTCGGCGGACCCTCTGTCGCTGCGGGGCGGCTGACCGTACCCTGACAAGTCATAGAACTTCAGGCGTGATTGACTGGGGGAGCCGTCATGTCCTGGGAGCACCAAGGTGCGCGTGACGATTTCGTCGTTCCACCGATGCCGACCGCACCGCCGCCCGCTCCGGCCGACCCGTGGCGAGCCGTCGCGGTGGCCCTGCTCAACCTCTGCGGACTCGGGCTGGGTTACGCCCTGCTGCGCCGCTGGGGGCTGACGGCCGCATGCTGCGTCGCGACGGCGATCCTGCTCGTGGTGGCCCTGCCCGCCGACCCGAACGGGGTCCCCGGCGCGGTGGTCGTCCTCTACCTGATCTTCCTGGTGCTCGCGGCCGCGCACGGAGCGTACGTCGGCCTGCGGACCCGGCTGGCGTGGCCACCGAGCGCCACGGTCGCCGCAGCACTCGGCGTCGTGCTCCTGGCCGTCCCCGCCGGAGGCGTCGTCCTCTACGACGGGGCACGCGACGAGGCCACCGAGCAGATGCTGCTGGACCGGCTGGAGCGGGCCGACAAGCTGGTCAAGGCGGCCGGGCCACTGCCGTTCGAGTCGGCGGAGGCCGACTACCGCCGCGCGCTGGCCGCCTACCGCGGGCTCAGCGACGACCACCCGGGTTCGCGGGCGGCCGACCGTGTTCCCGACCGGCTCAGGACGTACTACACCACCGTCGCCTCGCCGTACGCGCAGGAGGACTACTGCGCCGCCGTGGCGCCCTTGAAGTACCTCCGTACGGTCCCGCGCACGATGGGCGAGAAGACACTGGGGTCCCTGTCCACCTGGCCCGACGACCGGCTGGCCACCTCGCTCTACGAGTGCGCGGCCACGTCACTCGGCGCCGGAACCGAGGGCTGGACCTCGCACTTCGACGAGTTGCTGGCGACATTCCCGAAGTCCGCGCAGGCGGCGAAGGTGGGACCCGCCGTCCAGGCCGCGGTCGACAAGCAGGTGAAGTCCCTCGGCGGCGACGAGCCCTGTGCGGCCGTCGGGCGACTCGAGACCCTCGGCACCCAGGTGCGCGGGCTGTCGGGGGAGCAGGCCGGTCTGACCGACGCCCTCGACAGGGACGCCGACCGGGCGGAGGACAGGGCGAGTTCGGGCATGTACGCCTGCGGCGTGGACCAGTACCGGGACGGGAGCTTCAGCGCGGCCGTCACCACGATGAACGACTTCGCCGAGAACAACCCGAACGACAGGAACCGGGCACGCGCCCAGAAGATAGCCATCGCCGCGGAGGTCGCCCAGACGGTGCCCGCGGCCGGCAAACGCCTGCCCACCACGGCATCGGGCGGCAGCATCTCCGTCACCGTCAAGAACGACAGCCCCGACGACATCACGGTCCTGTACACCGGACCGGTGACCGGCAGCTTCACCCTCGGGGCCTGCGGCAGCTGTACCTCGTACCCCCTCCTCAGCAGCACCCTGATCGGCTTCGAACCGTGCAGCGACAGCGGCAAGAACTACCCGCAGCGGACCATCCAACTACCCGCCGGCACCACCTACTTCGTGCACAAGTCCCAGGACTCGGACGGAAAGTCACCGGCCTCGGACACCGCCAAGCTGTCGCCGGGCTACATCTACACCGAGTGCGCCTACACGACGAGCTTCGGCTACTGACGGAGCATCCGGAGAGCTCCGCCGCGCGGACGGCTGCGCGGTGATCAGCAGGGCCGGCGCCACACCCCCAGCTCCAGCTTCTTGCGCATGGAGGACAGCTTCAGCCTGCGCGAGTCGGCGCAGAACTCGCCGTTCGGTACCGCGTACTCGACATGGAAGACCGCCTTGCCCGCCGCGATGAACGGACGCAGCGCCTTGCACTCGTCGAACTGCGCGCACTCCTCGTTGACCGCGAAGTCGAAGCGACGGACGAGCCGGGGGATCTGCGGGAGGTCGTTCTTGAGGCCCACGGCCAATCCACGGGCGTGCGCGAGGTCCGCGATCATGCGGTTGTACGCCAGTTGGTCGCTCGCGGTCAGCGGGAATCCCGTCTTACCGGCGTACCCCTCCATCAGGTCGGGCTCCACGGCGTCGAATCCCTTGGCGCGGCACATGTCCATCCGGCGTTCCATGATCGGCCGCAGGACGCTTCTGCGGCGGATGTCCAGCCAGCGCTCGCCGTCCCAGCCGTTGGGGGCGCCGAGGACGGACTTCGGGAAGGCGTTCTTGTCGGGGCGGAAGTTCTCCCAGGCGCCGACGTTGAGGTAGCAGATGACTCTGCGGCCGGCGCGGTGGAGGCGGGTCACGTCCGCCTCGGAGGTCTCGAAGCCGTCGACGTCGTAGACCGGGACGTCGACGGAGAGGTCGAGCTTTCCGTCGAGCTGCCACTGCCAGTCGAGGCCGGGGCGCGGCTGCCAACGCTTCTGCGGTGCAGGGGGCTTGGTGGTCGCGGCCGAAGGGGCGTTCCCGTTCGAGTCGGAGCCCGAGCCCGAACACGCGCTCAGTGTCAGCGCCATCAGTGCCGCACACGTCAGCGCGGTACGTCGTCCCCTCACTCCGCCTCCATCAGCGCGGGCGTCAACTGCGCCCAGGGGTTGGGGAGTTCACCCGTCACCGGCCCCGCGACCGCCGCACCCCGCTCACGGGCCGTACGGACGGCCAGCGGGACCAGCGCCGCGGGCACGCCGTAGACCAGGTGGCAGAAGCGTTCGGCCGGGTGCTTCGACGTCCAGGCCGGTCTGCTGAACGCCGAGACGTACGTCGACCAGTGGCCCTCGAAGGTGACGACCAGGTCGGCGACGCGGGCGTACCCCGGCGCCGGGTGGACGCCCGGATTCAGGACGACCGGCGCCGCGCCGAGCCGGCGTACCGCCCGCACCAGGCGTCTGCAGGCGGGCAGTTCGTCGGGTGAGGCGGTCACCTGGTCGAGGAAGCAGCCGTCCGTCGCGTACCAGTCGCGGTACCGGGCGACGTCCTCGGTCACCTCGGCCGGGCTGCGGGCGCCGTAGTCGGTGTCCACGTACCCGAGGAGGCGGGCACCGGCCGAGCGCAGCGCCCCCGCCGCCGCGGCGAACGCCGGATCGGGGCCCGGACCGGGGCCGTTCGCCGGGTTGAGCACCACCGCGTACGTGCCGGCCGCCGCCCCGATCAGACGGTGCCAGGCGCCAGGGTCCTCGGCCGGATGGACGTACAGCGGGATCAGCAGGCTCACGGCGCCCTGACGCCCTCCCGTCGCGCCGTCGCCTCCCACAGCGCCGTCAGCGAGTCGTCGAGGGTGTACGACGGCCGCCAGCCGAGGGCGTCTTCGGCGGCCGTGATGTCGGAACACTGCCACGAGACCTCCCCGGAGCGGACGGACCGGCCGTCGCCGTTCTCGTCGATCCGCCCCCGGTAGCGGGCGATGCGGGCCAGCGCCTGCACCAACTCCCGTACGGGGACGGCCTGTCCGGCGCCGATGTTGAGGACGCCCGGCAGCGGCCGCGGGGCCGACACCGCCAGCGCCGCCGCCCGTGCCACGTCGCGCGCGTCGACGAAGTCGCGGTACGCCGACAGATCGCCCAGCCGGATCACCGCGGCCGGGTCCGGACCCGCCTCGCGCAGCAGGCCGGCGATGCGGCCGGGCAGCCCGGTCGCCGGGGCACCGGCCCCCACCGGGTTCCCGACCCGCAGCACCACCGCGTCGAGCCCCGAGGTGGTGACCGTGACCGTGCCGGCGAGCTTGGTCGCGCCGTACACGGAGAGCGGGTGAGTGGCCGCCGACTCCGTGACCTTGGTGTGCGGGGTTCCGAGGCCGTATTCGGCGACCGAGCCGAGGTGGACCAGCCGGGCCGACGGTGCCGCCTTCCGCAGCGCCGCACAGAGTGCCGCCGGGCCGCGGGAGTTGACCTCGGCGAGCGTCACGGAGTCGCCGCCGGTGGCGCCCGCGCAGTTGATCACGGCGTCGGGCTCCGCCTCCGCGAGGGCCCGGGCCAGTTCGTCCGTGCGGGCGGTGGCGAGGTCGATACCGAACTCCGCGGCGGGCGAGCGGCCGCCGCCGAGAACCCGTACGCCCGGCAGGGCACGCAGATGCTCGGCGACATGGCCGCCCAGATAGCCGGTGAAGCCCAGGACGAGAATGCGCATGGGGTGGTCAGGCTCCCTTGAGCAGCATCGGCTTGCGGCTGGTGAACTCGGCGTTGGCCCGGTCGTAGTCGTCCGGGCGGCCGATGTCCAGCCAGTACCCGTCGAAGTCGTAGGCATGCGGCGGATTCTGCGTCTTCAGCAGATCGAGGACCAGCTCGTCGAAGCCCAGCGGCAGCCCGGGGGTGTAGCCGTCGAGCGTGGAGCGGGACAGCCCGTACACGCCCATGGAGACGCGGTAGTCCATGCTCGGCTTCTCGGTGAAGGCGACGACCCGGCTGTCGGCGGTGGTCAGTACTCCGAAGTCGATGTGCACCTTGCGGGCGTACGTCGCGATGGTCAGCGGCGCGTCGGAGCCGCTGTGCCGGTGCAGCACGTCCGCGTAGTCGAGGTCGGTGAGGACGTCGCCGTTCATGACCAGGAACGTCTCGGGCAGCCTCTCGCGCATGGTGAGCAGCGGGCCCATGGTGCCCAGGGGGCTCTCCTCGGTGGCGTAGTCGACGTCCAGGCCCCACTGGCTGCCGTCGCCGACATAAGCACGGATGATCTCGCCGAGGTGGCCTATGGCGATGGTGCAGTGCGTGAAGCCCGCCGTGGCGAGCTGGCGCAGCACGATCTCCAGGATGGCGTGCTGGTCGCCGATGGGCACGAGCGGCTTGGGCAGCGCGGTGGTGTAGGGCCGCAGCCGGACGCCCTTGCCTCCCGCCAGGATCACTGCGTGCATGGGGACTCCTCCTTCGTGAACGCTTCGTGGACGCTTGTCGACGTGCCTGACGGGCTCAGATGTTGTAGATGCCGGTCTTGTAGCGGGCGAGGTTGGCCGGGTCGCGGAAGAACTCCACGGTGTGCGCGAGGCCCTCCTCCAGGGAGTGCGCGGGCTGCCAGCCGGTGGCGGCGGTGAGCCGGCTCGCGTCGGCGACGAGCCGCATCACCTCCGAGTTCGCCGGCCGGATGCGGTCGGTGTCCTCGCGGACGTCGAGGGCCGTGTCCATCACCTTGCCGATCAGCGCGACGAGGTCGCCGACCGAGATCTCTCCACCGGTCCCGGCGTTGAAGGTGCGGCCCACGACCTGCTCGGCGGGCGCGGTGCCCACCGTGAGGAACGCCTGCGCGGTGTCCTTGACGTAGGTGAAGTCACGGGTGGGGCGCAGAGCGCCGAGGGTGATGGTCCGTTCCCCGGCGGCCACCTGTCCGATGACGGTGGGGATGACCGCCCGCATCGACTGGCGCGGCCCGAAGGTGTTGAACGGCCGCAGCGTCACCACCGGTGTGTCGAAGCTCGCGTGGTAGCTGTCGGCCAGCCGGTCGCCGCCCGCCTTCGAAGCGGCGTACGGGGACTGGGTGTTGATGGGGTGGTCCTCGGTGATCGGGACGGTCTGCGCGGTGCCGTACGTCTCGCTGGTGGAGGTGTGCACCAGCCGGGGCGTGCCCAGGGCGCGGACCGCCTCCAGCACGTTGAGGGTGCCGGTGACGTTGGTGTCCACATAGCTGTGCGGTGCCTGGTAGGAGTACGGGATCGCGATGAGGGCGGCCAAGTGGTAGGCGCAGTCGGCGCCTTCGAGCAGCCCGCGGACCGAACCCGGGTCGCGTACGTCGCCGAGGACGATCTCGACCTGGTCGAGGACGTCCGGCGACAGGGTCTCCAGCCAGCCGTAGGAGGAGAAGGAGTTGTACTGCGCCATGGCCCTCACCCGGTGCCCGGAGGCGACCAGCGCCTCGGTGAGGTGCGAGCCGATGAATCCCTCGGCTCCGGTGACTGCGGCAAGTGGTGCGGTGGTCAACTCGGGGGTCCTTCCGGTCGGTTGCGCATCTGGTGGCGGGGGTCGATTGCTTGCTCGTGGTCCGTCGCCGGGACGGTCACGCGTGCGGCGCGGGCCGTCCCAGCAGCCGCAGCACGCACGCGCTGAGACACAGCGCGGCGAGGCCGCAGGCCGGCGACAGCACGTCGACGCCCGGCAGAGAGGGGAGAACGGTGAGGGCGCCGGCCCCGGCGGCGGCCGCCAGACAGATCCCGGCCGGCAGCCAGGCCACCCCGAAGGCCTGAAGCAGCAGCGCCGTCCACAGGGCCGCGGCGAGCAGCAGGAGCGGGGCGGGTTCGGTGTCGGTGAGCAGGGCCGCGGGCAGCAGGGGCAGCAGATAGACGCCCAGACAGAGGGCGAGAACGGCCGCCGACCGCAGCTGGAAGGCCGTCGGTGTGGCCGTCGCCCGCAGTGCCTTCACCGACAGCCCGCGGTACCGGTACAGCAGCCATTCCGCAGGCCCCATGCTCACGGTCAGCACGATCACGGCATACGGCTGCTCCCGCCCCGCGAGCAGCACCAGCGCCCCCGCCGCCAGACCGAACAGGCCGTACGGCAGCGACCGCAGCAGCGGGGGCCGGCCGGCGTCCGGCGTGGCGGGACCGGACAGGGCGGAGCGCAGGGTCCAGCCCGCCGCGGCGACCGCGCCGAGCAGGGACAGCAGCGGCAGCCCCGCCCGCAGTACCGTGCCGGGCTCCCACCACGGCAGCACCGCGGCACCGACGATCATCGGCGCGAGCGCGGCCAGCAACAGCCGCTCCCCGCCCAGCACCAACAGCACACCGGCCGCCGCGAGATACACGGACTGCGCCCCCGCGGCCAGGACGGCCGGGCCGGACCCGGAGACCACCGCTCCGGCAACCGTCGCCGTCGCGGCACCGAGCGGGGCGCCCTTCAGGAGCGTACGACCGGCCTCGCGCCGTCCCGACGTCATGCGCAGGAAGGCCCGGTGGCCGAGCGCCTGTCCCCACGCCCAGGAGACGAGCCCGGCCACGACCAGGACGGAGACGGCGCGGTCGGCGTGCCACAGCGGTGCGGTGAGCAGATAGGCGAGTCCCGGCAGCGCGAACAGGGCGCCGCGCAGGGCGCACCGGAGGTGGTCCGGGCGCCAGGGATCGGCCGGCGGCGCGGGCTCCGGGAAGGTGCGGGGCACCCGCCGGTACAGGGCACCGGCGAGGGAGAAGAGGTTCGGGTGGCCGTACCGCTCCTGGATGACCTCGGCGGTCAGTCCCTCCGACTCCAGCAGCGCGGCGACCTCGTAGGGGTGCACGGCGGGCCCGATACGGTCGGCCAGTTCGGCGGCGAGCGAGTCGACCGCGGCATGGTCCGCGCCCCAGCGGGGCTGACGCGGCGCCGGGGTGCGGCTCTCGGCGACTCGCGCGCGGGCCAAGGGCTCCGCGGCCAGCCGGAGGGACAGCGCGTCCCGTTCCGCGCCGCCCGGTTCGAGCGCCATCGGCCCGCTCATCCGGCCATGCTCCCTGCGCTCGCGACGGCCAGATCGGGTGGCCCGGCGGTCTCCGGTGTCCACATCCGGCCCAGGGCCGACAGCTCCAGATAGATGGCGCGGAAGGTGTCGACGGTCTGCCGCAGGGTGAACTGCTCGATCACCCGCAGCCGGGCCGCCTCGCCCATCGACCGGCGGCGTCCGGGATCGTCGAGCAGTTCCAGCGCGGCGTCGGCCATCCTCGCCGGGTCGCGCGGCGGAACCACCAGACCGGTGTCGCCGACGGCCTCCCGCACGCCGCCGACGTCCGTGGACACGGTCGCCCGTCCGCACGACATGGCCTCGATCAGAGTGAACGGGAAGCCCTCGCTGATGCTGGACAGCATCACGACGTTCCCGGCGGCGTAGGCGTCCTTGATGTCCTCGACCCGCCCCTCGAAGGTCACCGCGTCCGCGTGACCGAGCTCGGCGGCCAGGGCCTCGCACCGTTCCCGGTAGGCCTCGCCTCCCCGTGGGGTGCCGCCGAACAACCGCAGCCGTGCGTCGGGGAGTCGACCCCGGACCAGGGCGAAGGCCCGGATGAGGGTCTCCAGGTCCTTGATCGGGTCCACGCGCCCCGCCCAGCTGAGGGTCGGCCGGTCCGGTTCGGGACCGGCGGGCGGGAAGGCGCCGGGGTCCACCCCGTTGTAGACGGTGCGGATCGACCCGGGGTCGGCACCGCCCTGTTCCTCCCACAGCCGGTTGTAGCGGTTGCCGGGCGTGATCAGGGCCGCCCTGCGGTACGTCTCCTCCGCCAGCAGCCGGAAGAAACCGAGGACGACGGCTTTCACGGGCCAGCGGTAGGGGGCGGTGCGATAGCCGAGGTAGCGCTCGCGCAGATATACGCCGTGCTCGGTCAACAGCAGCGGGACGCCGTGCCGTTCGAGTGCGGCAAGACCCGGCAGTACGGCGACCCCGCCGCTGACCGCGTGCGCCACCCCGTCCTCCGGCGGCGGCGTGGCCAGCGGCCGCAGGGCGTGCTCCAGCAGCGCGGTCGCGGTGATCGCGTCGTGCAGGGTCGGCCGGGCCTCCCGCACGGCCAGGCCCGGCCGGTTCCACACGGCGGTGAGAACACCGATCGCCTTGTCGCCGCGCAGGAAGGGGCTCAGCTTGCCGTCCGCCGCGGCCCGCGCCATCGCGTAGAGGGCCTCGGCGAAGCCGTCCTCGGCGGCGGGGTCGAGCAGCGCCGTCAGGAACTGCTCGTAGACGGAGGCGAGTCGGTTCCGGTTTCTCCTGCGGGGCGCACGGCCGTCGGGCGCGGGACCCCACATGGGGACGGAGACGACGCGTGCGACGTGCTCGGGGATGTCCCAGACGAGGGGTTCACGTCCGGTGCCTGTCACCGCGATGACCTCGAAGTCGAGGTCCGGCATGCCGGTGACGAGCTGGTCGCACCAGACGCTCACCCCGCCGTGACTGTGCGGGTAGGTGCCTTCGGTGAGGAGGGTGACGCGCGTTGAGCCGGAGCGGCGCGCGCCGTGGTGAACGTGCATGGTGGGGCTCCACGGCCGAGGTCGGTGGCGGGCGTACCGGCCCCGGCCGCACAGGATGCGACCGGGACCGTCGTGCGGTCCGCGCTCAGTTCTCCGGGACGTACGGCACCTGCCCGGTCACGCCGGCGGGCACCCTCGTCGGGGGAGTGGTGGAGGTCGTCGTGTCCGAGCTGCCGGTGGTCGCGGCCTGGGGCGCCGCGGATGCCGGCAGGGTGAGCGTGAGCGGCTGCCCGGCCGAGGCGGTCCAGCCGGACACCGCTCCCGCGTAGGCGTCACCGAAGGCGGCGCCGCCCTGTGTGGTGCCGGTGGGCAGCGTCGCGGTCACGGCCACCCCGTCCGGCGCCTCGACGGTCACGGCGCTGCCGACGCGGTAGGCGGTGACCTGACCGGCGTCGAGGGCCGCGTCCCAGGCCGCGCGCCGCTGCATCTCGATGCCGAGGTCCTTCATCCGCAGGTTCACCACGGGGGCGTTGTCCGCGAACAGCGTGTCGTAGGTGGAGAGGACGCCGTCGAGCACCGGGTAGGCGATGCGGTCCTCGGTCAGGTTCGACTGGTGGATGAAGTGCGGCTTGGGGTCGTTGGACAGCACGTGCCCGAGCGCGGTTCGGGTTTCCAGCGGCACGATGTGGTCGGCGTAGCCGGTGGCGGTGTCCAGCGGCGCCGTCAGACAGGTGGAGGTGGCGGGGTTGTCCTCGCAGATGCCGCTGCCGCCCTGGGCCCGGCCGGTGTAGATCCAGTTGTACTCGTCGACCTGCTCGGCGGCCCGTCCCGCGTTGTAGAAGATGTTCATCGGGTAGCGCGAGACCGTCGTCGCGGAACCGACCTGACGCTGCACCGGATCACGGGAGTTGTCCGAGGCGGTCCACTTCACGCCGTTGTCGGTCAGCGCGGGCCCCAGGTTGGGGTTGTCCAACGGCTGCTGCGGCAGGATCCGCAGGCCCGAGTGCTCGCCGGTCACCAACTCCTCGGTGTCCAGCGGGAGTCCGTTGGCCTGACCCCAGACCCGGTTGGTGGCGATCTCGTCGGAGATCTCGGTCCGGCTGACCCACTGGGTGCTGCCGTCGGCGTCGGTGGAGCACGTCCACGGCACCACGCTGACGTCCTGCACACAGCCGAGGAACGGGTGCGAGTAGGTGTGGTTGACCCAGCGGAAGCCGTCCCGGTCGGCGATCAGCTGATCGGCGAGCTCGTCGACGCCGTCGTTGTCCTCGCGCTCGTTCACGCTGCCGGCGCCGTTGTACACCATGTCGAGGGTGATGCCCTGCCGGCCCTGCCACTCGATGGCGTGGTCGACGTCGGCCGGGGTCATCCGGATCGGGTTCTCCACGCCCTGCCCCGGCGGGCAGTCGATGTCGCCCGGCGTGCAGTTGAGTTCGGTGTCCCAGCGGTCGTCGGCCGCGAAGACGTCGTCCACGTGCACCGCGAAGTAGTTGCGGGAGGCGCCGAGATGCACCCCGCCGGTCATCCACTCCACGATGCCGCGCGCCAGCAGCCGGAACTGCTGCTGGTACTGGTTGTAGACGAACGTGACGACGAGCTCACGCCGCCCGTCGTGCCGGTACTCGCCGACCAGTGAACCCCGGGTGGTCTGCCCCGGGATCGCCGCGTCGACGTACGGAGTGAAGTCGGCGCCCGCGGCGGGCGTCGACAGATAGGCGTAACTCTCGCCCACGTCGGGGGAGTTGTCCTCGAACGGCACGGTCCCGTCCAGATAGGCGAACGGCCCCGCCGCGCCGGCCTCGGTGACCTCGGCCGTCACACCGTCGACGCTGCCCGACCAGCCGCCGTTGACGGGGTACTCGAGCCCGGCCTCGGGACGCGCGTAGGTGTAGGCGTCGACCTGCGGGATCGCGTACGTCTGCTCATAGGCCGCCAGCGCCGCCATCTCGGTGGAACCGGTCGGGAACGGGTTGTCGTTGGGCAGCACGACGGCCTGGAACCTGGCGCGCTCCACGCCGTCCACGGTGTCCGCCAGGAAGCCCGCGTCGATCACGGGTCTCGCCGTGTCCTGGAGGTCGATCTCGGTGTACGGCGTGCCTGCCGTGTCCAGTTCCGCCGCGATGGCGTCGGTGGACGGGCCTCCGTCGCTCACGACCAGGACCCGCAGGTCGACGCGGGGCGTGACCGTCTCGGCATGGGCCGCCGTGGCCGGCAGGACGAGCGAGGCGATGAGTGCGCCCACAGCGAGCGCGGTCGTACGAGTGGTCCGCTTCATGCGGTGATGTCCCTCCCCGGGCAGGGGTGAGCACTGCTCCCGTCGGAGCGGGCGCGCACCCCCATGCGTGACGCCATGCCCCCCTCAGAGCCCAGTCGTCGACGCATTCGCCGCGTCACATGGTGGTTCGTGTGTGTAGCTTTTGTGGTCATGCTGCGAAACGTGACGGAAAAGCGCAGGCGTCCAATTGGGCGTTGCGGTGGCCGTAACGCCCGCTGGCAGTGGCGGAGTTGGCAGATCCGGGGTTCGGAGGGCCGCACCGTGATCGTCCGGAATTGAACCGTCCGGATCTCGCGATGTGGACGGCGGCCGACCCGCACGGGCCGGCCGCCGTCGCCGGATCACCGGTACTCAGGCGCAGAGCACGCGGGTCTCGGGCGTGTACACCGGGCCGCCGCTGGTGCTCGTGCCGTCGCTGAACTCGGCGTAGTAGTACGAGTAGAAGCCGATGTTCCCGTTGCAGCCGGAGTCGGCGGCGACCTGGAGGGTCAGTGTGACGGTCCGGCTCTGACCGGGCGGGACGGTGGTGCCGTAGTTGGTGCCGAGGTCGGCGGGGCCGGTGCCGGAGCACGGGGTGGCGCCCTCGGCCGTGGCCAGAGTGCAGCCGGTGAAGCCGTACTTGAGGTCGGGCCGCTGGGTGGTCAGCCAGGTCGGCTCGATCGTCTGGTGGATGAACCAGATGTCGTAGGTCTGGTTGTTGGTGATCGTCATCGACAGGTTCACCGTGCCACCGGGGGTGGTGGTCGCGCTGTCGGTCGTGAAGGTGAGGTCGGCCGGCCCGGCCGCCTGGGCGCCGGGGGCCAGGCCGAACAAGGCGAGGGTGAGGGCGAGCACGGCGGTGAGGCCGAGGCGTCTCATCGGTGTGGATCTCATGGCCCGGGAGGCTAGGCAGCGGGCGAGTGAACCGTCTGCCCCACCAGGAACACGGGAAACAGGGGTCGGCCGAAAGTGCGCACCGCGTGAAGGAGTTGTGACGACGTCGTCACGCGCTGCGGCTGAGTGGATCCGCGCACGACACCGCGCACGTGGGGGTGTGGCGGGGTTGCGTGTGCGGCGTCGGTCGACTCCCCGGAGTGGCCGACGGGAATTGGCGAAGACCGTGCCCCGGTCCGTCGGCCTGGCACCTCACGTACCGACGACTTTCACATGGGCGCCACCAGGCCCTTCCCTGACGTTTGGTGCTCCTGGAACACTCCTTTCGCGCGCATTCCGTCACGAACCGGCCGACGGAACACGCGGTTCGACTCCGTCAGGACGAGAGGTCCCTCACCCATGCCCGAAGTAAATCGGCGCCGATTCCTCCAAGTGGCGGGCGCCACCACGGCTTTCGCCGCACTGTCGAGCAGCATCGAGCGTGCCGCCGCGCTCCCCGCCAACCACCGCACGGGGTCGATCGAGGACGTCGAGCACATCGTCGTCCTGATGCAGGAGAACCGTTCCTTCGACCACTACTTCGGCGCGCTCAGAGGAGTCCGGGGCTTCGGCGACCCGCGGCCCGTGACCCAGCAGAGCGGCAAGTCGATCTGGTACCAGTCGGACGGCACGAAGGACCTGCTGCCCTTCCACCCGGACGCCGACGACCTCGGCATGCAGTTCCTGGAGGGCCTGCCGCACTCCTGGCCCGACGGTCACGCCGCGTACAACGCGGGCGAGTACGACAAGTGGGTCCCGGCGAAGGGCTCCACCACCATGGCGTACCTGACCCGCGAGGACATCCCGTTCCACTACGCGCTCGCCGACAAGTTCACCATCTGCGACGCCTACCACTGCTCGTTCATCGGCTCGACCGACCCGAACCGCTACTACATGTGGACGGGTTACACCGGCAACGACGGCACGGGCGGCGGTCCGGTCCTCGGCAACGACGAACTGGGCTACGGCTGGACCACGTACCCCGAGCGCCTCGAAGAGGCCGGGATCTCCTGGAAGATCTACCAGGACATCGGCGACGGCCTGGACGCGGCCGGCTCCTGGGGCTGGATCGAGGACGCCTACCGCGGCAACTACGGCGACAACTCGCTGCTCTACTTCAACAAGTACCGGGGCGCCAAGGCCGGCGACCCCTGGTACGACAAGGCCCGCACCGGCACCGACGTGAAGAACGGCGACGGCTACTTCGACCGGCTGAAGGCCGACGTCAAGGCGGGCAAGCTCCCGCAGATCTCCTGGATCGCCGCCCCCGAGGCGTTCTCCGAGCACTCCAACTGGCCCACGAACTACGGCGCCTGGTACATATCCCAGGTCCTGGACGCGCTCACCTCCAACCCCGCGGTCTGGGCGAAGACGGCGCTGTTCATCACGTACGACGAGAACGACGGCTTCTTCGACCACGTCGTGCCGCCGCTGCCGCCCGGCTCGGCCGCGCAGGGCAAGTCCACCGTGGACGTCGAACTCGACCTCTACAAGGGCGACGCCAACCGGGTGGCCGGTCCCTACGGACTCGGCCCGCGCGTCCCGATGCTCGTCGTCTCGCCCTGGAGCAAGGGCGGCTACGTCTGCTCGGAGACCCTCGACCACACCTCGATCCTCCAGTTCATGGAGCGCCGCTTCGGGGTGCGCGAGACGAACATCTCGCCCTGGCGCCGGGCCGTCTGCGGTGACCTCACCTCCGCCTTCGACTTCTCCCGCAAGGACCCGCGCCCCGTCGAGCTGCCGGACACCGACGGCTACGAGCCGCCGGACCGCGTGCGGCACCCCGACTACAAGCCCACCCCGCCCGCCGACCCGCGCCTGCCCAAGCAGGAGCGCGGTCTGCGCCGGTCCCGGCCGCTCAAGTACTCCCCGTACGTCGACGGTTCGGCCGACACCGCGGCCGGTAGGTTCACGCTCACCTTCGCCACGGGCGCCAAGGCGGGCGGCGCCTTCCACGTCACCTCCGGCAACCGCACCGACGGCCCGTGGATGTACACCACCGAGGCGGGCAAGAGCATCGCCGACACCTGGAACTCGGCGTACTCCAGCGGCTCGTACGACCTGACGGTGCACGGCCCGAACGGCTTCGTGCGCGCGTTCAAGGGCGCCGGCAGGACCGCCGGACCCGAGGTCACCGCCCGGCACCGGGGCGACGACGTCGAGCTGACCTTCACCAACAAGGGCTCCGCAACCGTGGAGCTGAAGGTCGCCGACGGCTACGGCGGCCGGACCCGGCGCTTCGTGGTGCGACGCGGCGCCACCGTGCGGCACACCTTCGACCTCGGGGTGAGCAAGCAGTGGTACGACCTGACGGTCACGTCCGAGGCCGACTCCGCGTTCCTGCGCCGCTTCGCCGGACGGGTCGAGAACGGGCGTCCCGGGGTGAGCGACCCGGCCGTCATCACCGAGTGACCGGGACTGCGACGAGGTAGCAGGGCCTGGTGCAGTGAGCCGGAGCCGCCGAGGACGGCTCCGGCTCACTCCACCCTGTTTCAGAGCGGTGTGAGGTGCCCCGGGTCCGGTTGCCGGATCACCAGGGCCGGGTCCGGCGACGCGGGCACGGGCGCCAACGCCGGTTCCGGTGACGCCGATTCGGGTTCCAGGGCGAGTACGGCGGCCACCGGGTGGTTCTCGGGGGTCACCCGGGTCAGCAGCACCACACCCCATGACGCCAGCGCCGCTCCCGCGAGCGCGAGGAGCACGCCGAGCGCCCCGCCGTGCAGCCCCTCGCCCAGCAGCGACAGCCCGATCACCGCGGCGGCCAACGGGTTGGCCAGCGTCACCACCGCGAGCGGGGCACCGAGGCCGCCCCGGTAGGCGAACTGCGACAGCAGCAGCCCGCCGACGGCGAAGACCGCGACGAGCAGCGCCACTGCGATCACCTGCCAGCTCAGCAGCGGGCCCGAACCGTCCGTCGCGGACACCGTCACGGTCTGCGTGAGCGCGGACCCGACCCCCGAGGCGAAGCCGGACGCGGTGGCGTGCCGCAGCCCCGACCGGTCGCCCGGCCGCCCCAGCACGCCGATCAGCGCGGCGCTCACCCCCGCGACCGCCAGCGCCTCCGACACGCTCAGCACCTGGCCCGGCTCGGACCCGGACGCCACGACGAGGATCGCGGCCAGCCCGACGAGGGTGAACGCCGTGCCCCGCCACTCCACCGCGCTGACCCGCCGGCCGGCCATCCGGGCGCCCATCGGTACCGCGGCGACCAGTGTGAGCGCACCCAGCGGCTGTACGACGGTCAGCGGACCGTACCGGAGGGCCACGATGTGCATGACCGCGCCGGAGGCGTTCAGCGCGACCGAGGACCACCAGGCGCCGGTGCCGAGCAGCCGCAGCAGACTCGTCCCCTGCGTACGGGAGGCCAGCCGTTCCTGGGCGACGGCCGCGGCGGCGTAGGCGACGGCGGAGAACAGGGACAGGACGACGGCGACCAGCGTGCCGCTCATCGTCCGGCCCCCACCGGCACGGGCTCGTCGGCCGGCGCGAGCGCCCGCTGTCCGCGTCCGGCGGTCGTCGCCGTCCGGTGCGGCGAGCGAAGCGAGATGGGGGTCCCCCCGGACGAAGTCTGGGGGAGGATCAGCGCGAGGGCGAGGCCGAGCATGGCCGCGGCCACGATCGAGTCGAGCCAGTAGTGGTTCGCCGTCCCCACGATCACGAGCAGGGTCAGCAGCGGATGCAGCAGCCACAGCCAGCGCCAGCGCGACCGCGTCGCCACGATCAGGCCGATCGCCACCATCAGCGCCCAGCCGAAGTGCAGCGACGGCATCGCCGCGAACTGGTTCGACAGGGTGTCCGTCTGCGGGGAGCCGTACACGGACGGGCCGTAGACGTGCGCGGTGTCCACCAGGCCGGTCGCCGCCAGCATGCGGGGCGGCGCCAGCGGGAACACCAGGTGCACCACCAGGGCGGCCCCGGTGACCGCGGCGAGGATGCGGCGGGTCCAGACGTAGTGCGCCGGGCGGCGCAGATAGAGCCAGATCAGGAAGGCCGCGGTGGCCGGGAAGTGGACGGTGGCGTAGTAGGTGTTCGCGAGGTGCACCAGCGCGTCGTCGTGCAGGAGCAGTGACTGCACCGCACCTTCGCCGGGGAGATGTACCGCTCGTTCCAGGTCCCACACGTGGTGCGCGTTGCGGAAGGCTTCGCCGGTGTGGCCCGTCGCCAGCATGCGGCCGAACTTGTAGACGAGGAAGAGCCCTGCGACGAGCAGGAGCTCACGGACGAGCGGTGGCCGCGCTATCGCGTCGGTCTCCGCTTCGACAGGCTCGGTGCGGGCATTCATCCCCCGGCCCTTTCTCGCTGACGGTGGTGCGTGTGGTGGTGCGGGTCGAGCTTGTGGCTCGTCGATACGGCCCGGTATCGGTACGGGTTGGTACCGATACAGGTCAGTGCCGATACGGTGCTGTGCCGATACTAGACCGTTTCGATACGCCACTGTACCGATACGGGGGAGTACCGGTACAGTGGCGTATCGATAGACGTACGACACACTGGAGTGCAGGCCCTTCGGGCGCCGCCCACGAGCGAGGAGAAGAGACCATGACGTCGCAGGCCGCGGACGGACCGGAATCGGTCGTCGCCTCGCGCCGCTCCAAGCTCACGCCCGAGCGTGAGCAGGAGTTCTTCGACGCCGTGCTCGCACAGATCCGCTCTTGCGGATACGACGCCGTGACCATGGACGGCGTCGCCGCCAGCACCCGGTGCAGCAAGTCCACGCTCTACCGGCAGTGGAAGACCAAGCCCCAGTTCGTGGCGGCGGCGCTGCGCTCGAACCGCGAGGTCCGCTTCGCGGGCATCGACAGCGGATCACTCGCCGAGGACCTCCGTGAGGTCGCGCGGGCCGCGGCTGTGTGGGGGACGAAGGACACCACGCTCCTCCAGGCGCTCGGCCACGCCGTCATGCAGGACAAGGAGCTCCAGCAGGCGCTGCGCGAAGCGCTCGTCGAGCCGGAGATCGCCGCGCTCGAGGAGATCCTCCGGCGCGGGGTCGAGCGGGGCGAGATCGCGGCCGACCATCCGGCGCTGCCGTACGTCCCGGCGCAGATGTTCGGTGTCCAGCGGGTGCGGCCCGTCCTGGAGGGGGAATACGCCGACCCGGACTACCTCTTGAGGTTTGTGGAGGCCGCCGTGCTGCCGGCACTCGGCCTGACCTGAGACCCAGGCCGCCGTCCACGGGATGACTGGACGGTGACCTGATCGCGCCGCACCGTGGGGACGGGGGCGGCGCGCACCCCCCGGCCGGGTGGGGTTCCTCTTGAGCGGAGGGGCGCCCCACCCGGCCGACCGGTGTCCGGGGGTCAGACGTCCTGGCCGCTGCCGCCGCCGGAGGACACCTTGATGCCCTTGGTGATCTCGTCGATCACCGTCTGCTTCTCACCGACGTCGACGCCGAACCGTACGACGACGATCTGCTCGGGGTTGGCGGGCGAGGGGAAGGCGAGCGACTCGACGTACCCGTCGGAGCCCTTGCTGGTGACGGCCTTCCAGCGGACCTGGTAGCCCTTCTGGCCGGCCACGGTGACCGCCTTGGAGTCCAGCACCTCGTGCGAGGTGATCGCGCCGTAGGTCTTGCCGCCGTACGACTGCTCGGCGTTGGCCGTGATGTCCGCCTTGGCGACCTCCTCGGCCGTGCTGCCGTCGGTGCCGAGCGCGAGGGCGGGGGCCGAGTACGCGCCGCCCTTGGTGCAGGACGCGGAGGTGTCGCCGGGGCACTTGTAGGAGTCGTTCGAGGTGACCGACGCGCCGACCGTCAGCTCCTGGCCGTACCAGTCGTCGGGGATGGGGATGCTGATCCCGCTGATGGCGTCGGTGACCGACCCGCTCTCGATCTTCGGTGCCTCGGACTCCTCGGGCGAGGGCGAGGCACCGCCGGAACCGCCGGAACCTCCCGATCCGCCGTCGCCGAACGGACCGCCCTGTCCGCCGGAACCGCCCTGGCCGCCCGGCCCGCCCGGCGCCTGCTGCGAGTCCGCGGCGTTGCCGCTCCCGCCGTCGTCCTTGGACAGCGCGAACACGCCCACGCCGATGCTCGCGAGGACCGCGGCCGCCACCGCGACGGCTATACCCGTGCGCAGCCCGCGCCGCGTACCGGCGGGCGGCTGAGCGGGATAGGCGGGAAAGGCGGGATAGGTGGGAAACGCACCGCCCGCCTGCGGCTGGGCCGGGGCGCTCCATGCGTCGGCCGACCCCGCGGGGCGAGTCTGGTCCGTCCATGCCTGGCCGTCCCACCAACGCTCGGTGGGGGGACCGTCACTTGTCTGCCCGGGGTCGGGGTGCCACCCCGGAGGAGTCGCCTGCGTCATGGGCCCACCGTATGAGGTGTCGGTGAAAGGCGGATGAGAGGGCCGGGATCACAATCGGTGCGGTTGTGCTCATTCCAGGACGAGTCGTACGGGGGATTCGGGCGCCGGCGCTGGAAGGCGCAGTCCGTCCCGGCCGGGGGTCACCGAACCGAGCACGCGCGCGTGCCGTGCGCCCGTGCCCGCGGGATCCGTACCGGGCAGCCCGTGCACGGTGAGGAACCCCAGGACCGCGAACGCGTACGCCTCCTTCGCGTCCGACGGCAGCCCCAGCTCGTCGGAGGTGCCCAGGGCCACCCCCGGCAGCAGCGCGGCGAGGTTCGCCATCAGCACCGGATTACGGGTACCGCCGCCCGAGGCGATCACCTCCGTCGCGCCCACTGCGCGTACGGCGTCGGCGACCGTCCGGGCCGTCAGCATGGTCAGCGTGGCGAGCACGTCCTCGGCGGGCAGCGTCCCCAACCCGGCGAGCGCCGCCTGCAGATGGCCGAGGTGAAAGAGTTCCTTGCCGGTCGTCTTCGGCGCGGGCAGCGCGTAGTAGGGCTCGGCCAGCAGCCGCTGAAGCAGCAGGGCGTGCACCCGGCCGCGCGCCGCCAGTGCCCCGTCCGCGTCGCACTCCAGGCGACCGCCGCTGAAACCCCGGGCCGCCGCGTCGACCAGCGCGCACCCCGGACCGGTGTCGAAGGCGGTCCCGTCGGGCGCGGTGAGGTTGGCGATGCCGCCGATGTTCAGCGCGACCGGCGTCCCCGGCCGGCCGCGCAGCCAGAGCCGGTCGACCAGTCCGACCAGCGGTGCGCCCTGGCCCCCGGCGGCGATGTCGCGCGGCCGGAAGTCGGCGACCACCGGCAGCCCGGTCGCCTCGGCGATCCAGGCGGGCTGCCCGAGCTGAAGGCTGCCGTGCACCCGCCCGTCCGTCACCCAGTGGAAGACGGTCTGCCCGTGCGAGGCGATCAACTCGGCCCGCCCCTCGCACAGTTCGCGGTCGGCCCGCCCGGCCGCCGCCGCGAACGCCTGTCCGATCCGGGTGTCCAGCCGGCACACCTCGGCCATCTGGACGGCCTCGGGCGGCAGCGCCGCGGCGAGCGCGTCCCGCAGTTCGTCGTCGTACGGCTCGCTCACCATCCCGAGCCGTTTCAGCACGAGCGTGTCCCCGACCAGGTCCAGGTCGGCCGCCGCCGCGTCGATGGCGTCGTACGACGTGCCCGACATCAGGCCGATCACCCGCATCGTCTCAACTCGCCTTCCTGGCGGGCAGCGTGAGCAGGGCGAGGACGCTGACCGCGCACGTCGTCGCCGCGTAGTACGCCGGGACGTCCACGTTCCCGGTCCGTTCGACGGTCTCGGTGATGATGAGCCCCGCACAGCCCGAGAACACGGCATTCGACAGGGCGTAGGCGAGTCCCAGCCCCGTGTAGCGCACGGTGGTGGGGAACATCTCCGCCAGCATCGCAGGCCCCGGCCCCGCCATCAGTCCGACCACGGCGCCGGCACCGAACACCGCCGCCGCCTTGACCGCGTTCGAAGTCCCCGCGTCCTGGAGCAGGTTGAGCAGCGGCACCGCCAGGACCACCACCAGCACCGCCCCCGTCAGCATCACCGCACGCCGTCCGAGCCGGTCGCTGACCAGCCCCGCCGGGACGATCGTGACCGCGAAGCCCAGATTGGCCAGCACCGTGGCGATCAGCGCCTGCTGGAAGCTCGCGTCCAGCGTGCTCTGGAGATACGAGGGCAGCACGACCAGGAAGGTGTAACCGGCCGCCGCCCAGCCCATGATCCGTGCGGCGCCCAGCGCGATCGACCTCGCCACCTCGCGCGGAGGCGGACTCGTGCGCTCCACCGCCTCCCGGAACACCGGCGTCTCGTCCAGCCGCAGCCTCAGCCACAGGGCACCGAGACCCATCGGCAGCGCCAGCAGGAACGGCAGCCGCCACCCCCAGTCGCCCAGCTGGTCCTCCGTCAGCACGGTCGCCGGCAGCGCTGCCGCCCCCGCCCCGCCCAGCAGCCCCAGCGCCACCGTGAACGACTGCCACGACCCGTACAGCCCGCGCTTCCCCGGCGGCGCGAACTCCGTCATCACCGACACAGCGCCCCCGAACTCCCCGCCCGCCGACAGTCCCTGAAGCACCCTCAGAAAGGTCAGCAGCCACGGCGCCAGAGCCCCGGCCGTGGCATACGTCGGCAGCACGCCGATCAGCGTGGTGGCGCACGTCATCAGGACGATCACCACGATCAGCACCGGACGCCGCCCGATCCGGTCGCCGAGCCGGCCGAACAGGACCGCGCCGACCGGCCGGAAGAAGAACGCCAGCGCGAAGGAGGCGTACGTCCTCACCAGCGCCTCGGCCTCGCTGCCGCCCTCCGGGGTGAAGAAGCGCGCCGCGATGATCGTCGCGAAGTAGCCGTAGACGCCGAACTCGTACCACTCGATGAAGTTGCCCACCGAGCCCGCGACCAGGGCCCGGCGGGACCGGACGGCACTTCCCCGCCCACGGTCCTCGAAAGTCACCTTCATTCGCACGAGTATTGACTGTCCGTCACTTTCACAACAGCAGGTCGCACGCCGTTCGCGTCGCCCGCGGGCCCTCACCGTCACCCGTCACGGCAACAGCTCCCCGGACCGGCCCGCACCGCGACGACCGGACGGCTACCCTCGGGTTCGGTACGTCGTTCGGGCGACTCGGGGAGGTAGCGGGATGACGGAGGTACGGCCCACGGCGGCCGCCTCGCCCTCCCTGTGGGAGCGCGACCAGGAGGTCGCCGCCGTCGAGCAGGCGATCAGCGCCCTGTACGCGGACCGCTCGTCCTCGGGCAGCCTGTTGGTCTTCCGGGGCGAGGCCGGGCTCGGCAAGACCGCGCTGCTGGCGGAGACCCGCCGCATCGCCGAACGGCGCGGCTGCACGGTGTGGTCCGCCCGAGGCGGCGAGACGCTGAAATCCGTCCCCTTCAATGTCGTACGACAACTGCTCCAGCCCGCACTGGTGTCGTTGATGCCGGAGGAGGCGCGCGAGTACCTCGGCGACTGGTACGACATCGCCGGCCCCGCCCTGGGCATCACGGACCCCGGCGACCGGCAGGCCGACCCGCAGGGCGTGTGCGACGGACTGGTCGCCGCGGTACGCCGGCTGGCCCGGCGCGACTGGCCGCTCGTGCTGCTGATCGACGACGCCCACTGGGCCGATCAGGAGACCCTGAGCTGGCTCGCCGCCTTCGCCGAACGCCTCGACGACCTCTCCGTGCTGGTCGTGGTGGCCCGCCGCCCCGGCGAGGCCGGCGGCGACAGCGCCCGGTATCTCGACGCGGTCGCCGCCGCGGCGGGCGGACCGGTCGCCAACCTCAGCGCCCTGACACCGGACGCGACCGCGGGCCTCACCCGCGCCACTCTCGGCCCGCACGCCGACGCCCCGTTCTGCCGCGAGGTCTGGGCCGTCACCGGCGGCAACCCGTACGAGAGCGTGGAACTCCTCGCCAAGGTCCAGGACAGCGAGCTGGAACCCGTCGAGGCGCAGGCCGCGGAGCTGCGGGCCCTGAACCGCTCGGCCCGCGGCGGCGGTCTGGTCGCCCGTCTGGAGGGACTCGGCGTCGACGCCACCCGGTTCGCCTGGGCCGCCGCGATCCTCGGCGCGGAGATCTCCGTGGACCTGGTCGCCCAGCTCGCCACCCTGGGGCACGAGCAGGCCGTGCGCTGCGCCGAACTGCTGTGCAACGCCCGCATCCTCACCGAACCCGACCCCGCGGACACCCGCGTCGGCGACGGCGGTCTGGAGTTCGTCCATCCGCTGATCGCGACCGCCGTCTACAACTCCATCCCGCCCGCCCTGTGCACCGCGATGCACGGCATCGCCGCCCAGGTCGTCACGGACACCGGGCTCGGCGCCGCGGCCGCCTCCCGGCATCTCCTCCTGGTCCACCCGGACGACGACGAGGAAGTCGTCGAGCAGCTGCGCGAGGCCGCCCGTGAACACCTCGCCGTCGGCGCCCCCGACGCGACCCGCCGCTGTCTGGAACGCGCGCTGCTGGAACCGCCGCTGCCCGAGGTCCACGCGCGCGTGCTCTACGAACTGGGCTGCGCCACCCTGCTGACCGCGCCCGCCACCACCATCGACCACCTCCAGTCCGCGCTCGGCATGCCCGGCCTCGACGGCGGCGAACGCGTCGACGCCGTCTTCCGCCTGTCCCAGGCGCTCCTCCACAACGACCAGCTGGAGGAGGCCGTCCGCACGGTCGAGGCGGAGGCCGCCCGGCACCAAGAGGGCCCGGCCAAGCTGCGGCTCCAAGCCGTGCAGTACATGTGGGAGGGCATCCACGCGGGCGAGTCGACCTCGCCGGGCCGCTCCGAACGGCTCGCCGCACTCGCCGCGACCTGCACCGGCAAGGACAACTCGGAACGCGCGCTGCTGATGCTGCGCGGCTTCGACGCCATGACCCACGGCGAGAACGCCGAGGAGGTCGTCGAACTGTGCGACCGCTCCCTCGTCAACGGCCGCCTCGCCCCCGGACTCGGCTGGACCGACACCGAGTGGGGCATCGAACTTCTGCTGATGCTCTCCAACGCGTATGCCTTCACGGACCGGCTCGACCGCGCCGACGCCCTCTACACCGAGGCGCTGCGCTCGTACGAGTCGGCCGGCTGGAGCGGCGGCCACCTCGCCCTCGCCCATGCGTACGTCGGCCTCGGCCACCGCAGAAGGGGCCGCCTCAGGGAGGCCGAGACATCCCTGCGTGAGTCACTGCGCATCGCCGAGCGCGTCGGCCGCGGTCTGCCCCTGTACTGGACCACGACCTGCAACCTCGTCGACACGCTGCTCGCGCGCGGCCATGTCGAGGAGGCCTGGGAGATCGCTGAGCAGTACGGTTTCGCACCGCCGTACCCGTCCACCATCGTGATCCCCGACCCGCGCTCCGTACGCGGCCGACTGCTGCTGGCGACCGGACGCACGAAGGACGGCATCAACGAGCTGGAGGCCGCCGAGAAGGCCGCGGCAGCGCGCGGCCACCACAACCCGATCATGGTGCCCTGGGCCGTCGACCTGGCCCGGGCCCTCGCCGGCGAGGACCCGGCCCGCGCCGCCCGGCTCGCCACCGACGCCCGCCGCCAGGCCGAGCGGTTCGGCACGGACACCGCCATCGGCGAGGCCCTGCGCTGCGCCGCCGCCCTGGAGACCGGGCAGCGCGCGGTCCGGCTCGCCGCCCAGGCGGTCGCCTATCTGGAGGCCTCGCCCTGCCAGTACGAACACGCGGCCGCCCGCGTCGAGTACGGCATCGCCGCCCGCTCCGTGGGTGAGCTCAACCGGGGGCTCGCGCTGGCGCGTTCCTGCGGCGCCGACGGACTGGTGACCCAGGCGCGGGAGGTCCTGGACACGGGACGCGGACTGCGGTGATCAGGTGCGCAGCAGCTGGTCGGTGACCGCCGACAGCCGCCCCCGCACCTCGTCCTCGTACGCCGCCGCGTTGGCCCGCGCCGGACGCGTCCCGTCGAAGTAGCCGCCTGTGCCCAGGTCCTTCGTGGCCAGCGCCAGCACCCCCGGAGCCCCGTCGGCGACCGAGTTCAGCGGTGCGACGCCGCCCTCGCGGACCATCGCCGTGTCCATGAAGGTCGCGGGGTGCAGCACGTTCACGGAGACACCCGTGCCGGCCAACTCCTCGGCCAGCGAGAACGTATGGGCCGCGAGCGCGAACTTGGCGCGGCAGTACGCCGCGAAACCGTCGTAGCCGCGCAGGAACTCGGGGTCGTCGAAGTCGACGGGCTCCTGACCGGCCGAGCCGACGTTGACGATCCGCGCGGGAGGATTCGCGCGCAGGACCGGCAGCAGGGCGCGCGTGAGCTCGACCGGCGCCAAGTAGTCCACCGCCAGCCGCAGTTCGTGTCCGTCGGCGCTCAGCTCACGTCCCGAGCCGCGCCGACCGGCGCCGACCCCTGCGTTGTTGACCAGTACGTCCAGCTCGGGGTGGGCGGCGGCCACCCGGGCGCCCAGGTCGCGCACCTGCGCCAGCGAGGCCAGATCGGCGACGAACCCCTCGGCCGCGCCCTCCGTGCGCAACTCGGCGACCAGCTGTTCCGTACGGCCCGGATCCCGGCCGTGGGCGAGGACCAGGTGTCCGGAGCGGACCAGTTCGAAGGCGACGTAGCGGCCGAGACCCGAGGTGGCGCCGGTGATCAGGATGGTGGACATACCTCCACCGTAGGCACACGGCGGAGCTGTCTGCTTGATGCTGCTGAGGGTACGACCGGCAGGATCACCCTGCGGCGGAGTCCTCCTCGGCCAGCACCCGCTGGGCCGCCGCGAACGCCGAGTTCGCCGCCGGCACCCCGCAGTACACGGCCGTCTGAAGCAGCACCGCGCCGATCTCCTCCGGGGTCAGTCCGTTGCGCCGCGCCGCCCGCACATGCATGGCCAGCTCGTCGTAGTGGCCGTGGGCGACCAGCGCCGTCAGCGTGATCATGCTGCGCTCGCGGCGCGAGAGCGTCGGGTCGGTCCAGATCTCACCCCAGGCATAGCGCGAGATGAAGTCCTGGAACCGGGCGGTGAAAAGGGTCTGGCGGGCCTGCGCCAGGTCGACGTGCGCATCGCCGAGCACCTCGCGCCGCACCTCCATGCCGCGCCCGGCCCCGCCGGTGAGATGGGCCCGCAGTGCTGTGAGCACCGCCGACGGGCACTGCGCGGGCGCAAGGTGCGAGGCGCCCGGGAGCTCGACCAGGGTGGCGCCCGGCACCGCGTCGGCGATCTCCCGCAGATGCGCGGGCGGCGTCGCCGGGTCCTCGCGGCCGGCGATCAGCAGGGTGCGCGCGGAGATCTCCGGGAGCCGGTCCCGGATGTCGAAGGCGGCGAGCGCGTCACAGCAGGCGGCGTACGCGGCCGGATCGGCGTCCCGGTGGTCCTGGACCAGCTCCGGCACGGTGAACCCGGGCGTGAACCACCGCGCGTTCGCACTCTCCGCCAGTTCGGCGAGCCCTTCGCCGCGCACCAGAGCGGCCCGCTCCTCCCACGGTTTCGAGCCGTTGAAGTGCGCCGACGAACAGATCACGGCGAGCGAGGAGACCCGCTCGGGGTGGTGGACGGCGAGTTGCAGCCCCACCGCACCGCCCAGCGACACCCCCGCGTACGCGAACCGCTCGATGCCGAGCGAGTCGGCGAGCGCGAGCACCAGGCCGGCGAGGTCACCGACCGTCGCCCCCGCCCCGATCAGACCGGCCTCCGAACCGCCGTGTCCCGGCAGGTCCCAGCGGATGACCCGATGCGTGATCGACAGCTCCGGCGCCACCTTGTCCCACAGGGCGTACGAGGTGCCGAGAGAGGGGCCGAGGAGCAGCGGGGGCGCGGTGGTGGGCCCTTCGGCACGGTGGTTGAGGTGTTTCAAGGTCGCTCCAGCGCGCGATCGGTGAGGGCTCCGGCGGAGCCGGTGTAGTGGGTGGGGTCGAGGTCCACGTCCGTCAGCTCCGGTGCCTGGGCGAGCGGGCGTCCCTCGGACGCCAGCCGGGTGAGCAGTTCCTTGGCCTGGGCCCGGCCCAGCACCGGGGCCAGCTCGGCGGAGAGCCGCTCGGAGACGATCAACCCGTGGGTGAGATCGAGGTGTTCACGCATCACATCGGGTCTGACCCGCAGTCCCTCGGCCAGCTCTACGGCATCCCGGGCGGCCCCGCCCACCAGCCGCAGCAGCTCCCGGAGGGGCTCCCACTCCGCGTGCCAGGCCCCGGCCGGCCGCTCGTCCTCCGCCGCCAGCGACCCGTACAGCGTGGCGGCGAGCTGAGGTGCCCGCCGCGCGGCCGAGGCGATGAGGGTGGACCGTACCGGATTGGACTTGTGCGGCATGGCGGACGAACCCCCGCCGCTGCCCTCCGCGACCTCGCCGATCTCGGTGCGGGAGAGGGTGAGGACGTCCACGGCGATCTTGCCGAGCGCGCCCGCCGTGAAGGCGAGACACCCGGCGAGATCGGCGATGGGGGTGCGCAGCGTGTGCCAGGGCAACTCGGGTGCCTTCAGGCCCAGTTCACGGGCGTACGCCGCCGGCAGTGCGGTCGGGTCGCTCGCGCCGTACGCCCCGAAGGCCGCCAAAGTCCCGGCGGCGCCCCCGAGTTGCGCGGGCAGCCCGTCCCGTACGGCCGTCACCCGGTCCCGTGCGTCGAGCACCAGCGACCGCCATCCCGCCGCCTTCAGCCCGAACGTCGTCGGTACGGCGTGCTGGGTGAGCGTGCGTCCCGGCATCGCGGTGTCGCGGTGCTCGACGGCCAGCCGGGCCAGCGCCCGCTCCGTGCGGCCGAGGTCGGCGAGGACGAGGTCCAGGGCGCGGGCGGCCACCAGCATCGTCGCCGTGTCCATGATGTCCTGGCTGGTCGCACCCCGGTGGACATGGGGGCCGTGCTCCTCGCCGACCGCCTTCGTCAGATCCGCGACCAGGGGGATGACCGGGTTCCCGCCGCCCCGCGCGCGCTCGGCGATCGACGCCACGTCGAAGTGACGGGCGTCGGCCGCCTCGGTGACCGCGGCCGCGGCCTCGGCCGGTGCGAGGCCCAGTGCGGCCTGGGCGCGGGTCAGCGCGGCCTCCGCGTCGAGCAGCGCCGACAGATAGGCGCCGTCGGCGGTGGCCGCGGCTGCGGGGGAGGCCGCCCACCCGGGGGCGAGCAGGCCGGTGTCGGGATCGGCAGGTGTCACTGGAACTCCAGGAAGACCGTCTCGCCTTCGCCCTGAAGGCGGATGTCGAAACGGTATGTGCCGTGGCCCCCGTCCGTGGCGATCAGCGTGGCGCGTCGCTCCTGGTCCAGTCGCGCCAGCAGCGGGTCGGCGGCCAGTGCGGCGTCGTCACCCGGCAGGTAGATCCGGGTGAACAGGTGCACCAGCAGTCCGCGCGCGAAGACGCACACGCTGATGTAGGGGGCGCTCTTCCCACGTGCCCCGGGCCGCAGCGTCCGCGCGGACCAGTGACCGCCCGCGTCCGTCTGGATCCGCCCCCAGCCGGTGAACTCCACTCCCGTGCGGCCCAGGAACCCGCCGCTCGCCGAGTCGCGCCGCATCGAACCGTCGACCTGCGACACCCGGCCGTCCGGGTCGGCGCCCCACAGCTCCACGAGCGCGTCCGGCAGCGGATTGCCCTCGCCGTCGTACACCTGGCCGTGCAGGGCGATCGTGTCCGGGTGGCCGACGGGGGCGATGTCGCCGCCGCCGGGGAAGGGCAGGGCGTGGCCGTAGAAGGGACCGACGGTGTGGGAGGGCGTCGGGAGCACCGCCTCGGGATTGCTCGTGTCGATCTTCGTCATCGTGGGTCAGCGTCCTTCTTCGATCCAGGTGGCGTTCGGCCCGTCGAGCACGATGTCCCAGTGGTAGCCCATCGAGAACTCCGGCACCGACAGGCTGTGGTCGTACGTCGCGACGAGCCGCTGCCGGGCCGCGTCGTCGGTCACCGACTGGATGATCGGGTCGTACGGGAACAGCGGGTCGCTCGGGAAGTACATCTGCGTCACCAGCCGCTGTGTGAACGCCGTGCCGAAGAGCGAGAAGTGGATGTGGGCCGGCCGCCAGGCGTTGACGTGCTGGCGCCACGGGTATGGGCCGGGCTGGACGGTGGTGAAGCTGTAGAAACCGCTGTCGTCGGTCAGTGTGCGGCCGACGCCCGTGAAGTTGGGGTCCAGCGGCGCGTCGTGCTGCTCATTCTGGTGCGCGTACCGGCCCGCCGAGTTGGCCTGCCAGATCTCGACCAGCTGACCACGGATCGGCCGGCCGCCGCTGTCGAGGAGCCGTCCCGACACGGTGATCCGCTCGCCGATCGGCTCGCCGTCGTGCTGCCGGGTGAGGTCGTTGTCGATCTCGGTGATGTCCCGCTCCCCGAACGCGGGGGCGGCCAGCTCCACCAGCTCCGGGTCCTTGGACACATCGATGGCGACCGGCGGCTGTTTCGGGTGCCGGAGGATCGAGGAACGGTACGGGGCGTAGTCGCGGCGCGGCTGATGCTCGACGGGGGCGCCGTCGGCGACGCGCTTCTCGTACGCGGAGTGCTGGGCGGCGATCTCCTGGTCGATGTCGTGCTGAGTGAGAGCCATGACGGTTCGATTCCTACCGTTCGAGTACGAGGGCGAGGCCCTGGCCCACGCCGATGCAGAGGGTGGCGACGCCGATTCCGCTGCCCTTGCGGGCGAGTTGATGGGCGACGGTGCCGGCGAGGCGGGCACCGGAGGCGCCCAGGGGGTGGCCGAGGGCGATGGCGCCGCCCTGCGGGTTGAGGATCGCCGGGTCGAACTCGGGCCACTCGGCGACACAGCCGAGCACCTGCGCGGCGAACGCCTCGTTCAGCTCCAGCACTGACAGATCGTCAAATCCCTTGCCCGCTTTGGCGAGTGCACGGTTGACGGCCTCGACGGGGGCGAGCCCGAAGTAGTGCGGGTCGAGGGCGTTGACGCCGGTCGCGGAGACCCGGGCGAGCGGCTCACGGCCGGTCGCCTTCAGACCCTCCTCGTCGACGAGGAGCAGCGCGGCGGCGCCGTCGTTGAGAGGCGAGGCGTTGCCTGCGGTGACGGTGCCGTTGTCCTTCCTGAACGACGGCTTGAGCTTGGCCATCGCTGCCTGTGACGCGTCCGCACGCACGCATTCGTCGGCGCCGAAGACCACCGGCTCGCCCCTGCGCTGCGGGATCGACACCGGCGCCAGCTCGGAGTCGAACAGCCCCTCGCCCTGTGCCTTGGCCGCCTTCTGGTGGCTGTGCAGGGCGAATTCGTCCTGCTGCTCACGGCTGATCTTGTGCTTCTCGGCGATCAGCTCCGCGCTCTCGCCCAGCGGGATCGTCCACTGCGGCTCCATCTTCGGGTTGACCATGCGCCAGCCCAGGGTGGTGGAGTACAGCTCGGCGTGTCCGGCGGGGAAGGGCTTGTCGGACTTGGGCAGCACATACGGCGCCCGGGTCATCGACTCGACTCCGCCGGCCACGGCGATGGAGGCGTCCCCGACCGCGATGGCGCGGGCCGCCTGGATCACGGCCTCCAGACCGGACGCGCACAGCCGGTTCACGGTGACACCCGGCACGGACGTCGGCAGTCCGGCGAGGAGTGCGGCCATGCGGCCGACGTTGCGGTTCTCCTCGCCGGCGCCGTTGGCGTTGCCGAAGTAGACGTCCTCGATCCGGGACGGGTCCAACTGCGGTGTGCGGGCGAGGAGTTCACGGATGGCGTGGGCACCCAGGTCGTCCGGGCGCACGCTCGCCAGACCGCCGTTGTAACGGCCGATCGGTGTGCGCACCGCGTCGACGATGTAGACGTTCTTCCCTGCGGACTTCACTTCAGGCCCTCCGCTACGGTCAGCTTGGCGTCGGTCTTGGCCGTGATCTCCTCGACGCGCACACCGGGCGCCGTCTCGACGAGCAACAGCCCGTCGTCCGTCACGTCCAGCACACCGAGGTCGGTGATGATCCGGTTCACACAGGCCGCCCCGGTGAGCGGCAGTGCGCACTCGTCGAGGATCTTCGGGGAGCCGTCCTTCGCGGTGTGCGTCATCACCACGATCACCGTGCGGGCGCCGTGGACGAGGTCCATCGCGCCGCCGATCCCGGTGATCATCTTGCCGGGGATGGCCCAGTTCGCCAGGTCCCCGCCCGCGGAGACCTGCATGGCGCCCAGCACGGCGACGTCGATGTGCCCGCCGCGGATCATCGAGAACGACAGCGCCGAATCGAAGTAGGAGGCGCCGGGCAGGACCGTGACGGTCTCCTTGCCCGCGTTGATGAGGTCGGGGTCGACCTGGTCCTCGGTCGGGTAGGGGCCGGTGCCCAGGATGCCGTTCTCCGACTCCAGGACCACCTCCACGCCCGGCGGGAGGTAGTTGGGGATCAGCGTCGGCAGCCCGATGCCGAGATTGACGTACTGGCCGTCCCGCAGCTCGCGTGCGGCGCGGGCGGCCATCTGTTCCCGGGTCCAGGCCATCAGCTGCTCACCGTCCGCTGCTCGATCTGCTTGTCCGCCGCCTGCTCGGGGGTGAGCGCGAGGACGCGCTGCACGAAGATGCCCGGCAGATGCACCGCGTCCGGGTCGATCTCGCCGGGCTCGACGAGCTCCTCGACCTCGGCGATCGTCACCCGGCCGGCCATCGCCGCGAGCGGGTTGAAGTTCCGCGTGGACTTGTTGAAGACCAGGTTCCCGTGCCGGTCGCCCCTCGCCGCCCGCACCAGCGCGAAGTCGGTGCGGATCCCGTGCTCCAGCACGTACTCGGTGCCGTCGAACTCCCGGACCTCCTTCGCCGGGGAGGCCAGCGCGACGCCGCCGGAGCCGTCGTAGCGCCAGGGCAGCCCGCCCTCGGCGACCTGCGTGCCCACACCCGCGGGGGTGTAGAAGGCGGGGATACCGGCACCGCCGGCCCGCAGCCGCTCGGCGAGCGTGCCCTGCGGGATCATCTCCACCTCCAGCTCACCGGCCAGATACTGCCGCGCGAACTCCTTGTTCGCCCCGATGTAGGAACCGGTCACCCGGGCGATCCGGCCCGCGGCAAGGAGAACGGCCAGGCCGGACTCCATCGCCCCGCAGTTGTTGGACACCACACCCAGGCCCGAGACCCCGCGCTCGTACAACGCCTGGATCAGCACGTTCGGCACACCGCTCAGACCGAACCCGCCGACCGCGAGAGTCGTGCCGTCCGGCACATCGGCCACCGCCTCCAGGGCTGTGGCGACCACCTTGTCCATCCGTGAAGCCCCATCTCATCAGGCCCGAAATAGTCAGAGCACTGACTATTCAAACGAGGTCGGAATCACGCTGCCACCCTTGGATTGTGCCGTCAAGGCCCCAGGTGAAGGACGAGGTAAGGATCAGGGGCATGCGATATCGTTCAGTGCACCGACGAAATCCTGCACTCACGCTGAGGAGCGCACATGGCCGCGGTGGACCTCACCACCCACCCCGGGCACCTGGCCCGGCGGCTCCAGCAGGCCCATTACCTGCTGTGGAACACCATGGTCTCCGAGGAGATCACCTCACCGCAGTTCGCGGTCCTCAACGCGCTCGTCGCCGAGCCGGGACTGGACCAGCGCACGGTGGGGGAGCGCGTGGGGCTCGACCGGTCCACCATCGCCGAGGTGATCAGCCGGCTCGGCCGCCGGTGTCTGCTCGACAAGGTGCGCGACCCGCAGGACGGCCGCCGTTTCCTGCTGCGGCTCACGGACGAGGGCACCCGGACCCACCGCAAGCTCACGCTGCGTACGGCCCGGATGAACCAGGTCTTCCTGGCCCCGCTCTCCGCCGAGGAGCAGACCGTGTTCTTCGATCTCATCCGCCGGGTCTCGGACGCGGCGGAGGGGCTCCGCAACCCGACGGAACCCCTCGCGGCGTCGATGGACGGGCCGGCGCCGAAGACGGCCTGGCACGCCCACGAAACGCCGTGAGGGGCCGGGACCTGGTCGAGGTCCCGGCCCCATGTCGGCTCGGCCGACTACTGGATCGTCCAGCCCACGCTGCCGACGCCCGAGCTGTAGATCGCGCAGACACCCGAGGACTCGCCGTACTGGCCCGGCTGGAGCGTCACCCACTGGCCCGAGACGTCCGGGGCCCAGCCGCAGACGATCTCGGCGCGGAAGGTGATGGCGCGGTCGGTGTTGTTCGAACAGCCGGCGATGCCGTGGTCGGGATTGTTGTTGTGCACCCAGCCGTCGCAGTCGACGCCGGCCATGGCGGCGACCTCGCCGGACGCCGCGGCGTGCGCCGGGGCGGCCACACCGCCGACGGTCAGGGCCAGGGCCGAGGCCGTGGTGGCCAGGCCGGCGGCGAAGAGGTTCTTCCTGCGGTTCATATGTGCCCCCGTGAAGGTCGTGGTTCGCTGTTGCCGCCCTCAGTCAAGAACAGGGCCGCACCTGCGTGAACCTGAGACATCCGAGGGTCAGCCCTTGGCGAAGACCACCCACACCTGGCCCCTGGCGAAGTTCAGCGGAGCTCCGTTCCCCTGGGTGAACTCCGTGTTGTCGGTGGCTTGCAGACGCTTCCAGCGGGCCTCGAAGACCTTCCCGTCGCGCAGCACCTCTGCCCGCCCCTCGCCCACCGTCTCCGTGTACGGCGTGTTGTTGCCGAGGAAGTCGGAGAAGCTGGACGGGCGCACGTTCACGTACTGGACGACGACCGTCGGCGGGGCCATCCGCTCCCCGTCGGTCATGGCCGGCGCACCGTCCATCGACACCAGCCAGCCGGACTGGTCCTCGGACCAGGTGAACGTGAACCGGGCGCCCGGGTAGCGCACGGTCCGCGAGGTCTCGGACCGTCCGCCCGAGGGTGTGCTGCCGTAGTGGAAGCCGGTCGTCAGCGCGTCCGCGCCGGGCACGGAGGACATCAGCCGGAAGGGCCGCAGGTAGAGGTTGTGCGGGGAGGGCTTGGACGTGCCGCGGTAGAAGGCGCCGGGCGCCTCCTCGGGCGACCGGGCGGTCAGCGGCGCCTTGTCGATCAGTGGGAGCAGTTTGTGCTGGGCTCCCGAGAACGCGAGCGTGGGCCGGTCGAACTGCCTGAGCAGCTCCAGATCCGACTCGCGTGCGCTGCGTACCGGGCCGACCACCTTCGGCAGCTTGGTCGCGTACACCGCCATCAGCCGGCTCAGACCGCCCTCGACCTGCTCGACGTAGACGATGTTCGCGGAGTCGAGCCCCGTGTGGGGGCGGGCCGCACGGGCGTTGTCGATCTTCACCGCGAGTATCGGGTCCCCGCCCGCTCCGCGGCTCTGCGAAGGCTGCCCCCGGTCCGATCCGCGTCCGTCGTCGTCCGAGCCGCCCGGCGAGGTGCAGCCGGCCGCCAGGGAGAGGGTCATCGCGGCGGCCAGGAGCGCCGCCGGTATCGCGGCGCGCCGTGTGCGCGCCTTTCGTCCTATGCCCACCGTTGCCACCAGTCTTATGTCTCGATTGTGCGCCTATCGGCCAATTAATGGCCATATGCGAACGATTCTGATTTGCCGCGGGGCATACGTCGATCGGCATACGTCCGTTCGGTTCGCGGGGGTTTCAGTGCGTGGGGCCGAAGATCTCCGCCAGGTCGTAGCCGACCGGCTCCTCCAGCTGGGCATAGG
Source organism: Streptomyces sp. NPDC051963 (assembly GCF_044593495.1). Classification (NCBI taxonomy): domain Bacteria; kingdom Bacillati; phylum Actinomycetota; class Actinomycetes; order Kitasatosporales; family Streptomycetaceae; genus Streptomyces; species Streptomyces sp. NPDC051963. The sequence goes on along the minus strand of NZ_JBIUCC010000003.1, from coordinate 806,598 downwards.
TGCAGCTGTGCGGATCCCGGTCCGGGCGCCAGCGGCGGAACCGGGCCGTGTGCCGGAAGCGCGCCCCGTTCTCCATGTGGTCGTACGCCACCTCGACGACCCGCTCCGGCCTGAGCGGCACCCAGGAGAGGTCCTTCTTGCCCGACCAGCGGCTGGGCGCGCCGGGCAGCCGCGCCGACTCGTGCGCGGACTCCTCGGCCCAGGCCGCCCAGGGGTGCCCGGCGGCATCGTCCATCCGCAACGGCTCCAGTTCCTCGACGAGTTCGGCCCGGCGTTTCATCGGGAAGGCGGCGGACACGCCCACGTGCTGGAGGGTGCCCCGGTCGTCGTAGAGACCGAGCAGCAGGGAGCCCACGATGGGGCCGCTCTTGTGGAAGCGGTAGCCCGCGACCACGACGTCCGCCGTGCGCTCGTGCTTGATCTTGAACATCGCGCGCTCGTCCTGGAGGTAGCGCACGCCGAGCGGCTTGGCGATGACCCCGTCGAGGCCCGCCCCCTCGTACTGCTCGAACCACTGCCGTGCGACGTCGATGTCGGTCGTCGCCGGCGCCAGATGCACGGGCGCCGTCACGCCCTCCAGCGCCCGGGCCAGGAGCGTCCGTCGGTCGCTCAGCGGCACGTCCGTGACGGACTTCTCCGCAAGGGCCAGCAGGTCGAAGGCGACGAACGACGCCGGGGTCTTCTCGGCGAGCATCCGCACCCGGGAGTCCGCCGGGTGGATCCGCTCGGTCAGCGCGTCGAAGTCCAGCCGTCCCTCGCGTGCGATCACGATCTCGCCGTCCAGCACCGAGCGCTCCGGCAACCGCTCCTTCAGCGCCGCCACCACCTCGGGGAAGTACCTGGTGAGCGGCTTGCCCGTACGGCTGCCCAGCTCGACCTCGTCACCGTCGCGGAACACGATCGCCCGGAAACCGTCCCATTTCGCCTCGTACTGCATATCCGGCGGGATTTTCGCCACCGACTTGGCGAGCATCGGCTTCACGGGAGGCATCACCGGCAGATCCATGGTTCGATTCTGCTCCCATGTTCAGCCGATCGCCCAGTGTGCGAGCAGTGTGCGGTGCGCCTACCGTGGCTCGCATGGGTGAAGCGGTGCAACTGGAGGCGGCCGGCCGGACCGTACGGCTGTCCAGCCCGGACAAGATGTTCTTCCCGGAGCGCGGTTTCACCAAGCTGGACCTCGCCCGGTACTACATCGCCGTCGGCCCCGGCATCCTGCGCGCCCTGCGCAACCGGCCCACCACCCTGGAGCGCTACCCGGACGGCGTGACCGGCGAGAACTTCTTCCAGAAACGGGCCCCGAAGAACATGCCCGACTGGATCCCGACCGCCCACATCACCTTCCCCAGCGGCCGCAGCGCCGACGAGATGTGCCCCACGGAGGAGGCCGCGGTCCTGTGGGCGGCGCAGTACGGCACGCTCACCTTCCACCCGTGGCCGGTGCGCCGCGACGATGTCGACAGCCCCGACGAACTCCGTATCGACCTCGACCCGCAGCCCGGCACCGACTTCGACGACGCCGTCCGCGCCGCCCATGAACTGCGCGCCGTCCTCGACGAGTTCGGCGGCCTGCAAGGCTTCCCCAAGACCTCCGGCGGACGCGGGCTGCATGTCTTCGTGCCCATCGAACCGCGCTGGACCTTCACCCAGGTCCGGCGGGCGGCCATCGCCGTGGGCCGGGAGCTGGAGCGCAGGATGCCGGAGCAGGTGACGATCAAGTGGTGGAAGGAGGAGCGCGGCGAGCGCATCTTCGTCGACTACAACCAGACGGCACGGGACCGCACGATCGCCTCGGCGTATTCCGTACGACCGCGCCCGCACGCCCCCGTCTCGGCGCCCCTGCGCTGGGACGAGGTCGGTGTCGCGCACCCCCGGGACTTCGACCTCGCGACCATGCCCGCGCGCTTCGCCGAACTCGGCGATGTGCACGCGGACATGGACGACCGTCGCTACTCGCTGGACGCGCTGCTGGAGCTGGCGAACAAGGACGAGCACGACCACGGGCTCGGTGATCTGCCGTACCCGCCCGAGTATCCGAAGATGCCGGGAGAACCCAAGCGGGTACAGCCGAGCAAGGCCCGCAAAGAGGGACCTACAACTCCTTGATCCGGATGTCCCGGTACGAGACCACATCCGTCGTGCCGTGCACCTGGAGCCCGAGGTAACCGGAGGCGAACCGCCGCCCGTCCGTGCCCGGGTCGTCCGAGCGGGGCGGGACGAAGTCCTGACCCCCGGTGTTGTCGAACTCGTTGATCAGCACGCCGTTGCGGTAGACCGAGTAGTGCTGGTCGACCACCCGGATCTCGTAGTCGTTCCACGTGCCCTTCTGGGTGACGCCCGCACCGGCGAGCCCCACCCGGTCGAAGCCGTAGATCGACCCGGTCTTGTACATGTCGCCGTCGGGCCGGTCGAACACCTGCACCTCGTGCCCGTACTTGATGGCGACCCACTCCGGCCGTGACTCCTCCGGATGGTCATGGACGTACGGGAACCGCACGAACACACCGGAGTTGGCGTTGCCGGTGCCCGGAGCGTCGTCCCGCCACTGGAGCCGCAGCGAGAAGTCGCCGTACTTGCGTTCCGGGAACCACAGCATGCCCAGGCCGGCCGCCGTCGTCCCGCTGGTCATCGACCCGTCGGGGTTCAGCCCGAACGAACCACCGCCCACGTGCTGCCAGTCGGCGAAGGAGCCCGCGGTGCCGTCGAAGATCGTGCGGTAGCCCTCGGTCTGACCGGGCTTGCCGATCCCCGACTCACGGGCGGCCGTCAGGATCGTGTTGTGCTCCCGCTGGTCGACGACGCCTTCGCTCAGGAGTTTCGCAAGGACCGTCCGTACGTGCTTCAGGAACAGCGCGTTGGACGTCCACTCCTTCTCGTCCTCGATCAACTCGTTGATCCGGCACCGGTTGTTGGTGACCCGGTTCGGCACCCCGGAGTCGACCGTCCCGACCACGACCGTCAACCGCTCGTCGAACTCCGGGCAGTTGGGTGCGGGCACACCGCCGCCGGACACCACCGTGAAGCTCACGGTCCGCGGCTCGGAGGTGTTGCCCGCCTTGTCGCTCGCCCGGTAGGCCACGTTGTGCGGGCCCACCCGGTCGACGACCACGGGCGCGGTGTACGCCAGATAGGGCCCGCCGTCGAGCGAGTACTCGATGGTCGCGACCTCGCCGCCGTGATCGGTGGCGCTGACGGTGACCTTGGCGTTGCCCACGTAGGCCCCGGCGGAGTTCCGGGTCCCGTCCACGGTCGCCCCGGTGACGGGCGGAGTGGTGTCCTGCGGGGGCGCCGAGACGACCGTGAACGGCACACTCTTCTCGGCGGCCACGTTGCCCGCCTTGTCGGTCGCGCGATAGCGCACGGTGTGGCTGCCGGCCTCATGCACCATCACCGGAGCGGTGTACGGCTGCCAGGCGCCGTCGCCGACCGCGTACTCGATGGTGTTGACCCCGGAACCGGTGTCGGAGGCGGAGACGGTGACCGTGGCCATGTCGATGTAGGCCCCGTCCGCGTTCTGCTCGCCGCTCACCGTCGCCGAGGTCTCCGGCGGTGTCTGGTCGTCGGTCGGCGGTGCGACGACCGCGAACTCGACGCTCTTCTCGGCCGCCACGTTCCCCGCCTTGTCCAGGGCGCGGTAGCGGACCTTGTGGCTGCCGACCTGGTCGACGACGACCGGGGTGGTGTACGGCTGCCAGGCGCCGGCGTCACCGATGGCGTACTCGATCCGGTCGACGCCGGAGCCGCCCTCGTCGGTGGCGCTGACCGACACGCTCGCCGAACCGACGTACTGGCCCTGCGAGTTCTGTGTCCCGCTCACCTGGGCCGAGGTCGCGGGCGCGGTGGTGTCCTCGCCGCTGCCCTCGGTCACCACGAGGATGCCCTGCATCTGGCCGTGTCCCGGGATGGTGCAGTAGTAGCGGTAGCGGCCCGGGGTGAGCGTGACCTCGGCGGTGTGGCGGCCGCCCTGGTCGTCGTTCGGGTTGGCGAGGATGTTGAGCGGGACGTCGTTGTTGTACTCCGGGTCCGAGACGTCGAACGTCAGCGTGTGCGGCATGCCGGTCGTGTTGCCGGTCGCCACACTGTTCTCGAAGACGATCGTCGTCGTGCCCGCCACCGCCGTCGCCGGTACGGACGCGTACTTGGTGATGTCGTCGCCGGCGGTCCAGGTGAGTGTCTGGGCCGCGGCGGCCCGGGGCTCCGGTTGACCCGAGGCGGGCACGGACTGGAGCCCCAGCATCATGAGGAGTGCGGCCAACAAGGCCGTCAGGACTGTTCGTCGGCGTCTCACTGCGCTCCCCTCGCCAGTTGGCCGGCGGCCGGTGTCGGCCCGCCGCCCGTGTAAGTGACCCGCCACAGCGCCGACTTGGCGTCGGAGGTGAAGAAGCCGCGGCCGTAGTCGAGGACGTACAGCGACCCGTCAGGACCGAACTTCCAGTCCATGAGGTTCTTGATGCCGTCGTTGCCGACCGGCACGATCTTCTTCAGCGACTCCGAGTGGATCGGCAGACCGCCGTCACCGTGTGTCTTGGGGTCGGTGAGGACGGCGTTGCGCGGCTGGTCGCCGTCGTAGAAGTCGCCGACGAACCACTTGCCGTCCCAGTAGGAGGGCCACTTCGTGGCGCTCGTGCTCTGCGCGTCGTACCGGTAGACCGGACCGTTCATCGTGGCCTGGCCACCGCCCTTGAGCCACGGCAGCAGGTACTTGGCCTCCGCCTGCTTGTAGGAGGGGATGCCGTTCGCGTCGCGCGGGTAGTCCGGGGCACCGCCCTGGGGCGAGTACCAGATGTTGTTGCCGGTGACCGGCGGCAGGTTGACGAGGCCGTCGTTGTTCGGCGACTCGTTCTTGGGGTTGTCGCAGTCGTACCAGCCCAGCGGCTTCGTCGGGTCCGGCAGATTGCGGTCGCGGTAGGGCTGCTTGTTGCCCATGCAGTACGGCCAGCCCCGGTTGCCCGCCTTGGTGATGACGGCGAACGTGTCGTACTTGGCCGGACCCCAGGTCGTCGAGGGCGCGCCTGCGTCCGGGCCGACCCAGCCCGCGTACAGGATGTCGGTCTTCTGGTCCACGAAGATGCGCGCCGGGTTGCGGACGCCCATCACATAGATCTCGCCGCGCGTCTTGCCGCCGCCCTCGTCGGTCTCCTTGCCGGTGAAGAGGTTGCCCTCGGGGAGGGTGTACGTCCCGTCCGGCTCCGGGTGGATGCGCAGGATCTTGCCGTTGAGGTTGTTGGTGTTGCCGGCGGTGCGGCGCGCGTCGGCGAAGGAGACGCCCTTGTAGTTGGGCTGCGGGTTGTTGCCCGAGTAACCGTCGCTGAAGCCACTGGAGTTGTTGTCGCCGGTCGCGATGTACAGGTTGCCCTTCGAGTCCCAGGACATCCCGCCGCCCGCGTGGCAGCAACTGTGCACCTGCACCGGCCACTTGAGCAGCACCTTCTCGCTGCTCAGGTCCAGCTTGTTCGTGGCCAGGTCCAGCGTGAAGCGGGAGACCCGGCGCTCGGCCATCTGCGTGTCGCGGTTGAGCTGCGAGTGCGGCGTGTAGTGCAGATACACCCACCCGTTCTGCTCGAACCCCGGGTCCAGCTCGATGCCGAGCAGCCCCTCCTCGACCTTGATGAGCTCGTCGCCGCCGCCCTTGTTGCCGAACACCGTCAACGCGCCCGCCGGCGTGACCTTCTTGGTCGCGGGGTCGTAGACGTGGATCTCGCCCTTGCCCTTGCCGATGTCCGGGTTGTTCCAGTCGGTGATCACCGGCTGGGAGGAGTCGGCGCCGCCGCGGCCGATGTACAGCACCCGTCCGTCGGGCGCGGTGACCAGGCCGTGCGGCTCGCCGATCTGGTCGTTCTGGCCGGGCTGGTTGGCCTGGGTCAGGCGCTCCGCCTTGTAGTTGGCGTTGATCGTCGCCTTGCAGTCGGCCTGCGCGAGCCGGGTCGTCCACAGCAGCGCGCCGCGCAGATGCGCGCGGAAGTCCGTCTCGTCGTACGACGACACCGTGCCGCCCATGCCGGTGTAGAAGGAGCGTCCGCCGTCGTAGTCACGGCACCAACTCACCGGATGGTCCCAGCCGTTGGCGGTCGTGCCCGGCTGGTACGTCGACTCGCGGACGCGGGCGACGGTGTGCACCTGGCCCGAGGGGTTCTGCACCCAGTTGAACCACTGGTCCGGGTGGGTCCACTGGACCGGCAGATCCTTGGTGGCCGGGTGCTGCCGGTCGCCGACCTCAACTGTCGCCCGTTGTACGGCCGTCGGGCTGGAGGCGGCAGGGCGGGCGCCGACCAGACCGGTGAACCAGTCCGAGTACGGCTCCGCGCGTGCCGCGTCATGGACGCCGAGGAAACCGCCGCCGGCCTCCATGTAGGCCTCCAGGCCCGCCTCCTGCTCCGGGTCGAGGACGTCTCCGCCACCGGTCAGGAACACGACCGCGTTGAAGCGGCCCATCCGGGTCTCGTCGGTGAAGACCGAGGCGTCGTCCGAGGCCACGACCTGGAAACGCTGGTTCTCCGGTCCCGACAGGCCGATCTTCTCGATGGCCTCGATCCCGGCGTTCACGACCGGCGACTCCTCCCCGGCCGCCGCGGAACCGTAGAAGATCAGCACCCGGACATTCGCGCCGCCCGGGGGCGACTTGATGGACATCGTTGTCATGGGCGGTCCGGGGTCCGGACGCGCGTTTGCGGCGGGTCCGGACATGAGTCCGGCGGCGACGATGCCGGCGGTCACAGTGGCCGCCCAGACCCGTCTTCTTCTTGTGCTCAACCCTCGTAAGCGCATGGGCACCTCCTCGGTCACAGCCACAACGCCAAGGAAGCTAGACCTCTTTGCATGACACGCCAATACCTATGGCCGCAATGGCACGAACTTTGTCCCGGGTGTGGATAAACGGGTGTGGGGCCGGTACGGTCGCACAGGTTCATCACAGGTGCGTCTCCGCAAGTTCCGTATCAGGGTGGGGAGTTCCGCATGGACAGACGCGGGTTCAACAGACGGGTGCTGCTGGGTGGTGCGGCCGTGGCGACATCGTTGTCGATGGCCCCCGAAGCGGTCAGTGTCGACGCCACGGCGAAGACCGCTCCGGCCGGCGGCGCGGTCAGGCACATCAAGCTGTACGCCGAGAAGTTCGCCGACGGACAGTTGGGCTACGGCTTCGAGAAGGGGAAGGCGACGATCCCCGGGCCGCTGATCGAGCTCAACGAGGGCGACACCCTGCACATCGAGTTCGAGAACACGACGGACGTACGGGCGAGCCTGCACGTCCACGGCCTGGACTACGAAGTCTCCAGCGACGGCACCAAGTTGAACAAGAGCGACGTCGAACCGGGCGGCACCCGCACCTACACCTGGCGCACCCACGCGCCCGGCCGCCGCAAGGACGGCACCTGGCGGGCGGGCAGCGCCGGCTACTGGCACTACCACGACCACGTCGTCGGCACCGAGCACGGCACTGGCGGCATCCGCAAGGGCCTGTACGGTCCGGTGATCGTCCGCCGCCAGGGCGACATCCTGCCCGACATGACGTACACGATCGTCTTCAACGACATGCTGATCAACAACAAGCCGGCGCACTCGGGGCCCGACTTCGAGGCCACGGTGGGCGATCGCGTCGAGATCGTCATGATCACGCACGGCGAGTACTACCACACCTTCCATATGCACGGTCACCGCTGGGCGGACAACCGCACCGGCATGCTCACCGGACCCGACGACCCGAGCCAGGTCATCGACAACAAGATCGTGGGCCCGGCGGACTCCTTCGGCTTCCAGGTGATCGCGGGGGAGGGGGTGGGAGCGGGCGCGTGGATGTACCACTGCCATGTCCAGAGCCACTCCGACATGGGGATGGTGGGGCTGTTCCTGGTGAAGAAGACGGACGGGACGATCCCGGGGTACGAACCGCACGAACACGAGCACTGACCGACCATGGAGCGGTGACACTTCTGCTGACGCGCGGTGACCTGGAAGCCGTACTGGAGCCCGAGGCCTGTCTGGCGGTTCTGCGGGAGGGGTTCCGTGCGGCGGCGGATGCGCCGGTCCCGGGACAGCGGGTACGGACCGACCTGCCGTTTCCCGGCACGGCCACGGCCCTGCTTCCCGGAGTCCTGCCCGGCATCGAGGCGTACACGGTCAAGGTCAACGCCAAGTTCCCCGGCGCCCGGCCCGCCCTGCGCGGGGTGGTCTGCCTGCACAGCGGCCGGGACGGTGAGCTGCTCGCCCTGCTGGACTCTGCGACGGTCACCGCGTGGCGCACGGGTCTTGCGGCGGCGCTGGGCACCCATGTGCTGGCCGGCGCCGCGGACGTCCTCGGGGTGGTCGGTGCCGGTGCACAGGCGGAGCTGATGGTGCGCGGGCTGGCTGCCCTGCGGGGACCGCGCGAACTCGTGGTGCACGACACGGATCCCGACCGTGCGGCCGCCTTCGCCGCACGGCACGGCGGGCGGGTGTTGGCCTCGGCGCCGGGAGTCGCCGCTGCCGCCGGCATCGTCCTGCTGGCCACCTGGTCCCGGGAGCCCCTGCTGCGCCTCGCGGACATCGGGGAGGGCCGGCACCTCACGAGTCTGGGCGCGGACGAGCCGGGCAAGCGGGAACTGGCCGCCGATCTGCTCGCCGCAGCGCTCCTGGTCGTCGACGACCGGGAACTCGCGGCGGCGATGGGCGCGTTGGCCGTACCCGGGCTCCACGCCGACGCCACGCTGGGGGAGGTGCTGCGAGGTGAGCATCCGGGGCGCGCCGGTGCGGCGGCCCGTACCGTCTACGCGCCCGTCGGGCTTCCGTGGCAGGACCTGGCGCTTGCCTGGCTCGCCTACGAGCAGGCCGGGCGCAAGGGCGCAGGACAGCGGGTCGACCTGTTGTCCTGAGGCACGGCGCATGCCGATGCCGGGCGGGAGAGCGCTCTCACCCGGGCTCGGGGCGCGGCTATCCTGATCCGCAGCCGCAGATGAGGAGCCCCCAAGTGACCGAGACCGCCCCCCGTCCCACGTTGGAGGCCGTGGCTGCCCGGGCCGGGGTCTCCAGGGCCACCGCGTCCCGTGTGGTCAACGGCGGGGACGGGGTGCGCGAACCCCTCGTCGAGCGGGTCCGGCGGGCGGTGGAGGAGCTCGGGTACGTCCCCAACCAGGCGGCCCGCAGTCTGGTGACCAGGCGGCACGACGCCGTCGCCGTCGTCGTCGCCGAACCGGAGACCAGGGTCTTCGCCGACCCCTTCTTCGCCCTGCAACTCCGCGGCATCAGCAAGGAGCTGACCGCCCACGACAACCAGCTCGTACTGCTGCTCACGGAAGGCCGGGACGATCACGCGCGCGTGGGCCGCTATCTCGCCGGCGGGCACGTCGACGGCGCCCTGGTCTTCTCACTGCACCTCGACGACCCGCTGCCCGGACTGATCCAGCGTGCGGGTGTCCCGACCGTGTTCGGCGGGCGGCCCGGCTGGAGCGACGGCACTAGCGGCCTGGTGTACGTCGACTGCGACAACCGCGGCGGCGCCCGTGAGGCCGTTCACCACCTCGTCGGCCTCGGCCGTACCCGCATCGCGCACATCACCGGGGCGCTCGACCAGACCTCGGCGGTGGACCGACTCGACGGGTTCCGCGACGTCATGGCCGACGGCGATCCGCGGCTCGTCGTGGAGGGCGACTTCACACCGGCCGGCGGTGAGCGGGCCATGCGCGAACTCCTCGACCGGTGCCCCGACCTGGACGCCGTGTTCGCCGCGAACGACCTGGCAGCCGCGGGCGCCCTGCGCGTGCTGCGCGAGCGCGGGCGGCGGGTGCCGGACGACGTCGCGGTGATCGGCTTCGACGACATGCTGCCCGTCGCCGAGCAGACCGACCCGCCGCTGACGACGGTCGGACAGGACATCGAGGAGATGGGCCGGCTGATGGCACGGCTGCTGCTGCGCGGCGCACGGACCGGAGTGGTCATGCCGACCACGCTGGTGCGGCGGGCCTCCGCGTAGGGCCTGTCCTGGTCGGGACGAGCGGTCCTGGTCAGGACGCGGCAAGGGACTCCCGGGGCACGGTGTGCGGCCGCCGACCGGTCGGCGGCCGCACACCGTGCAGTTCGTCGGGCGGGGAACCGCTAGAGCACGGCGTCGGCCAGGCGTGCCACCTCGTCGAGGTCGGCGATGGTCGGGTTGAGGACGAGTTCGTCCGCGCCGAGGTCCTCGAAGGCCTTGGCTGTCGCCTTGATCGCCTCGGCTCCTCCGCTGACGGTGGAGGCGAGGAAGTCGGCGGCGTCGGGACCTGCCGTCGTGTAGTAGTCGTGGACGCTCGCGCGTCCCGCCTCCAGGTCCGCGAAGGCGAAGTAGGCGATGGCGACCAGGTAGGGGGAGCCCTCGCGGCCGGCGTCCTTCCAGGCGGCGCGCACGCCGTCGAAGGCGGGACCGATCATGGCAGGCGGCACCGAACCGCCGATGAATCCCTGGCCGGACCGGGCGACGCGCTCGAAGGACGCCGGAACCCCGCCGCCGAAGAGCAGGGGCACCTCACGGGTGCCCTCGGGCACGAGCGGGTTGTCGCAGCCGGCCGGGGTCTCGCCGCGCCAGATGCTGCGGTAGGTCTCGACGTCCTGGTCGAGCCGCTTGCCGGTGCCGCGTGCACCGAGGCCCTCGACGACGAAGTCGTCCGGGCGTCCGCCGAGGCCGAGCCCGAGGGTGAGCCGGCCGCCGGAGACGCCGTCGATGCTCGCCGCCTCCTTCGCCAGCATGGCCGCGGGCCAGACGGGACCGAGCAGGACGGTGCTGAGGAGACCGATACGGCTCGTGGCACCGGCGGCGGCGGCCAGCGCCACCGTGTCCATCACACCGGGGTAGGCGATCCGGCCGACGGTACCCAGGGTGGAGAAGCCGGCGTCTTCGCCACGTCGGGCCCACTCGGGGATGACGGTGGGCCGCACATTGCGGATCTGGTTGGGGAGTCCAATGCCGATTTTCACGAACTGTGCTCCTTGCGGTGGATCGAGCGCACGGACGGCGCTCATTGCGGGGCAGCTTCCAGTGAGCCCCGTGAAGGAGTATGTACGGCGCCGAGAAATTTCACCGACCGGGTCCCACCTCGTGGTAAGCGCTATACGAGAGCTTTACGCGCGGCCCACCTACTCCTCCTCGTCGGCGTCGAGCCTTGCTGCCTCCGGGGCGCGCAACGGCCGCGGGACCCCGTCGGCCGGTGCGATTGTCAGTGGGCGGTGGAAGACTCGGCAGAGCAGGCAACGGGATCCATCAAAGGAGAGCAGCGTGCTCACGACCCGTTTTGTGAACGGCGCTCCCAACTGGGTCGATGTCGGCACGGCCGACATCGGGGGCGCGACATCCTTCTACGGCGCCCTGTTCGGCTGGGAATTCCAGTCGGCGGGGCCCGAGGCCGGTGGTTACGGCTTCTTCCAGGCCGGCGGCAGGATCGTCGCGGGGGGCATGCAGACCACACCGGAGCAGGGTCCGCCCGCATGGACGGTGTATTTCCAGAGCGGGGACGCGGACGCCACGGCCAAGGCGGTGGAGTCGGCCGGCGGCAGCGTGCCGGTGGCGCCCATGGACGTCATGGGACAGGGGCGGATGGCGATCCTCGCCGATGACACGGGCGTGCCCTTCGGGATCTGGCAGCCCGCCGCCCGCAAGGGGCTCGACATGGTCGGCGATCCCGGGTCGCTGTGCTGGGTCGAGCTCTACACCCCGGACATCGCGCGGGCGGCCGCGTTCTACGACTCCGTGTTCGGCTGGGAGACCTCGGCCGAGCCCTTCCCCGGCGGCGACTACACCAGCATCAACCCCGCAGGGGCCGAAGAGAGCGCCGTGTTCGGCGGTCTGGTGCCCCTGGCGGACAGCCCGACCGAGTCCGCGTCCGGTCCGTGCTGGCTGGCGTGGTTCGAGGTGGAGGACCCGGACGCCGTGGTCGCCAAGGCGCAGGAGCTGGGCGGCAGGATCCGAGTGCCCGCCACGGACGAGGCGGGCGTCGGCCGACTGGCCAAGATCGAGGACCCCTACGGCGCGCGCTTCGGGGTGATCAAGACCGCCCCGCAGGAGAGCTGAGCGCGGCCGGTCTCTTCCGCGTCCGGCACGGCCGCCGGGAAATCACGTCGGTCGTGCCGCGCGCCGCCGTGCGGTGGCCTGCTCCGCGCGGTCATCATCGAGGTGGCCGGAGGCACCGGGCGCGGCGTTGATCCGGCGTTGATCGAACGTTTTTCACGGCCCGGCAGGCTTCCGGCCATGCACATCGAAACGATCGCCCCGCCCGACCTCTCCTGGCAGGAGGAGGCGTTGTGCGCGCAGACCGGGGCGGAATTCTTCTTTCCCGAACCAGGCAGCTCCGTACGGGAGGCGAAGCGAATCTGCGGCCTGTGCCCGATCCGCTCCGTCTGCCTCGAGTACGCGCTGGACAACGACGAGCGCTTCGGTGTCTGGGGCGGCCTGTCGGAGAAGGAACGGCTGGAACTCAGGCGCCCGTCACCCTGAACCGCCGTACCTGAATGCCAACGGGGGGGCGGCGGCAGAGCCGCCGCACCGGGTGTTTCGGTTCAGCTCGCGGCTCGCGCCGCCATCCGCGCCTTGCGTGCCGCCAGCTTCTCGTCGAACTTGGACGCCTCCGCGTCCAGCCCGCCCATGTACAGACCGAGCTCGTCCTGCGCCGCCTGTCCGTCGGGGCCGAGGCCGTCGATCTCCATGACCTTCAGGAAGCGCAGGACGGGCTGGATGACGTCGTCGTGGTGGATGCGCATGTTGTAGATCTCGCCGATCGCCATCTGCGCGGCGGCCCGCTCGAAGCCGGGCATGCCGTGACCGGGCATGCGGAAGTTCACGATCACATCGCGCACGGCCATCATCGTCAGGTCGGGCGCGAGCTCGAAGGCGGCCTTCAGCAGGTTGCGGTAGAAGACCATGTGCAGGTTCTCGTCGGTCGCGATGCGCGCCAGCATGCGGTCGCAGACCGGGTCGCCGGACTGGTGGCCGGTGTTGCGGTGCGAGACGCGGGTCGCCAGCTCCTGGAAGGCGACGTAGGCGACCGAGTGCAGCATCGAGTGACGGTTGTCCGACTCGAAGCCCTCGCTCATGTGCGCCATGCGGAACTGCTCGAGCTGGTCGGGGTCGACCGCGCGTGAGGTGAGCAGGTAGTCGCGCATCACGATGCCGTGCCGGCCCTCCTCGGCGGTCCAGCGGTGCACCCAGGTGCCCCAGGCGCCGTCCCGGCCGAAGAGCGAGGCGATCTCGTGGTGGTAGCTGGGGAGGTTGTCCTCGGTCAGCAGATTGACGACCAGCGCGATGCGGCCGATCTCGGTGACCTTGGACTGCTGCTTCTCCCAGGCCTCGCCGTCCTCGAAAATCCCGGGGAAGTTACGGCCGTCGCTGAACGGCACGTACTCGTGCGGCATCCAGTCCTTGGCGACATTCAGATGCCGGTTCAGCTCCTGCTCGACCACTTCCTCCAGCGCGTACAGCAGCCGGGCGTCGGTCCAGGCGGACGGGCTGCCGAGGTGAGGGGAAGTGATCGTCACGGGAACTCCAGGGGACGTGGGAGAATCCGGCGAGCGGTGCCGGCTAACTTACGGGATCGTAGGCTACGTATCCGTAGGTTACGAAGCCGTAGGTTAAGGGCGCCGTAAAGACTGCTGATCAGCAAGGCTTCGCAAGAAGTACGGGTCATGCCCGGACGTACAGGTCCCGGGGCTTTTGGGGTGATTCGGCACCCGGTCAGGCATACAGCTCGCGCAGCCTGACCGAGAGGCATGTCACACAGCCCTCGAGCTTCTCGAACTCACTGATGTCCACGAGGACCGGATCGTGGCCGAGGTCGGTGAGCAGCTCCGCCGTCTTGGGCGCGCTTGCCGCCATCAGCAGCTTGCTGCCACCGAGCAGGACCACGTGCGAGCCGGCCTCCTCGGGCACCGACAGAAAACGCGGGAACAGCGACGGCCTGTCCACTTTGGGGATGTGCCCGATGACCGTCCCGTCGGGCAGGGCCGTCACCGCCGACTTCAGGTGCAGCACCTTGCTCACCGGTACGGCGACGATCCGCGCCCCCAGCGGTTCGAACGCGGCCCGCAGCTGCTGGACGCCGGCCGCGTTGGTACGGCCGCCGCGGCCGACGTAGATGGTGTCGCCGATCTTGAGGACATCGCCGCCGTCCAGCGTGCCGGGCTCCCAGATCCAGTTCACCGAGCAGCCGAGCCGGGCCACGGCCTCCTCGACGCCGAGGGTCTCCTCGCGCCGGGACTCCGCGCCGGAGCGGGCGATCAGCGCGACGTTCCGGTACATGACGACCGTGTCCTCGACGAACACCGAGTCGGCGCAGTCGTCGACCGGGTCCACCTCGATGGTCTCCCAGCCGTGCGTGCGCAGGGCCTCCGCATACGCCTCCCATTGCTCGACCGCGAGATCGACGTCGACCTTCTCCCGCTCGATGTGGGTCACCAGCCCTTCGGCGAGGCGTGGGCCGGGGCGGCGGATGAGGGCCTTCTTGCTGGGCACGTCCAGATCTCCGAATCGGGTGAGGGGATCGGCGCCCGTAACGCAGCGCCGATCCGCCATCATGCAGGGCAGGTCCGGGCGCACGAAACCCCCGTCGTCAGGCTGTGGCCTCCCCGAGATGATCCTCTGGCGTGGTCTCCCGCAGTTCGCCGTCCAGGAGCAGCCACCGGGTGATGCCGATCGACTCCAGGAACGGCACGTCGTGACTGGCCACGATCAGCGCACCCTCGTACGACTCCAGAGCCGTGGTGAGCTGTCGCACGCTCGCCATGTCGAGGTTGTTCGTCGGCTCGTCCAGCATCAGCAGCTGCGGTGCCGGTTCCGCCAGCATCAGCGCGGCCAGGGCCGCCCGGAAGCGTTCGCCGCCGGAGAGTGTCGCCGCCTTCTGGTCGGCCCGGGCGCCGCGGAACAGGAAGCGGGCCAGCCGCGCCCGGATCCGGTTGTTGGTGGCGCCCGGCGCGAACCGGGCCACGTTCTCGGCGACGGTGCGCTCGCCGTCGAGGACGTCGAGCCGCTGCGGCAGGAAGCGCAGCGGCACATGTGCCTCCGCCACGCCCGACACCGGCGCCAGCTCTCCGGTGATCGTCCGCAGCAGCGTCGTCTTGCCCGCGCCGTTGCGCCCGATCAGCGCCACCCGCTCCGGACCCCGCAGCTCGAAGCCGCCGGCCACCCGCGCGCCGTACGCCAACTCCAGGTCCTGGAGGGTGAGGACCGTACGGCCCGGTGGCACGGCCGTGTGCGGCAGGTCGACGCGGATCTCGTCGTCGTCCCGGACGGCCTCCACCGCCTCGTCGAGCCGGTCCTTGGCCTCGGCGAGCCTCTCCTCGTGCATGATGCGGTGCTTGCCCGCGGACTCCTGTGCCGCGCGCTTGCGTGCCCCCATGACGATCTTCGGCTCGCGCTTCTGGTCCCACATCTTCTGGCCGTACCGCTTGCGGCGGGCCAGTTTGACCTGGGCGTCCGTCAGTTCGCGCTTCTGCTTCTTCAGATCGGCCTCGGCGACCCGCACCATGCGCTCGGCCGCCTCCTGTTCGGTGGCGAGGGCCTCCTCGTACGCCGAGTAGTTGCCGCCGTACCAGGTGATCTCCCCGGAGCGCAGATCGGCGATCTGGTCGACCAGGTCCAGGAGTTCACGGTCGTGACTGACCACGATCATCACGCCCGGCCAGGAGGAGACGGCCGCGTACAGCCGTTTGCGGGCGTAGATGTCGAGGTTGTTGGTGGGCTCGTCGAGCAGCAGGACGTCCGGTCGGCGCAGCAGCAGTGCGGCCAGCCGCAGCAGCACCGACTCACCCCCCGACACCTCGCCGATCGTGCGGTCCAACTCGACGTGTCCCAGCCCGAGTTCGCCGAGGGTGGCGAGTGCGCGCTCCTCGACGTCCCAGTCGTCGCCGACGATCTCGAAGTGCTTCTCGGCCACATCGCCCGCCTCGATGGCGTGCAACGCGGCCCGTTGCGCCGCGATGCCGAGCGTTTCGTCGACCCGGAGTGCGGTGTCGAGCGTGACGTTCTGCGGGAGGCAGCCGACCTCGCCGGCGACGCGGACGGCGCCGTCGGCCGGTGTGAGATCCCCGGCGATGAGCTTCAACAGGGTTGATTTCCCCGATCCGTTGACGCCGACGAGTCCCGTCCTGCCCGCGCCGAATGCGGCGTCGAGGCCCTCGAAGACAGGGGTGCCGTCGGGCCAGGCGTAGGACAGGGACGTACAGGTGACGGACATAGACATGCGGGTCTCCGCGGTTGCTTGAAACGATCAGGGGGCAAACGCGTATCGAGACACGGGAGTGCGACAGCTTCAGCGAGAGGGGAGCCCTGAGGGCATGAGAAAAGCCCTGCTCGTCGAGGACGGCTCGAACGCCGAGGTCGCACGCAGCGCACACCGAAGGGTGTGACGCGGTGTCTCAGGACCTCAGACGAGCAACGTCCTACTCCGATCGACGACAACAGAACCGATGTAAACGGTACGAGAGCTTTCATCGGCCGTCAACGGATTAACGTGAGCCCCGACCTCACCGCGCGAAGGAGGCCCCGTGCCCAACGGCTCGCTCTCGCTGCCGGCCCGGCTCTACCTGCTGGCCTGGGACACCACGAGGAACGAGGTCACCGGCGCCGCCCACCTCCCCTATGTGGTGCGGGCAGGCGCCCTCACCGAACTGGCCCAGCGCGGCCTGCTCACGGACGTCGACGGCATCGCGACGCCGGTCGACATGGACTCCCGCACCGGGGACGCCGTGCTCGACGGCCTCCTGGAACTCGTCCGGGAGTCGCGCCCGCACCGCTGGCGCAGCTGGGTGAAGCTGCACGCGCGCGTGACGCTCGACGCGGTGCGCGAGAAGCTCGCCGCCGACGGCTATCTGAGGGTGATGAAGAAGCGGGTCCTCGGGGTGTTCCCGAGTGTGGAGTACGGCGTGGAACGCGCCGCCGTCGTGGAGGCGCTGCGCGAGGAGGCGCGGCAGGTCCTCGAAGGACCGGTGCCGGTCGCGGAGGTCTCCGACCGGGACGCGGCCGTCGTCGCCCTCGCGGTCGCGGGCGACCTGCGCATGCTGGTGCCCCGGAAGGAGCGCAGCCGCCACGAGGAACGGGTGGAGGCGCTGACGGAGCGGAGCGGTGCGGCAGCGCCGGGCCTGCGGACCGCGGTCCGCGAGGTGCGCGCGGGGGTGGTCGCGGCGGTGTCGGCAGCGGCGGTGGCGACAGGGGGCTGAGGCGGCAGGGATCTTCGTCCCCGGGGCCGTCGACCCGGGAACCGTGAAGCTGCCCGCCGACGGGATCGACGCGCCGCCGAACGTGATGGCGGGTCCCGGCGCACCGCCGGTCGCGGAGCCGGCCGCACTCGGGGTCGCCCGCGTGAGCGTCGGCTCGGGCATGGCCCAGGCCGCGCACGCCCTGGTCCGCCGGGCCACGCGGGAGCTGCTGGCGGCGGGGACGTACGAGTCGCTGGCGGACGGGCTCGACTACGGCGAGCTCAACGCGCTGCTGGGGCGGACGCGCTGACTCGGCGCCGTCAGGCGTCCCGCATCAGCTCGGCGAGGTCGTGGTCCAGGTCGAACTGAAGGTGCTCCAGGCCGACGGGGACGAGCGCGCTCGTGGCCGCCAGGAAGGAGCGCAGCTCCTCCGAGCGGACATGCACGACGGCGGTGCCCTCGGGGGCGTGGAACTCCAGGACGGTGCGGTCGTACCCGTACGGCCGTACCCGCACGTCGCCGTGGCCCTCGGCCTCCTGCATGCCGGCGGCGAGCAGTTCGCGCGAGAAGGTCCAGCAGACGTCCACGCCCTCCAGCGTGGCCGGGGCCGGGAAGGTCATACGGACCGCGAACGGATCGCTGCGGTCGTACTGGAGGGTGGCGGGAATGCTCGGCATCCGCGGTGCTGCGGCGACGAGACGGGCCTCGACAGGCTGCTCGATGACGATGGACAACGCCTTGCTCCCTTGTGACGACTGGACGGACTTCCGGGGATGAGGCCGGTCACTGGAAGAGACGACGGAATCGGCCAATCCGTGCACACGAATCGAGAGTGACGTCGGTCACCGCCCTGCTGTAACGGGAGGGACCCGGCGCGCCTCATGCGCTCCAAGGGGCACGTGTGGCGGAGCCGACGCCATCTGGACGGCACCGGGGCGGTGGACTAGCTTCGCCCGCCATGAGGCGTATGGGGAGCACGCGACGGTCCGGGGCACGGGGACGTACGAGACGAGCGATGTCCGTGGGGGTGGTGTGCGGGGCGGCGCTGGCCGTGCTGACGTGCTCCGGGCCCGCACAGGCGGGTGCGGGCCGGTCGCCGCACTGGGAGCTCAAGGACAGCGGCACGACGGACGTACGGTTCCGGGGGCTGGCGGCCGTCAGCCGGGGCACCGCCTGGCTGGCCGGGAGCGCGGGCACCGTTCTGCGTACCACGGACGGCGGCGGGACCTGGCGGAACGTCTCGCCGCCGGGCGCCGCCGACCTGGAGTTCCGGGATGTCGAGGCGTTCGACGCGCGGCGCGCCGTGGTGCTGGCCATCGGCGAGGGCGAGGCGTCCCGCGTCTACCGCACCGAGGACGGCGGGGCGACCTGGACCGAGTCCTTCCGCAACACCGAGGCGCGGGCCTTCTACGACTGCATGACCTTCTTCGACCGCCGTCACGGCCTCGCCATGAGTGACCCGGTGGACGGAAAGTTCCGCATCCTGTCGACGAGCGACGGCGGCCGCTCCTGGAAGGTGCTGCCCGACACCGGCATGCCCGCGGCACTGGACGGCGAGGCCGGGTTCGCGGCGAGCGGCCAGTGCCTGGTCGCCTCCGGCCCCAAGGACGTCTGGCTGGCCACCGGCGGCGCCGCCCACGCGCGCGTGCTGCACTCGGCCGACCGCGGACGGACCTGGACGGCGACCGACACACCGATCCCGGCCGGCGACCCGGCCCGCGGCGTCTTCGCGCTCGCCTTCCGCGACCGCACGCACGGCCTCGCCGTCGGCGGCGACTACCGCCCGGACCAGGCCTCCCCGCAGGCCGCCGCACGCACCGCCGACGGCGGCCGCAGCTGGCAGAGCGCCGCCCAGCCGCCGCCCGCCTACCGCTCCGGCGCCGCCTGGCTCCCGTACAGCCGCACCGCCGCCCTCGCCGTCGGCCCCACCGGCACGGACCTGACGACGGACGGCGGCCGCACCTGGCGGACGGTCGACACCGGTTCCTACGACACCGTGGACTGCACGGCGGACCTGGGCTGCTGGGCCGCCGGGGAGAAGGGACGCGTGGCCCGTCTGGAGAGTTGAGCCGCAATCCGGGTACCCGGTCGCCCAGGAGCGCGGCGAGAGCCCCGGGCGCGCCAGGGAGATCGCCGCCCGCACGGTCAACAAGGAACGCAGGCGTTCCGGCAAGGGCTCCCGGGGCCCCACCTACGACCAGCTCTACGAAGAGGCCAAGCGCCGCAACATCCACGGCCGTTCGGACATGAACAAGAGCGAGCTGGAGCGGGCACTGGGCGGCAGGTGAACCGGGACGGCGGACGGTCGTAGCCTCGTCCTCACCATGACGACCGTACGCATCCCCGCGGGCTGGCCCGCGAACGAGGAACAGGCCCTTGCCGTCCAGGACGAGTTGCGCGATCAGGTCGTGCTCGACGAGCCCGGGCCGCCGCCCGGATCGGGGCACGTGACCGGTGTCGACGTGGCGTACGACGACGAGCGGGACGTCGTCGCGGCTGCCGCCGTCGTCCTGGACGCGGCCGGTCTTGAGGTCGTCGCCGAGGCCACGGCCGTGGGGCGGATCTCCTTCCCGTACGTGCCCGGCCTGCTCGCCTTCCGTGAGATCCCCACGGTCCTCGCCGCCCTGGACGCGCTGCCGTGTCCGCCCGGCCTGGTCGTCTGCGACGGCTACGGCCTGGCTCACCCGCGCCGCTTCGGCCTCGCCGCCCACCTCGGCGTCCTCACCGGCCTGCCGACGATCGGCGTCGCCAAGAACCCGTTCACCTTCGCCCACGACGACCCCGACACCCCGCGCGGCAGTACGTCCCCGCTGCTCGACGGCCCGGCGGAGGTCGGCCGCGCCCTGCGCACCCAGGACTCCGTCAAGCCCGTCTTCGTCTCCGTCGGCCACCGGGTGAGCCTCGACAACGCCTGCGCACACACCCTCGCGCTCAGCCCCACGTACCGCCTCCCGGAGACGACACGCAGAGCCGACGCACTGTGCCGGAGAGCACTGCGGGACGCGACACCGGGTGCGATCTGAGTACGCCGACTGAGTACCCGTACGGATGTGGCCACGCCGCAGGGGTCGGCAGGCTGGGGCGCATGACGACACACCGTGCCGCCCGTGCCCCGAAGCCCCTCGCCGACCCGAACCGACCGGTCGAGCGTGCCGTGAACGCCGCGCTGGTCCTCGCCGTGCTGGCCGGGCTCGGCTGGATCGGCGGCATGATCTACACCCTGTTGGGATGGTCGATGTAGGACCCGTTCACCGGCTCGCGGCCACGCGGAAGGTGATCCCCGCCGTGCGCAGCCGTTCGGTCAGCGCGTCGCCCATCGCCACCGCCGTCGTGACCTGTCCGCTCGTCGGCGGAAGGTCGTCGAAGGCCAGGCACAGCGCTGACTCGGCGAACATCTTCGCCGTCTCGCCGTACCCGGGGTCCCCGCCCGCGACCTCGGTGAACACCCGCCGGCCGCCGCCCTCGCCCACGAAGCGCACGGAGAACCAGCTCTTCGCCCGCTTCTCGGGACCCGGCCCGTCCCCGGGCTCCAGCCGGGAGGACAACCAGCGCCGTGCGACCGGGAGTTGGGCCGCCGCCGCGAGCGCGCCCACGAAGGCGACCCCGCCCAGCGCGACCGGCAGATGCCGGACGGCGGCGTACTCGCGGTAGCGGAAGTCGGGCCCGTACCGCTCCAGGGCGCGCGCGGACCGCCGTACGATCTGCGCGTCGATGGTGGGCAGCGGCACCGCCCAGGCGCCGACCTCCCCGGCGAACCGCGGCGCACCCGTCGGTGCGCTGGCCCGGCGGCCCACCAGCCTCGGCTCGTGCCGGTTCCGGTCCCGCGCGGCGGCCGCCAGTTGGCGCCCACGGGCCATCTGGTTGAGCGCCGAGGCGAACGTGCCGCCGGAGAACATGGCGTTCGCGGTCACGAACCCGTCGACGGTCAGCGGCACCCCCTCCGGCAGTTGGCGCACCGTGAAGTACGCCCCGAGGTCGTGCGGGATCGAGTCGAAACCGCAGGCGTGCACCAGCCGCGCGCCCGTCTCACGCGCGCGTGCGTCATGCCGGACGTACGTCAGGTCCACGAACTCCGGCTCGCCGCTCAGGTCTATGTAGTCGGTGCCGGCCTCCGCGCAGGCGGCGACCAGTTCCTCGCCGTACGTCACGTAGGGGCCGACCGTCGTGGCCACCACGCGCGCGTGCTCGGCGAGTTCGCGCAGCGCGGCCGGATCGGACCCGTCCGCCTGCAGAACGCCGACGTCGCCGCCGAGTCGCTCGCGGAGTTGCTGAAGTCTGTCGCGGTTGCGCCCGGCGATCGCCCAGCGCAGCCCCTCGGGTGCGTGCGCGTCGAGGTACTCGGCTGTGAGCACCCCGACGAAGCCCGTGGCTCCGTAGAGCACGATGTCGTAGGGACGGTCCGTCCTGTTCGGCCTGGTCATGACACTCCTGGATCCCGCCGCAGCGCCGTTGTCGGTGGCCGAGGCTAGCGTGAGGAGTGCGGAGCCCGACGACGAGCCCGGAGGTGTGTGCGGTGGCCGTGCCCAGGAATACCCTGAAGAAGTGGGAGAAAGTACGCGCGTTCGCCCTCGGCCTGCCCGGCGCCGCCGAGGAATTCCCCTGGGGTGAGACCGTCGCGAAGGTCAACAAGAAGGTGTTCGTCTTCATGGGCGTCGTCGACGGCAGCTATCCGATGGGCGTCACGGTGAAGCTCAAGGACGAGGAGGCCCACGCCCATGCCCTGACCTGCCCCGGCGCCGAGCCCGCGGGGTACGGCCTGGGCAAGGCGGGCTGGGTGAGCATCCCCCTGGAGCAGCAGGGCGCCCCGGCCGCGGAGCTGCTGTGCGACTGGGTGGAGGAGAGCTATCGGACGATCGCGCCCAAGAAGCTCATAGCGGAGCTGGACACGCGCTGACGGCACCTTGGCTAAGCGCTTGCTCGCCAGGTCTTGTGTCCGTCGCCCCACGTTCTTAGCATCACTGGTGTTACATCGGTTGTGTCATACCCCAGGGGGTTGGATGACGACGGCGTCACACACACCAGCGCAGGGCCCGCTCAGCGGCGTCCGCGTGGTCGAGCTGGCCGGTATCGGACCGGGCCCTTTCGCCGCCATGCTGCTGGCGGACCTGGGCGCCGACGTCGTGCGCGTGGACCGGCCCGGCGGCTCGGCGCTCGGCGTCGACCCGGCCTACGACGTCACCAACCGCAACAAGCGCTCGGTCGTCGTCGACCTGAAGTCCCCGGACGGCCCCGCCCGCGTCCTCGACCTCGCCGCCCGCGCGGACGTCCTCATCGAGGGCTACCGACCCGGAGTCGCCGAGCGTCTCGGCGTCGGCCCCGAGGCCTGCCGGGCCCGCAACCCCAGGCTCGTCTACGGCCGGATGACCGGCTGGGGCCAGGAGGGCCCCCTCGCGGACCGCGCCGGTCATGACATCGCGTACATCGCACTGACCGGCACCCTGGGGATGATCGGCGACGCGGACCGGCCCCCTGCCGTCCCGGCCAACCTGCTCGGCGATTACGCGGGAGGCTCGCTCTACCTCGTCGTCGGTGTCCTGGCGGCCCTGCACCACGCGCGCCTGACCGGAACCGGCCAGGTCGTGGACGCCGCCATCGTCGACGGCACCGCCCATCTCTCCGCGATGATCCACGGCATGCTCGCCGCGGGAGGCTGGCAGGACCGGCGCGGCGCCAACCTCCTGGACGGCGGTTGCCCGTACTACGGGACGTACGAGACGGCCGACGGCAAGTACATGGCGGTCGGCGCCCTGGAACCGCAGTTCTACGCGGAGTTCCTGGACCTCCTCGGCGTCGAGGGACACGCCGGGTCCCGCAAGGATCCCGCGCGCTGGGACGAGCTGCGCGAGGCCGTCGTGGCCCGCTTCAAGTCCCGTACGCGGGACGAGTGGACGACCGTCTTCGAGGGCTCCGACGCGTGCGTGGCCCCGGTGCTGTCGCTGCGCGAGGCCCCGCACCACCCCCACCTCGCCGCCCGCGCCACCTTCACCGACCACGGCGGCATCACCCAGCCCGCCCCAGCGCCCCGCTTCTCTGCGACCCCGACCGCCGTCCGCACAGGCCCCGCCCGACCGGGCGCCGACACGGCCGACGTGGCCCGCGACTGGGACGTACCCGACCTCATGAAGGGCCAGGAATGAAGCGGCAGATCTTCGCCCCCGAGCACGAGGCGTTCCGTGCGACCGTCCGCAGCTTCCTGGCCAGGGAGGTGCTGCCGTACTACGAGCAGTGGGAGAAGGACGGCGCCGTCTCCCGCGACGCCTGGCGCGCGGCCGGCAAGCAGGGCCTGCTCGGGTTCGCCGTGCCCGAGGAGTACGGAGGCGGCGGCACCCCCGACTTCCGCTACAGCGCCGTGCTGGCCGAGGAGTTCACGCGCGCGGGCGCTCCCGGGCTCGCCCTCGGGCTGCACAACGACATCATCGGCCCGTATCTGACCGGCCTGGCCACCGAGGAGCAGAAGCGCCGCTGGCTGCCCGGCTTCTGTGACGGCTCGCTGATCACCGCCATCGCCATGACCGAGCCCGGCGCCGGATCCGACCTCCAGGGCATCCGGACGCACGCCGAGGACCGGGGCGACCACTGGCTTCTGGGCGGCTCCAAGACGTTCATCTCCAGCGGCATCCTCGCCGACCTGGTGATCGTCGTGGCGAAGACGACACCCGAGGGCGGCGCGCACGGACTGTCGCTGCTCGTCGTCGAGCGCGGCATGGACGGCTTCGAGCGCGGCCGCAACCTCGACAAGATCGGCCAGAAGGCGCAGGACACGGCCGAGTTGTTCTTCCGCGACGTCCGAGTGCCCAAGGAGAACCTGCTCGGCGACCTGAACGGCGCCTTCGTCCACCTGATGACGAACCTCGCGCAGGAGCGCCTGAGCATCGCCGTCTCCGGGATCGCCGCCGCCGAGCACGTACTGGAGATCACCACGGAGTACGTCAAGGAGCGCGAGGCCTTCGGCCGGCCGCTGTCGAAGCTCCAGCACATCCGCTTCGAGATCGCCGAGATGGCCACCGAGTGCGCCGTCACCCGCACCTTCCTCGACCGCTGCATAGAGGACCACGCGCGCGGCGAACTCGACGCCGTGCACGCCTCGATGGCCAAGTGGTGGGCGACCGAGCTCCAGAAGCGCGTCGCCGACCGCTGTCTCCAACTGCACGGCGGGTACGGCTACATGGCCGAGTACCCCGTCGCCCGGGCCTTCACCGACGGCCGCATCCAGACCATCTACGGCGGGACGACCGAGATCATGAAGGAGATCATCGGCCGTTCCCTGCTGGGCTGACCCTCACCCTCGAAAGGCTTACCTGTGAGCACCGAAGCGTACGTGTACGACGCGATCCGCACCCCGCGCGGCCGCGGCAAGGCGAACGGCGCCCTGCACGGCACCAAGCCCATCGACCTGGTCGTCGGACTGATCCATGAGATCCGGAGCCGCTTCCCGGGCCTGGACCCGGCCGCCATCGACGACATCGTGCTCGGCGTCGTCGGCCCCGTCGGCGACCAGGGCTCGGACATCGCCCGCATCGCCGCCGTCGCCGCCGGACTGCCGGACACCGTGGCGGGCGTACAGGAGAACCGCTTCTGTGCGTCGGGCCTGGAGGCCGTCAACATGGCCGCCATGAAGGTACGTTCCGGCTGGGAGGACCTGGTCCTCGCCGGTGGTGTCGAGTCGATGTCCCGGGTGCCCATGGCCTCGGACGGCGGCGCCTGGTTCAACGACCCGATGACGAACCTGGCCGTCAACTTCGTGCCGCAGGGCATCGGCGCCGACCTGATCGCCACGATCGAGGGCTTCTCGCGGCGGGACGTCGACGAGTACGCGGCCCTCTCCCAGGAGCGGGCGGCCACGGCCTGGAAGGAGGGCCGCTTCGAGCGGTCCGTCGTCCCGGTGAAGGACCGCAGCGGTCTCGTCGTCCTCGACCACGACGAGCACATCCGCCCCGGCACCACCGCCGACTCCCTCGCCAAGCTGAAGCCGTCCTTCGCGGACATCGGCGACCTCGGCGGCTTCGACGCCGTGGCGCTCCAGAAGTACCACTGGGTCGAGAAGATCGACCACGTCCACCACGCCGGCAACTCCTCCGGCATCGTCGACGGCGCCTCGCTGGTCGCGATCGGCTCCAAGGAGGTCGGCGACCGGTACGGCCTGCGCCCGCGCGCCCGCATCGTCGCCGCCTCCGTCTCCGGCTCGGAGCCGACCATCATGCTCACCGGCCCCGCGCCCGCCACCCGCAAGGCCCTGGCGAAGGCCGGCCTGACCATCGACGACATCGACCTCGTCGAGATCAACGAGGCCTTCGCGGCGGTCGTCCTGCGCTTCGTGCGGGACATGGGCCTGTCCCTCGACAAGGTCAACGTCAACGGCGGCGCCATCGCACTGGGCCACCCGCTCGGCGCGACCGGCGCGATGATCCTCGGCTCGCTCGTCGACGAACTGGAGCGCCAGGACAAGCGGTACGGCCTCGCCACGCTGTGCGTGGGCGGCGGCATGGGAATCGCCACGATCGTCGAGCGCATCTGACATCCCTGCGGAATCACGACACTTCTACGGAGACCCTCGTCATGACACAGAGCACCACCATCCGCTGGGAACAGGACCGCGCCGGCGTCGTCACCCTCGTCCTCGACGACCCCGACCAGTCCGCGAACACCATGAACCAGGCGTTCCGTGACTCCCTCGCCGTGGTCACCGACCGCCTGGAGGCCGAGAAGGACTCCATCCGCGGCATCATCTTCACCTCCGCCAAGAAGACCTTCTTCGCCGGCGGCGACCTGCGCGACCTGATCCGGGTCACACCGGAGACCGCACAGGAGCTGTTCGACGGCGGCATGGCGATCAAGCGCCAGCTGCGCCGTATCGAGACGCTCGGCAAGCCGGTCGTCGCGGCGCTGAACGGCGCGGCCCTCGGCGGCGGCTACGAGATCGCGCTCGCCTGCCACCACCGCATCGCCCTCGACGCCCCCGGCTCGAAGATCGGCTGCCCCGAGGTCACCCTCGGCCTGCTCCCCGGAGGCGGCGGCGTCGTGCGCACCGTACGCCTCCTCGGCATCGCCGACGCCCTGCTGAAGGTGCTGCTCCAGGGCACCCAGTACAGCCCGCAGCGCGCCCTGGAGAACGGCCTGGTCCACGAAGTGGCCGCCACCCAGGACGAGTTGATGGCCAAGGCGCGCGCCTTCATCGAGGCCAACCCCGAGTCGCAGCAGCCCTGGGACAAGCCGGGCTACCGCATCCCGGGCGGCACCCCCGCGAACCCCAAGTTCGCGGCGAACCTGCCCGCCTTCCCGGCCAACCTGCGCAAGCAGACGAACGGCGCCCCCTACCCGGCCCCGCGCAACATCCTCGCGGCCGCCGTCGAGGGCTCCCAGGTCGACTTCGAGACCGCGCAGGTCATCGAGGGCCGCTACTTCGTGGAACTGGCCGCCGGGCAGACGTCGAAGAACATGATCCAGGCGTTCTTCTTCGACCTCCAGGCCGTCAACTCCGGCGCCAACCGCCCCAAGGGCATCGAGCCGCGCCAGGTCCGCAAGGTCGCCGTCCTCGGCGCCGGGATGATGGGCGCGGGCATCGCGTACTCGTGCGCCCGCGCGGGCATCGACGTCGTCCTCAAGGACGTGTCTGCTCAGGCGGCCGCCAAGGGCAAGGCCTACTCCGAGACGCTGTGCGCGAAGGCCGTCTCCAGGGGCCGTACCACCCAGGAGAAGGCGGACGCGCTGCTCGCCCGCATCACACCGACCGCGGACCCGCAGGACGTGGCCGGCTGTGACGCCGTCATCGAGGCCGTCTTCGAGGACCCGGCCCTCAAGCACAAGGTGTTCCAGGAGATCGAGCACATCGTCGAACCCGACGCGCTGCTCTGCTCCAACACCTCCACGCTCCCGATCACCGCCCTCGCCGAAGGCGTCGAGCGCCAGGGCGACTTCATCGGGCTGCACTTCTTCTCGCCCGTCGACAAGATGCCGCTCGTCGAGATCATCAAGGGCGAGCGGACCGGGGAGGAGGCCCTCGCCCGCGCCTTCGACCTGGTGCGGCAGATCAAGAAGACGCCGATCGTCGTCAACGACTCGCGCGGCTTCTTCACCTCCCGGGTCATCGGCCACTTCATCAACGAGGGCGTGGCGATGGTCGGCGAGGGCATCGAGCCCGCGTCGGTCGAGCAGGCGGCCGCGCAGGCGGGCTACCCGGCCAAGGTGCTGTCGCTGATGGACGAGTTGACGCTCACGCTGCCGCGCAAGATCCGGGGCGAGTCGAAGCGGGCCGTCGAGGAGGCGGGCGGCACCTGGCAGACCCACCCCGCGGAGGCCGTCATCGACCGCATGGTCGACGAGTTCGGGCGGACGGGCCGCAGCGGCGGCGCGGGCTTCTACGACTACGTGGACGGCAAGCGCGCCGGCCTGTGGCCGGGCCTGCGGGAGCACTTCACGCGAGAGGGCGCTCAGATCCCCTTCAAGGACATGCAGGAACGCATGCTGTTCTCGGAGGCGCTCGACACCGTGAAGCTGGTCGAGGAGGGTGTGCTGACATCGGTCGCCGACGCCAACATCGGCTCCATCTTCGGCATCGGCTTCCCGGGCTGGACCGGCGGCATCCTCCAGTACATCAACGGCTACGAGGGGGGCCTGCCCGGCTTCGTGGCACGCGCGCGTGAACTCGCCGAGCGCTACGGCGAGCGCTTCACGCCGCCCGCGCTGCTCGTGGAGAAGGCGGAGAAGGGCGAGACGTTCACCGACGCGCCCTGACGTGTCGCTGAGCGACACGCTCACCTTGCCCTCGGGGGACGGGAGACCGAGGCTGACCGGCGAACCGGTCACGGTCCCCGTCCCCACGAGGAGCCCCCATGGGATACCGTCCCGCCCTCGCCCTGCTGGACATCCTCCGCGGTGAGGGTGTGGACCGCATCTTCGGCAACCCCGGAACCACCGAACTCCCGTTCCTGGCCGCGCTGTCGGAGACCGACGGCGCACCCGAGTACGTCCTCGGCGTGCACGAGGGCGCCGTCGTCTCCATGGCCGACGGCTACGCCCGCGCCACCGGCCGTCCGGCCTTCGTCAGTCTGCACATCGCCGCCGGGCTCGCCAACGGGCTCATCGGCCTGCTCAACGCCCGCCGCTCCCGCACCCCGCTGGTCGTCATGGCCGGCCAGCAGGACCGCCGCCACCTCCAGCAGGACCCCATGCTCTCCGGCGACCTCATCGGCCTCGCGACCCCCGCGGTGAAGGCGACGTACGACGTCCAGCACGCCCACGACCTGCCCCTCGCCCTGCGTCGCGCCTTCGCCCAGGCGGTACGGCCCCCCGCCGGACCGGTGTTCCTGTCCGTCCCGGTGGACCTGCTGGCCGAGGACACCGAGGTCGAGGTCCCCGCCCGCACCCCCGTCCCCCCGCAGGGACCGGCCGTCGGCCTGGAACGGGCCGCCCTCCTGCTCGGCGGCGCCACCCGTCCCGCGATCGTCGCCGGCGACGGAGTCGGCCGGGAGAACGCCCTCGACGCCCTGGTCCGGGTGGCGGAAACCGTCGGCGCGACCGTCCACCACCAGCCGATGGCCGACTTCCTCGACTTCCCCACCACCCACCCCCTGTACGCGGGTGCACTGCCGCCCCGCCACGATGTCATCCGCGCCACGCTGGACGCGTACGACGTCGTCCTGATCGCCGGCGCGCACGCCTTCACGCCCCACCCCTACAGTCCGGGCCCCGCGCTGCCGTCCGCCCTCACCGTCGTCCACCTCGACCCGGACCCGGACGAGATCGGCCGCAACTTCCCCGCGGACGCCGGCCTGGTGGGCGCGCTCGGCCCGTCCCTGCACCGGCTCGCCGAACTCCTGCGGGAACGCGTCCCCGCGCACACCGCCAAGGGCCGCATCCTCCGGGCCGGCGAGCGCCACACCGCCGAACGCGACCGCACGGAATCAGCCGCCCGCGCCGCCTACTCCGAGGCCCCGCTCGCCCCCTGGGCCGCCGCCCACGCCGTCGCCCGCGGTCTGCCGCCCGATGCCGCGGTCGTCGAAGAGGCCATCACCGTGGGCCTGCTCGTGCGCCGTCTCGTCCGACTGGACCGCCCCGGCAGCTACACCCACACCGTCGGCGGCGGCCTCGGCTGGGGCATCGGCGCCGCCGTCGGCCGCGCCCTCGCCGAACCCGACCGGCCCGTTGTCGCCGTCCTCGGCGACGGCAGCGCCCTGTTCGGCCTCCAGAGCCTGTGGAGCGCGGCCCGGCAGCAGACACCGGTGCTGTTCGTGGTCATGAACAACGGGGCCTATCGGACCGTGCAGGACACCTACGAGGCGATGGGCGGAAAGGGAGTCTGCCCCGGCACGGAGCTGGGGCAGCTGGACTTCGTGCGGGCGGCGGACTTCTTCGGGGTGGAGGCGGTGCGGGCCCGGAGCGCGGACCATGTGTGCGAACTGGTGGCGGGGGTGGGGGAGTTGAGCGGCCCGCGACTGGTGGACGTACGACTGCGGGAACAAAGCCCGTCCGGCCATTGAGGAATCCTTCTCACGGCCCCCGACACCTTGTCACCCGCCCCCCTGACCACGACCATCAGCCCATGACGGACGGCCCGCTCCCCAAGTCGGTCCTCGCGCGCGGTGCCGCACTGCTGCGCGCCTGCGGCGACTCCGACACCGCCCTGACCCTCGCCGAGTTGGCCGTCCGCACCGGCCTGCCCAAACCCACCGCATACCGGCTGATCGGCGAACTCGTCCGGCTCGGCCTGGTGGAGCGCACCCGCGACGGCAGCTACCGCATCGGCCTGGGCCTGTTCGAGCTGGGCCAGTCCGCGCCGTCCGTGCGCGAACTGCGGGACACCGCACTGCCGTACCTCGGCGATCTGCACGAGGCGACCTTCGAGAACGTCCATCTCGCCGTCCCCGACGGCACCGACACCCTCTTCCTGGAGAAGGTCACCAGCCGTCGCGCGACCCCGATCGTCTCCCGCACCGGAGGCCGGCTGCCCGCCCACTGCACGGCCACCGGCAAGGTGTTCCTCGCCCTGGACCCGCGCCCACCGCGCGTCGGCCTGCCCCGTCTGACCCCGCGCACCCTGGTCCTGCCCGGTCAGCTCGCCCGCGACCTGGCCCTGACCCGGGCGCGGGGGTACGGAGTCAACCTGGAGGAGGCCGAGATCGGCGTCTCGGCCGTCGCCGCCCCGGTCTATGCCCGCGGCCGCGACTCCTGCCCGATCGCCGCGATCTCCGTCACCGGCGTCACCCGCCGCCTCGACGTGGACCGCCTCGGCGCGAGGGTGTGCGAGGCGGCGCGGGCACTCACGCGCAAGCTGTCGGCCTGACGAGGACCCACTGCGGCTCAGGAGCCGGCCTCGGCCCGCCCCGCCCCGTTCGTCTGCTGCATCTCTACCGCCAGCGCGCGCTCGGTCAGCCGCGCTCCGCTCACCTCACCGGTGATCCGACCGCGCACGAACACCAGCACCCGATCACACACCTCCGTCAGCTCGGCGAGGTCGGTGGAGGCGATCAGAACGGCCGCGCCGCCTGCCGCCAACTCACCGACGATCCGATGCATTTCGGCCCGTACGCCGACGTCGACACCGCGGGTCGGATCGTCGAGGACCACGATCGAAGGGTCGGTGGCGAGCCATTTCGCGAAGACGACCTTCTGCTGATTGCCCCCGGAGAGCCGGCCCACCACGTCGTACGGCCCACCCCGCAGCCGCAACCGCTCGGTCAACTCGACGGTGCGCCGCACCAGTCCGGCCCGCGCTGGGGCGATCCCTCCGCGCCCCAGCGCGAGCCAGCTGACCGCAGTGGTGTTCTCCCACACGGTCCGGTCCACCATCAGCCCGTACCGCTTGCGGTCGCTCGGCACGAAGGCCACGCCCGCCCGCACGGCGGCCCGCAGCGAGTGCGGCAGCCCGCGCCCGCCGATGTCCACGCGCCCCGCGGAGAGCGCCGTACGCCCGCACACCACCTCCAACGCGCTGAGATGACCGGCCCCTTGCAGCCCGGCGACCCCGACCACTTCGCCGGCCCGCACGGTGAACGTGACGTCCGTCAGCTGTCCCGGGACGCTCACCCCGGACAGCACCACCGGCGGCGGCAGATCGACCACGGCCCGCGTCCGGCGTACGGGCTTCTCGGGGCGCCCGCCCAGCATCGCCGTGACCAACTCCGGTACGTCCACCTCGTCCCGGTCCTCCCCGGCCAGTGCGACCCGCCCGTCCCGCAGCACCGTCACGCGCTGCGCGAAGCGCATCACCTCCTCCAGGAAATGGGTGACGTACAGGACGGCGATGCCTCGTCCGGTGAGCGTGCGCAGGACCTGTTCGAGGCGGTCGACGGCGGCGGCCGGGAGCGCGGACGTGGGCTCGTCGAGGATCAGCAGCCCCGGCCGGCGCAGCAACGCCCGTGCGATCTCCGTCAACTGCTGGTCCGCCAGGGGGAGTTCACCGAGCAGGGTGGCGGGGTCGAGGTCCAGTCCCAGCTCGGTGAGGACGGGCAGCGCGGCCCGGTCCATGGCGCCCCGGTCGAGCAGGCCGAAGCGGCGCGGCGCGTGGCGCGGGAAGAGGTTCTCCCGCACGGTGAGGTCCGGGAACAGGCTCAACTCCTGGGAGACGACGGCGATCCGTGTGCCGGACGCCAGCCGTACCGCCCCTTCGTCGGGGGCCAGCACCCGCGACAGGATCCGCACGAGCGTCGACTTGCCGGCCCCGTTCTCCCCGACCAGCGCGTGCACCTCGCCGCCCCGCAGCCTGATGCCGGCCCCGTCCAACGCCCGTACCCCGCCGTACGACTTGACCAGTTTCTGGGCCACCAAGACATCGCCGTACGTCATCTCAGCGCGCGTCCTTCAGCGGCTTGAGGTTGGCCTCCTGGTCGCCGAGGAGCTTGTCGATCGTCGGCTTGTACCAGTCGTAGGCCGCGTCGGCCGACTTCTGCCGGGTGATGATCTCGTCGATGTTGGACGAGTCGACCACCCCGCCGGGGGACAGGAACCAACCCTCGGGCAGCTTCCCGTCGTTGTCGCGCACCGACTCGATCAGCATCGCCGTGGAGAGGTAGCCCTTGAGGAAGTGCTGCGGGTCGATGGTCACGAAGTTGGAGCCGTCCTTGACCGCGTCGAGGGTCTTGGGGTCGACGTCGAAGCCGGCCGACAGCCAGCTGCCCTTCTTCGCCTGCTTGATCTTGGCGAGGTTGTAGCTGTCGGCGTCGCCGACCCCCAGGAAGGCGATCGCGTCGGGGTGTGCGTTGACCTGCGCCGACCAGGAGCTGTAGTTCTGCCCCGGATCGCTGTACGTCTGGAAGGGGCCGACGATCTCGACGTTCGGTGCCTCCTTCTCGAACGTGTCGGCGATGCCCTGGGCCCGGTTGTCCAGCACCGGCGTCCCGGGGTTGGGCACCCCGATGGCGACCTCGCCCTTCGGGTCGTCGCCCAGCCGTTCCAGCGCCTCCTTCGCCATCAGCTCGCCGAGGGCGTAGTTGTCGTTGCCCACGTAGAAGCCGACCTTGCTGCCGTCGGTGGGCGCGGTGTCCAGGGCGACGATCGGGATGCCCTGGTCGACGGCGCGGGCGGCGGGCCGGGTGAAGATCGGCGGGTCGAGGTTCTCCAGGACGATGCCGTCCTTGGCGCGGGTGGTGAGGTTCTGGAAGAGCTGGACCTCGGCGGGCCCGTCGGTGTTCGGTGGGCCGACCGCCTTGAAGTCGACGTTGCCCGCGTGGCTCGCGGCGCTCTCGGCGCCGAGCACCATCTCATGGGCGAAGTTGAGCGAGATGTTGGCCACCGCGATGCCCATGTTCAGCTCGCCGCCCTTGCCGCTGCCGGAGCCGCTCTCGCCGCAGCCGAAGGAGGCCAGCAGGGCCAGGGCGCCGAGTGCGGCGGACACCGTACGGAATCGGGGGTGCATCAACGGCCTCCAGGGATTCTGCGTGCTCGTGCTCATGTCCGCCGCCGTCCCGTGCGGCGCAGCGCGCTGTCGGCCGCGACCGCGACGAGGATGACCCCGCCGGTCGCGAACGACGTCCAGTTGATGGGCACTTCGAAGAACACGAGCCCGGCCGCGACGACGGACAGGATCATCGCCCCGGCCACGGCACCCACGACCGAGCCGCGCCCGCCGGCCAGCGGGGTGCCGCCGATGATGCAGGCGGCGATGGCCTGCAACTCGTAGCCCTGTCCCAGCGTCGGGTCGCCGGCGCCGTAGAAGGCGAGCGCGAGGGCGGCCGCGCAGGCCGTCGTGAGCCCCGACAGCGCCAGGGCCTGGATACGGGTGCGGACGACCGGGATGCCGCTGAACGCGGCGGCGTCGGGATTGGAGCCGATCGCCCGCACCCGGGCCCCGAAGCGGGTGCGGGTGAGCACCACGGCCAGGATCACGACGACCGCCACCAGGACCCACAGCGCGAACGGCACGCCGCCCGGATCGCCGCCGGCGAAGGTGAAGAAGGAGTCGTCCAACGGCAGGTCGGTGATCTGCTTGCCGTCGGCGAGCGCCAGCCCGACGCCCCGGAAGAGCATCAGCGTGCCCAGCGTCACGATGAACGACGGCAGCGCGAGCAGCGTCGTGACCAGCGCGTTGAAGATGCCCAGCGCGATCCCGGTGAGCAGCACCACGGGCACCGCCAGCCAGGGATCCACGCCCTCGCGCACCAGCAGCGCCCCGATGACCAGGCACATGGCGTAGGTGCCGCCGACCGACAGATCCACCTCACGCATGGCCAGCGCGAAGACCATCCCGCACGCCATCAGCGAGATGTAGACCGAGTTGTGGGCCGTAGAGAGCAGATTGCCGGTGTCGAGGAAGTCCGGGTACGGAATCCCGATCCCGGCGACGAGCAGCCCCAGCACGAGCAGCACACCGAGCTCGTCCCGGACCAGCCGGCGCGGCACCGGCCGCCGCCTGCGCGCACCGCCGCCCTGTTCGCGGGCGCGCTCGGCGTCGTCCACGGCACGCTCGGTCTCAGTCATCGGGCACGGCTCCCGTACGGCTGGTGCTGGGGGCTAGGGCCTGCCCGGCGGATCATGCCGCAGACGCGGGGTCTGGTGCGCACATCTGCCGCGTTGTCGTCGGTCGCCGACGCTCCGCGTCGACTCCCTCCTCCGCCTTGCAGCTGTACGCACCAGACCCCGCTCACGGACGCCGATCAGGCACCGCCGCTCTGCTGCGACCTGATCCGCCGGGCAGGCCCTGACCCTCAGCCATGTCCGAGGGTCGCCCCGCAGCGTCGGCCCCACGGAGGCGGGCGGCAACACAGACGTTTCAGCGAGTGAAATGCGCTCTTGCCGAGGCACTGACGGGTCATCACACTCGCCCCATGGAGACGCGTACCGCCCTGGTGACCGGAGCGGCACAGGGCCTCGGTCAGGAGTTCGCCGTCGCGCTCGCGGGTCGCGGTTACCGCGTCGCGGGCCTCGATCTCGTCCCACAGCCGGTGACCGCCGCAAAGGTCCTGGACTATGTGGAGCTGATCGGTGACGTCGCCGACGAGAGCACCGTCGAGGAGGGGCTGGAGCACGTCATCGACCGGTTCGGCACGCTGCACGTGGTGGTCAACAACGCCGGGGTCTATCCGCAAGCGCCCTTCGAGGACACCACGATCGAGGAGTGGCGCCGGATCATGCGCGTCAATCTGGAGGCGCCGTTCCTGGTGACGCGGGCCGCGTTGCCGTACCTGAAGGCCGCGGGCTGGGGACGGATCGTCAACATCGCCTCGGAGGCGGTGCTCTCCGCGCCGCCGACCATGGTCCCGTACGTCGCCTCGAAGATGGGCCTGATCGGCTTCACGCGCGCGTTGGCGGCGGCGCTGGGGCCGTACGCCATCACGGTGAACGCGATCGCGCCCGGCATGGTCCGCACCGCCACGGCCGAGCGGACGGTCGGCGCGGACGGCGGCTTCGAGCACGTCCGCGCCCGGCAGGCCGTACCGCACACCCAGCAGCCCGCCGACCTGGTGTCGACGCTGCTGTACGTGGTGGACGAGTCCAGCGGTTTCCTCACCGGGCAGACGCTGAACGTGTCAGGCGGATCCACCTACCTCTGAGATCCCGTCGAGCCACTCGCGCAACTCCTGTCTGAGGGAGCGCTGAAAGGTCGTCAGCAGGGCCTGCACCACCAGCGGATGCATATGGGCCGACAGCGACTTCACATCCTCGGCGTCGCGTTCGGCCACGGCGTCGCGCAGCAGCCGCGACAGCTCGTGCGCCGCCGCCCGCGAGTGCTCGATCAGCGTGGTGCGGGCCGCCATGATCGTCTCCTGGGACAGCGGTACGTCGAGCAGCTCGACGCCGAGCCGCAGCAGCCCGGAGTCCACGCGGAACGAGCCGTTCTCCCGCGCGACGATGCCCATCGCCACGAGCCGGTCCACGTCCTCCTCGCTCAGCGTCCGCCCCGCCTGCCCCTGAAGCCCCTCGCGGTCCACCCACTCCAGGGCTTCCGGGGCCCAGGACGCCACCACGGCACGGTGGATGGCGAGGTCGTGGGCGCTGAGGTCCGCCGGCAGCTGCCGCAGATAGCGTTCGATCGCGGCGAGGGTCATGCCCTGTCTCTGGAGTTCCTCGATCAGCGCGAGGCGCGCGAGATGCTCCTCGTTGTAGTGACCGACCCGGCGCGGACCGATCACCGGCGGCGGCAGCAGACCCTTGGTGCCGTAGAACCGGACCGTGCGGACCGTGACGCCCGCTTGCGCGGCCAGCTCGTCGATCGTGAGGGTCGGCTGCCCCGTGTCGATGGGTTCGGTCGTCATGTGCAGCAGTATCGCTGTCTCACCAACACTGTGAAACCTCGGGGACGACCCCTGATGACCATGTGAGAAGCGACGCTCTGTGACATGGGCCACCGCATGGGGCGTGATCGCCGTGGGAAGGTGCTGCCTTGGTCCGTACCGCGTCAAGGCGGTTACGGGCCACACCTTTGTACGGACACCCGGGCCCACCCCCGCCCGGGAGCACCAGAGAGTGGTACCACCTGTGAGCAAGGACGCCGTGGACACGGCACAGGTCGCCGACCGTCCCGAGGCGACCGGGACGCCCGCGGACGCGGGCGACGCCGGCTACAGCAAGGACCTCAAGGCCCGCCACGTCAACATGATCGCCATCGGCGGCGCGATCGGCACCGGACTCTTCCTGGGCGCCGGCGGCCGTCTGCACAACGCGGGCCCCGCCCTCGCAATCGCCTACCTCGTCTGCGGCGTCTTCGCCTTCTTCGTGGTCCGCGCCCTCGGCGAGCTGGTCCTGTACCGCCCGTCCTCCGGTTCCTTCGTGTCGTACGCGCGCGAGTTCCTCGGCGAGAAGGGCGCGTACGTCGCCGGCTGGATGTACTTCCTGAACTGGTCGACGACCGGTATCGCCGACATCACGGCGATCGCGCTCTACACGCACTACTGGAGCCTGTTCACCGACATCCCCCAGTGGGTGCTCGCCCTGATCGCCCTGGCGGTGGTCCTGGCGGTGAACCTGATCTCGGTGAAGATCTTCGGCGAGCTGGAGTTCTGGTTCGCGATCATCAAGGTCGCCACCCTCGTCGGCTTCATGTTCATCGGCATCTTCCTGCTGGCCACGCAGCACGAGGTGGGCGGCCGGACACCCGGCCTCGGCGTGATCACCGACAGCGGTGGCGTCTTCCCGCACGGCATGATGCCCGTGGTCCTCGTCATGCAGGGCGTGATCTTCGCGTACGCGGCCCTGGAGCTGGTCGGCGTCGCCGCCGGCGAGACCGCCGAGCCGGAGAAGGTCGTCCCGCGCGCGGTGAACTCGATCATGTGGCGGGTGGGCCTGTTCTACGTGGGCTCGGTCGTCCTCCTCGCCCTTCTGCTGCCCGGCTCGGTGTACTCCGCCGACGAGAGCCCCTTCGTCACGGTCCTGTCGAGGATCGGCATCCCGGCGGCCGGCGATGTGATGAACCTGGTGGTCCTGACGGCGGCGATGTCCTCGCTGAACTCCGGCCTGTACTCGACGGGCCGCATCCTGCGCTCCATGGCGATGGCGGGCTCGGCCCCGAAGTTCACCGCCCGAATGAACCGCAGCCAGGTCCCCTACGGCGGCATCCTGCTGACCTGCGCGGTCTGCGTCCTCGGCGTCGGCCTGAACTACCTGATGCCGAGCCAGGCCTTCGAGATCGTGCTGAACGTCGCCTCCCTGGGCATCATCAGCACCTGGGTGATCATCATGATCTGCCATCTGGCCTTCGTCCGCCGTGCCAAGGAGGGCCTGCTCGCCCGGCCCTCCTTCCGGCTGCCCGGCAGCCCGGTCACCGAGATCACCACGATCGTCTTCCTGCTGGCCTGTCTCGGCATGATGTGGAACGACCCCGAGGTCGGCCGCAAGACCCTCCTGCTCATCCCCGTGATCGCGGCCATGCTGATCGGCGGCTGGTACGCGATCCGCCGCCGGACGGCCAGGGCGGAGGACCGGGAGCTGACCGAGCTCACGAAGTAGCGCCTCGAACCCGCGCCCCGCGGACACCCACCGTCCGGAGGGCCATGGCGGGAGAGTGGCGCGCGAGCGGGTAAGGGAGTGGCATGGACCTCATCCCCGTGGAGATCGGCCCGCTGAATCCGCAGATCCAGGAGTTGGTGGTCGCGGGTTTCCTGTTCGTCCTCTGCTATCTCTGCCTGGTCCCGCTCCTCCGCCGTGCCCGCCGCGTCATCGAGGCGCGTGAACAGGCGACGGACGGAGTGGCCGAGCACGCCGAACAGGTCCGCGCCCTCGCGGAGGAGAAGCGCAGCGAGGCGCGGGCCGCGCTCGCCGAGGCCCGGCACGAAGCGGCGCGCATCCGCCAGCAGGCGGAGGCCGAGGGCGCGGCGCTCATCGCCGAGGCCCGCGCCGACGGCGTGCGCGAACGCGACGCACTTCTCGCCCGCGCCACCACCCGCATCGAGGCCGACCGGGCCGCCGCGGAGGACGAACTCCGCACGCACGTCCCGGGGTTGGCGGCGGACCTGGCGAGCCGAGTGCTGGGCGAGCCGGTCAGCCCTGGGACGCGAACGCCCGCAGCAGACACTCGGTGAGCCGCGCCGCGAGGGTCCCGTCGGGATCGAGGCGCGGATTGAAGATCGCGACGTCGAGGCCGACCGCCGGGCCGGCGAGGGCAAGGCCGAGCACCGTCTCCAGCTCCTCCCAGGACAGCCCGCCCGCGAGCCGGTAGTCCACGGCGGGCATGACCGCGTCCGCCAGCACATCGACGTCGAGATGCACCCAGTACCCGGCGGCCCCGCCGGCCGCGAGGAGCTCCACCGCCCGCCGGGCCGCGGCGGCCGCGCCCAGCTCCCGTACCGCGTCGAGGTCCATGGCGTGCAGCTCGTCCGGCAGGGGCTGCATCCCGAACACCGAGGCCTCCGCCTGGTCCCGGAACCCGAGGGCGACGGTGTCCGCGTCCCGCACCAGCGGCGCGCGCCCCTCCAGATCGGCCAGGACGGCGGGCCCGCGCCCGGTGGCCAGGGCCAGCTCCATGGAGGCCACCTCACCGACCGGTTCCGCCTCCGGCTGGTAGAAGTCGGTGTGACCGTCCAGGAACAGCAGCCCGTGGTGCCCCCGGCGGCGCAGTGCCAGCAGATTGCCGAGCAGCACGCTGCAGTCGCCGCCCAGCACCACCGGGAAGCGTCCGCCGTCGAGGACCCCGCCCACCGCGTCGGCCAGCCGTACGGAGTAGTCGGCGATGCCTGCCGGATTGAGGACCCCGCTCCCCGGATCCCGCTCGGGGTCGTAGGGTCCCGGTTCGACCCTGCCCGCCCGCACCGCACCGAGGCCGTCGGCCAGACCGGCGTCGAGCAGTGCCCCGGGCAGCTCCTCGACGCCGGTCGGCCGCAGCCCCAGCACGGACGGTGCCTCGATGATCGCGACGTCCCGCACTGATGACTCCCTCGTCAGGCGGCGCCGGCCGGCCCACGCGTCCGGCGCGTGGGCCCACCGTAAACCGAGGGAGGGCGCGGAGCGCGTCAGTGCTCGTGTCGCGGGGCGTCCTGCGCCGCGTCGGTGTGCTGATGCACGTCGTTCGTCGCGGCGATCTTCTTCCACGACTTCGGCTGCACCACTGCCGTCGAGGCCTCCGCAAGGGACGCCGACCGTGCCGCGGACGTACTCGGCTTGGACGGTTGGTACAGCCAGGTGTCGAAGAGCGTGGCCAGCGGCTTGCCCGACACCTGTTCGGCGTAAGCCCGGAAGTCGGCGACCGACGCGTTGCCGTACGCGTACTTCTGCGGCCAGCCCTTGAGGACGGCGAAGAACGCCTCGTCCCCGATCTCGCCCCGCAGCGCCTGAAGGGCCAGCGCGCCCCGGTCGTACACCGCGAGGTGGAACTGGTTCTCCGGCCCCGGGTCGCCCGGCTTCACGGTCCAGAACGGATCGTCGGCCGGATGCGAGGCGTACACATAGTCCGCGATGTCCTGCGCCGTGCCCTCGTCCTCGTGCTCGGACCACAGCCACTGCGCGTACCGGGCGAAGCCCTCGTTGATCCAGATGTCCTTCCAGCCGGCCACGGACACCAGGTCGCCGTACCACTGGTGGGCCAGCTCATGGACGACCACGGAGGTGTTCGACCCGCTCGCGAACTGCCGTGGGCTGTAGAAGGGCCGGGTCTGTGTCTCCAGCGCGTACCCGGTGTCGGTGTTCGGCACGTACCCGCCGAGCGCGTTGTACGGATAC
The DNA here is from genome assembly GCF_044593495.1 of Streptomyces sp. NPDC051963. Lineage (NCBI taxonomy): Bacteria > Bacillati > Actinomycetota > Actinomycetes > Kitasatosporales > Streptomycetaceae > Streptomyces > Streptomyces sp. NPDC051963. The sequence continues at coordinate 766,893 of NZ_JBIUCC010000003.1, read as the reverse complement.
GGTCCGAAGTACTCGACCAGCCAGTCGGCGATCTCCCCGGTCCGCTCGATGCTGGCTCGCGCCGCGCCGGCGTTGGCGCCCAGGTCCTTGCTGTAGGCGTTGATGACCGGGATACCGCTCTCGGTGGTCCCGGTCGTGACGTCGAACTTCCCTACGGCGAGCGTGGCGAGATAGGTCGCCTGCGGCTTGTCGGAGCGCCAGTTGTAGCGGGTCCAGCCGGACCGGGAAGTCGTCGACTGGAGCGTGCCGTTGGAGATGGCCTGGCTGCCGTCGGGCACGGCCACCGACACGTCGTAGGTGGCCTTGTCGAGCGGGTGGTCGTTGCTCGGGAACCACCACCAGGCCGCCTCGGGCTCGTTCGCGCCGACTCCGCCGTCCGGCGTGCGGTGCCAGCTGGTGAACCCGTACGCCTGCTTCGACGACGGCACTCCGCTGTACCGCACGACGATCGTGACCGGGGTGCCCTTGGGGAGGGGCTTCTTCGGCGTGATCTCCAGCTCGTGCTCACCGGACGTCGTGAACGACGCCTTGACGCCGCCCACCCGCACCTCGCTGACGTCCAGCAGGAAGTCCAGGTTGAACCGGGACAGGTCCTGCGTGGTACGGGCCAGCAGGGTCGCCGTGCCCGACAGCTCGTCCGTGGCCGGCTGGTAGGTCAGCCGCAGGTCGTAGTGGGAGACGTCGTATCCGCCGTTGCCGTAGGCCGGGTAATAGGGGTCGCCGATGCCCGGGGCGCCGGGGGAGACGCTCGCGGCCGATGCCGGGATCGCCAGCAGCAGCGAGGCCGCGGCGAGCGAGCCCGGCGCGATGAGTCTGCGGTGCACGAAAGCTCCAAGTCGTAGGGGACCGAAGTCTGTTCGGAGCCTATTCATTACCTGTGTCCCTCGGCATGTCCATGGTCGCTGCTGTCACACGATCGCCATTCGGCCGTCATGGGCCGAATGGCTCAAGCGCCTCGTCCGCATCGGATCGCCCTCTTCTGCACAGGAGTTGACCGATGTACCGTCCGCGCATGCCGATACGCATGCGCTTCACGACCTGGAGACCGCTCGCGGCGGCCGCCGTCGCCGCCCTGACGGCTGCCCTGCTCACCCCGGCCGCGGCCCACAGCGCCCCGCGCGAGAGCACGCCGGTGTATTCGTACGAGAACGCCGTCCGCGAGGCCGTCTGGGTGGACACCGGACTCGACGGCGACAGCGACGGAAAGACGGACCGCGTCGCCGTCGACATCGTCCGCCCGCGCGAACCCGCCCAGCAGGGCCGGAAGATCCCGGTCATCATGGACGCCAGCCCCTACTACTCCTGCTGCGGACGCGGCAACGAAAGCCAGCTCAAGACGTACGACGCCCAGGGCAACGTCGTCCAGATGCCGCTCTTCTACGACAACTACTTCGTGCCGCGCGGATACGCCTTCGTCGGCGTCGACCTCGCCGGCAGCAACCGCTCCGACGGCTGTGTCGACGTCGGCGGCCGCTCCGACATCCAGTCCGCCAAAGCGGTCGTCGACTGGCTGAACGGCCGCGCCAAGGCCTACACCTCCCGCACCGGCACCGCCCGGGCCAAGGCCACATGGACCAACGGCGAGACGGGCATGATCGGCAAGAGCTGGGACGGCACGATCGCCAACGGCGTCGCCGCCACCGGGGTCGAGGGCCTGAAGACCATCGTCCCGATCAGCGCCATCTCCACCTGGTACGACTACTACTTCTCCAAGGGCGCCCCGCTCTACGACTCCGGCCCCGACTGGCTGTCCGACGCCGTGGAGAGCCCCGACGCCCGCGCCAAGTGCGCCGCCGTCCAGCAGAAGCTCGTCGACCAGGCCCCGCGCACCGGCGACTGGACGCCGCTGTGGACCGAGCGCGACTACGTGAAGGACGCGCGCAAGGTCGAGGCCAGCGTCTTCCTGATCCACGGCATGCAGGACCTCAACGTCCGTATGCAGCACGTCGGTCCGTGGTGGGACGCCCTCGCGAAGAACGGCGTCGAACGCAAGATCTGGCTCTCCCAGACCGGCCATGTCGACCCCTTCGACTTCCGCCGCGCCGACTGGGTCGACACCCTGCACCGCTGGTTCGACCATGAACTCCTCGGCTACGACAACGGCATCGACGACGAGCCCATGGCCGACATCGAACGCCACCCCGACCAGTGGGTCACCTCCGACACCTGGCCGCCCAGCGGCACCCGCACCACCACCCTGCGCCCCGACTCGGGCGACCGGCCCGGCGTCGGCACCCTCGGCCTGAGCAAGTCCGCCGGCACCGAGACCTTCACCGACAACCCCCAGCTCGGCGAGACCGACTGGGCCGCGCAGATCGACACCTCGACACCCGACAAGGCGGGCTTCGTCACCGGGCCGCTCACCCGCGACCTGCGTCTGTCCGGCTCGTCCGAGGTGACCGTCACCGCGACCCCGACCACCTCGACGGCCCATCTGTCCGCCGTCCTCGTGGACCTCGGCCCCGACACCATCCGCGACTACGCGGCGAGCGGCGAGGGCATCACCACCCTCACCGACCGCACCTGCTGGGGCGCGAGCACCACCGGCGACAGCCCCTGCTTCAAGAAGACGCAGGCGAAAACGGCGGCAGTCGACTACACGGTCGTCAGCCGCGGCTGGGCCGACCTCGGCAATCACGCCTCCGACGAGACGGGCGTCCCGCTCACCCCGGGCAAGCCGTACACCATCACCCTGGACCTGGGCGCGACCGACCATGTGGTCCCGGCCGGGCACCGGCTGGCGCTGATCGTCGCGGGCACCGACAAGGACCTGATCGACCCGCCGTCGACGAAGCCGACCCTGACCCTCGACCTGTCCCGCACCTCGGCCCGCGTCCCGCTGGTCGGCGGCCGGGCGGCCTTCGCCCGCGCCACCGCGAGCTCCGGACACGCCGCCCCACAGGCCACCACCCTGAACGGCGTGGAGGCGCCGCGCACCGTCCAGCGCATCCCGGGAGGCAGCCGGTGATCCGCGCACTGACCGTCACCGCGGTGGCTCTCGCCGCCTCCCTGACCGCCGTTCCGACCCAGGCGGCGGACACCCTGCCGCGCACCGGCTTCGAGCAGTCGAACGGGGCCCGCTGGACCACTCAGCCGGAGGAACAGGACTTCCTGGCCGCCGTGGACCGGGGGAGCAGCCGGGTCTCCCTGGCCCGCATCGGTACGACCAAGCAGGGCCGTCCCGTCCAACTCCTGCGCGTCGGCGCGCAGAACGCGCCCAGCACGGTGCTGCTCATCTGCAGCCAGCACGGTGACGAACCGTCCGGCCGCGAGGCCTGTCTGACCACCGTCCGCGACCTCGCCTTCACGACCGACCGCGAGACCCGGCGCTTCCTGGACCGCACCACCGTGCTCGTCGTGCCCACCGCCAACCCCGACGGCCGGGCCGCCGACACCCGCGGCAACAGCGACGGCGTCGACGTCAACCGCGACCACATCGCCCTGAAGACCGCCGAAGGGCGCGCCATGGCCGCGGTCATCCGCGACCAGCGTCCCGACACCGTCTACGACTTGCACGAGTACGGCGCGACACCGCCGTACTACGACAAGGACCTCTTCGACCTCTGGCCGCGCAACCTCAACACCGCCTCCGCCGTCCACGACGAGGGCGAGACCCTGTCCCAGGCGTACGTACGTCCTGCCGCACAGCGCGCCGGGTACACGACGGGCACGTACGGCATCTGGACCGACCCCGTCACCGGCGACCCGATCCAGCAGGTCGCCGGTGACGGACAGGAACGCATCCTGCGGAACATGTCCGGCGTGAAGCACGCGGTCGGACTGCTCATCGAAAGCCGGGTCGACGCCCTCACCGAAGCCGAGAAGGCGGACGAGTCACTCAACAACCGGCGCCGGGTCAACTCCCAACTCGCCGCCCTGAAGGGCCTGTTCGGGTTCACGTCCGAGCGCCGGGCGCAGGTCGAGGCCGCGACGACGAAGGCACGCCTCGCGGGCTACGCCGACACCGGCCCCGTCTACGTCGGGGGTGCCGACAACGACCCGCCCGAACCGGCCGAGGTCATCCAGGACCCGCCCTGCGGCTACCGGCTCACGGACGATCAGTACGCGGACGTCAAGGACGAACTGGCCCTGCACGGCGTCCTCGCACGCCACGACGCGGACGGCACCCTCGTACCGCTGCGCCAGTCGCTGCGCGCCCTCGTGCCCCTGCTGCTGGACGGGCGGGCGCCGTACCACCTGACCGTCGGGGAGGCCGACACCGACTGCTGATCGGATCAGATCCGTGTCACGTGTGGTAGTGCCTTACGGATCGGGTAAGTGCGCGTAAACAACTTGGCTGAAAGGTCCCGCCCGTGACGCATGACAAGCATTCCCCGCCCGACCACGGTGGAGGCTCGCTTCCCGGCTCGGAAGCGGGTCTCGCCGGCGACGGGCAGCCGCAGACCGACCGGATCGTCTTCGGCGTGACGGCCGCGCTCACCCTGGCCTTCGTGGTCTGGGGCGCCACCGCCACCGACTCGCTCAAGGACGCCTCCGGCACGATGCTCGACGGGCTGATCCACAACGGCGGATGGGCCTTCATGCTGGCCGCGTCCTGCTTCGTGGTCTTCGCCCTCTGGCTCGCCGTCAGCCGCTACGGCCGGATCCACCTCGGCACCGAGGGGGAGAAGCCCGAGTTCCGCACGGTGTCCTGGGTCGCGATGATGTTCAGCGCGGGCATGGGCATCGGCCTGATGTTCTACGGCGTCAGCGAGCCGCTCTCGCACTACACCACGCCCCCGCCGGGCACGGACCCCCAGAACTCGGGGGAACGCATGGAGACGGCGATGGCGACGACGCTGTTCCACTGGACCCTGCACCCATGGGCGATCTACGCGGTCGTCGGCCTCGCCATCGCGTACAGCACGTTCCGCAAGGGCCGTCGCCAGACGGTCAGCGCGGTCTTCACCCCGCTCATCGGGGAGAAGCACGCGAACGGCGCCGGCGGCCGGGTCATCGACATCCTCGCGATCGTCGCGACCATCTTCGGCTCCGCGGCCTCGCTCGGCCTCGGGGCGCTCCAGATCGGCTCCGGCTTCCAGGAACTGGACTGGATGGACGAGGTCAGCGACGGACTCCTCGTCGCCATCATCGCCGTCCTGACCCTCGCCTTCGTGGCCTCGGCCGTGTCCGGCATCGAGAAGGGCATCCAGTGGCTGTCCAACACCAACATGGTGCTGGCGCTGCTGCTCGCGGTGTTCGTGTTCGTCGCGGGCCCGACCATCCTGATCCTGGACCTGCTGCCCACCTCGGTCTTCGCCTTCCTCGGTGACCTTCCCCAGCTCGCGGGCCGCACCGAGGCGTCCGGCGGCCAGGGCGTCGCCGACTGGCTGGGCAGCTGGACCGTCTTCTACTGGGCCTGGTGGATCTCCTGGACGCCCTTCGTCGGCATGTTCATCGCCCGTATCAGCCGTGGCCGCACCATCCGCCAGTTCGTCGGCGGCGTGATCCTCGTGCCCAGCACGGTCAGCCTGGTCTGGTTCGCGGTCTTCGGCGGTACGGCGATGAAGCTCCAGGAAGGCGACCGGCTCGGCGACGAGGCCACCCCCGAGGGCCAGCTCTTCGCCGTGCTGCGGGACTACCCCATCGCCACCGCCACCAGCCTGCTCGTGATGATCCTGGTCGGCATCTTCTTCGTCTCGGGCGCCGACGCCGCGTCCATCGTGATGGGGACGCTCTCGCAGAAGGGCGCGCTCGAACCCGGCCGGTTCGTGGTCGTGTTCTGGGGCATCGTCACCGGGGCCGTCGCCGCGATCATGCTGCTCGTCGGCAGCGAGGGCGACGCTCTCACCGGTCTCCAGAACCTCACCATCCTCGCCGCGGCGCCGTTCCTGCTGGTGATGATCGGGATGTGCGTCGCCCTCATGCGCGATCTGCGCCACGACCCGATCATCGTGCGCGAGGAGATGGCCTCCGAGGTGGTCGAGCTCGCCGTCGTCGAGGGGCACAAGCAGTACGACGGGGAGTTCGAGATCCGGATCGGGCCCGGACCGGGGACGGAGCGGGAGGGGGACCCGATCGGCAAGGACTGACGCTCCACCAGGCGCGCCGTGGGAGGGCGCGGGCCGGTTGCGGACTGCGGACCGTGTACGCCGGTGAAGAGCACTCAGCCGGCCACCAGCCGCGCCGCCTCGCTCGCGCACCCCCACGACACCGTCACTCCCGCGCCGCCGTGGCCGTAGTTGTGCACCAACAGCCGCCCGTCGGGGAGCAGTTCACGCTCCAGCCGGACCGCGTTGCGCGTCGGCCGCAGCCCCACCCGGTGGTCCAGCACCCGCGCCCCGGCGATCTCCGGCCGCAGCGCCGCACACCGCCGTACGATCGCCGCGGCCACCGCCGGATCCGGCTCGGTCGAGAAGTCGTCCTCGTCCGCCGTGCCGCCCAGCAGCAACCGGCCGGGCTGCGGAAAGAAGTACGCCATCGCCCCGGCCGCGTCGGTGGAAACGAGCCAGGTCCGGATCCCGGGGTTCTCCACGACGACCAACTGCCCGCGCACCGGCCGTACGGACGCGTCCGGCACCAGCTCCCGCGCGCCCATCCCGGTGCAGTTGACCACCACGGGCGCCTCGACCTCCGCGAACCCGGACACCGTACGGACCTCGATCGCCCCACCCGCGTCGAGGAACCGCTCGCGCAGCCACCGCAGATGGACCGCCATGTCGATGAGCGGCAGCCGCGCCCACAACCCCGTGCCCCGGTACTCCCGGTCGGTCGCCGGACGCAGTCCCGGCAGCCGGTCGGCCACCCAGGCGTCGTCCGGATCCGTCTCGCCCAGTACCCCTTCGACCATGCGTACGCCGGTCGCCCCGGGCCGTGCCGCCAGCTCCTCGTACACGTCGAGCGACCGCAGCGCCCATCTGCGCGCCAGCGCGACCGGCTCGATCCGGTACGGCCACCACAGCGCGCCCGCAACGGCCGAGGTGGTCCGCTCCACGGGATCCCGCGTCCACACCCGCACCCGGCGGCCGCGCTCGGCGAGGACGACGGCCGTGGTCAGCCCTATGACCCCGCCGCCGACCACGATGACCTCGTCGTCCGGTTCACTGTCCACGCAGGGACCGTAGCGGAATGTGTCATGCCGTGCTCAGAGAGCGGTCTCTCTGGGGATACTCACAGCATGTCTGCCGAGTACGCGACCTTCGGCCTGGCACCGGCGATGCGTGCCGGTGGAGTCCTCGCCAACGGTGACTACCAAGTGCACCGGGATTTCGTGGACTTCATCGTCGACGACCGTCCGCTGCTGTTCCAGCTCTCCGACCTCGACGCCGTCTCCCCACTGGCCTCCGACGTCCCACCCGCGATCTTCACCGCCCAGGTCCGCAGCCTGCTGCTGGAGACCGACGCACCGCTGCCCGGCGGCCGGTACGTCATCTACGGCTGTCCCGAGTGCGAGGACCTGGGGTGCGGTGCGGTCACCGCGGTCATCCAGAAGGAAGGCGACGACTTCATCTGGCGGGACTTCGCCTGGCAGACCCAGGAGGAGGCCGACCTGGAGCTCAACGGCTACCACGGCATAGGGCCGTTCCGCTTCGCCGGCGCCGAGTACCGGGCAGCCCTGGCCTCCCTGCTCGACGGCGAGGAGACTGCCCCCGGCCGCCGCCGGGTCCTGCTCATCGGCGCCCGCGTCGCCCTGCTGGCCAAGCTCGCCGCCGCGCTGCGCACCATCGGCATCGGCGCCGACATCACCCGCGACGCCGCCGGCGTCCTCGCCGACGAACTGCGCGGCTACGGCGCCGTCGCCTTCGGCCGTGCCGTCACCGAGGAGGAACGTGCCGCCGTCCGTGGCGCCTTCGAACGCGCCGGTGTCGACGTCGCCTACGTCGACGGACTCGCCCCGATCGTCCCGCTCCTCGTCGCCCAGATCGAGCACGCCCTGGACCGCAGCCCCGCCGACCGGCGCCGGCTGACCCGGCTGGTCGCCGCCGACGGCGAGGCGGGCGTCGAGGTCACCTCGCCGTGCCGGGTCCGGCTCACGGCGTACCGCCTGGACCGCCTGTACCGCCCCCACGCCCACGAGGTCTTCGACGGGATCCTGGAGCCCGGCCGGCATCGCATCGCGCTGGACGCGAAGGCGGTGAAGGGGGAGTCCTTCGTGGTGGCGCGGACATCGGGAAGCGTGCTGGTGGAGGCGATGGCCCACTGAGAACTCAGGCGCGAGCGGTGTCGCGGGGCCGTTAGGATCGGCGGTCTGATGACTGCCACCCTCGTCGCCAAGAACCTCGCCGCCGGCCACGGCGACCGCTCGCTGTTCGCCGGGCTCGACCTCGTCGTCGCGCCCGGCGATGTGATCGGGCTCGTCGGGGCCAACGGCGCGGGCAAGTCCACGCTGCTGCGGATGCTCGCCGGGCTCATCGCGCCGGAGGAGGGCGAGCTGCGCCTCTCCCCGCCCTCGGCGTCCGTCGGCCACCTCCCGCAGGAGCCGGAGCGCCGGCCGGGCGAGACCGTGCGGGAGTTCCTGGCCCGCCGCACCGGTGTGGCCGAGGCCCAGCGGACGATGGACGAGGCCACCGAGGCGCTGGTCGAAGGCGCGCCGGGCGCCGATGACGCGTATGCGACGAGCCTGGAGCGATGGCTCGGCCTCGGCGGCGCGGACCTCGACGAACGGGCCGAGGAGGTCGCCGACTCTCTCGGCCTGGCGGTGGACCTCGACCAGGCGATGACGTCCCTGTCCGGCGGCCAGGCGGCCCGCGCGGGCCTGGCCTCCCTCCTGCTGTCCCGCTACGACGTCTTCCTGCTCGACGAGCCGACCAACGACCTCGACCTGGACGGCCTGGAACGCCTCGAACGTTTTGTGAGCGGTCTGCGCGCCGGCACGGTCGTCGTCAGCCACGACCGCGAGTTCCTCGCCCGCACCGTCACCAAGGTCCTCGAACTCGACCTCGCACAGGGGCAGATCAACCTGTACGGCGGCGGCTACGAGGCCTACCTGGAGGAGCGCGAGACGGCCCGCCGGCACGCCCGCGACGACTACGAGGAGTACGCCGACAAGAAGGCGGCCCTCCAGGACCGGGCGCAGATGCAGCGGGGCTGGATGGACAAGGGCGTGAAGAACGCGCGCCGCAAGGCGGGCAACGACAACGACAAGATCGGCCGCAAGTTCCGCAGCGAGGCCAGCGAGAAGCAGGCCTCGAAGGCCCGCCAGACCCAGCGCATGATCGAACGCCTCGACGTCGTCGACGAACCGCGCAAGGAGTGGGAACTGCGGATGGAGATCGCGACGGCCCCGCGCTCCGGCGCCGTGGTCGCCACCCTGCGGGACGCCGAGGTCCGGCGCGGTGACTTCGTCCTCGGCCCGGTGTCCTTGCAGATCGACTGGGCGGACCGGGTGGCCGTGACGGGCGCGAACGGCGCGGGCAAGTCGACCCTGCTCGGTGCGCTGCTCGGCCGGGTGCCCGTGGACGCGGGCCGGGCCTCCCTCGGCTCCGGCGTCCTGATCGGCGAGGTCGACCAGGCCCGCAAGCTGTTCCACGGCCCGGAGTCGCTGCTGGACGCCTTCGCCGCGGCCGTCCCCGACACGGAGCCCATGGAAGTCCGCACCCTGCTCGCCAAGTTCGGCCTGAAGTCGGACCACGTGCTGCGCCCGGCGGCGACGCTCTCCCCGGGCGAGCGCACCCGCGCCGCGCTGGCCCTGCTCCAGGGCCGAGGCGTCAACCTGCTGGTCCTCGACGAGCCGACCAACCACCTCGACCTGCCCGCCATCGAGCAACTGGAGTCGGCCCTCGACTCGTACGAGGGCACGCTCCTCCTCGTCACCCACGACCGCCGCATGCTGGACGCCGTCCATGTGAACCGCCGTCTGGAGGTGGCGGACGGCAAGGTGACGGAGCGCTAGCGCTCCGCTGGGTGTGGCGATGGGGTGTGGGTCGGCTGCGGCGCCGTGGGGGCTGGTCGCGGGGGGGGCCCCCCCCCCCCGGGGGGGGGGGGGGGGGCGCCCCCCCGGGGGGGGGGGGCCCCCGGGGGGCCCCCCCCCCCCCCCCCCCCCCCG